>JAEETJ010000081.1 GCA_016290295.1 Bacteroidales bacterium
TGCGACCCTATACCGAACTGCAGATAGCCGAGATGTTTGCCAAGCACCCACAGTATTTTCCAGTTTTCAAGAGCTGCAATGCCGGCAGCAAGGAGAACAAATGGTGCTGCAACTGCTCCAAATGCTTGTTTGCCTATATTATCTTGTCGCCCTTTATCGACAACGACACCATGGTGAGCATTTTCGGAGAAGACCTGTTGGACAAGCCCGAAATGGAGCAATACTTTGACGAATTACGTGGTGTCGCCCCAAACAAACCCTTCGAGTGTGTGGGCACCATCGACGAGGTGAACAAAGCGTTAGAGATGATACGAGAGTCGAGGAGAGACAAGTTTTTAATTAGCAAATTAGTTAATTAGCAAATTGGTTAATTAGCAAATGATTTTAAACTGAAAATTGAAAACAGCAACAACAACTATCAATTATTAATTAGCAATTGTCAATTATAATTGTCAATTGCTGACCACTGACCCCTGACCACTGACCCCTGACCACTAATTATATACATTTCTCTGTTGAAAAAAAGACCATCCAGCTGGCATAGTATCAGAAATTATATTTAATTTTGTAGATTAAAATATAATATAGCGGTATTATGTATTCAAGTGGAAAAACTGAAAAACCAAAAAAAGAAAAAAAGGCCAAAGGCACTTATAGCAAGTGGATCAAGCCTTTCTGGATTATATATATTTCAGGCATACTCATTCTGGCACTGCTCTTCACTTTCATTTCCATGGGATGGCTTGGTTTTATGCCTTCCTTGGCAGAATTGGAGAATCCTGAAACCAACCAAGCCACCGAAGTCTATTCCTGTGACGGTGTCCTGTTAGGAAAGTACTATTTCGAGAACCGTTCCAACTGCAAATTTGAGGAGATTTCCCCCTCATTGGTAAATGCGCTGATTGCCACCGAGGATGCCCGTTTCTACAAGCATTCCGGCATCGACCTCAGGGCTTTGTTCCGCGTGGGTTTCGGCGTATTGACGCATAACAACAAGGGCGGCGGCAGTACCATCACCCAGCAGCTGGCCAAGAACCTGTTCCCGCGTGACCCCCATGCCAGCAAGGCTAAATTAGTGCTTACCAAATTCAAAGAATGGGTAGTTGCCGTGAAGCTGGAGCATGAGTTTTCCAAGAATGAAATCATGGCTTTATACTTCAACACTGTGGACTTCGGTAATAACTCCATGGGTATCAAATCCGCTTCCAAGACTTATTTCAATAAGACTCCCTTGGAACTAAACACAGAAGAAGCCGCACTGTTGGTAGGTATGCTCAAAGCACCCACCAAATACAGTCCCACTCGTAATCCCAACGCTTCTACCGAGCGACGCAATACGGTATTAGCACAGATGAACAAGTACAAATATCTTACTGATAACGAATGTGATTCCTTACAGCAGCTGCCGATTGATATGTCACATTTTTCAGTTCAGGACCACACTGCCGGCAGTGCTACTTATTTCCGCGAATATCTGCGTCTATACATGAACGAATGGTGCAAAAACAATCCCAAACCAGATGGCTCGCATTACGACATTTACAGCGATGGTCTGCGTATCTATACCACCATTGACTCCCGTATGCAGAAACATGCAGAAGAAGCTGTTTATGAACATGTATGCCAGTACTTGCAGCCCATGTTCTTTGAACATTGGCGCGGCAAGGAGAACGCCCCCTTCGCTAACCTGAGCAAGGAAGAGACCAACCGCATCCTCAAGTCGGCTATGCGACGTTCGGACCGTTATCTGCGCATGAAAGACGCCGGTGCTTCCGAAGAGGAAATTCTCAAGGCTTTCAATACCAAAGTCAAAATGAAAGTTTTCACATGGAATGGCATGAAAGACACAGTAATGACACCTATGGATTCTTTACGCTACATGAAATCCTTCTTGCATTGCGGTCTGATGGCCGTGGATGTCAACAGTGGCCATGTAAAAGCTTACGTTGGCGGTACCAACTACAAATATTTCCAATATGACCATGTGAAGCTGTCACGCCGTCAGGTAGGTTCTACATTTAAACCCTACGTTTATACTGTGGCCATGTCCACCGGCGACTATTCACCATGTACCATGGTGCCCAACATTCCCGTCACCATCCATTTGCCAGACGGGCGTACCTGGACTCCTCGCAACTCTGGTCACTACAAAGAAGGCCAGATGATGCCGTTGCGCGAAGCTTTGGCTCAGTCGCTGAACCAGGTTTCGGCTTACATTATGAAGCAATACGGCCCCAATGCCGTTATCGAACTGGTACGTCGTATGGGTATGACTTCTGACATTCCCGCTGTACCCGCCATCTGCTTAGGCGCATGCGAACTTTCGCTGTATGAGCAGGTAGGAGCTATCAATTGCTTCCCCAACCAGGGCGTTTATGTGGAGCCAACATTTATTACCAAGATTTGCGACAAGGAAGGTAATGTCATCTTCACTTACGTACCCAAGACCAATGAGGCTATCGACCAAGTAACTGCCTTCAAGACCGTGCGACTGATGCAGGGTGTAGTTGATTTTGGTACTGGCCGCCGTTTGCGCGGACAATACCAGCTAACCTTCCCCTTGGGTGGCAAGACTGGCACCACCGACAACCAGTCTGATGGTTGGTTTGTAGGTTATACCCCCGTACTGACCTGCGGCATCTGGGTAGGCTGTGAGGACCGTGCCGCCCACTTCCGTTCCACCGCTTTGGGACAGGGTGCCCGTACCGCACTGCCCGTTTTCGGCTTGTTCATGCAGAAATGCTACAACGACCCCGAACTGCCTTATAAGAAGATCATGGAAACACAAGGCAATGGTTATAGTTTCACGGTTCCTCAGGCCTTCCGTGGTGACCCAGCTACTGGCTGTGAAGATGCCGCCGCTCAAGAGAAACGCAAGCAGATCAGCTTCGACTAAGCACATTCTGGCAAATAACAGCTGATAAAACATTCCCAAAAGTACTCTCATGAAGTCGCTGACACTCTTCGGCATTCCGGCTATCTATATTTTCATTCCGATAGCTTTGATACTGCCCAGAGTGCCTGTCATTGGCAAGTTCTTCAATATCATCAACACCGCCATACACGAATTCGGACATGCGCTCATGGCACTCATCATGCAAGGGAAAGTGCACAAAATTGAGTTGATGCGCGACACTTCTGGCACCACCGTTACCCAATGCCCTACTCTGGCTGGTAACATACTGGTATCTTTGGCGGGCTACCCTTTTGCTGCCTTTGCAGGCTGGTTTCTCTGCTATCTCAATGAAGTAGGATACCAAACCGGACTTATCATAGGGTTGTCCATACTGATGATCATAATGCTAATCTTTTGGATTCGAAACTGGTATGGGCTGATATGGATTGTGCTATTCTGTGGCCTAAATGGATGGCTAATATATGCCAATAATCAGCAATATATCAATATTGCCGCCCTATTTTATGCTGTTGTGGTAATGATTGAAGCCGTTTCCTCGTCTGTCATCTTACTGTTTCTCAGCATCAAGGACAATAATGGAGCGGGAGATGCCACCAATTTAGCCAAGTTCACCCATATTCCCGCCTTCATCTGGGCACTGCTATTTCTGGCCTTTTCGGGCTGGATGGCATACTTGAGTGCGATGACAGTTAACAGTTAATAATTAACAATTAATAATTAATAGTTGATGGTTGATTTTTGCTATTAATTGGGGTTGGGATTGTTTGATTTATTAATTATCTTCCCAAAACGAAGACAGTTGGTTTTTTGTGCAGGTCGATTTGCTCTTTGCGCCAGCGGGCAACCGATTGCGATTTCAGGAATTGCTCATCAGTAGCCATGTTACAGGCGATACACAAACGGGTATCAGGCTGGCAAACCCGAAGGATGGACTGGAAAAGATGATTATTGCGGTAGGGTGTCTCGATAAATAGCTGCGTTTGGTTATTTTTAATCACCAATGTTTCTAATGCTTTCAAGCGAGCCTCTCTCCTATCCTGCTCAACGGGCAGATAACCATTAAAGGCAAAACTCTGTCCGTTGAAACCGGAACCCATCAGGGCTAAAACGATGGAATTGGGGCCAATCAAGGGCACCACCTCTATGCCTAACTGATGGGCTTTCGCCACTACCACATTGCCAGGATCGGCGATACAAGGTGTGCCGGCATCCGACATCAAACCCACATTTTTCCCATCCTCACAGCAGCGCAAATACTCATTCAAATCCACTCCCTGTGTGTGTTCATTCAATAGGAAAAATTCCAAATCATCTATAGC
>JAEETJ010000016.1 GCA_016290295.1 Bacteroidales bacterium
GGTGCCAGATAATTGACGGCCACGGTGACTGAGGCGGTGCCAGTACAGCCGTAGCTGTTGGTACCTGTCACGGTGTAGGTGGTGGTGCTTGTCGGGTTGACCGTGACACTGGCGGTGTTGCCAACGGTAGTGCTGCCGGTTTGCCATACGTAGCTGTTGGCTCCAGAAGCGGAGAGGGTTGTGCTTTGTCCATAGTTGATAGTGGTGGTGCCGCCCACGATGGTGTTGGAGGCGGAGATGCTAATCGCTACAATGTCGCAGGAGGTCGTGAAGGTCTTTTGCTCGCCGTAAGAGGTGCCTACGCTGTTGGTGGCGTATGCCCGGACGTAATATGTGGTGTTGGGGTTCAATCCCGTGATATTGCTGGTGAAACTACCCGTGCCGCTGCCATTGGTGCTGTGGCTTCCGCTCACGGTGGGGTTGGGCGAGGTGCTCCAGCACACGCCTCTTGCGGTCACACTTGCCCCTCCGTCAGCGGTGACATTACCTCCGCAGGTGGCGGTGGTGGCGGCAATGCCCGTGACATTGCTGGTGGTGACGGTGGGTGCCAGATAATTGACGGCCACGGTGACTGAGGCGGTGCCAGTACAGCCGTAGCTGTTGGTACCTGTCACGGTGTAGGTGGTGGTGCTTGTCGGGTTGACCGTGACACTGGCGGTGTTGCCAACGGCGGTGCTGCCAGTCTTCCATACGTAGCTGTTGGCTCCAGAAGCGGAGAGGGTGGTGCTTTGGCCGTAGTTGATGGTGGTGGTGCCGCCACTGATAACGGTAGAGGCGGAGATGCCAATTGCCACAACGTTGCAGGAGGTCGTGAAGGTCTTTTGCTCGCCGTAGCTGGTGCCAACACTGTTGGTGGCATAAGCCCGGACGTAATATGTGGTGTTGGGGGTCAGGCCGGTGATATTGCTGGTGAAGCTTCCCGTACCGCTGCCATCGGTGCTGTGGTTGCTGCTCACAGTGGGATTGGTCGAGGTGCTCCAGCACACACCTCTTGCGGTCACACTTGCCCCTCCGTCAGCGGTGACATTGCCTCCGCAGGTGGCGGTGGTGGCGGCAATGCTGCTGACCTCGGAGGTGGTGACAGTAGGGTTGGTGGCAGAGGAGGGCTCTCCGATCTTCTTTAAGGTAAGATTAAAACCGGCGTAATTGGTTGGAATGTTGAAGCGTGTGGTGAAGTTGATGGTAATTGAATTTTGGGTGGAAGTGATAGGAGTTGAAATAGAACCCGTGCGAGATCCCTGGAATAAAAGAGTTCCGGAAGTGCTACTGCCATCATAAATGGATAAAACGTCAATAGGATTGCCCCCACTGGTGTAATTGTTTAGATAATAATTTCCAGCGATTTCAAAAGTCTGGTTAGGGTCCCCAGTATGTAAGGTTAGAGATCCTTCGCAGTCTCTGCTGTAATTATTGTTTGGTCCTGCATGGTCATAGACTTTCACGATCTCGTTGTTGACAGTATAAGTTTCTGTTCCAGTTTGCGGTACTACAAAATACAAGGTGATGCTTTGCTCTTCCCCGTAATTAGTTCCTATGCTGTTGGTGACGTATGTTCGTACATAATAGGTTAAATCAGGAGTTAATCCTGTCAATGTGCCGGAAAAATCTCCCATGCCGCTACCAACGGCAAGGTGTTCATCGCTGATGGTCGGATTATGTGAGGTGCTCCAGCAGAATCCTCGTCCTGTTATACTGCTGTTACCGTTATGGATGACAGTGCCGCTACAGGTGGCGGTAGTGTTGCTTGTCTGTGTCATGTCTCCTGTGGTGACACTGGGCAGGCACGGAATAGTAGGATAGGCTAAGATACTGGCTTCGGAAGTGCAATAATTGTCGTTTACCGCATATACTGTATATCGGCAGGGATTGGTTAAAACATGGTTGTCAGTATAACTTGTACTTGTTGTATTCCCTAAATGTGTGTCGTCTTTATATACCTCATAATGGTCAACTAGACTTACTACTTTTTCAATATCAGCTTTTAAGAGAATGTTGCGTGCCCACGGGTGTGTTGTGCCATCAGGAGTAAGATCAGACATCTCAAAGAAATCAAAGTTTTCATCTTCATCATATGTGCCATAATAATAACCGATAATCCCTCCTTGGTGATCCTTGTAGGTGGAAGAACCCAAACAGACAGGATAGCCCGATTCTGAATATATAATAATGCCAAACCATAATTCTTTGGTGTTATCAATAATGAAAGGATTGAGAAGTTTTACGCTATTCCAATTGTTGAAAGTCAATGCTGATAGAGGGACTTCTTGGTTTACAATTTGTTCTCCAGGAGTATAGGTGCAATTGTATCCGTCTGTGCAGTCTGAGCATGAACCACCTTGGTAGGCCACAATGCGACAATGGGTTGTTCCGCTTCTGGGAATAAAAGAAATGGCATTGAGATAATGTTGGTTAAAACTGCTTAAATCAGAAACCTTATATCGTTGAAGCATACAATAGGTCAAATTTGACCCCATACTAAAATATGTGTATATTGTGGAATCCCATGAGATGGTGCTGCTTTCTGGTATCGTATTCTGAATGGGTGCGGTCCAGTTTAGGTTAACGTTGGTTGCGTTGACTGTCGCTGTCAGATTGGTCGGTGCAAAACACATGGTTAAATAGGATTCGCCAAAAAGAAGAATGGTGTCATGAAGGCTTCCCGATGAAATCACGGCATATCCTTCTTCCGTTTGTGGTGTTGAAGAGAGAGGCTGATATTGCACGTACAAGGTTCCGCCATCAGCAGGCAGGGTGGTGGATGTGCTTAGTGTTCCAGCATTGTTGCCAACTATAAAGTTACCATTTACGGTAACATTGATATTACCGCTGAGCATATGACCACGGACTTCGACAGTTTGTATTTCGCCAACTCCTCCAACGGGTGATGAAAGAGATAGTGTGTTGCTGCCGCATCTGATGAAAGATGAGGCGGCCGATATGCCGTATATAAGATGCTGATTATTGTTAAAATTGCCGGGACCAGGAGAAAGAAGGAAATTGCCATCGCTGGAACCACCCCAGCCCCAGTTGATGTGGAAGTAATCCCCATCGTATCCGTCGCATATAAAGGCATGGCCACTGCCGTAACTATTGGTACCTCCATAAATGAGGGGTCTTAAGTTGTCCAACTCGTTTTTAATCAGATTTTTCCATGCGACATCTGTATAATCTTCCTTATAAATACATTGAATACCTGTTGGATAGACAAAATAGGTCATGAGTGCATTGGGAACATACGCATAAGCAGCTCCGCTTCCGCTTGGACCATAGTTCATGTTCACACTTACGCCGCAGTGGTACATCAGTTTGGCAACAGCGTCGATTTGGGCGGCACTGCTGGAGCTTGACAGGCTTGGTGGCATGAGACTGTAGTCATAATGAGCTTCAGAATAGTTCACTGAAAGTGTGCCATAATCACCGTAGCCTTGTTCAGCGTCCCCATGGGTTGTGTAGGTGTGATAGCCTGAACCAGTGGTGGGATATTCCCAATAGCGTATGATCTGTGCCATGGCTGTCGCTACACAACCTGTCACCGCATGACCACTGTAACTGTTGGCAGCGTCAACGGGACAATAATTGTTGTAGTATGGTTCTTGGTCCCATGTGGTTTGTACCAGCGGACCTACGGCGTTTCGTGAATTTTCGATAATGTTGTGCTTGAGGTTATACCAGTGCAGGCTTACTTCCTCACTGGAGCTTCTGTCATTGCTTATCATCTCAGCAATTGTTTGTCGATACCCGTCCATCCAATACATGACATTGTCGGGTATATTCTGGGTGTTGAATGTGCTTGTGGTTGAATATGCCAAAATTGGCTCCACACGGTCATCAGCGGAAATGATAACAAAACCATTGGTGAAATTCACCACATAATAACAATCCCTGCTCACCGTATTACGGGTGCCTGCTATGGTAATATCCGCTTTGGCACATTGCACTATTTGTGGCGTTTCACGCTGGTCAATGGAAATGTGGGCTTTTTGCTGATAAAACCTCTGCGCCAATTGTCTGGCTGTCGTGGAGTCGATGGGCTCTGCATTTGCCAGTTGGAAAAAGGCAATGAAAACAAGTAAAAACGAGAAGTATATTTTTTTCATAAAAGTGTAATTTTTCAGTAAACTAAATTAATCTGCAAAGATAAAACAATATAAATAAATTAACTATGGATTGTTGATAAAATGCGTGCTATTTTTTATAACTTTTTTAGTTGAATCCGTGGGAATGAAATGCAATATTTTCCCTGTTTTTTCGTTTAAGAAAAAATCGTACCTTTGCAAGATTTAATTACTAAGGAATAGAATATGAGAAAAAAACTGTGGACTCTGGTCTTTTCTTTTTTGATAATATTTTCATTTTCAAATGTTTGTAAGGCTCAGCATGATTTCGAAATAGCTAAAAATGTCGATATTTTTGTTTCGATTTTAAAAGAATTGAATGCGAAATATGCCGATGAGATTTCTCCAGGCGACTTGACCAAAACCGCTATCGATGCGATGCTGTCAAGTTTGGATCCCTATACGGTGTATTATCCGGAGTCGCAGATTGAGGACTACAAGATGATGACCAAAGGCCAGTATGGTGGCATCGGTGCGCTGATTCAGCAGCATGGCGACTATATTGTGATTTCCGAGCCCTATGAGGATTGTCCGGCGCATCAGGCGGGATTGATGGCGGGTGACCGCATCCTGAGTGTCAACAAGCAGAGCATGAAAAACCGCAGTTCTTCAGATGTAAGCGAATACCTGAAAGGCCAGCCGGGTACCAAAATCACTATTGAGGTGGAACGCTATGGTCAGTCCAAACCACTGTCGTTTGATGTGGTACGTAAGGAAATCAAGTTCCCGAGTGTGCCTTATTCGGGCATGGTGAGTGACGAGGTGGGTTATATCAAACTTGACCAGTTCACCGAAAAGGCCAGCAGCGAAGTGAAAGAGGCCTTCGTCAAATTGAAAGAGCAGGGCATGAAATACCTGATCTTCGACTTGCGTAACAATGGCGGTGGTTTGCTGCAGGAAGCTGTGAATATCATGAATATTTTTGTGGACCAGGGTACCATGATTTCCGAAACCAAAGGTAAATTGGAATCCCAGCATAATGTGTATAAAACCCGCTTCCCTGTAACGGATAAAACCATACCAGTCGTGGTGCTGGTCAACGAATACAGTGCCTCAGCCTCGGAGATTGTCTCTGGTGCTTTCCAAGATTTGGACCGTGGTGTGATTATGGGACGAAAGACTTTTGGTAAGGGATTGGTTCAGAATGTTTTACCTCTGAGTTATAACACTTCCATGAAAATCACCATCGCCAAGTACTACATTCCCAGTGGCCGTTGTGTGCAGAATATCGAGTATTTCAAAAATGATACGCTTACTCCTACGCGTACCAAGATTCCGGATTCTTTGGCGGTGGCCTATAAGACCAAAAATGGCAGAACGGTGTATGACAAGGGTGGGGTGGAGCCAGATGTGATTTCGCCAGACACCGTTGCCAGCAATCTGCTTCTCGCTTTGGTGCTGAATAATCTTATCTTTGATTATGCTACTCAGTACCGTGCTACTCATGCTACGATACCTGAAGCAAAGGATTTCAGGGTGAATGATGAGATTTATAATGATTTTATTCATTTCCTGAAAGATAAAGAATATACCTATACCACTGAAACTGAAAAGGTTTTGGAAGACCTGAAAGAAGTGGCTGAGGATGAGCAATATTTCAAGGATATTTCCGCTTTGTATGATAGCATGAAGAAGAAGATTGAAGAAGAAAAAAGTACTGAATTACAGAAATATAAGGCAGAAATCTCTGACTATCTGGCTTCGGAAATCATCAGCAGATATTATTACCAGAAAGGAAAATATGTGGATATGCTGCGTTGTGATCCGGAAATCTCCGCGGCAAAAGATTTGCTGTTGAACCAAGCCCGTTATAAATCAATTTTAGGCCAAAAATAAGCGTTTTGAAGCGACTTCAAATACATCATGGCATTTTCGTTTTATTGACAGCGGCGTTGTGTGCCGCTATCCCGCTGTCCAATTATGTGATGAGCATGATGTTGCTTTTTATTACGGCCAACTGGCTGATTGAATGGGATTTCAAGGCCAAATGGCAGCGTCTGAAAGAGAATCGCTCGATCTTGCTTGCCTTGTTGTTTATGCTGGTGTTTTCTTTGGGCTTCATCCGCGCCGATGATTTTGCAGTGGCCTTGGATTACTGGGTTACGAAACTGCCGCTATTTATGGCGCCAGTGCTATTTGTCAGTTCCCAACGTCCCAACCATAAAGAACTGAATTTCATTTTGTTGTGCTTTATCTTGAGCGTATTGTATGCCTCGGTCTTTTCCACCATTTTTTATGTAAGTCATGAGGTGCAGGATATCCGTGAAATATCAGTGTTTATCTCCCATATCCGCTTTAGTTTGTGTATTGATGTGGCGATAGTGCTGTTATTGTATTATGCGTTCAAAGAAAAAGATTGGTCGTTGCCGACTTTGGTGAAATCATTCTCGGATGTGCAGCGTAGTTTTAGACTTCTCCCTAAAAGGAAAGAATTCAACAGGTCTGTTTTTGGGGTGGTTTTGGCACTCGTCAGTGCAATATGGCTGTTGATTTACCTTTTTATTGCCCAGACACTTACAGGAATTATTTTGTTATTTTTGGTGGCTGTGGCCTACCTCTTGTATGTGCTGTTCTGTCATTGGAAAGAAAAAACTTACCGTTGGATAGCTGCAGGCATGCTTTTCCTGTTGGCTGTTTTTATGGTTTTTGTGGGAAGCGTGACCTGGCGCTATTTTCACGTGGATAAATCACAGTATTTGACTATAGATACGGTGACTGCGAATGGAAATCCGTATGAGAATAATATGAATTCCATGGTGGAAAATGGTTCTCCGATAGGCATGTATGTGTGTGAGGAAGAGATGGAAAGGGCTTGGGCGGTTCGTAGTGATAAGGATATCAGTGAACCTGTTGAAAAGGCCACCTTGGTGCGCTATTTGAATTCTTGTCATCTGCGTAAGGACAGCGCCGGAGTAATGGCTTTGTCGGATGGAGATGTGCATAATATTGAGCGGGGTATTGCCAATGTGGACTATACCAGCGGTTTTGGCATTAAACGCGCCTTATACCCGATTTTCTTCAGTATTGAATTATACAGATGTTCGGGTGATGTGCAGAATTCCACCTTGCTGCAGCGTGTGGAGTATATGCGTGCCGCATGGCATCTAGTACAGCAGAATTGGGGTCTTGGAGTGGGCTTGGGCAACCATAAAACCGCCGTCAGTGAGCAGCTGAAACTGGAAGGCAGTAGCATGTGCTGGAAGGAGAGAATAGGGTGTCATAACCAGTGGCTCACATTTTGGTTGATGGGCGGTATCGCAGTGCCTGTGTTTTTTCTTATCATGCTGATATATCCTTTTGTTGAACAAAAGAAAAAAATCACTTTCGTATATGTGGCCTTCTTCATTATTTTGGTGGGCTCAATGTTTACCGAGGACACGCTGGAAACAGAGGCCGGTCTGACCTTGTTTTCGGTCATGAACTCAATTTTATTGTATGGCTTTAATTTGAATCATTATGAAAACGCTTGATTTGATTTCCCGTATTACCGTTTACGAAGACCGTTCGGAATTACCGGCTGAATGGCTCGATTTGTTGGAAAAGGCGCATGAAGCAGCGAAAAAGGCATATTCTCCCTATTCCAATTTCAAGGTTGGAGCCGCCGTTTTGCTGAATAATGGTGAGGTCATCACGGGAAATAATCAGGAAAATGCCGCTTATCCGTCGGGTTTGTGTGCTGAGCGAACGGCTACATTTTACGCATCTGCCCAATTTCCGGAGGTTCCGTTCAACAAATTGGCGATTACAGCCATTAATCCCAAAGAAAAACTTACACGCCCAGTATCCCCTTGTGGCAGCTGTCGCCAAGCTCTGCTCGAGTACGAGCAGAAATTCAAGCAGCGCATAGAGGTATTGCTGGCAGGCGAAGAGGGCGAGGTGTATGTGCTGAAGAGCATTAGCGACCTGCTGCCTTTTTCTTTCAGCAATGATTACCTGCCTTGATGTGATTGTGGAGACGTGCCGTGGCGAGTCTATACAAAATAATCTATTGAACAAATCCAATGCGTCCCCTCCAATTAACTAATTTGCTAATTAACTAATTTGCTAATTGAAATATTTTGTATCTTTGCAAATTCTAATGTAATGGTATGAAAAAGAAACTCATTGCTCTCTTTCTGATAGTTGCGTCATGCGTTTGTGCGTATGCGCAAGACAGTCAAGATACACTCGCTCAAGGAAAAAAAGGCAAGGTAAAAGAGAAAGTTGAAAAGGTGTTGAATCCGAAAGGGGAGGAGAAACCTGAAATCGTGCGAGACCGCCTGAATATCGACATTTACCATTCTTTCTGGATGGGAATGCCGCAGGAGGTAAAACATATGAAGTTCGACCCGGGTTTTTCGGTGTCCGCCTTGTGGGATTTCAAAGTGTCTAAAACCAGTCCTGTTTCTTTTGGCGTGGGTCTGGGATTTTCCTATTATTCCCAGTTTACCAATTCCCTGCTGAAAATCAGCGATGGCTGGATTATGAAGTATTATGTGCTGGATGAGAACATCAAGTATAAATTGAACCGCATCAACTACATGAACTGCAACCTGCCGATTGAGTTCAGATACCGCCATAGACAAAGCGGTTTCAAGTTCTCTATTGGTGTCCGTGTGGGCTTGATTGCCGAGGTGTCGCAGAACTATAAAGGCGCAGATCCAGAGGGCGGTTCAATGGATAGATGGTACAAAAGCCGTGAGATTTATAATACGCAGAGAATCAGTGTGGAAGCCTATACCCGTATCGGCTGGAAGGCTTTTGCAGTCTTCTATGGCGTGCATCTCAATAAGCTCTTCAACAATGGCACAGGCCCTGCTGAATTTCCAATGTCTTTGGGTCTCTCCATCAGCCTGTTTTAATTTTTTTTAATAGCATTCAGTTTATTTAACGATATTGATTTAACTAATTTTAAGTTTGTTATGTCAGCGTATCTATACAGTAATGTGAATAAGGTGACCACCAATATTTTGCAGCGTATGCGCAATGAGGGGGAGAAAATTGCCATGCTTACCGCCTACGACTATTCCACCGCGAAGTTGTTGGACATGGCTAAAATTGATGTGATTTTGGTAGGTGATTCCGCCGCCAATGTGATGGCTGGTTATACCACAACTTTGCCCATCACCCTCGATAATATGATTTACCATGCTTCTTCCGTGGTGCGTGCCGTTTCGCGTGCTTTGGTGGTGGTGGATATGCCCTTTGGTACCTATCAGGGTAACTCCAAGGAGGCCTTGCATTCCGCTATCCGTATCATGAAGGAATCTGGTGCTGATGCAGTTAAAATGGAAGGTGGTGTGGAAATTTCCGAATCTATAGACCGTATTCTCACCGCAGGTATTCCTGTGATGGGTCACCTCGGATTGACCCCTCAGTCAATCAACAAGTTCGGTACTTATACTGTACGTGCTACAGAGGAAAAAGAGGCGGAAAAACTGATCGCTGACGCTAAGGTGCTGGAGGAACACGGCTGCTTTGCCATCGTGTTGGAAAAAATACCCGCTGACTTGGCCAAACGAGTTACCGAAACGGTGAGCATTCCTACCATTGGTATTGGTGCAGGTTCAGCCACATCGGGTCAGGTGCTGGTGTTCCACGACATGATGGGCATTACCCAGCAGTTCTCGCCGCGTTTCCTGCGCCGCTACCATTCTTTGAGTGAGGAAATTATCAATGCCGTTACCCATTATATCAGTGATGTGAAAGCTGTGGATTTCCCGAATGAAAAAGAACAGTATTAGTGAGCGAATCCTATACGAAGACAATCATCTGATCATTGTCAACAAACTGCCGGGGGAAATTGTGCAAGGCGACAAAACAGGCGATCTTCCCTTGGTGGAAGCAGTACGTGAATACATCAAAGTAACCTATGACAAGCCGGGAAATGTTTTCTGCGGCTTGGTTCATCGTATAGACCGCCCTGTGGGGGGTGCGGTGATTTTTGCCAAAACATCAAAGGCGCTGGCCCGTATGAACGAGATGGTGAAAAATCACCTGATCCGCAAGATTTACTGGGCTTTGGTGGAGGGTTGCCCTGGACAGGAAGAGGGCACGCTGACAGATTTCCTGCGCAAAAATGAGAAGCTGAACAAGAGCTTTTGTGTGGATGAGCATGCCGAAGGCGCCCGCAAAGCTGTGCTGTCCTATAAACTTGTCGAGAAATACGACCATTACTCGTTGTTGGAAGTGGAACTGCAGACCGGCCGCCATCATCAGATACGGGTGCAATTGTCCGCGATGGGACACTGCATCAAAGGCGATCTGAAATATGGCGCGAAACGCTCTAATCCCGACGGCTCCATCAGCTTGCAAGCCCATCGACTTATCTTTGAACATCCCGTTTCACATTTGACCATAGATGTGGTAGCGGATGATTTGACGAAACCCAAACTGACTGTATGACTCCTGATGAACTGATTCAAGTCTTTTGTCCGCAAGAAAAAGCACAGATTGCGGAAGCGTTTCTTCAATCTAACGAATTGAAAAACATTTCTTTATCAGGTTTGAATGAGACCTCGTTGGCATTGCTTACTGCCTCACTTTTTGAACATTTGAGGCAGCATCAGCTGTTCATTTTCCCGGAGCGTGAGTCTGCCGCTTTCTTTTATCATGATTTGGAATTTCTCTTGCACGATCAGGATAAGTCTTTGCAGGAGAAAAAGATACACTATCTGCCGGCTTCCTATCGCAGGGCATCTAAGTATGAGGAGATTGACAATGCCAATGTAAAACTACGCTCGGAGATTATCAACAAGCTGACACAAGAAGACGGGCACTACATCATCGTCTCCTATCCGGAAGCTATCGCGGAGAAAATTCTTTCTAAAAAATATATCAAAAGTAACTCATTTACAGTTACTAAGGCTGAAGTACTACCCGTAGATACTTTCTTGGATTTTTTGTTCGAATATGGATACAGACAAGAAGAATTTGTCTTTGAGCCGGGACAGTTTGCCTGGCGTGGCGGTATCTTCGATGTGTTTTCATACTCGGAGGAATATCCTTACCGTATTGAGCTGGCTGGTGAAAAGGTGGATTCCATCCGTCAGTTCGACACCAATACGCAATTGTCTGTAAAAGAAGTTGATAAACTGCATATTATGCCCTATCTTTCCTCCGTGGAAACGGTGGAACAGCGGGTGCCGATGATGGAATTTCTGGGCAAGGATACGGTATGTTGGCTGAAGAATATCCGTGATGTGCGAAGTCAGCTGAATGCCAATTTCCATAAGATGGAAGAGGAATTTTTGGCTGATGATGGAAAGACTTCAGTATTGAATCCTACTGATTTTTATATTGATGGCGATAATCTTTGTGAGGAACTGGCAAAATACAGCTGTGCGGAGATAAATTCCAATACACTGGAAAACAGTTGTTTAACACTTGATTTTGACATCAAACCGCAAAATTCTTTCGGCAAGAATTTCGACCTGCTCTTGGCTGAATGGATAGAGAATCTGGAGCATGGTTACCAGACACTTTTCTTATCAGAAAATGAGAATCAGCTGGGTCGTGTGGAGATGGTGATGCATGAGCTGTTGGATAAGTACAATGCGACGAAGAAAACCGAATACACTATAGGTCAATTATATACACCATGTAATTTTGTGTTGCATGAAGGCTTTACGGATGTCCATTCGGGACTGTGTGTTTATACTGACCATCAGTTTTTTGAGAAATACCACCGTTTTTCGATTCGTGACCGCTATAAAAAGAGCGAGCAATTCACGCTGAAGGAGATTTATGACCTGCAACCCGGTGATTATGTGGTACATATCGACCATGGTATTGGCATTTACGAGGGCTTGCAGAAGATGGATGTGAACGGTAAGGAACAGGAAGTCATCAAGCTGTCGTATAAAGACGGTGACCTGCTTTATATCAGCATCCATTCGCTGCATAAAATCAGCAAGTATGTAGGCAAAGACGGTATGCCGCCCAAACTGCACCGCTTGGGTTCTGGTACTTGGGAACGGGTAAAAGAACGGACCAAGAAGCGGGTGAAGGAACTGGCTATTGACTTGATTCAGCTGTATGCCAAGCGCAAAGCCAAGGACGGCTTTGCCTTCTCGCCCGACAGCTATTTGCAGAATGAGTTGGAGGCATCGTTCATTTACGAAGATACCCCTGATCAGGTGAAGTCGCTGAACGAGGTGAAAAACGATATGGAAAGCCAGCATCCCATGGACCGCCTGATTTGTGGGGATGTGGGTTTTGGCAAGACGGAAATCGCTATCCGTGCGGCTTTTAAGGCAGTGGCCGATAGTAAACAGGTGGCTGTTTTGGTACCGACTACAGTGCTGGCTTTGCAGCATTATACCACTTTTTCCGAGCGTCTGTCGGGCATGCCTTGCACGGTAGAGTATGTCAACCGTTTCAAGAGTGCCAAGCAGATTAAGGAAACCTTGAAGAAACTGAAAGATGGCAGTATTGACATCATCATTGGTACCCATCGTCTGTTGAGCAAAGATGTGGAATTCAAGGATTTGGGTTTGCTGATTATTGATGAGGAACAAAAATTTGGCGTGGGTGCCAAGGAAAAACTGCGTGAAATCAAATATGATGTGGATACCTTGACCATGTCTGCCACACCGATTCCTAGAACGCTGCAGTTCTCGCTGATGGGTGCCCGTGACATTTCGGTCATTACCACGCCGCCTCCCAACCGTTATCCCATCCAGACAGAGGTGCATCTCTTTGATGAAGAGTTGATTAGGGATGCGGTATCCTACGAGATTAGTCGTGGTGGGCAGGTGTTCTTTGTGCACAATAAAATTCAGAATATTTACGAGGTGGCAGGTTTGGTGCAGCGTTTGGTGCCCGATGCCCGTGTCGCCGTGGGCCATGGACAAATGGATGGCACTCAGTTAGAGGAAATCATGCTGAAATTTCTGGCTGGCGATTACGATGTGCTGGTATCGACCACCATCGTGGAGTCGGGCTTGGATGTGACCAACGCCAACACCATGATTATCAATGATGCTCAAAATTTTGCCCTGAATGTGTTGCATCAGCTGCGAGGCAGGGTAGGGCGCAACAACAAAAAGGCCTTCTGTTATATGCTGGTGCGCTCGTTCGAGGAACTGAACGAGCAGGCACGCAAGCGTTTGCAGGCCATAGAGGACTTCTCGGATATCGGCAGTGGCCTGCAGATTGCCATGCGCGACTTGGATATCCGTGGCGCTGGCGACATACTGGGTGCCGACCAGAGCGGCTTTATCAGCGAAATCGGTTTCGAGATGTACCAAAAGATTCTGAATGAGGCCATTCTGGAGTTGCACGATGTGGACCATCTGGAGGTGGAAATGGCGGACAATTCAGCCTTGCTGCTGCGTGACTGCTTGCTGGAAACCGATGTCCGCGCCATGTTGCCCAACGATTATGTCAGCAGTGTGAGCGAGCGTATGAGTCTGTACAAGGAGTTGCAGAATATGAAGAAAGAGGAGGAGGTGGAGGCCTTCCGCAAGAAGCTGGCGGATATGTTCGGTCCCGTGCCGGAAGAGGCACAGGAGTTGCTGCGCACCATCCCCTTACGGCGCAAGGGCGCGGAAATGCATTTAGAGAAGATTTCCATGAAAAACGGCAAGCTGATGGCATTCTTTGCTCCATCTATCAACTCACCTTTCTACGAGTCGGAGCTGTTCACCCGTGTGCTGACCTTCATGCAGAAAAACCATCCCAAGGTGCAGATTCAGGAGCACAACCAGAAGGCGGTGCTCACCATCCACGGCGTGCCTACAGTGAAGTCCGCGTTGCATTGGTTGAACCAAATTTAATTAGCAAATTATACCCGATAATTTGACTGCAATAGGTGCGTACCTTTGGCACGCTGTGAAACATTTTCCTTTATCACTTGCTATGCGATGGTGGCCGCGATGCGGCCGAAATTGCGGTGTAACCGCAACCGCTGCATAGTATGTGTTACGGGTTGTGTATTCAGTCGCGTCGAAGGTGTCACATGCACCGAAGCACATTACCTGACCGACGCGAAAGGAAATGACAACAGTTGATGCTGTATATCACAAAATCTAAATTTCCCAAATTTATAGGTGAAATTCCGAATTAATTTGTATTTTTGCGGAAAAAAATTGGCTTATGAAAAGATTTTTTATTCTCTTGATTTGTATAATTTGCAGTGTGTATCTGGCATACGCACAAGATACTTATTTGGCTTCAGAAAATATTGCGAAGGATAAGAACAAGTCTGCCGATGATACACCTTGGCATCAAAGAGACAAAGGCTGGTGGTGTGCTGTGGAAGCGCATGCAGGATCAGTGTGGTATAAACCAAAAACGTATGAGGGAATGGTAGGATTTACAGTGGTTAATGGATACCGTTTTTCCCAGTTTGCGAAATTGGGTATCGGCATTGGCTTTAATGGTGTCTTATACGATTATAAATATACATCTCAATTTCCATATAAACTGATGATTGGTTCGCTTCGCTTAATACTGAACGCTCGTGGCAATATCATACGCCAAGATTCACGAAGATGTGTGCCTTTCTGGAATGCTGATGTCGGTTGTGATGTTTTTCATGAGCTTTTTTTCTTTGATGCAGGTGTCGGTGTGAGGGTGGGGCTTGCTAAGAAGAATTTCAATCGTCATGCTTTCGTGTTGAGTGCCAATTATATAGGCCGTATGGTGGATGAACATTACAACGTGGAATCCAACTTTAGTAATGGCATCGTGTTCAAAGTGGGGTATGAGTTCTAATATGATAGTTGTCAGGTATGAAAAAATTGACTTTTTTATTCGCTTTGCTTTCCGTTTTGTTGTCGGCATGTCATCAGAAAGAAACAGAAATAGAAGAACTTGTTTACCATTATGATTTCCAGGATTTTGAATTGTGGACCTTGATAGACAAACACTCTACAATGCCAGCTGACTTATTTCCGGATGTGGATAGCGAAATCCTTCGTAGAATGATGCCTTCAGGTGAAGCTGAATCTTCGATTAATGCGTTCCTGATTCATAAAAATGACAAATATGTTCTTTTCGACGCTGGATTGGGAAGAGAGTCAGGTGGACTTATGTTGGGCGAGTTGACAGGTCTTCAAATTGCTCCAGAGGATATTGATATGATATGTCTAACCCATTGTCATCGTGACCATATCGGAGGTCTGATGGATCATGATACCGCAGTATTCCCTAAGGCGGAACTATGGGTTTCTGTCCCTGAGCTGGAAGCTTTCAAAGAGGATGAGATGGTGCGTAAAATACAGGCTGCGTATGGTCCCCGTATTCATACATTTATGTTTGGTGATACCATTGCAGGTTTTGTTGAGACCTTTGATGCGGCAGGGCATACGCCGGGACATACTGTGTACAAGGTGGATGAATTGTACATTATCGGAGATTTGATTCACGCATGGGGATTGCAAATACATTATCCGGAATGTTGTGCCATCTATGATAAGGATCCAGAGCAAGCTGTAAAAACCAGAAAATATTTTTACAAAATTCTTGAAAATCCTGATGTTTACGCTGCGGGAATGCATTTGCCTGGTTCGGGTATGATGCAGGCTTTTGGCATCCAATATTGAGGTTCTTAAACTTTGGCGTATTTTTTTTCGGGATGGGTATGATTTTCTTTGAAAATTCAATCTGAATTTTAACAACTGTTTGTTAAAATATTTTCTTTTATTTTTAATTTGTTGATTTAGAGCGACAAAAAAATTGTCAATAATCCTTGATATGTATTATTCTTGTTGTATCTTTGCCATCAGTAAAACAACAAAATACGCAACTATGGAAAATATTGAATTACAGAATCCTATTGATGATGCTCGTAGATATGTGGCCAATGCGAGGGATATTATAAAAAATTCCATTTATAATCCTGAAACAAAACAGTATAAGGATAAGAAATATGTACGGATAGCTGGTGACACCTTATGGAAAGGATGTTTGATTGCACTTGATGCAATTCTTCAGGTGCGTAAGGGCAAAGGTCGTCCGTCTATTGAGAAATACAAAGAGGCAGCCAAGAAGCGTGATGGAAAATTGTTGGATTATATTTTAGCGGGTTACGATACCATGCATTTGTTTATGGGATATGATGGGGCAATAGACAAAAAAGTCTGTGATGCAGGTTTTGAAAAGGCAATTGCCATCATTGACCGTTGCGCTATGCTGTATCATCCGGAAGAGGTGGTCGCGTGATATTTCAGGATTTTAATGGAGAGCTATTACTTAGCTTTGAACTTTTTTTGTACCTTTGCATTTTATATCAAACTGAAATTGAATGAAAAAGATTCTTGCTTTTTTATGCGTGGCATTGCTAGGCTTTTTCTTCAAGCTGTCTTATGGTCAAAGTATAACTGAGAGGGTCTTGTGGATTGACACATTAGGCTCCTATCATTTAAAACAATATGCCTCCTCTTTTTCTTTCGATTGTGAAGGCAATTTCTTTTTTTTGAATGACCGTGTTGTGGTAGCCAGCAAGGATTCTGTGGACAATCTCTGTGCTGCAGGAGGTATAGGTGGAACTTTTGGCGATGTGGATTTTATGCGTTGCTGTTCCCCATCAGAAATTGATACCGTGTATGTTAAAAATAGATGGGGAACAAGTATTTATGGGCCAGTAACGGGAAAAGTGCAGCGCCCTCTGTCAGGAAAAACTCGTAATCATATTGCAGTCATTTCAGCTCTCAGGAAGACGGCGTTCATTTATATAGACGGCCGAATGGTGCAGGCTACCCCTTTAACCGACTTGGACAGATCCGGAATTGAATTTGAAAATTGGGTGGATTTTAGCGAAAATGGGAATTCGATTTACTATCTATATCGGAATAACCGTTTTGTGTTATACATAAACAATCAACCTGTTGATACATCAGATTATAAATTTAAGGCATTGTCCATCAATGATAACGGGGACTACTTGTATGCTAAATTTTTTAAGCCTGAAACCCCTGTGGGGAAATACGATCGTATGTATTGTATTCATGCAAAAGATACTGTGTTTGAACAAGTTATGTCAATCGGGAAATTTGCCCTGATGGACAATGGATCGTATTATCTTACGGGTGATGATGGTGGTACAGACTTTATTGTGCTCAATGGACAGCTCCGTAGGGATATAGATAATATCGGTAATATTACCTTGCTCAACATCCAGAACGCTTTCTATTCTTTTGAAAAAAATGGCCATCTTTATCTGAATGTAAACGGAATGGATTATCCTGCTGATTTTGAGGAGATTTATAATCCCATTATGGATGCTAATGGACATTTTGCATATTACGGCTTGAAAGATTATTATTTATACAAGGTGGTTGATGGCAAAGTGGATGAGGAGCCACTTTCGAAGTACGGAGTCAGAGCCATGCCCTTGTATATCACGCCTGAGGGAAAAAGTTTGCATTATTTCAAAACCGATG
The DNA here is from genome assembly GCA_016290295.1 of Bacteroidales bacterium. GTDB lineage: Bacteria > Bacteroidota > Bacteroidia > Bacteroidales > WCHB1-69 > RUG11690. Next base: position 17,483 of record JAEETJ010000016.1, read on the forward strand.
ATTCTGTTTATCTGTATCAGGATAATAATATGATACTTAAACAGATACATAAGAGGGAAAGTGTTCAGATATTCTCATGGAAAGATGTGCTATCTTATCAAGCAGCCATTGAATGGACTGGGAATGATCATTTGCTATCATGTCTCAACTATGGGGGACATGGCTATTTTGTGTATGATGGTCAGCTGTCAGAACCCTTACTCCCGATTAAACGATATTGGGTAGATCCAAGTGCAGGTTGTGTAGTAGAAGCTGTCATTAATGAACATGGTTTCTTTGCCATTCAATATGTCGGGGAAAAAAACTTTCAAGTTGTTGTCAATAATCATATCTATAAGGAGTTGTATAATGTAGATAGGATTTTTTCAGGGAATGGATTTTTTGATGGTAAACAGGTGGTGTTTTATGGAATAAAGAACCAGACGGTTTGTCAATTTGTTATAACATTATGAAAATCAAGCTGTTGTTTTTATTGTTGGTGTTCAGTGTTTTCGCCTTTGGGCAGAAAATGCCTTCCGACTATTTCGAGGAGGCGGTGAAGTCCTTCAAGGAAGGCCAAATGGATGAAGCTTTGTCGGGTTATTTATACATTGTGGAGAATCATCCACGTAATGACTTGTATCCAAGAGCGTTGTATAATGTGGCTTATATTTATTCCGTGCAAAAAGAATATAAGAAGTCAATAGATTATTATACCTTGTTGATGCATGGTGGACAAGATGAGTTTGAACCCTTGGGTGGTGATATCATGAGCGACCCCTATGCCAATTATCGGCACAGAGCAGCCGACCAAATCAGCGATTGTTATTATGAGTTGCAGCAATACGATTCCGCTTTGTATTACCTGGCGCTCTCCGACACGACATATCCGTATCTCAGTGATTGTGGCAATGCGTATGCCGAGAATGACATTCGAACTGCATTGCGTTATGCCGACATATATAAGCGGCTTGGGCAGCCCGACAAGGCGATAGAGAAACTTCTTCCGGAGGTGTTTGATTCCTACTTGGCCGACAATTCGAAAATTATTTCTGAATTAGATTTGTTACTGCCTGTAAAATCGAAGCTGCTCAAGAAATTGGATAAAGCCATTGAGCATGTGTATCAGAAAACTTTTACAGGAGAATATTGCGATTACCAACGCTATTGTATCCAATGGTTAGGTGTTGAGATTGTTTTTCCTCAGCGTTTGTCTTATGAAGACAAGTATAACAAGGAAAATGTCATGAAATGGATGCGAGAAAGCCAGTTCTATATGATGGTGTCGCGACGGAAGTAAGGTGCATATCTCTATTGGTATGGGCTGAGAAAATTTTATCCCGTTGCGCATGTCCGTTTTTTTCGTACCTTTGCATTTTTATACCAAACTGAAATTGTATGAAAAGGATTCTTGCTTTTTTCTGCGTGATGGCATTTTCGCTTGCCGTGTTCGCCCAGGCTGATTATACTGAGGAGTTTGCTGTAAAAGATACCAATCATCTGCTCTTGGATGTGTATATGCCAACGATTGCGGCACCTGATACAGGCTACCCCTGCTTTGTGTTTGTCTTTGGCGGCGGCTTTATCGGTGGCCGTCGTGATGAGCCTATGATGGTTAAGGCTTTTGAACAATTGAGTGAAAGAGGCTATGTGGTGGTGGCCATAGACTATCGCCTCGGCCTGAAAGGGGTGACCAAGATGGGTATGTCTATGGTCAGTACACTGGAATACGCTATCCGTTTGGCAGTGGAGGATTTGTATTCTGCGACGGCCTACCTGTGCAAGAATGCTGACCGTTTCCATATCAATACCCAGGAGATTTTGATTTCTGGCAGTAGTGCCGGTGCTATTACTGTGCTTCAGGCGGATTACTGGTTGCATAATCAGCATGAAACCGCCAAATTGCTGCCAGCCAACTTCCGTTATGCGGCGGTCATCTCCTACGCTGGTGCTATCCTTTCCCGCAATGGAAAGGTGAAATACGCTGACGGCAATCCAGCCCCAACTTTGTTCTATCATGGTACAGAAGACCAGTTGGTGAACTATAATCAGATTGCCTTCGCCAATATAGGCTTTTTCGGCAGTAATAAAATCGTTCCGCAATTCGAGAAATACGGTTATTCCTATAGGTTCAAACGCATGAAGAATTTCGGCCATGAAGTGGCGGCTATTTTGCCTTTTACTTTGGATGAAATTGATGAGTTTTATCGCGACTGGGTGAAAGCCAAACATGAATACCAAGTGGAAGAAACTTGGTATAATCCTGATTATGTGCCAATTAAGTGGGGAAGAACCAAGCCGTCGGGCTTGTACAATAAAAACAATAAATAGCAAGTTGTCGCAAAGATAAAAAAAGTGGCCGTCAAGTGAAACAGAAGGATTTCATTTTCAACATTGTATTGCTGATTTTCCTGAATCTGCTGATAAAGCCATTCTGGATTTTGGGCATTGATGTTGGGGTGCAAAACAGCGTGGGGGCGGAAAGTTATGGCTTGTATTTCGCGGTTTTCAATTTTACCTATCTGTTCAACATGTTGTTGGACATGGGCATCACCAATTTCAACAACCGGAATATTGCGCGACATCAGCAACTGCTGCATAAGCATCTGTCGGGCATCATTACACTGAAACTCCTTCTGGGTGTCGTATATATGGCAGTGGTTTTTGTGGTGGCCTTGATTATCGGTTACCGGGGACTTCAGCTTTGGTTCCTGTTTTGGATGGCCATCAACCAGTTCCTGAATGCGTTTATCCTTTATCTGCGCTCGAATATATCGGCTTTGCTGATGTTCAAGACAGACAGCTGCTTGTCGGTGATGGACCGTCTGCTGATGATTATTTTTTGTGGCATTTTGCTGTGGGGCGGGGTGACGAACGAGCCTTTCCGCATCGAGTGGTTTATCTATTGCCAGACTGTGGCATACGTGCTGACCGCGTTGACCGCATTGGCTATTGTGGTGACTAAGGGTAGGGTGACGCGCTTGAGTTGGAATCCCACTTTCTTCCTGATGATACTGAAGAAAAGCCTGCCTTTTGCCATCTTGTTCTTGCTGATGTCTTTTTACAACCGTATTGATTCAGTGATGTTGGAACGGTTGCTGCCAGAAGGTGTGGGTGCTTCTGAAGCAGGTATTTATGCATCGGCGTTCCGCTTGCTGGATGCTTTGGTGATGATTGCCTACTTGTTCTCGGTCATCCTGTTGCCGCTCTTCTCCAAAATGCTGAAGAACAACGAGAATATTACCCCTATCGTCAAGTCTTCTTTCTCACTTTTGTTCTTGTTTTCGGTGACCTCGGTGGTGCTGTTGGAGTGCTTCAGACTGCCGGTGATGGATTTGTTATATAAGGAGCATGTGGAGGAAAGTTCCGCGGTTTTCCGTTTTCTGATAGCGGGTATCATACCGATATCTTTCACATATATTTTTGGCACTATGCTGACTGCTAATGGAAATTTGAAATTGCTGAATATCACGGCAATAGCGGGAATTGTGGTGAATATGGCGGTCAACCTGATCCTGATACCCCGCATGCAAGCGGAAGGAGCGGCCATCGCCAGCCTTTCCACCCAGTCGGTAGTGGCGGTGCTGCAAGTGGTCATCGCTTTCCGCCAGTTGAAAGTGCCTGTGAACTCTTTGCCACTGTGGCAGTCCCTGCTGTTTACTGTGGTGCTGGTAACGGCGGTGTGGTTCTTCTCGCAGCATTTCAACGGGCATGTCCTCTGGGCCTTGCTAATCAGTGGCGTTTTTGCTCTCTTGCTTGGGTTTGCTACCCGTCTGCTGACTTTCGACTTTGTGAAGCAGGTGAGAGAATAGGCAGATGGTGTATCATGTTTCAGAATTGAAAAATATGAATTTGAAATTTGATGGTATAGTTTTGATAAAGAGATGTTTATGAATAAAATTGGTTTAGTTTTTTGTATGCTGGCATTTGTTTTATTCGCTTGCCATAAAGAAGAAAATAAGGAACCGCAGAACCAGGAACCAACGGTGCAGGAGGATTTGACGATGCAAATTCATCTCTATCCTGCTACAGCCCAGGTGGTTGAGAATGCGGTTTCTGATATAGATGGGAATGTATATGATGCTGTGCAGATAGGTGAGCAGTTGTGGATGGCAGAGAATCTTCGCACTACCCATTATGCCGATGGTACAGAGATCCCCTTGGGTGATTCAACGGTTTTTGGCGCCGCATATCGTTATCTGCCTAATGGTAATGAGGGAAATGTGAGCACATGTGGCTATTTGTACAATTATGCCGCTGCGGTAGGGACTGATGCAAATATTGCAAATGTTTTGGTGCAGGGCGTTTGTCCAGAAGGTTGGCATGTGCCTAACGATGCCGAATGGACACAGTTGACAAATTATGTCAGCAGCCAAAGTGATTTTGTGATGGGCAATGACGCTCAGTATATTGCAAAAGCCTTGGCATCTACAACAGGTTGGAAATCGAGTAATAACGATTATGCGGTGGGCAATAATCCCAGCTTGAACAATGCAACGGGCTTCAGCACTCTGCCGGCTGGCAGTTTCTATAACAACGTTTACACTTATTTCAATTATACTGCCAATTTCTGGAGCTCAACAGAGGTGAATGCCACCAGTGCATGGATCAGAAGTTTGTATTATGGCAATCCCAAAGTGTTGCGCTATGGTTATTCGGGCAACAAGTCCGGAGCCTATTCCGTCCGTTGCCTCCAGGATTAATCTCTCCCCTCGAGCGTAGCGAAACTCCCCTCGAACGCAGTGAGACTCCCCTCGAACGCAGTGAGACTCCCCTCGAGCACCGCGAGACTCCTCTTGAGCGCAGCGAGACTCCCCTCGAGCGCAGCGAGACTCCCCTCGAGCGCAGCGAGACTCCCCTCGAGCACCGCGAGACTCCCCTCGAGCACCGCGAGACTCCCCTCGAGCACAGCGAAAAACACCCCTTACGCAGTCACAACATTTTAAATCATGTAATTGTGTGTATTTCGGGAAAATTGTGTAATTTTGCAAGTTAATATTAACCTGAAAGAAAAATACTATGGAGAATCTGGAAAGAGTCGTTTTGTTTAATACCAAAGGTCGTAGATTACAGGACTTTAAGTCCATTAAGGAAGGTGAAGTAGGCATGTATTCCTGCGGACCTACTGTATATGGAAGAGCGCATATCGGTAACATGCGCGCATACGTTTTTGCCGACACATTGAAGCGCGTGCTGATGTACGCTGGCTATAAGGTGAATCATGTGATGAATATCACCGATGTGGGTCACCTGACCAGTGATGCCGACGAAGGCGAAGACAAATTGGCCAAAGCTGCCCGCGAAAGCCATGAGACCGCATGGGAAATCTCCAAACGATGGACCGAGCAGTTCTTCAAAGATACCAAATCGCTGAATGTGTTGCCCGTAACTATTGCATGTAAAGCGACAGAACATATCGCAGAGCAAATTGAGTTGGTGAAAACTTTGGAAGAGAAAGGTTATGCCTATCGTACCTCCGATGGTATCTATTTTGATACGGCTAAATTCCCACGTTACGGCGAGTTTGCTCATCTCGACATTGAAGGCTTGCAAGCTGGTATCCGTGTAGATATGTCGGAGAAACGCAACAAGACCGACTTTGCTTTGTGGAAATTTTCAAAGCCGACAGAGAAACGCGACATGGAGTGGGATTCTCCTTGGGGCGTAGGCTTCCCGGGCTGGCATATCGAGTGCTCTGCCATGTCTATGAAGTATTTGGGCAAACATTTCGATATCCATACCGGTGGTATCGATCATGTGACTATCCACCATACCAACGAAATTGCCCAGTCGGAATGCGCCACTGGCGAGACTTTTGTGAATTATTGGATTCATTGCGAGTTCCTGACCATGAGCAATGCCGAAAAGATGAGCAAGTCGCTGGGTAATGTTGTGAATATCGACACTTTGCGTGAATATGGCATCAAACCTCTGGCATTCAGATATTTGTGCTTGAACGCCCACTACCGTAAGCAACTGCTCTACAGCAAGGAAATCCTGATGGGTGCCAACAATGCCTACAATAAGTGGTGTGCGTTTATGGACAACTTGAAAGCCGAAAACCCTCAGTTATTGCCATTGGCTCAGTTGAGCGAGGCCTCCAAAAAATATCTTGATGAGTTCAAACAAGGTATTTTCAATAACCTGAATACACCGCAGGCCTTGGCTACCATGTGGAATCTGATTCATGACAAGAACATCAACAATGATGAGAAATATACTTTGTTAATGGAATTTGACAAGGTGTTCGGCTTGACAGAAACAGAGCCTGAAAAGCCCGCTGATGTCGAGATTCCTGCTGAAGTACTTGAACTGCTGGATCAGCGTAACCGTTATCGTGCAGAAAAAAACTGGGCACAAGCCGATGCTGCCCGTGACGCTATTAAGGCAAAAGGCTATATGATTGTGGATACCAAGGAAGGTTCTAAATTGCAGAAAATCTAACAGAATTTTGAAGCGGATGAAGAAGTTGTGGATTGTTTGGCTGTTGTCAGTCGTATTATTGCTATGCGCTTGCACTCAGCAGCCCAAGACGGTTGAAACTCCTGCGGAAGAGCAAACCATAGAAGTTTGTGACACCTTGGATGAGGAGAACACAGACACGCCCACCGAAGCCCGCCTGCGTGCAATGGGCTTAGTGGACATTGCTGAAATGGACTCCTCCATTGCCGTGCATTTGGTGTATGCCACGCCGTATAATTTCTTAGGCAAGCAGTTGTATCATGATTTGAACAAGGCTTTTATGCTGCCAGAAATGGCGGAGAAAGTGCTGAAAGCGCAGCAGGCGTTGAAGAAAATCCGTCCCGACTTGAACCTGTTGATTTATGATGCATCAAGACCGGTCAGTGTGCAGTACGAGATGTGGGATATGGTGAAAGGTACCAATATGATGCCGTATGTCAGCAATCCAAACAGGGGACATGGCATGCACAACTATGGGGCCGCCGTGGATGTGACTTTGATGGACTGTACTGGCCGTCCGCTGCCGATGGGCTCGGAATATGACTACTTCGGCGAGGAAGCCAACACCAACAATGAACAACAGTTGTTAGCGGAAGGTCGCATCACCAAGCGTGAGCTGGAAAACAGACTGCTCTTGCGCAAGGTGATGACGGGGGCAGGCCTGCACATCATCCAGTCCGAGTGGTGGCATTTCAACCTCACTGCCTCCGAAACCGAACGGCAGAAGCTGCAGCTGATTGATTTCTAGTTTTATTTTTGTTTTTCTTGTCGGCCTTTCAGGCCTCCAAATTGCAGGGTGGGCTTTGTTACATCGGGGTTTCACCCCGTGCTGAGTTATCTTCGGCCTTTCAGGCCTTAGGTAATGGCAACGCCGTTCGTCATCGCAATGTCTCAATGGTTAATGGCTGAAAGCCGTTCATATCTTAATACTGAGTTCTTGTCGGCCTTTCAGGCCTCCAAATTGCAGGGTGGGCTTTGTTACATCGGGGTTGCACCCCGTGCTGAGTTATCTCCGGCCTTTCAGGCCTTAGGTAATGGCAACGCCGTTCGTCATCGCAATGTCTCAATGGTTAACGGCTGAAAGCCGTTAAAAACTCAGCCCGGGGTGTAACCCCGGTGATGAATGTGTTGTTACATTATTGAGCCCTGAAAGGGCGGCAAGAATACATGTTATGTCATAATTTATTACCAAAATTTCCAAAAATCATACCCGCATATCAGTTTGAATCAAAATCTAACAAAACACAAACCATCCAATTAATGCCATTTTTTACTCAAATAAATACATTTTTTATAATTTTTTGTAATAATATTAATGTGTTGAATAATAGTTTTTTAGCTATTGATAATATCATTTCTTTTCCGTTTATTTGCATGAAAAAAACATGTCACAATCGCTATCTAAAATCTTTGTTCATGCTGTTTGGCATATCAAAACAACAAGTCCACAAATTCAAATGGAGGATAGGAAAAACCTATACTCTTATATGGGTGGCATTTTAAAACAACTTGAATGCATACCAATATGCATTAATGGGACTGGCAATCATGTTCATATGCTTTTTGTCCTGTCGAAGAATCATAGTTTGGTAAAAGTAATGTCAACGGTCAAAATTGCTAGTAGTCGGTGGTTAAAAACCATAGGGGATCGTTATAAATCTTTTGCATGGCAGTTGGGTTATGGTGCATTTTCTGTTTGTGAATCCATTCGAGAGCGAACGATCAATTATATTAAAAACCAAGAAGAACATCATAAAAAGAGAAGTTTTAAGGATGAGTATTTGCAAATATTAAAACAACATCATATTGATTTTGATATTGATTATTTGTTTCGCGATTGATATTCTTGTCGGCCTTTCAGGCCTCCAAATTGCAGGGTGGGCTTCGTTACATCGGGGTTTCACCCCGTGCTGAGTTATCTTCGGCCTTTCAGGCCTCGGATAATGGCAACGCCGTCCGTCATCGCAATGTTTCAATGGTTAATGTCAGAAAGTCGTGTCATATCTCAATTCTGAGTCCTTGTCGGCCTTTCAGGCCTCCAAATTGCAGGGTGGTCTTTGTTACATCGGGGTTTCACCCCGTGCTGAGTTATCTTCGGCCTTTCAGGCCTTAGGTAATGGCAATGCCGTTCGTCATCGCAATGTCTCAATGGTTAACGGCTGAAAGCCATGTCATATCTTAATACTGAGTTTTTGTCGGCCTTTCAGGCCTCCAAATTGCAGGGTGGTCTTTGTTACATCGGGGTTTCACCCCGTGCTGAGTTATCTTCGGCCTTTCAGGCTTTAGGTATTCCGTGGCATTCGTTAACGGGGGCTTTGCTCCCGCCTATGTTCTCATTGCCTTTTCACGACTCATTAAAATTTGCCGATAGTCAACGGCTGAAAGCCGTTAAAAACTCAGCCCGGGGTGTAACCCCGGTGATGAATGTGTTGTTACATTATTGAGCCCTGAAAGGGCGGCAAAAATACATATTTATGTATCATTTTTTATCGTATCTTTGCATTTCTGTATTTTACTACAAATCTGGATATAAATATTTTGTAATCAATAAATTATAAAAACAATGCTGACAAAAAGTAGAATTAAAGGAGTAAAACATATCATCGTGGTGGCTTCCGGCAAGGGCGGTGTGGGCAAATCCACCGTTTCCGCTAACCTCGCCATCATGCTGGCTAAAAAAGGTTATAAAACGGCTCTCTTGGATGCCGATGTCTATGGTCCATCCATCCCCAAAATGTTCGATTTGGAAGACCAAATGGTAGAGGTTACCATGGGCGAAAATGGCAAGGAAAGCATGGTGCCCATGGAAAAATATGGTGTGAAAATCAACTCCATCGGTTTCCTGGTACCCAGCGACAGAGCGGTGATCTGGAGAGGCCCTTTTGCTGGTGGTGCTTTGACTCAGTTGTTTACCCAAACGGTATGGGGCGACATCGACTACATGATTGTGGACTTCCCTCCTGGCACTGGCGATGTGCAAATATCCGCTATCCAGCAGTTCAGAATCTCAGGAGCTATTATCGTGACCACTCCACAGGTGCTGGCCGTGAACGATGCCCGCAAGGGTGCCGAGATGTTCGCTCCCGACAACATGAATGTACCTCTTTTTGGCGTGGTGGAGAATATGTCATGGTTCACCCCGAAACAGCATCCCGAGGAAAAATATTTCCTCTTTGGACAGGGTGGGGGACTGACACTTGCCCGTGAGTTTAATACCACTTTGCTGGCACAGATTCCTTTGGTTCAGGAAGTGGGTGAAACCGCTGAAAAGGGTGGCAACCTGATTGATCAAAATAATGCCATCATCAATGAAGCTTTTGACAGACTGGCCGATGAAGTGGTATATCAGTTGGAAAATGCTCCCATTGACGAGGTGGAAGAAGAACATTGCGACCGTGAGGATTGCGAGCATTCGGATTCTTGCACACACGACTGTTCCACTTGTGGACATGCTTGTCATCACTAAAAACTGTTTCGCTGCCATTGCCGCATGAAAAGCTATAAGATCCTGATTTTCATTCTTGCTGTCATCACCATTTTGGCGTTGGTGGCCTATTTCTTTCCCAAGGATGGGGTGAAAATCGGTTCTACGGAATTGCATTTCCCGTCAATTGAGGAAGCCTTGGTGCGTGAACCCATAGAGACAGAAACGGTTGATCCGCTTGTCGCTATTCAGGATTCTATACGCATGGAGGAGTTACGCTCGCTGAAAGACACCTTGGCACATTACAAGGAAGTGTTTATTGGTGATGCCGGACAGTTTTATTTTCCGAATGATGACATCACTTTCTTTGACAAGGTCTTCGATGAGATGCGTAATGCAAAAGCTAACCATCGTATAATCAGAATTATGCATTATGGCGACTCGCAAATTGAAATGGACCGTTTGTCCGCCAATTTGCGTGAGTGGTTCCAGTCTCATTTTGGTGGTGGTGGCCCGGGAATGTTGCCTGCAGTGCAGACCATCCCCTCGGCGGTGGTGTCACAGCGTGCCACGGGCGATTTGACTGCCTACGCTCCATACGGCGATGCAGGCGAGCGCACGCGTACGGGCAATTATGGCATCATGGCCAAGAGTTACAACATGGGCAGTTCTGCCGTGGTCAATATCTATGCGTCCAAGCATAATGCCGCCCGTGATAGAGTGAAACACTTTTCTTCTGTGAAGCTGTTGGTGAACGACCGTAGCGGAAAGTTCAAAGCTTCGGTGTCGGCAAAAGGCCAGCAGCAAAAGTATGAAATGGAAAGTCCTGGCAAGGGTATTCAATTGCTTCAATGCCAGTTGGATACGGAAGCTACCACGCTGACTGTCCGTATGTCAGGCGCATCAGATATTTATGGTATTATGGTGGATGACGGCTATGGCGTGAATGTGGACAATATTCCGTTGCGAGGCTGTTCGGGTACTATTTTTACCCAGCTCAAAGATACCATGTTGCAACGTTGCTATGAGTTGTCGGATGTGGGCATTATTCTGCTGCAATTTGGCGGTAACTCCGTGCCGGCATTATACAATGATGCCAGCATCCAGAAGTTTAAGGAGGCAACATCAAAACAGATTAGCTATATTCGCTCGCTGTACCCCAAGGCCGCGGTAGTCTATATCGGCCCATCCGACATGTCCACACGAAGAGGAGGGGGAAGCCTGCGTACCTATCCTTGCTTGCCGGGACTGATAGCCGCTTTGAAAGAGGCTGCCCATGAGAACGGTGCCGCTTATTGGGATTTGTATGCTGCTATGGGTGGCGAGAATTCCATGATTCAGTGGGTGAAATCAGGCTGGGCGGGTCCCGACTATGTGCATTTTACCCCCAAAGGTGCGGAAATCATGGGCGATATCATGGCACAATCTTTTGATGAGGTTTATCGTTTTTATCAGATGAGAAAGAATATGGACCAAACACAATTGGATTCGCTATGGACCGCAAGATAACAGCGATATTTATTCTGATTATGGCAATGCTTATGCCATTGTCCGCTCAGATGTCAAGGAGTCCGGTGGATTCTTTGGAGTTTGCCCATTTTGAGGCCGACACCTTTGCTTTTGACTTACAGACGTCCAAGCTGGTGCCTTTCTTTCAGAAGTTTGACGAGGTGGTGAACTCGGGCGAGGGCAATGTGAATATCCTGCATTTGGGCTCTTCACATGTGCAGGCAGGCACACTGTCGCATACCATCCGCCGCAACCTCTTGCTTTCTTATCCGCATCTGATTGCCCGCCGTGGCATAATTTTCCCTTATTCTGCCGCCAACAAGTGCAACAACCCTGCCGATTATTTGGTGAAGCGTTCATGCGAATTCCAACTGATACGTAATGTTTACCAAGAACATCTTACTCCTCTTGGAGCATCTGGTATTGCGGTGTATGTGCAGGGACAGCCGGCGGAGATAAAAATGACGCTCAATGACGAGGATTTGGAGTTCTGCACCAATAGAATCATTGTATTGGGCGAGTCCAACGATGGCAAAGTGGTGCCTTGGATCCGAGTGGATACTACTTATTACTATCCTGTCATTAAAGACCCGGAACTTAGAAGGTTTGTATTTGATGTTAAGGACTTTACAGACTCCTTTACCGTGGTAATGCCCTGCGATTCCACTCAACGTTTTACCTTGACGGGCGTTTTTCTCGACAATGATAATCCAGGCTTGACTTTCCATTCTATCGGAGTGAATGGTGCCGACTTAGATGACTATCTGCGTTGTCCCTATTTTGCGATGGACATGGAGTTGCTTCAGCCTGATATGGTGATATTCGGTATTGGTATTAATGATGCCAATAGTGAAAATTTTGATTCCTTGACCTTCAAAAACCGCTATTTACAACTGATTCAGCGTATTAAGCAGGTTAATCCGGATTGTGCTTTCATTTTTATCACAAATAATGACTCTTATAAAAAAGTCTCCAGACGCAGTTATGCGGTGAATAAAAATAATTTGCAGGTCCGGGATGTTATGTATCGTTTGGCGGCGGAAACCCAAGGTGCGGTTTGGGATCAGTTTGACATTATGGGTGGACTGAAATCAATGGATCAATGGCGTATTCATGGTTATGCCCAAACTGACCGTATCCATTTCACTGTCAAGGGATACAAATTATTGGGCAATTTGTTTTTCAATGCTTTTGTGGATGCTAATGAGAAGGTGAAGAAAGTGCATGAAAAATGATTTCTTTATGGGAATAGCATGTCTTTTGTATAAAACCGAAATTAGGCAGAACAGGGAAGGAATGGGTGTATGTAAAGACTTGAGAAAACAGTTGCCCTTATAAGATGTTTTTTTGTTTTTAATAAATACGTTGATTATTGTTCTTTTGGCACGAAAATTGCCATGTTATTATTGTGTATATTCTATTAAAACTGCTAATAAATTAAAAATCAATATATTATGAAAGAAGTTGAAAACGCAGAACCTAAAGATGATGTGAATGTTGAACAGGAATGTCAGCATGAACATGACAATTTGTCGGATGAAACTGACAAAAATCAGACGGAAAATGTAGATTCTGAAGAGAATGTGGACGAAAATCAGGAGAAAGCGGAAAACTCTTCAGAAAAGACAGAGGAGAAAAAGAAAGGAAAGTCATTCTTTGGCAGAAATAAATCCAAAGAAGATGAGCTGAAAAAACATTTGGAAGAAGCTGAAGAAAAGTATAAAGAATTGAATGATAGATTTTTGCGTCTTTATTCAGAATTCGATAATTATAAAAAACGTACCAACAAGGAAAAATTGGATTTGCTCTCCACAGCTTCCGAAAAAGTGATTGTGGGCTTACTTCCGGTAATTGATGATTTTGAGCGTGCTATCGCTGCCAATGAAAAGGTGGAGGATGTGGCTGCCATTAAAGAAGGTTTTGTGTTGATTTATAATAAGTTGTTGCAACTGTTGAAACGTTTTGATGTGGAAGAAATCAATGCGAAAGGTGAGGAATTTAACACGGATTTCCATGAGGCTGTAACCCATTTTCCGGCTCAAAACGAAGAAGATAAGGGCAAGGTGATTGATGTGACGGAAAAAGGATACAAGATTAAAGACAAGGTGATCCGTTATTCCAAAGTGGTAGTGGCCAATTAAGGAAATTGAGTTTCCGAGTAAAAAATGACAATTAGTGAAAGAAAATAGCGAAGGGTGATTGAAAACTGATTGAAAGTATGGAAAAAAGAGATTATTATGAAGTGCTTGGGGTCGAGAAAACGGCCACAGCTGACGAGATAAAAAAAGCTTATCGTAAGAAAGCCATGCAGTACCATCCCGACCGTAATCCGGGTGACAAGGATGCTGAAGAGAAGTTCAAGGAGGCGGCGGAGGCCTACGATGTGCTGAGCAATCCAGACAAGAAAGCCCGTTACGACCAGTTCGGCCATGCGGGTATGAGCGGGGCTGGTGGCGGCTATAATGTGGACTTTGACTTGAATACCATCTTTGAACGTTTCGGTGATTTGTTCGGAGGTGGTTTCTCCGGTTTTTCAGGAGGCGGTTTTTCTGGTTTCGGAGGCTTTGGTGGAGGCGGTCGTGGCCAAGCTAAACGTGTGCGTCGGGGTACCAATATCCGTATCAAGGTGAAACTGACTTTGGAGGAAATCAATACGGGTGTGGAGAAGAAAATCAAAATCCAGAAATATGTGCCTTGTGAACATTGCGGTGGTACGGGCGCCAAAGATAAGAATGGTGTGACCACATGCCCCACTTGCAAGGGTAGTGGTCAGGTGGTGTCGCAGCAGCGTACCATGTTCGGCGTTATGCAGCAGGTGACAGTCTGCGGCGAGTGCGGCGGTACAGGCGAAGTCATTAAGGATAAATGTCCGCATTGTGGCGGTAATGGCGTCGTGAAAGGCGAGGAAGTGGTGACGGTCAATATTCCGGCAGGCGTGGCTGAAGGTATGCAGCTGACCATGCGCGGCAAGGGCAATGCAGCCCCAAATGGTGGTGTCAATGGCGATTTGTTAGTGCTGATAGAAGAACAAGAGCACGAACTCTTCGAACGTAATGGCAATAACATCTACCTGAATTACTATATTTCCTTCCCGCAGGCCGCTTTGGGTGCTACCGTTGAGGTTCCTACGCTGACGGGCAAGGCCCGTATCAAGATTGCCGCAGGCACTCAGAGTGGGCAGATTCTGCGACTGCAAGGCAAAGGCTTGCCGGAACTGAATAGCCGCATTATCGGTGACTTGATCGTCAACATCAATGTATGGACTCCTAAAAATCTGACCAAGGACGAAAAGGCCGCCATTGAGAAACTTGTGGATGCTGAAAATTTCAAACCCAAGCCGGGTAAGAGTGACCAAGGCTTTTTCAGCAGGGTAAAGCAGTTCTTCAATTAATTCAGAATTCAGAATTCAAAATTCAATACCCCTTCTTTTAGATTCGACGAATGAGCGAGAGCATAATAATTCCCCCTTCTTTTAGAAGGGGTGGCCGAAGGCCGGGGTAGTTTTAATTTGCTAATTAACCAATTTACTAATTAAAATTAGCACATTATCTCATCAGCACATTTAAAAAATTTGTATATTTGCAAGTTCAAATCAATGTGTTCCGATGATACAGGTCAATCATGTGGAAAAAAGCTATGGCTCACTGAAAGTGCTGAAGGATATATCCTTAGAGGTTCAGTCTTCCCAAGTAGTGACCATTGTGGGACCCTCTGGAGCGGGTAAATCCACACTCTTGCATTTGATTGGCACTTTGGACCGTCCCGACAAAGGGGAAATCATTATTGATGACGTTAAAGTACATGGTTTGAATGATGACCAACTGTCGGATTTCCG
Organism: Bacteroidales bacterium; assembly: GCA_016290295.1. Classification (GTDB taxonomy): domain Bacteria; phylum Bacteroidota; class Bacteroidia; order Bacteroidales; family WCHB1-69; genus RUG11690. The sequence goes on from JAEETJ010000016.1 coordinate 32,692, forward strand.
CAGTTCCCATATCGGTTTTGTTTTTCAGTTCCATCACCTCCTGCCAGAATTTACGGCTATGGAGAATGTTATGTTGCCGATGCTGATTGCCGGCCAGTCCAAACAGGCAGCCCAACAAAGGGCAGCGGAACTGTTGGACTTCCTGAAATTGAGCGATAGAGTGGGGCACAAACCCTCTGAATTGTCAGGGGGCGAGCAGCAGCGTGTGGCGGTGGCCCGTGCGCTGGCCAATAACCCTGACCTGATACTGGCAGATGAGCCGTCAGGAAACCTGGATACCGAGAACGCCCAGAAACTGCACCAGCTCTTTTTTGAATTGCGTGACCGCTTTCACCAAACTTTTATTATTGTGACTCATAATGAGGAATTGGCAAAATTGTCCGACCGCTGCATAGAACTGCGTGACGGGCAAATTTCAAAATGATAATTATCTGATATTCTAATTAAAAATAAAAGTTATGAACGAAGAAATTAAAAAATTGTATCCCAAACAGTTATGGGAAATCTTCAGCAACATTTGCTCTGTTCCTCATCCCTCAAAACATGAGAAACAACTGACAGAAGCTCTGAAAGAATGGGCTAAGAAGAACAAAATCGATTGCAAACAGGACAAAACTGGCAACTTGATTTTCAGTGCTCCTGCCACCAAAGGTATGGAAAAATGTGTTCCCGTTATCCTGCAAGGCCATGTGGATATGGTTCCCCAGGCTAACAGTGACAAGAAACATGACTTCACCAAAGATCCTATCGAAACCCGTATTGAGAAGGGTTGGGTGAGAGCTAATGGCACTACACTGGGTGCTGACAATGGTGTAGGTACTTCCGCTGCTTTGGCCGTTTTGGTATCCAAAGATGTGGCTCACGGTCCTATCGAAGTGTTGGCTACCGTTGACGAAGAAACTGGTATGACCGGTGCTTTCGGTCTGAAATCAGGCGTGCTCAATGGCAAAATCCTCATTAACCTGGATTCTGAAACCGAAGGTGAACTCTACGTGGGCTGTGCCGGTGGTCTCGACGCTAACTTCACCATGAAGTACAAAGAAAAAGCTGTACCCGCTGGTATGAAAGCTTTGAAACTGTTCCTCACGGGTCTGAAGGGCGGTCACTCAGGTATGGACATCAACTTGGGCCGTGCTAATGCCAACAAGCTGATCACCAGACTGCTGAAGAGCTCTATCGACAAATACGAAGCTCATATTTGCTCTGTTGTGGGTGGTAGCTTGCGTAACGCTATCCCGCGTGAAGCTGTTGCTATCGTCGTTCTGCCAGAAGACAAGTTGGCTGCTTACAAACGCTTCGTGAAGAAATTCGCTGACACCATTAAGGCTGAATTCGCTGCTACAGAACCTGATATGGAATTGAAGGTATCAGCAGTGGATACTCCCAAGAAGATGATAGATGCCGATGCTCAGAAACGTATCGTGAACATGGTATTCGCTATTCCGAATGGCGTACAGCGCATGAGCGACTCCATGAAGGATTTGGTTGAAACATCTAACAATTTGGCTATCTTCCATGCTGAGAAGGGCGAACTCAGAGTTTGCTGCTTGCTCCGTAGCTCAGTCAACTCCGCTAAGGATGCACTGGGACAGAAGATGACCGCTATCGCTGAGTTGGCTGGTGCTGACATCGAGCTGACAGGTGCTTATCCTGGCTGGAATCCGAATATGGAATCCCCGATTATGAAGACCTGTATGACCGTGTATAAGAAGAAATTTGGCAAGGATCCCGCCATCATGGCTATCCACGCTGGTCTGGAATGCGGCCTCTTCGGTTCACGCTATCCCGATTGGGACATGATCTCCTTTGGTCCGACCATCGAACACCCACACTCACCCGATGAAAGAGTAAATATCGATTCTGTGGGCAAATTCTGGGACTTCCTCGTTGACGTTCTGAAAAACACGCCTAAGAAAAAATAATATAGTAGATAGGAATTAGGGGTTAGGAATTAGAATTCTTAACTCCTAATTTTTTTACTCCAAAATCTACAATCCTGTAATCCTGTAATCCTGTAATCCTCTAATCTCCTAGCTCCTAACCCCTATTCCCTAACCCCTAATCACTATTCCCTAACCATGCGTTTAGACAAATACCTCGTTGACCAAGGCCTATGTTCCTCCCGTGAGCGGGCACAGGATGCCATTAAACTGAAAACCGTGTCGGTGAACGGCAAGATTGAGACCAAAGCCTCCAAAGACATTGCCGATACAGATGAGGTGGTGTTGATTGACATTTTCAATAAGTATGTGAGTAGGGGAGGACTGAAGTTGGAGAAAGCCATAGAGGTCTTCCATCTGGATTTTAAGGATGCCCAGGTCTTGGATGTGGGCAGCTCTACGGGTGGTTTCACGGACTGTGCCCTGCAACACGGAGCTGCTTTTGTGGTGGCGGTGGATGTGGGCACGGACCAGCTGCACGACTCCCTGCGTCATCATGACAAAGTGCTATCCATTGAAAATAAGGATTTTAGGGAGTTGACACTCGAAGACGTTCAAGACCGTCGCTTTGACTGGATAGTATCCGATGTCTCTTTTATTTCTTTAACCTATCTTTTCCCCTATTTCAAAACATTTATGAAGCCCGATGCCCAGTTGATGCTGCTCATCAAACCGCAGTTCGAGGCGGGGCAGTCATTCCTGAACCGCAGTGGCATAGTGACGGATGAGAAAGGCTACAAAGTGGCCATTCAGAAGGTGATGGCACAGGCCACCATTGATGGTTTCTATCTGAATAATATTGCGGTCTCCACCCTGTTCGAGAAAAACAAAAATGTGGAATTCCTATCCTTGTTCTCCACCAAAGACACAGGTTTCCGCTACAAATTCGACACCCTCGCCGAAGAAATCAAACGGGCGAAACAACTTGTCAATTAGTAAATTAGTTAATTAGTAAATTAGCAAATTTATTAATTGGTTAGTTTGATTAATGTGTCTTTTTTAGCTTTGAGTTTTGAGCTATGAGCTATAAAACTTTGAATTTTGAACTATGAATTTTGAATTCCCCTTCTTTTAGAAGGGGTGGCCGAAGGCCGGGGTAGTATATCTGTCCCCTGTAACCTGAAACCTGTAACCTGATATGTCCGACGAATATTACATGCAATGTGCCCTCGACGAGGCGATGGATGCCTTCGAGGAAGATGAGGTGCCCGTGGGTGCCGTGGTGGTCTCCAATGGCCGTATCATTGGCCGTGGCCACAACCGAACCCGTATGCTCAATGACGTGACCGCCCATGCGGAGATGCAAGCCATTACAGCGGCGGCTAACCATTTGGGCGCCAAATATTTAACAGATTGTACTTTGTATGTCACGTTAGAGCCTTGCGTGATGTGTGCCGGGGCTATCGCCTGGGCACAGGTGTCGCGTTTGGTTTATGCCGCCTCCGACCCCAAAAAAGGTTATCAGCTCATCAAACAGCCTCTTCTACATCCCAAGACGGAAGTTGTAAAAGGTATAATGGAAGCGGAATCCGCTGCTTTGTTGAAGGAATTCTTTGAAAAGAAAAGATGAGAATTCATAATCCATAATTCAATACTATCCCCTAATTCCTAATCCCTAATCCCTAAAACAAACTAGCACATCGAAATTTTTTGTATCTTTGCACTTCAATTTTTGTAACATGAAGAAATTTTTTCTCATCATATTGTGCACATTGTTAGTGTCCATAGGTTATGGTCAGCGATTCATTGGATCTTTGATAGTAGGCGGAAACGCTTCGCAGGTGGAAGGCGATGATGTGCGAGGATATAAGAAACCTGGTGCTGTGGGCGGTGCCTCTGTCATGGTTGCCCTGGACAAGAAAATGCAGTGGTTTTTAACTGTCGAATTGCTATATAATCAGAAGGGTTCACGCTCGGCAGGTACACGTGCTTTCGATACCACCAACTATGCTCCGGCTATGTTCTTGGATGTGAATAGAAATGTGGAATTTCATCCATCCGCCAAATATAAATGCCGCTTGGATCTGGATTATGTGGAGGTGCCTATACTTTTCCATTTTGAGGATTGGCATAGCGGTTGTGCTATCGGTTTAGGTGTGGCATGGGGACGACTGGTGCGTGCTCAGGAATGGTACAACGGTTTTAAACGCAATACCAGTATTTATTCGGGAACTTATAGAACCAGCGATTGGAGTATTTTGGCTGACTTGAAATTTATGATTTACAAAGGGCTGAAACTCGAATTCCGCTTCCAGTATTCTTTGAGACCTATCAGAAATTATGTGATAGAATACAGTAATGTGGCTCAAAGTACGGAATATAAAAAACAACGGAATAACCTCTTCTCTGTCCGCTTGATCTATTCTTTCAATGAGAAATTTGTGGAGAATAACCATGAAAACAAACGTGGACAGCGTCAGGGTGTGAAATGGATCCGTAAAACTGATATTTATAACGATTAACGTATATTTTTCTTTCGAAAAGTCTCTTTTTAATGAAAAAAAATAAATTTATACAGCTCTTTTTGCTTCCTATTGTTGCAATATCTTTTCTTTCATGCAAACCGGATGTGAATCTCACTTCAGATTATCGTGATATTACCGTGGTGTATGGTTTGCTGAATCCTCTGGATCAAAATCATTATATCAAGATATATAAAGGTTATCTGACTAAAGAAAATGCGTTGGTATGGGCAAACGAGCTGGATAATATTTCGTACTATGATGAGATTGATGTCCAACTGATTGAACACAGACCCAATGGCGAGGTTGTGACATATCCCATGGATACGGTAATGTCAGTAGGAAAAAATTATGGTACTTTCGCAAGTCCTACCCAGGTGCTGTATCGTCCTGTGAAAAATCTGACCAATCATCGTCCAGTGCCGATACGTGAAGGCTGTTTGTATCAACTGGAGATTACCAATAAGAAAACAGGCCGGAAGGTTACATCAGAAACGTCGACGATTGCCAATATGGCTTTCAATATACCTCTGGGAACCAGTCAGTCTGTCTCAACGATTAATATCAATAAAGATGATCCTTGGGAAGTTGGTTTCAAGACTAATTCTTGGCCGGAAAACGCGTACGCTGTGGATGCCTACGTGTCATTCCGTTTTATTGAACAAGATAAGGTAACGGGAGATACGGTCCATAAAGCTATCAATGACGTTTGTGTTACCACAGGATTTGTTGCAGGTAATGTGGCCTCTTTTAAGCCGAGTGTTATTTTCAAGATTTTACAGGAGAACATTGAAGTGAATAATAATGTATGGCGTTATCCTGATACCTACGAATGTATTAGTATTAAGCTGTGGGCCTGTGATGAAGTTTATTACACTTATTATAAGACTGCTCAGCCATCTTCATCAATTGTGCAGGATCGTGTAAATTATACGAATATTAAGGCAGACGATGACATGGCATTAGGTTTCTTCGCCTCAAGAGCCTATTATAATCGTCGTTTCAGACTCGATGTGATTAATCATAATGAGGATTCTCTCGCCCATGGTCAATGGACCAAAAATCTGAATTTCAGACCCTACACTGACTTGCTTAATTAAATTAGCAAATGAATTATTCAATTAGTTAATTAGTAAATGTGCAAATTAGCAAATGAAATAACTAACCAATTTACCAATTAACTAATTAACTAATTTGCTAATTAACTAATTTGCTAATTTGCTAATTATATAACTCCCTTAATATCATTGATATGCTCAATTTTCAGTTCGTCCATCAGTTGGATGAGCTGAAGGGGGAGTTCTTGTCCAAGCAGTGGGTGGGTGAAGTTGCCAGTGGCGATTTGCACAGCGGTGCAGCCAGCCATCATGAATTCAATGACATCTTCAGCAGTAGTGATGCCACCCATGCCTACCACGGGAATGCTGACGTTTTTGCATACTTCGTGCACCATGCGTAGAGCGATGGGCTTGATGGCTTTGCCTGACAAACCAGCATAGACGTTCTCGAAGACGGGTTTCCGACGGCGGATATCAATAGCCATGGCTTTGAAGGTGTTGACCAAAGAAATAGAGTCGGCACCGGCGTCTTGGCATGCCTTAGCCATGTCAACGATGTTTTCGGCATTGGGCGACAGTTTAACCATCAGAGGTTTGCGGCAGACTTTTCTCACCTGACTCACAATCTCATGGGCTACTTCTGCTTTCAGTCCGAAAGCCATGCCGCCGCTTTTTACGTTGGGGCAGGAGATGTTCAGCTCTAAAATGTCTATGTCGCTATCATTCAGCCATTCCACGCCTGTCAGGTAGTCTTCGGTGCTATGACCGCCAAGATTGGCGAGAATGACGGTGTCGTGTTGCTTCATCCAGGGCAGTTCCTCATCGATAAAGGCCCGTACACCAGGGTTTTGCAGTCCCACGCTGTTCATGATGCCCGCAGGTGTCTCGGTGATGCGGATGCCGGGATTACCCTCGCGTCCGTGCAAGGTCAGTCCTTTGCTGCTGATGCCACCCCAGCAGTCGATGGGGTAGAGCTCATTATATTCTTTACCGAAGCCAAAAGACCCCGAAGCCGCAATCAAGGGGTTTTTGAATTCTTTATCGTGAAGGGTGATGCTTAATCTGTTGTTCATTTGTTTGTAGTGATTAGGGGTTAGGGGATAGTGGATGATGGATAGTGGGGGAGTTTCGCTTCGCTCAAGGGGAGTGGACTTCGTCCAAAGGGGAGTCTCGCACTTCGTGCTCGAGGGGAGTCTTATTAAGTTGAAAACTGAGAACTGAAAATTGAAAGTTATGATTTGAATTTTGAACTTTGAATTATCAACTGTCAACTGTCAACTCTCAAAACACCAACTCCTCTCCCTTGAATACTGGTCCGTCCTTGCAGGTGCGTTTCATGCCGTTGGTGGTCTTGCAGCTGCAGGTGAGGCAAGCTCCGATGCCGCAACCCATGTGTTTCTCCATTGAGCACCAAATGGGAGTGTCGCTTTGCTTGCACATATCCACAATCTTACGCATCATTACCAAGGGTCCGCAGGTGAATACGGCATCATATTTTTCCGGTTTCAGCAGGTCGGTGATGAAACCTTTGTAGCCTTCAAAACCGGCTTCGGAGGAGATGAAAATATTCTCGCAAACATTCTCAAACTCTTCGAAGGCAAATAGTACGTCTTTGTAACCCAGATACATGTCCACATGGTTGCCCAAGGCTGTCAGTTTTTTGGCGGTTTCGTAGAGTGGGGGAATGCCGATGCCACCGCCGACTAAAGCGATGTTCCCGTGCACTTCCTCGCAGGGAAAGCCGTTGCCCAAGGGACCCAACAACAGAAGGTTGCTATGCTGTCCTGTTTCACTGAGCCAGCGGGTTCCTTTGCCCGCCACACGGTACATGAATGACACTGATTGTTCGTCGTGGCGATAGACACTGATGGGACGCATGAGGGTCAGCTCCTCGTTCCAACTTTTCAGCATAAAAAACTGCCCGGGACGAATTTCCCCTTCGGGACGGGTGACCTGGAGGAGGAAAATGTCTCCTATCAGTCGTTGGTTGGTGATTATGTTTTGTTTGCTGTACTGCATAGTGATTAAGGGTTAGGAATTAGGGGTTAGTGGATAGTGGGGGGAGTTTCGCTTCGCTCAAGGGGAGTCATGCTTTGCATGAGGGGGAGTCTCGCACTTCGTGCTCGAGGGGAGTTTTTTTTGATTACAGGATTATGGATTTATAATTATTAATTGTTAATTGTCAACTGTCAACTATCAATTATCAATTGTTCATTGCTCCACGAATGTCGTCCCTCATTCTGATGGCCTCGTTGCGGGAGCATTCAGCGAATTTGTCGGCGCCGTTCTCCACTTTGCGGTAAGCCAGCAAGATGGAGCGGGAAGCGTTGACCACACCGCCGTTGCCGTCTTTCAAGTATAGGGCAATATCCTCGGCTTTGCCGCCTTGGGCACCATAGCCTGGAATCAGGAAGAAGGTGCTGTCCAATTGGCGGCGCACCTCCGCAGCTTCGTCGGCATGGGTGCAGCCCATCACGCCTCCGATAGCGGAGAAGCCACAATTGCCTTTGTAGGCCTTACCTAATTCGTTAATTTTCTCTCCCACAACATTATACACATGTCTGCCGTCAGCGGTTTCAATGTATTCAATGTCTTTTGCACCCTCGTTGGAGGTTCTGATCAGGACAAATAAACCTTTGTTATTGTTCTGAACATAAGGAAGATATGGAGAAATACTATCCAAGCCCATATAAGGACTGACGGTGATGAAGTCGGCCTCGAAATCGCCAGTGAAATGACCTTTGGCGTACATTTCGGCGGTCTTGGCGATGTCGCCACGCTTGATGTCGGCAATGATAATGGCATCTTTTTCGCGCAGGTAAGCCAAAGTTTTATGGTAGCAGTCCATGCCTTCCAAGCCCATCGCCTCATAATAGGCAATCTGTACCTTGTAGCAGGCCACCACGTCGAGGGTGGCGTCAATCAAGGCTTTGTTATACTGGAAAACAGCTTCGCCTTTGGTGGCGAATTGTGCTGCAAATGCTTCGGGAAGGTAGGAATAGTCGGTGTCCAAGCCGACACAAACATGGCCGTTACGGGCTACACGTTCAAATAATTTATCGATAATCATGTTTTTTATTTTTGAAGATGTTCAACCTGCAAAGATACAAAAAAATCATTATGGTTCTTCACTTTCAAGCCACTGATAATTGGGCTCTTCATAATCCAAGTCCCACTTTGAGCAATTTCGGTCACTGCTGATGACGGGAAAGTATTTTAAGTTTTCGTAGGGTACGACCAAGGATTTTTCAATACACTTTCCTTTTGGATTATAAACGGATTGAATATATAGTCCTTTTATCTTTTTAGAGGGTTTGAGCTCAATTGTGTGTTTGTTTGTGTAGAAGTCATCAATGATATTGTAAGTCCATGATTTTTTTCCTTTTTTCTGTACATCACCTAATTCTTGGAAATATGTTTCCATTCCGTGAAATACGATCATGGAATCTGTAAGATGTGTCATGTAATCATAATCAACAGTCACACAGTAATGGCCGCGATAAATCTTAACGGGAAACCATAATTGAGGCATACGATGTAAGTTGTGTCGTTTTAATACAGGGTGCTCTTTCCGGAAATACCAATAAGTCTCATAGTCTCCGCAACAATTGTCCTCTTCGTTTGTATAGGAATAGTCAAATTTACGTTTCCCTATGTTTTTCCTGTAGCTGTCCTGCTCGTGGGTGATGACAAAATAGTTTAAGATACAGGTGTCTATCTTATCTGTCTCCTTCCATAAAAAGAAATGCCGTAAGAGAAACAGGGTGTCATTTTCTGTGAAGGGTTCCTTGATTTCGTAGTTGCAATCATCATAATAACGGTATTCGAGGGGAATTGTGACCTTTTGTCCGTTGATGAGGGTTGAGAAATTGTGCATGCTGTCCTCCACCGCTGTTTTGCCTTGCTCAATTTTCCACCAGCCAGCCGGAAGTGTCTGGGCGTTGGGGCTGTTGGGGAAAACTGTGGCGGAGGTACCAGCGGGGATCGTAAGATACAGTAGCGTGTCATAAATCTCTACACTAATCTGCCCAAATGGTGTGTTTTTTGTTGTTCTAAGGTGTATGATATCAGCTGTTTGCGGATCAATGTAGAAGTGGCGATATCCAGGGGCGTCCTCATCGGGACGAATGCCGGCTACCGCCTGATAGAACCAGATGCCTATGCCGTTGTAGCAGTTGTGTACATGACTGCGTTTACCGTCCCACGATTCCCAGGTGGTGGTGGCACCCTTCCTTATCATATCCAAATAGCCGGGATAGTCCCGTTGGCGCAGGATGTCAGTCATCAGTTGGGGCTGCCAGTTTTTGATAGCCCATTCCGTGAAAATAGGGATGCCCATGAGTCCGGCGGCAATGTGTCCGTTGTATTTATCGTAGCTGTCTTTGAGCAGTTGTTGGGTGACGGCATTTGCGATGACACTGTCAGTGGGCAAGCCTATTAACAGGGCATAGGCTTGGTCAAGGGGAGTGCCATTGGCGTAGCTGTGATTTTCCGGGTGGTAGAAATGTTCGTGGATGACTTTGTTGAGCTGTTTCCGCTGTTCGGTAAATTGTTCTGAATCATCGTTTTTGCCAAGCAATTGTGCCATTTTGGCCATATCCGCCAAACATTCGCTGAGGAAACAATTGCTGACGTGAATCACAGATTCCCCTTGGATATCCACCCCTTTCGGGGCCAGCCAATCGCCTAAAAACCACATTCTTTCTTTGGTGTCAGGCCAGGGTTGCAGCAAGCCGTCTTCGTCGCGGTATTGCTGCACATAGCCGAGCCATTTTTTCATGGGTTCGTAGAGCCGTTCCACCATTCTCTTGTCCCCGTAGTTGAGATAGGTGCGCCATGGGGCTTTGATGATAAAGCCGCTCCAATAGGGCCCTCCGCCAGTGGGGAAGGAGGGGGCCACGTAGGCCAAAGAGCCGTCCTCGCCCATGGATTCTGCCCAGGCTGTCAGCCAGTTATGGTAGGTGGGTAGCACGTCATACATGGTTTGCAAGGTCATCGTTGAGGAATTGCCGTCACCGCCATATCCCATGCGTTCCAAATGGGGACAGTCCACCATGTAGCCGCTGAAAGTCAGGCATTGCATGGTGTATTGGATCATGTCATGGATAGCTCCGAATCGTGTGAAATCCCAACAGGAAAATTCGGAGGCTTGCTTAGGGTTCAATGCGCTGATCTGAAGTGCTTGGGCATCCAGTATGTCTGCACCTTTGATACAAACGTATCGGAAAGCGTGATGATGGAACTTGTTACAGAACTGTTCGTTCTCTTTGCCATTGGCAATGTACAGGTCGCTTTCTCCTTGGCTTTCAAATATATCTTTTTCAAAAAGGTGGTCGCTGTATTCCATGCATACTTCATTGCCTTTCTGCATGGGGGAAAATTCGACTTCCAGCCAGCCGGTAATGACCTGTCGAAAATCAAGCAGGATAGAGTTGTCCTCCAATTCTGTGATGATGGGAGAAAGTTTCTTGATGATATGATTGCCCTCGAATTGCTGGGGACTGGTTTTCATCCCTTGGACGGTGAATGTGCTGGCGGGTTTCCATTCGGCTTGGATATTTGCGTCGAATCGTTCACCGCCAAATTGCAGGGGAAGCCAGCTACCAGTGTAGCTGTAGCCGCTGATGGACGCTTCCCAGGTACTGTCGCTTTGTGCAAGGGTATGCCATTGACCGTCAGTAAGTTCACAGATTTCGGCTTTGACCAGCGGACCGTTGAAATGTTCGCCCTGTTTTGTATAGGCTTGAGTATTAAAAATATTGTCGCGATACCAACCTTGCCCTATCCATATCAGAATTTCGTTTTGTCCGTGGTGAAGGTAGGGGGTGATGTCGTAGGTCACTATCAGTGAGTGGCGGTTCAGTTGGGAGACCGCAGGTTGCAGTACTTCGTCGCCTACACGTTGCCCATTGACATACAATTCGTGGTAGCCCAAGGAATTGATGTGGGCAAAAACGGGATTATTACGGTTTGATGCTGATGCTTTCTTTTTTGCTGATGAACTATGGTTTGGGTGCAAAAGTTGAAAGTTTTTGCGTAGCATGGGTGTTTCGGCAGGCTTCCCATCAGTTAGCATGTGACCAATATAATCTCCTTTGATACCTGCCAGTGGACCAATGGCGAAACGTGTGGGTGTACTCCATGCCGTGCAGCTGTTACGCTCGTCCCAGGTGCGTACTCGCCAGAAACATAACTGTTTATCTTTCAGTTGTTTTCCGCCATACGGAACCATTATTTGTTCATCGGAATTAATGCGGCCGCTGCGCCAAAGGTCAGCATTCCCTTCAACCAGTGCCAAACTGTCGGAGGCTACCTCCAATTCGTAAGCACTTTGGAGCTGTCCATTATGGGTCAGTGTGTTTTTCCAGCTGAAATGGGGCACAAGACTCTCCACGCCAAGCGGATTGTGCAAGCCATCGCATTTCAGCTCATACACCTGCGCTTGACTTTTTGGGGCAGACAGGAAGACCATCAGCCAAAGTGTTAGGAAGGCACTTGTCAGAACTGATGGTCTTGCCCATTTGTCATCCATAATCCTATAATCCTGTAATCCTGTAATCAAAAAATCAATACCTCGTGAGACACCTTCTTCTATATCTTCAATCCTTTCAGAAATTCGGTGCAATCTTCGAAAGTCTTAAACGTATGCTCTTCTGGAACGAGGTCAGGAATCAGGTTCATGGTCTTCAGCATGTACATGGGCTGTGGCTGGATGATGGTCATCAGCACCATGGTGCCACGTGCCTGGATGTCCTTAATGGCGGTCTCCATGGCATACAATCCCGACTGGTCCATAAAGCTGACCAATCGCATACGGATGATGACAATCTTGGCATCTTCAGGCACATCATTCATCACATTTTGGAACTTGGTGATGGTGCCGAAGAAGATAGGGCCATTCAATCGCTGGATATATATTTTATGAAGCATCTCTTCTGGAATGCCGCCTTCGTCACTCCAAGGGCTTTCTTTGTCGAAATTGGTCATCTCGCTGGAGCTGTAACCGCCTTCCACCAGGTCGCTGGCGCGCTTCATGAAGAGCACGCAGGCAATCACCATACCGATACCGACAGCGGTGAGCAGGTCAACGAAGACAGTGAGCAGGAACACAATGATGAGGACGACTGCATCAGCTCTCGGTATCTTGAGCAGATCCTTGAAGCCTTTGAAGTCGATGATGCCCCAGCCGACAGTAATCAGAATGCCTGCCAAAACTGACAATGGCACATAGCGTACAAAACGGCCTAAACCCAAGAGGACGGCCAATAACAGCAGAGAGTGTACCATGCCGCTGATTTGGCTACGGCCGCCGCTCTTCACGTTGACGACGGTACGCATGGTAGCGCCAGCACCAGCAATGCCGCAGAACAAACCGCTGATCATGTTGCCGATACCTTGGCCCATCAGTTCGCGATTGCTGTTATGGTGTGTCTTAGTGATATTGTCGGCCACCACAGAGGTGAGCAGCGTGTCGATGGAACCCAAACCCGCCAATGTAAGGCCAGGAATGATGGAAGCCTTGAGAATTTCTGCCCAGTTGAGTCCGCTTAATGAAATGCCTTCCTTGGCGAAGAAGGGCATCGGGAAACCTGCGGGAATACTGCCGATGAGCAGCTTTTCATCCATGTTGCAGAACAAGGCAATGATGGTCATCACCAGAAGGGCTACCAATGTTGAGGGTATCTTCTTGGTTATCAAAGGAAACAGGTAAATGATAGCAATAGTGCCCAAGCCTAAAAACAAGGCTGTTAATGAGATGCCATTGGCAATACGTTCAGGCAACTGGGTAATCATATCCACTACCAGCACAGGCGATTTCAGTCCTATCAGCGGATAAATCTGCTGCAGTATGATGATAACGCCGATACCGCTCATGAAGCCCGAGAGGACGGGGTAGGGGATATAGCGTACATATTTTCCTAACTTGATAATGCCGAAAACAATCTGGAAGAGACCGCAGAAGAGTCCTGCCAGCGACATGCTGATGAGCACTGCGCTCATGGATTGCTGTGAGGCCCACACACCGCTGATAAGGGCGGCGGTGATGACGGTCATGGGTCCTGTGGGACCGCTGATTTGTGAGTGAGTGCCGCCAAACAATGAAGCGAAGAAGCCCAAAAGGGTGGCGCCAATCAGACCCGCCAGGGCTCCCATAGAGCTGGCAGCAGGATCGTCAATGCCGCCAAAGGCTTGAATACCAAATGCCAAAGCCAACGGCAGAGCCACAATACCCGCCGTGATGCCTCCAAAAATGTCTCCTTTCAGATTTTTTGTCGAAATAAATGCCATAGTAGTTAAAAGTTGAAAATAATCTGCAAAAATACGATTTAATTAGCAAATTAGCAAATTAGTTAATGTGCCAATTCTCAATGTGCTAATGTGCCAATGATTTTAATCGCTTCCACGTCTCAACGTCTTCACGCCTCCACGTCTTTACGTCTTTACGTCTCCACGTCTTCACGTCTTCACGTCTAAACGAAATACCCCTGTATTTACCCTGTTCATTAACTAATTTGCTAATTTGCACATTTGCCAATTATTTTTCGTACCTTTGCACTCCTGAAAAATTGAAGACTATGAATACGCAAACTCCTGTGTTACTGCTGACTGGCTATCTTGGCAGTGGAAAAACAACTTTGGTAAACCGCATCCTCTCCAACCGTCGTGGCATTAAATTCGCCGTCATTGTCAATGATATTGGCGAGGTCAATATCGATGCTGACCTGATACAGAAGGGTGGTATCGTCGGACAAAACGACGACAGCCTGGTGGCACTGCAAAACGGCTGTATCTGCTGCACGCTGAAGATGGATTTGGTGAAGCAAATCACGGAAATCATCAGTCTGAAACGCTTCGACTATATTGTCATTGAGGCCAGCGGCATCTGCGAACCAGATCCGATTGCCCAGACTATATGCTCCATCCCATCAATGGGCGGCCCTTATACCAAGGATGGCGTGCCGCGTTTGGATTGTGTGGTGACCGTTGTCGATGCCCTGCGTATGCAAAGCGAGTTCGCCTGCGGTGATAGTTTGCTGCGTAAACATATTGAGGAGGATGATATCGAGAATTTGGTGATTCAGCAAATTGAATTTTGTAATATCGTACTGTTAAATAAAGCTTCTGAAATTTCCCGTTCTGAGCTGAATCGCCTGAAAGAGATTGTAATAGCCTTGCAGCCCCAAGCCCAGATCATCGAGTGCGATTATGGCGATGTGGATTTGGATAAAATTCTGAACACCAATATGTTCGATTTTGAGAAAGTGGCTACTTCCGCCACCTGGATTCATGAAATCGAAACTTACCATGATGATGAAGAGGAAGAACATGATGAACATCACCATGAAGGACACCACCATCATGAAGATGATGACGAGCATGAGCATCACCATCATGACGAAGATGAAGATGACGATGAGGAACATGAGCATCATCATGAAGGACATGGCCATCACCACCACCATCATCACCATCATGACGAGGGTGAAGCTGAGGAGTACGGTATCGGGACCTTCGTGTATTACCGCCGTCGTCCGTTCAACTTAGGCCGTTTTGACGAGTTTGTCGCTCACTTGCCTAAGAGCATTATCCGTGCCAAAGGTATCTGCTATTTCAAGGACGAATATGACCGCTGCTATCTTTTTGAACAGGCGGGTAAACAATTGTCACTGAAAGATGTAGGTTTGTGGTTTGCCACCATGACTCCCGAAGAATTAGAGGAAACCATGGAGCGTGAGCCTGGCTTGCGCCGCGACTGGGATGAGGATTATGGCGACAGAATGCAGAAACTCGTGTTCATCGGCCAACACATGGACAAAGAGGCCATCACCCAAGCCCTGGATGCTTGCCTAACCAATTGATAATTAATAATTTATAATTGATAGTTATTAACCACCAACTATTAACTATTAATTATTAATTGTTAACTAGTAAATCAGCATTACCGTTCCGTTTTTCACGACCTTCTCTCCGTCGGGTCGGAGGTATTCGAGGCGATAGATGTACATGCCGGCGGGTGCGGCTTTGCCAGTTTTCTGTTCTGTACCGTCCCAACCCAAGGTGATATCGTTGGTGATAAAGACGATTTCTCCTTGTCGTGAGTAGATGGTAAACCAATATCCAGCTGTGCTCATAAAGGAGTTGGCGGGTTTGAACACTTGATTTTCTACCAGACTACTATTAGGGCAGAAGGCGTTGGGAATATAGGTGTTGGGGAATTGCTCCACTTCGATGATATTGGATATACTTTCATCGGCAAAACCGTATTCGTTGAGTCCTTCTTGAGCCACTACATAATATTGGAAGTGAGAACCCATTTCAAAGAGTTCCGACACGTTGTCGCTGTATTCGTTCAATTCGCTGGCTGTCAGGCCGGTAGCAACATCTGCGAAAAATTCACCGATTTCCACTTTGCGGAAAACGCTATAGGAAGCGGTGCCCCCGTTAAATTCGCTGTAGTTGTTCCATTGCAGGGCATTCTCCTGTGCGGCAGTGCCTTCTCCTTTCAGCAAAATCGTATGGGCGATATTGGAAGCGGCGGATTCGGCCCCACATTCGTTGCGTAAGCTCACCTTGTAATAATACAAATTGTTTAATACATCCACATCCTGATCGTTGTAGTTGTATTCTGATGTATTGTTTTGATAGGCCAAAGTCGCGATTTTGGTGAAGTTCAGGTCATTGTTAACACTTCTGTAGACGTACAATTCAGTAAAAGGAGTGTTTGCTCCGTCAGTCAAGACTCTTACTTCAACATATTGATTTTCAATGACTGACACATGTCGGATATAGCAAAAGTCATCTGCGGCTTCTTCTGTATAATCGGTTACATTACAAATGCTTGAACTTGCAGTGATTTGGCCATTGGTGTTGACAGCTTTTACGAGGAATTTGTATTGGTGATTGGAGGGCAGACCGTTGCATTCGTAGGTGATGACAGTTCCATTGACACTGGCAAGATATTGCATAGCACCATTATCTTGTGCGTAATAGATGCGATATTCGCCTACATTGTTGGTCATGTGCTCATAGCCATTCCATTGCAGCTTGATTTTCTTGAGGCAGACATCCATACTTGCCACAGACAGAATCATATTGTTTTGTGCATAAGTGGTCATGTTGCCCGCAATGGTCCGTGCGCTTCCAAAGCAGCTGTCGATGGCTGCAATACGGTAATAGTTCACGGAATTGCCCTGGTGCTGGGTGTCGGTCCAATGTGTGCCGATGACGGTATCAAGGGCTGGCCATGGCCCGCCTGCACTGGTGGCATGGTAAATGATACAGCCGATGGCATCTGGTGAATTCTGTGACCAGCCCAGCTCTATCTGTTGAGTGGCGGGATTTACGCTTACACTGTCCAGTGTGGGAGTGGCAGGTGGAGTGGCATCGGAAAAAGTGTCCCCTTTGGGACGAGTCTTAAATTGACAAGCAGGGTTGATATCTGCTGCATAGTTGAAAATGCTGATGTAATATTGGACGAAATCCTCGCAAACATCGATAGTGTCGCGGTAGGTGTTTGTGTTTTGGCTGACTTGGGCGATACGGACAAAGTCATAATTGTAGCTGGTTTTTCTCCAGATGGAAAAATTCTGGCCGCTGCAGGTCGTGGGGAAAGGTTCGGGATTGTTCCATTGCAGAATTGCCATGCTGTTCTGGTCTGGATTGTTGCCGGTTGCGGTCAGCGTCAGCTTCATGCTGTGCATGGTGGTGGATTGGGCAGGGCCTTCGGACGCATGGGCGGCATCGGGTTGAGCAATCAGGTAGCAGTACAGATCTTCCACGTTTGGACCGAGCACAGTGTTAAGGTTGAATTGCGTGGAGCAAACGGTATCACCGGCATTGACGGTTGTGCCTAATACAAAAGGACCGGCAGCTGTGGCGCTAACCCATACTTC
This sequence comes from Bacteroidales bacterium, assembly GCA_016290295.1. Classification (GTDB taxonomy): domain Bacteria; phylum Bacteroidota; class Bacteroidia; order Bacteroidales; family WCHB1-69; genus RUG11690. The sequence continues at coordinate 50,046 of JAEETJ010000016.1, forward strand.
TATTGTGGCGATTCCCGCATACAAAGAGGGGTGGTTCCAGAAGACCTGACAGTCGGTGGCATTGTGGTTCATGTTGATGCACTGCAAGGTGGGTGGCTCTATAGCCATCGCCTGCATTGCTATCATGCAAACCCAAAGTATCAGTGTGTATATCTTTTTCATAATGTCATTTTCATCTTATAAAACGTGGAAAATCAATTAATATTTCCTGATATAATGGTGATAAAATCATTTTTTTGCATAAGCTGTTGGGCTAAAAGCATCGATTTCTGTCCATCAAAGGACTTGATACTATGCATCTGCCGTTCAAATTCGCTTTCATTGCAGCCAGCGTCATTCCAGCGACTATATTGTGTCATGTAAGATACGCTGTTATCCACTTTCCGTAAGAGCTGGCCGGCCATGTAATTCTGCACCAAACCTATTTCTTCCGCAGGTACTGGTTCGTGGCATAGTCTCTCAATTTCCTTGAAACATTCATCGATAGCCTGGCGTGTAACATCCACATTGACTTCACTTTCAATATAAAAGATGGAGGAATTCTCAAAATATAGACTGTCGCAGTTAATGCCGTAGGTGTAACCATGAGTTTCGCGCAGATTACTCATTAAGCGGGATCCGAAATAACCTCCTAAAATAGTCGATAATACACTGAAATCCATTCGTTTAGGATCAGTATAACCCAATGATTTCCGACAAAGGTAAAAAGATGATTGGAGACAATCTTGGTGCTTGTCAACAATGGGTTCGGGATGGCAAACTGTTATGGGTTGGCTTGCCAGAGCTAATGCTTTGCCATGGGGAATGCTTCCGAATAGACTGGATATGGATTGGCAAAGTTCATCATCTATATTTCCAGCTGCAAATACACGGATGTTCTCAGCACAGAAAGTTTTGCGATGGTGTTCATATAGATCTTCCGCAGTAATGCTGTTTATATCGCTCTCTTCCAATATCTTACCTGTCATGCAACTATCCCCGAAAATATGATGGAGCATCAGTTGTGAAGCACAATAGGACACTTTTTCACGGTTGTAGGCCAGATCCATGAGCTTGCGTTTCCGCAGAATCTCTATGTTTTGTTCTTTGAATACCGGATGTGCCAGAAAGTCAAAGATATACGGTAAGACTTTCGCATAGTTCTGTTTGGGAATGACCAGGTTGATGCTGGCGTATTCAATGGAAAGACTGGCGGTATAATTTACACCGTAATAGTCTAAGAATTCGTCCACCTCGCTACTGCTGTACTGTTTTGAGCTTTCCTTGAGGAGCAGATAGCAAAATACGGCGGCATTTTTTTTGCTTTCATACAAGCTGCCAGCTTTGATTTTAATGATAAAATGTAGCAGGTCTAATTGTGGATTTTTGAAGACTTTGAGGGGAATGTCATTGCCTAAAACAAGAGCTTCGGGCTTTTGCGGCCTGAAAAGTGTAAAGTCTTGTATTTTAGGGGCATGGCTTCTATCCACAGGATACATGTATTTTACTTTTTAAATGCAAAAATACATATTATTTTGGATAAAATCTACTATTTATCGCATTAATAATAACTGCCCTTTGTCAATATGTTCCTTGCCGTCAGTATCTTTGTATTTGATGATATAGACGTAGTTTCCACCATTTTGCATGCTGCCCTGATACTCTCCATTCCAGCCATAGTCAATGTTTTTGCTGGAAAAAACATGCTGTCCGTTCGTCATATAAATATCCAATTGATAATTGTGGACTTCCGCAGCGGTTACAGGTTTGAAAATGTCGTTCAATCCATCACCGTTTGGAGTGAATGCGTTGGGGATGGAAAAGAGAGACTGGATGGTCTCATTGTTGGCAGGAGTGGGGGTTGGAGTAGGATTTGACTCTTCGGTATTAGTCTCTTTGTTCTGGCTTGGTTTTACTTTTGGGGCCTGTTCTGATTCGGCTTTGGTGTTTACTTTGTCCTTATTCTCCGTATGGATAGTGGGAATGGTGTTTTCGCTTGGAGGAGTCGTGGTCTCGCTATTGCTGACAGCATTATTGGAAGGCTGTGCCGCAGTATTTTCCATAACGGCTTCGGAGGCCGGAACCATATTGCTATTTGATACTTCTTTTACTGCTGTCGTATTTTCTATTGTGATGTTTTCTTCTTTAATAATAGTTTGAGTATCAGTTGTTTCTGCTGTTGCGGGACTGGTCTCATTAATGATTGTTTCTGTGTTTTCCTCTTCAGGAAGTATTGCGTCAGTTTGAGGTTTGTGCAAGAGCAGGGCAGTGCAGGTGCCGATGGCCACAATGGCCATAGCGGAATATAAAGCCAGATTCTTGACTTTCTGTCGGCGCAGATGCTTTTGCCAGGTGGGGTCGTTCTCAATTTTATCCCACAAACCGTCAGAAACGGGGGCTTCGAAATTCTCGAATCGATCTTTGTATAATTGGTCTATATTATTCATACTTTTCGATTTTTTCTCTTAAAATTTTTCTGGCTCTCACGTATTGTGACCTGATATTGGATTCTGAGCAAGCCAGCATTTTGGCAATCTCTTCGTATTTATATCCATCGATGGCATAAAGGTTGAAGATGGTCCGGAAACCATCGGGAAGCTCTTGGATGAATTTCAGCAATTGTTCGGTAGGAATGCCGTCATAAATTTTGTTGTTATTGTCTATTATTTCGTTCGTAATATCGTCAATGTTGGTGGTGATGAGTTTTTTGTTTTTGGCTTTCAGAAAATCTATACAAGTATGGGTTGTAATAGTTTTTATCCATGAAATCAAGGTACTTTCATCGCGTAGCGTATGGATTTTCATAAAAATTTTGACGAAAACATCTTGCACCACATCTTCCGCGTCAGGAATATTTTGGGTGTAGCGGAGAGCCATACCCATTACCATTCGGCAATACTTGTCGTACAATTGCCTCTGGCTCTGTGGCTTATCCGCTTTGCATCCCGCAACAATATCCCGGTCTTTCAGTTTCTGTTTCATCATTTAGTAGTTATAGACGATATTTTTTGATTTTTGTTGCATCAAAATTTTTATTTTTGCAAAAATAATTCTTTTTAATTGAATTCTGAAATTTGAATTCTGACCTCTATGCATAGGCTGCGGTTCCACCGCAATTGAATTTTGAATTGTCAACTGTCAACTATTAACTATTAACTATTAATGATTAATTCTGACCCCTAACCCCTAATCACTAACCCCTAAAATGCTCCTCCCCCTCACATATTACCAATCCTCCGATGTTGTCGCCTTGGCCCGTGACTTGTTGGGGAAGTATCTGTTTACTTGTATTGACGGGCAGTTGTCGGGAGGTATAATCACTGAGGCGGAAGCGTATAAAGGAGTAGGGGACAGAGCCTGCCACAGTTTCGGGGGTCGTCGCACAACCCGCAATGAGATGATGTACCATGCGGGGGGCGTGGCATACGTTTATTTCTGTTATGGGATGCACAATATGTTCAATGTGGTGACCAATGTGGAAAATGAACCGGAAGCTGTACTTATCAGGACGATTTTTCCTACACATGGCGAGGAACTCATGCTGCAGCGACTGCATAAGAGCAAGATGTCGGCAAGTCTGACCAATGGACCGGGCAAGTTGACCAAGGCCCTTGGCATTACCAGGGAATTAAACGGATATTCTCTACTGTCGGAGAAAATCTGGATAGAAGACAGAGGTTTGCAAATTCTTGATCATCAGGTACAAATCACACCACGGATAGGGGTGGATTATGCGGGAGGCGACGCTCTGCTGCCATATAGGTTTGTGACCACATATTGTCCTATGGGGCAGGAATAGCATTTTCTTTTTTTGCAGAAATTGGAATACAACTCCAACATTGCCTGTGAGCATATCGCAGAGTCATGGGGAAAGGAATAGGCACAAAACTGTCGTGTGATGTGGTTGCTTTCGGCAGGGGTATTTTCTAAAATCTCCAGTGCTTTGCTTTTCATCTGGTCTCTGCCGCTGAAGGAACCGAAGGCGAATGTTAATGGTGCAATGCTATTGATAAACAGTAGGTTAATGGAATCTTTTCCTAAATGGGCCGGATGTTTTCGTGTGACTTTGCCGGGTTGGAAATGAGTCTGCCAGTATTTATGAGGCCTGATGCTATTGAATATATTGTAAACGTTGCTGATATTTTCGCTGAGCACTAGCTCGTTGAATAAATCGGCGCAAGTAAACAACAGTTCGCTGAATTGTGCCAAGCGTATGCCAGGGAAGTTTATGGGTCTTAGCCGCAGCAAATTCCACAAACCAGCAGGGATGGCCGTGAGTTTGTACTTGTAGCGTAGGTATTCATACTCATCATATAGTTGTGCAAAATACTCATCTTTAGATGTTTGTGTGCCTGCTTCCGGATTGTAGGCCTGCAAAAAACCAGCTTGGCCGAAAATCAAAGCGTAGGTTTGCAGGCGCGAGTCCCCGTGACGTTGCAGGATTTTATAGGGCAGACTCTGTGCTAGCAATTCAAAGGCAGTACTGTTGATTTTGAAGCCGAAGTTAATGGCTAATGCTCTGTATGTCAGTTCACTCCAATCATCGGCACATTTTTTGAGCAATCGAAACAACTGCTCCTGCCTCCGCAGTAATCGGTCAACGGCAAAGGCCGAGATGATGGATGTGAGAGTGAGTGATGGAATAGAGGCAATGCTGTTCCCGCAGGGTACATTGTTAGTAGAAAGGGTTAATTTTTTGTACTCTTCCAGCATTTCCTCAGAAATATAATTTTTGAGTTCTAAGGTGGGAATGTACTCCTTGTCTTGGCGTACAATCTCCATGTCGGCATTATATACCACATGCAGTATGACAGACTTGTACTTCTCGTCATTTTGATGATGGTGCCGGTACCAGTCGGAACCATTCACATGAATCTCGACATCTCCGGCCCAGATAATGTCGTTGATACGGATGACGGCTTGTTTGAAGTCGGGACCTGCGTCATGGTGCATCATGCCCGGACTGATAATGTGTATATCGCGTCCGTCGGTGGTTATGAGTTCATTCTGCATGAAAATCTTATGCTGCCATAAATATTGAAGTAATTCTTCTTTCATTTTTTTTTGCTTCAAAAATATAGCTTATAGCTGTAAAAATCAAGTGCTATTTCTTGCAAAATTCTGAAAATCAAATTGTTGAAAAATTGACATTTTTGTCAGGAAAAGTGTAAAAAATAAATGTTTTTTGATGACTAATCCAAAAATGGCAAAAAGAGTCTATGCTTTGGATTTTGGAAGAAAATGTTGTGATTTTTGAAAAAAAATTTTTGCTAATCCAATCGGCAGGCAATTCAACAATATTTTTGTATTTTTGCAGTTTGTAATCAAAAAGAATAATAACAATAAAACATAAAGACTATGAAAAATTTGAAATTAACGCTCTCATTGGTATGTGCAGTTCTCTTATTGACTGGTGGTCAATTGTTTGGGCAAAATAAAAAAGGAAGAGATGATGTGATGACTCCGGTCAAAGCTGATAATTTCAAGGATATGGCTGCCCAGTTGACCAAGGATGGTTGGAAGACGGATGTTTACACTATTGAAGAACAGCTTGCTTCCACTGCCAAACTCAAATGTGAGATCAATCCCAAATTGGGTGATGCACTCTATTTATGGTCACAGGTGGAGACTACAGGTTCGAATCTGAAAGATACAAGAGAAAAGAATTTTATTACAGGGATGACCAATATGACTTATCAGGTGGAATTACCTTTTATCAGTCAGTGCAAAATGATTTTGATGCAGAAAAGAGCTTCTGCCGACCAGATTTCAGCTATGGAGAAGATTGTTCATCAGATTTCTCCGATGGTGATCCAGAATTTAAGTAAGAAAACTATGGAAATATATACTGAAAAGGATAAAACATATACTGTCCGTGCGGTATATATGATTGACAAATCAAAGGTTTACGACATCTTGGTGGAATCCTGTGTCAGAGATGCCGCCGGCTATAAAGAAAATGCCATCCTTATCGAAGTCTTCAAAGAAGCGCTCAACAGGATGGCAAAACAAAGTCTGAGATAGTCTATCCTATAATTATTACCAGATTTCTGTTACTCCTCGATAGGTGATACTGACACTGTTGTCGCCTATGTATTCAGCCTTGACATTGATATCGTCGAAGTCTTGTTGATGGGCGATGAGTTGTACAACTCCATCGCTGCAATAGCAGAATCCGTATGGGGCTTCTCGCAGGATGTTTTTCTCAATGTTATATTGCAGGAAAACAGGACCGCTCATGTATTTATACAAGCCATTGCCGGATAACGTGTAGGTTTCTTTGGCAAACAGTATGTTACCATCATTTGCTAGAGATTTGATATGCCAGTCGCAGCTGCTGCCGTAGCATTCAGTGCTGTCCATTTGGATGAGCCATTGCTCGCCATCCTTGCTGATGTGTATTTTTTCACCTATAGGAAAGGTGTAGAATTGGGGCAGTTCCCCATATTCAAAGTAATCAGGGTTATGTTTGGCGATTAGCCAATGAGAGCCTTCATCGTTCAATGATTGTCCGTATGTATTGATGGTGAGAGTCTTCTCGGAACCTTTGTAAAGTACATATACATTGTTTTCCTCAGGTCTTATCCGATAATCTGGAAGGTATTGGTCTTCAATGCTGTAACGGATACTGTCGTTTTCTGCATTAATCCATGCGTCAAGATAAAAGGTTGGTATGACATCAGTTTCAATAACGTCAAATGTGGCTTTCTCCCATGAATCATGGATTTCCTTGCCTCGTTGGGTGAGTTTGCCGCGTTGCTCACGATAGCAACCAACGCAAACCAAGGCAATCGCTATAATGATGATTATATTCTTTTTCATAATTTAGTCTGTTTTGAAAAGTGAAACAATCGCTTATTTCTTTTTGCTGTTGAAATTATAACCAAAACCGGCCTGGATAAAGCCTTGGAGACCAAATCCGATTTCGGTGAAGCCGTACCATTTCCGGCCCACATGAACACCTACTGCGGTAAGTTGAAAGCCAATGCCATGCCCATAGTCGATGTATGGATCAGTAGCAGATTTGCGTTGGTAAATGTCTAATGCGTAGCCAACGGAAAGACCAGAATACAAAGTGACATATTTTTTGTTGAGCCAGGAGAAACGAACCGATGGCATAATGGTAATGATATGGTCACTTTGGGTGGAAAGTTTCTCATTTGTCACACGGTCATAATAAACATCATATAGACCCGTATAGGAGACTGTTGCCCCAAGCCAGAACCATTTGGCAAGACGGTATTTGTAGCCGACACTGATGTTAGGTGTACAGTATATGCCCTTGTATGTATCAGGTCCAAACCAGTCGAAGGCTGTCCGTTCATATAGGTAACTTGGGCGAGTGTCTAACACAATGTAATGTCCGCTGGCAAGTGCGGGTAGTATCGGGTCGCCAATGCCGATTTGGATGTCATGTCGTTGGAGTGTCTCCTTCCACGACGGTGTTTCCTCCTGGGCCGACAAACTCCAGCCCAGAGAAACTAACATGAGGATGAGGAATATTCTTTTCATAGGTTATAGGTGTTAGTGATTAGGGGGCAGTTAAGTTAATAGTTAATAGTTAATAGTTGAAAGTTGAAAGTTGTTGTTTTTTTCAGTTTCATTAACTAATTTGCTAATTTTCAGTTTTCAGTTTTCAATTTTCAGTTTTTTTAGACAATGAATGTACCACTAAATACACGCATAATGCGGCGTACATCACGATGGCGAGGATGTTGAATGCTGATGAGCCAATATATTCGGTGGGCATTGCTACATCGGCACCTGCGTATTTCATGATGGCGCTTACCACACCCATGATGGCACCACCGGCCAGCATACCTGAAGCTAACAGAGTGCCTTTTTCCTTGCGTGCCTTGTTAACGGCTTCGTCTTTGCTGCGGTTACCGATGAACCATGCCAAAGCACCACCAATCAACAAGGGGATATTCAACTGCAAAGGAATGAACATACCCAAAGAGAAGGCCAAGGCGGGAACACCAATGCGGTCGAGCACAATGGCCAAAATAGCACCGATGATATACAGAATCCAGGGAGTCTGGCCACCGAACATCAGCGGTTCGATGATGGCTGCCATGGCGTTGGCTTGTGGGGCCACCAATGCGTTTTCACCAGTATAGCCGTAAGTCTTTGATAAAAGCATAATCACTGCGCCTACGGTAAGCGCTGACACTAATGTGCCTAAAAATTTCAGTCCCTGTTGTTTGTAGGGGGATGTTCCAATCCAGTAACCGATTTTCAGGTCGGTGATGAAACCTCCAGCCATAGCCAAAGCGGAGCAAACGATGCCGCCCACTACCAATGCGGTGATGATGCCGGTGCCGCCTTGCAAACCTACGGCTGACAGGATGAAGGAGCTGAGAATCAAGGTCATCATGGTCATACCTGAAACAGGGTTGGTGCCTACAGTGGCGATTGCCGTGGCAGCCACGGTAGTGAACAGGAAAGCAAACAAAAATACCACCAGGATGCCGACGATAATCTGTGTCAGGTTCATCTGCATACCTCCGAAAATGAAGAAGAGCACCATCATGATGATGACAGCCAAGAAACCGAAAAGTATAATCTTCATGGGTATATCACGTTGGGTACGAAGTACTTGCTGTTCTTCACCGCTCTTGCCTTTATTGGCTTTGAAAGCCACGCTCAACGAGGTCTTGATGACACCAGCGGATTTGATAACGCCTAAAATACCGGCCATGGCGATACCGCCGATGCCGATGTATCTTACATATTGCGAGAAGATTAAGTCCGGATCCATGGTACTCATTAGTACTCCGTCAGGGGTGACACCGTATTGTCCCAACAAAGGAACGATAAACCACCACGACAGGAAAGAGCCGGCACAGATAATCATGGCGTATTTCAAGCCAATCAGATAGCCTGTGCCCAACAGGATGGCGCTGCCGTTCATCTTGAAGACAAACTTGTGATTCATGGCTAATTGTTCGCCCCATGCGGCCATACGGGTGGTGATGGTTTCAGACCAGAAGTTGAAAGTGGTCATGCAGAAATCGTACAGACCTCCAATCAAACCACTGATAACCAATAATTTCGCCTGGTTTCCGCCCTTGGCGCCTGATACTAGAATCTCGGTAGTAGCTGTCGCTTCTGGGAAGGGGTATTTGCCGTGCATGTCAGAGACAAAGTACTTGCGGAAGGGAATCAGGAACAGAATTCCCAAAAAGCCGCCGAAGAGGGAAGCTAAGAATATCTGGAAGAAGTTGACATTCATCTGAATATCAGGATTGGTTTCCTGGATGATGTAGATAGCGGGCAGGGTGAAGATGGCACCGGCCACAATCACGCCTGAGCTGGCACCGATGGACTGGATGATGACGTTTTCGGACAGCGGACTCTTGCGCTTTGCAAGGGTAGAGGCTCCTACAGCGATGATGGCGATAGGAATTGCCGCCTCGAACACTTGGCCGAAGCGTAATCCGGCGTATGCAGTCGCCGCCGAGAAAATGATAGCCATGATGATACCCCAAATTACGGTCCAAGCGTTGATTTCAGGGTATTTCTTCGTTCCCATCAGGATGGGCTTGTACTCTTCGCCCTCTTTCAGCTCCGTATAAGCGTTATCGGGCATTTTAATCTCTTCTTGCGTCAGATTGATGTCTTTTTCTTCTTCCATTATGTTGTGATTTTAAAGTTATTTCAAAAATAATCAAACTGCAAATTTACATGAAATTCCTGAATTATACACAGACAAATAATTTTTTTGTGGGGACGCACCGCGTTCGTCCGAAAAAAAAACAAAGGAAAAATACATGTTTTTTGAAATCGTTGTAACCGTAAGTGGTGCCTTTCTGCTTCTTTCCCGTTATGGAAAACGATATCCCCCGATAATAGTACAAGGTGATTTTGGGCTATATGTGAGGGGTGGGTTTATGGAGAAAAAATACATAAAATAATGATGTCTTATTTTGACAGGAGTATTATTTAAGTTAGACATTCTGCATTCATTCACAAACTCACGGAAAATCCCCGTTTCTCTCTTCACATCGGATTCTCTTAAGTTTCCGATGTTCCTTATATAATAAGCCCACTTCTGGCGAAGGTCTCCGAAATCCACCCCCGCCTTATCGCTTGCAAAGATACTCAAATCCACACAAAAAAAACATGATCTTCTCTGAAAAAATTTCATTGTCCTCGTTTTTCAGCATCACACGCTGTATGAACTTCCTCCCTCCCATGATTTTCGCATGGTGATGCTCAAGGAAATTCAGGGAGATGATGTCGGGGAAGATGTATTCACGGTCGCCTCTTCTCAGTTCGTTGCTTACCGCACGGCTCACGTAGGCGATGGCCCTGCGGCCGCAAATTTACAATATTGTTCTTAGAAAATCAATAGCAAAATCACATTTAATTTACTTAAATTCAATATTTTAATAGATACTAAAACAATTCAAAAAGCTACACTTTTTGTTCAAAAAAAGGCCGGAATACCATGGTTTTAATTTTCAGGCAAAGCCTTTATTTTTTGTACGGACCTGAAAATTTTGGAAATTTTCTGGCGGAATTTTGCAGGGACGAACAGCGAGGACGATAGGGTGATCTGTAGGCGTGCCAACCTAAACAGAGACAATGTGAACGGATATCACCGTTTTGGCTGGGTGGATATCATCCGTTTTCTGCATGTGATCAAATATATGGTTGAAATGACAACTCCAACAATACCACTTATACAAAGAAGAAGGGTTCTGTAAGGCCGAATCATAATTGATCCTATGAAAAAAGCCGTAAAAAAAGACAATACACAACTACTAATCATGACAATGTAATGGATTCTTTTATTTCTCACCAGTATAAAAATGGTATTCTCAACCAACATAACAATAGAAAAGCAAAATATAGCATATTGAAGGCTTATGCCCCAATGCATGTCGTATTGATTAACATCCAAAAACCTTCGAGATAACCATTCACCTAAAAAATACACAATAACATATACGACAACAGAAAGGAAAGTACCAAAAGCGATTCTTCCAATTGCCATTAAAATGTTTTTGATGTTTCTATTTAAGGTATTTTTCAGCATCTTCTTTACGTATTCTTTTATTTAGTTCTTCTGGTAAACATTGTTCATTTTTTTGCAATTCAATTTTTTTGCTGCCAAATAAACCTTTTTCAACTGTACGATGATATCTTTTGGAAGCCCATAATGCACCCCTCAACAGAAAATAATTATCGTAAGTATTAGAATTGTCAACTTCACCGCCAATCAGTTTACCTTCCCCATATTTTTTTCCTTTTTTTATTGTAGAAGCGATAGATGAATACACATTTCCAGAGGCTTTATACAAATCGGTATAATAGTCTACGGCAAAGGCTATCTGCCCAATTGCGTCTGCCCAATAAGGATACCCTTCTACTGTTACTAAAAAATAGCCATCAGCACCATTTTTTTCACTTTTCCAATCTCCGCTTCCTCCTTGGCGATAAGCAATCATTAACCTATCTTTCTCGGAAAAATCTGCCACTTGCTCCCATGTGAAATGTTTTAAACTTGGATTTGACGATAAATTTGAAGCTTTTTTTATTAATGGAAAATAATTGTCTGCCAAAGGTTCAAACCATTGAATTCCCATATCATATAATTCTTTTGCTGTCAACACCCGCAATGTTGTTGTCCCATCGTCAAGTGTAAAAAGATATCTTCCCTTATCTGTTGTAATACGAAGAGTATCGCCCTTTACGTCTGCATAAAGAACAGGATTTTCACCAAAACAGGAGTATGAGCTTTCATATGCCTTAAACAAAGGATCCAAGTTCCACCGTCTTCCCAATCTGCTGTCATACTGCCAAAATTCAGCGGTGAAATTCGCCACTTCCCCAAACACCTCATTATCACCCTCTTGCCCGTTAAAAAAGTACCGATATCCCCCGGTATTGGGACTATCTGATTTTGGGCGGTATGTGAGGGGTGATTTCATGGGGCAAAGATATTTTTACCTATTAAATTTACTTGCTTTAGTGTTTCGTTATTATAAATTCAACACGGCGGTTTTGCTTAGAATCTTCATTGATAAAACAAATTTTTCTTTCTTTTTCGGGTAACGCATTACAATTAATCAGGGGATTATAATTA
>JAEETJ010000038.1 GCA_016290295.1 Bacteroidales bacterium
TGATTTCAAATTGTTCGAACAATTATGGTCCCAACCAGTTCCCGGAAAAGCTGCTGCCACTGTTCATCAATAACATCAAGCACAACAAGCCGCTTCCTGTTTATGGCAAAGGGCTCAATGTGAGAGATTGGCTGTATGTGGAGGACCACGCCAGCGCTATCGACACCATCTTCCATTTCGGTAAAAATGGCGAGACCTACAACATCGGCGGCAACAATGAATGGAGAAATATCGATATCATCAAAAAACTGATTGAAATCGTAGATGCCAAATTAGGCCGTCCCGAAGGCACATCATTGTCGTTGATTACCTACGTCACTGACCGCGCCGGCCACGACTTGCGTTACGCTATCGACGCCACCAAACTCAAAACCGAGTTAGGCTGGGAGCCGAAAATCAAGTTCACCGAAGGATTTGAAAAAACCGTTGACTGGTACTTGGCCAACGAAGAATGGCTGAACCATGTGACCTCTGGGGCATACGTGGACTATTACCACAAAATGTACGATAACCGATAGAATTTTCAACACAAACATCTCAAACATATTTTTTGATAATGAAATGTGACATTTTATTAGGATTGCAATGGGGAGACGAAGGCAAGGGCAAGATTGTAGATGTGATGACTCCCCGTTATGATGTGATTGCCCGTTTCCAAGGCGGTCCCAATGCCGGACACTCACTCGAATTCAACGGCATCAAACACGTTTTGCATATCATTCCTTCTGGTATTTTCCACAAGGATAAAATCAATATTATCGGCAACGGTGTCGTCATCGACCCGTGCATTTTCGAAGAGGAAATCAACGCTTTGGTAAAAATGGGACTGAATCCCGTTTCCAACTTAGTGATATCCAAAAAGGCGCATCTGATTCTGCCCACTCATAGGCTATTGGATGCAGCCCAAGAGACACAGAAAGGCCAGAATAAAATCGGTTCAACGTTGAAAGGCATAGGACCCACCTACACCGACAAGACCGCCCGTAACGGCTTGCGTGTGATTGATACCATGTCTCCCGATTTTACCGCAAGATACAACGCTTTGACCACATTGCACAAAAAGATGCTCAAAATGTATGAGTTCGATTATTCGGAAGTACTGCCGAAAATGGAATTGAACTTCTTTGAGGCTCTCAACTGCTTGAAACAATTCAAATTCATTGACAATGAATACGAAGTCAGCGAATACCTCGACAACCGCAAGAGTGTCTTGGCTGAAGGCGCACAAGGAACATTGTTGGATCTTGAGTTCGGCAGCTATCCCTTTGTCACCTCCTCCAACACCATTGCTGCTGGTGCTTTCACCGGTTTGGGTTTAGCCCCCAGCAAAGTCGGCAAGGTCATCGGTATTGTCAAGGCTTACTGCACCCGTGTCGGTAGCGGACCATTCCCCACAGAGTTATTTGATGCCACAGGTGAGACATTGCGTACCCAGGGCAACGAATTCGGTGCCACCACTGGCCGTCCCCGTCGTTGCGGATGGCTGGACTTAGTAGCCCTGAAATATGCCATTATGGTGAACGGGGTTACTGAAATCGCCCTCACCAAAGCCGATGTCATGTCTAACTTCGAGACCATCAACATCTGCACTGCATATAAAATCAATGGTGAAATCACTACCCGCTTCCCCAGCGAAAGCGATGCACCCATCGAACCTGTACTTACCCCCTTCAAAGGCTGGCAGCAGGACATCAGTCAGGCAAAAACCTATGATGAACTGCCCCCTGAATTCAAGATGTACATCCAATACATTGAGAAAGAAACGGGCACAAAGATTTCCATCGTGTCAGTTGGACCTGACCGAGAAGCAACGATCTTTAGATAATTAGCAAATTAGTTAATTAGCAAATTAGCAAATGTGCTAATGAGACAATGTGCTAATGTGCTAATTAAGAATAGACAAAATAACTACTAACTAAATATGCGGAAAAAATCATTTTTTATACTGATTTTGGCAGTGGCAGTACTGTTCGCAGGGTGTGCGCCGAAGGTGATTGGCAAGCGCAAGCACAAGAAAATCCGTGACTGCGGATGTGAATTGCTGCAAGGACAAAATGATTGTCAAAATGCGGAAATCGCTTATTTTTCCGAGATTGAAGACGAATAAAACGGATTTATCATATACCGTTGTAGAGACGTGCCGTGGCGCGTCTCCACAGAAAAAATACGGCAGAAAATAAATTTATCAACATTGGGTGTTTCGCATTGAAAAAAAGTGTATTTTTGCGCCCAATTTTTTAATACAAAAGATATTAACCAAAAGAAAGGAGAAAAGCTTATCGCAACGCAAGTTACAAATCCCGGTCCACGTCGTCCGCTTCCTAACAAAAAGAAGGAAGCCGCACACCGTATCAACCAATACATCACGTCACCCATTGTGCGTGTTGTCGGTGAAAATTTCGAGCCGAAGATTGTTTCCTTAAAGGAAGCATTGGAAATGGCAGACCAGTTTGAATTAGATTTGGTGGAAATCTCCCCCCAGGCCAATCCGCCGGTATGCAAAATCATGGATTACCAAAAATTCCTTTACGAACAGAAGAAAAAGCAGAAGGAAATCAAGCAAAAATCGGCCAAAATTGTCATCAAGGAAATCCGTTTGGGACCCCAGACCGATGACCATGATTTTGAATTCAAATGCAATCATGCCATCCGCTTCCTGAAAGAAGGCTGCAAGGTCAAGGTTGACGTGTTTTTCAAAGGCCGTTCCATTGTCTATAAAGACCAAGGAGAGCTCATCCTGCTAAAATTTGCCCAAGCGGTTGAGGAGTACGGAAAACCGGAACAAATGCCCAAGTTGGAGGGTAAGCGCATGATGATTGTCATCAATCCCAAAAAATAAAGAGAAATTGCAATAAACTCATAGATATTAACCTTAAAAATCAGAGAAATGCCAAAAATTAAAACCAAATCGGCTGCCAAGAAAAGATTCACTTTGACGGGTACCGGTAAAGTAAGAAGACATCACGCTTATCATAGCCACATTCTTACGAAAAAAACTACCAAAAGAAAACGTAACCTGGCTTATAGCACCATCGCTGACAAAGTCAACGAACACACCATCAAGGAAATGTTGGGCCAGTGCTAAAAAATGAATTATTAACTTTACTATCAGCACGAAAAGAGTTTAGACAGCACTAAACCGCTGACGTAAAAAGAAAGGAGAAATTATGCCAAGATCAGTAAATCACGTTGCTTCAAGAGCAAGAAGAAAAAAGATTTTGAACCGTACCAAAGGGTACTTCGGAAAGCGTAAAAACGTCTGGACCGTTGCCAAGAACACTTGGGAAAAGGGACAACAATATGCTTACCGTGACAGAAAGGCCAAAAAAGGCGCTTTCAGAAGTTTGTGGATTACCCGTATCAACGCGGGCGTTCGCGAATATGGCTTGTCATACTCAGCATTCATGGGTATGCTTTCAAAGAAGGGCGTTGCCTTGAACCGCAAAGCTCTCGCCGACCTCGCAATGAATAATCCCGAGGCATTCAAGGCTATTGTTGACTTAGTAAAATAAGCATCAGCAACAAACATTATTAAGTAATTGAGTTTTTTGCAATAAAAAGGGCTGTTCCAGCCCTTTTTTTTTGTACCTTTGCACCCTCATATTTTGGATAATTATGATTACAGGAATCAAAGGCAGAATTATTGAGAAAAACCCCGCTTTTGTAGTGATTGAGACGACTGGCGGATTGGACTATCTGGTGAACATTTCGCTGGCCACTTACACCAAAATCCGCGAAATGGACGAGGTGCGTCTTTTCACCCACTACGTTATCAAGGAAGACGAGCACCAACTTTTCGGTTTCTTTGACGAGGAAGAACGCTCCATTTTCCGCCTGCTGATCACTGTGAATGGCATTGGCGTCAACACCGCCCGACTCATCCTGTCTTCAATGTCAGTGCGCGAGTTGCAAAATGCCATCGTGACCGAGAACGCCAAAGTGCTGCAGGCTATCAAAGGAATCGGCGGCAAAACCGCCCAACGCCTCATCATCGAATTGAAAGACAAAGTCGGCAAATTGTCACTCGCCGCCACTACCGAAACAGAAAAAAAACAGTTCTCAAACAATAATAATGCAAATGCTGCGTTATCAGCATTAGTATCTTTGGGTTTCCCCAAGAATGCGGCCGATGCCGTGCTTGAGAAAATCATCAAAACTGAGGGATTCGACCTGTCTATCGAGGAACTCATTAAAAAGGCATTAAAACTGTTATAATTGAACACATTGTGACCAACATACATAAAAAAATATACCACTTCTTAGCCGCCATCGCGGTATTTGCGCTCTATTCGGTGGTCTGGGCACTCCCCGCACCAAAGAGCAACTATTACCCGACGACTGACGAGGAAATTGAGACGGAAACAACTCCTGTCTCCAATTTTCTCGATGAAGACATTGAGCTTCCCTCTACTGAAGATCTGATTATCGAACTGCCAGTATTTCCTCCTGATACAGGGGATAAGCCCATTATCGATGTACCCCAACCCGACAACAATCCGCTGAACGAAAATACCCCTTCCAGCCCATTTTTACTGCATAATCCCACAGGTGTCGGTACCCAAATCCAATACAATCCTACCACCAACAGCTATGACTTCCAATACATGACCGGTAACACCCCTTTCGGTCCCGCCGGTACTATGGATATCAACGAATATATCGACTACGATCTGCGTCATTCTATCAAAGATTATTGGAAAAACAAAGGTGCCAAATATGCTGGCGGCCCGAATGCCCGTGGTAGCGGACTCATCCCGCAAATCAAAGTCGGCGGTGAGATCTTTGAATCCATTTTCGGCAGCAATGTCATTGATATCAGGCCTTCCGGTAGTGCTGAATTAATCTTCGGCATCATTCACCAGAATAATAAAAACCCTAACCTGCCCGTCAAACAGCGTAGGCGTACAGATTTCAACTTCGATGAGAATATCCAGCTGAACCTGGCCGCAAAAATCGGTGACAAGATTGAATTCAACCTGAACTATAATACTGAAGCGACTTTTGACTGGGAAGGCGAAGAGCTGAAACTCAAATACGAAGGTAAGGAAGATGATATTCTCCAATTGTTGGAATTCGGTAACATCACCATGCCGTTGAATAGTACGTTAATTACTGGTAGTCAGACACTTTTCGGTGCCAAGACCGCTTTAAAATTCGGAAATCTCACTGTCACTGCGGTGGCCTCCGAAAAACAATCCGAATCAAAAACCATTACTATCAGCGGCGGCGCACAGAAAAACGAATTCTATTTCAAAGCTGATGAGTACGATGAGAACAAGCACTTTTTCTTAGGACAGTTCTTCAGAGACCACTATAACCAATACTTGGAAACCCTTCCATTGGTTGGTTCTCCCATCGTCATCACAAAAATTGAGGTCTGGCGAACCACCATTGGCGCCGCCACCAACGAGAACCGCAATATCATCGCTTTTACTGACTTAGGTGAAAGCTCCCCGAACAAGCCCGAGATTCATCGTTATGCTGAAGTTACCAAGGATTATCCGGATAATACTATCAACAACTTGATTTTAGGATACGATGCCTATCTGGACTCCAGCCAGTTGAGAGATTTGTCCTCTGTAAACAACTACTTGCGTACCAAAGGGATGGTGTCCGGAACAGACTTTGAGAAAATTGAAAGTGCCCGCTTGCTGAACAGTTCTGAATATACCTTTAACTCCAAACTTGGTTTCATCTCACTGAATACGGCCCTTTCGGCTGACCAAGTACTGGCTGTTGCCTTCCAATATACCGTTATCGGTGATGATCACGTCTATCAAGTCGGTGAATTCGCCAACGAGGTTGCATCACCTAACTGTATCAGGGTTAAGTTGTTAAAAAGCACAAACCTCAACACAAAATCACCCTTGTGGAAGCTGATGATGAAAAACGTATATAGTCTTTCCGCATATCAAGTGGCTGAAAAAGACTTCCGTTTGAATGTGCTTTATACAGGTGATGATGAAGGTATTCCCAACGGTTTCTTCAATAAGGGCTCACAAAGCGGTATTCCATTGATTCGTTTGTTGGGATTAGACCGTTTGAACCAGCAGAAAGACCCCAGTCCAGATGGTATTTTCGACTTTATTGACGGTGCTGCCACTACCGGAGGTACTATCAATGCCACCAATGGTAAGATTTATTTCCCAACTGTTGAGCCTTTCGGCAAGGATTTGAGAGCTGTACTGACAGAAGCGGAGATTGCTGACCGATATGCATTTGACTCGCTATATACCATGACGAAAACCATGGCACAGCAGTTTACCAGCAAAAATAAGTATTATATTGAAGGTTCCTATTCCTCTTCATATGGCTCTGAATTTTCTTTGAATACTTTCAATGTGCCCGAAGGATCCGTCAAAGTGGTTGCCGGTGGTTTAACGCTGACTGAAAATGTCGATTACACCGTCAACTACAGCATGGGTACTGTCTCCATCACCAATGAAGGTGTCTTGAACTCCGGTACCCCCATCACCATTACTATGGAGGATAAAAACAACTTCGCTGTCACCAAACAACGAATGTTAGGTACCACTTTGGATTATCGTTTTTCCGATAATTTCAACATTGGCGCAATCCTTATGAACTTATACGAAAAACCTTATACTCAAAAAGTCAACTATGGAAATGAACCTATCAACAACTTGGTATGGGGTATGAACATGTCCTATCGGACAAAAGTTCCCTTCGTGACTAAGCTGGTCGACTTCTTGCCTTTCCACAGTACCACCACAGAATCCAACTTTACTTTTGACGCTGAATTCGCCCACTTTGTGCCAGGCCATTCCAGAGCTATTGGCAAAGAGGGAACCACTTATATCGATGATTTCGAGGCCACCAAATCCACCGTTGATTTGAGAACCTTCTCCAATTGGGTATTAGCCTCCACACCGCAAGGACAGCCCAATCTTTTCCCGGAAGCTAATACCAACACCAACGAGAGTGAACGCAGACAATTAGCTTATGGTTATAACAGAGCCAAATTAGCATGGTACATCATCGACCCGCTATTCTACAACAACAATAGCTATACTCCGGCTCACCTTACCAAGGAAGATCTGTCACTCCCATACTCCCGTGCGGTATATGAGCCCGAATTATTCCCGTATAAGGAGCGTGAAAGCACCGCCCAGTCCACCTATATGTCTGTTTTCAATTTGGCATTCTATCCCAACGAAAGAGGTCCATACAACTACGATGTGGATGGCAGTGAAGGCCTATCTCGCGGTGTTAACGAGGATGGTACTCTGAGAGACCCCAATACCCGATGGGGCGGTATCATGCGTAAAATGGACAATACCGATTTTGAGTCATCCAACTATGAATACATTGAATTCTGGATGATGGATCCCTTTATTGAAAACCCAAATCACTCAGGTGGTAAATTGTATTTCAACTTAGGTGACATTTCCGAGGATATCTTGCGTGATGGCAAGAAATTCTTTGAGAACGGACTGCCTACTGACGGTAGTGACAACGACATCGAATATACCGTTTGGGGCCGTGTTCCCACCACCCAGATGATTGTTAATGCTTTCGATAACAATACAGCCTCCCGCCAATATCAAGATGTCGGTTATGACGGTTTGTCTATTGAACAGGAACAAAACCACTACAGCAACTACCTGGAACGCTTGGCTAACACTTTCGGAGTCCAGTCACCAGCCTACCAAAACGCCTTAGCAGACCCGTCAACCGATAATTACCATTATTTCCGCGGCTCTGACTACGATGAACTACAAATGAGTATTACCGACCGTTACCATTATTACAACAACCCTGAAGGTAACTCTCCTACTGACGAACAAAGTCCTGAATCCTATCCCACTTCTGCTTCCAGTTTGCCCAATGTGGAAGACGTCAATAATGACAATACGCTGAGTGACGAAGAAAAATACTACCAATACGTAATTGACTTGGCTCCCGACAAAATGGTGGTGGGTCAGAACTACATCAATGATATTTATGAGGCTATTCCAGAGGCTTTGCCTAATGGAACATCCCCAAAAACCAAATGGTATCAGTTCCGTATTCCTATTAAAAATCCTGATAAGGTTGTAGGTGCTATTCAAGGATATAATTCTATCCGTTTCATGAGAGTTTTCATGAAAGACTTCTCCGAACCAATCATCTGCCGTTTGGCTACGTTCGAATTGGTTCGAGCAGACTGGAGAACCTATGATCAACCTATGTATGAGGAAGGTGACTATGTTCCTGCTACAAGCGGTGATAACACCTCTTTCTACGTAGGTACTGTAAGCTACGAGGAAAATGCTAACAGAGTTCCTATCCCCTATGTTCTTCCTCCTGGTATCGAACGTGAACAGGGTTATGGTGGCACACAAGTTTATCTTACCAATGAGCAGGCTCTTTCCATGAAGGTGGTAGATTTGCACGATGGTGATGCCCGTAGTATATACAAAAGTACAGATTACGACCTGAGACAATTCAAACGTCTGAAGATGTTTATCCATGCTGAAGATGTATATTCATCTGGCGACCTGCACAAAGGTGATGTTACCGTGTTCATCCGTTTGGGTAGCGACTTCAGCGATAACTATTACGAATATGAAATTCCCGTTGAAATCACTCCGTGGGGTATAGGGGCTGACACTACCCGCATTTGGCCAATGGCCAACCGATTGGACATTTTACTGGACTCCTTGGTGGCTATAAAACAAGAACGTAATATTGCTGTTCGAAATGGCCAACACAGCAGCTCACAAGTGCCTTATTACTATTACAAAAGCGACGGTTCCAGAATCACCATTATGGGTATGCCTAACTTGGCACAGGTATCCACTATTATGATTGGTATCCGAAATCCCAAAAAACAAAACCTCAACGATGGTGATGACATGCGCGAGAAGTCTGTGGAGGTATGGGTTAACGAGCTACGTCTCTGTGGTTTTGACAAAAAATCCGGTGTCGCCGCTATTGCCAATATGCGACTCAACCTGGCCGACTTGGGTGATGTTTCTGTTTCCACATCTTATTCTTCAGCTGGTTATGGAAGCCTTGACCAATCCGTCACTGAATTGAAAAAAGAATCTCTCGTTACCGTCGATGTTGCCACTAATATCGATGCAGGTAAGATGATTTTCCCCGACAAATGGAATGTGAAAATCCCCGTCCACTACGACTACTCCCTCAATGTGGTGTCTCCCGAATACAATCCGCTTAATCCTGATGTCAAACTCAAAGATGACCTGAAGACATACAATACCGCTTTCGAACGTGATTCCATCCGTAAGATGACCACCAGCCGTGTTGAACGACATAATGTCAACTTGATGAATATCCGTAAGGAGCGAAACTATGACAAACCTATCAAAATCAGACCTTGGGATTTGGAAAACTTCGACTTATCCTATTCTTATTCACAAGTCAAGAAAAGTGATGTGGATGTGGAAATGGATAATAAATACAATCATTTCGGAGAAATTGGCTATACCTATAACAACAATCCCAAAAACATACGTCCATTTTCAAAAGCCAAAGGACTTAAATCCAAATGGTTACAACTTATCAAAGATTTCAACTTCAATCCCCTGCCCAAAGTTGTCAATATCCGTACTTCTATCACCCGTGAGCTTAACGCTTTCAAATACAGACCCAAGAGCCAAGGAAATATCATTATTGACACCAGTTATATCAAAACTTTCAATTGGGCACGAAATTATACCGTAAACTGGGATTTGGCTCAGTCGCTGAAGATAGAATATACTGCTAATGCCATGGCTCGTATCGATGAACCTGATGGTTTGATTGACACCAAGGTCAAGAAAGATTCAGTATGGAAGAGTTTCGGTAAGGGTGGACGTACCAACCATTTCTACCAAAGAGTCATAGCCTCTTACCAAATTCCTATTAACAAATTCCCTCTTTTCAACTGGATTACCGCAAATGTAAGATACACTGGTGACTACACCTTTACTGGTTCTACGCTTGCGCTGGCTCATTTAGGTAATACTATCCAGAACTCCAACAGCTATCAAGGAACCGCCAACATTAATTTCGTCACCTTATACAATAATGTTCCTTATTTGAAGAAAGTCAACCAGGGACAAACCAATAACAAAGGTGGAAAGGATGCCAAAAATGCGGACAAAAACAAGAGAACAAAAGACGACGGTAACGAAGACGACAACAAAAACAGCAAAGACAAAGGAAAGAAAAAAGGCAAAGACACCCGTGATTCCCTGAAGAAGGATGTCAATGTCGGCAAAATCATTTTGGACGGTTCTCTCCGCTTCCTGATGATGCTGCGTAACGTTTCTGTCAACTATACCCAAGGTAACGGAACCTTGTTGCCAGGTTATATGTACTCTCCTAACATGTTGGGATTAAACTTCGCCACCAAAGGCTCTCCTGGCTTCCTCTTTGTATTCGGCGGACAGCCCGATATTCAGAAAATCGCTTCCGAAAGACATTGGCTGACCACCGACTCATTGATGAATTCATCATTCCAAAAACGTAAGAATCAGACTTTCAACTACCGTGTAACGGTCGAACCTTTCAAGGACTTCCGTATCGACGTCACCGGAAATATGACCAAGACGGAAACTTATACTGAATACTTCAGGTCTTTTGGTGACGGACATATTGAGCATTATACTCCTATGACCAATGGTAGTTTCAGTATAACTTTTGTGGGACTTTCTTCCTTCTTCAGAAATGGAGACGATGTGTTTGCAGATTTCATGGCCGCCCGCCCCTACTTAGCTGAACAAATTGCCGCAAACAACCCCAATTCTCAAGGCACAAATCCTGAAACAGGTTATCCTGACGGATATGATGGCATTGCCCAAGAAGTATTGACAAAAGCTTTATTATCCGCATACGGTGGACGTAAAGTGGAAAAAATAAACGTCAAAAACGAATTCCCCGTATTCCCGCTTCCCAACTGGCGAATCAACTACAATGGCTTGACGAAAATCAAAGGCGTGAACAAAGTATTCCAGTCATTCTCTATCAACCACTCCTATACTTCTTCCTATACCGTAGGAGGATATACAACCAACTCATTATACCGTGAGGATGCTAATGGTAATTCATTAGTAAAAAATACTTTGGGCAACTTCATTCCTAAACATGAATACGCACAAGTGAGTATTTCCGAGCAATTTGCACCTTTGATTGGTATTGACATGACTTTCAAGAACAGTTTGCTGCTGAAAGTCGAATACAAACAATCACGCAATGTAGCCCTGAGTTTCACCAATAACCAGATTACGGAAACCACTGCCTCCGAGCTCACCTGCTCTGCCGGTTATCGTATCAAAGACATTAAAATCGGCTTCGTGTTCTCCGGCATGAAACGCCAAGTGGTCAGCGATATGAATATCACCGCAGGCTTCGGTTTGAAAAAGAATATGACTGTATTGAGAAAGATTGTGGAAAATATCAACCAGGTTTCTGCGGGTATGCTCACCATGACTATTAATTTTGCTGCCGACTATCAAATCAGCAGTCGTGTAGGTCTGAAATTCTATTACGACCAGGTGATTAACCGTCCGAAGATTTCCAACCAATACGACAATATGAACTTCGAAACGGGTATCAGCGTAAGACTAATGCTGACAAATTAAGAATTAAAAACTAAGAACTAAGAGACAATAATGAAGAACATCAACAATTCAACATTCTTAACTCTTAGTTCTTAATTTAAATAAATAACAACAACAATGACTTCTACCGAAATTCGCACCGCCTTTCTGGAATTTTTCAAATCCAAAGAACACCAGATTGTTCCGTCTTCTCCCATGGTCATCAAAAACGATCCTACTTTGATGTTTACCAATGCGGGTATGAACCAATTCAAGGATATATTTTTGGGCAACTCACCCATTAAATTTCCGCGAGCCGCCGACTCACAGAAATGTCTGCGCGTATCTGGCAAACACAACGATTTGGAAGAAGTGGGACGCGACACATACCACCATACTATGTTCGAGATGCTCGGTAACTGGTCGTTCGGTGACTATTTCAAAAAAGAAGCCATCGACTACGCCTGGGAATTTCTGACCGAAGTCATGAAGTTAGATCCCAACAGACTTTATGCCACAGTTTTCCAAGGTGATGAAAAAGACCATACTGAAGCCGATTTAGAGGCCAAAGAATATTGGAAAAGTCATCTGCCCGAAGACCGCATTCTGTTTGGCAATAAGAAAGATAATTTCTGGGAAATGGGTGATACCGGTCCCTGCGGTCCCTGTTCTGAAATCCATATCGACCTGCGTGATGACAGCGAACGTGCTGCCGTTTCAGGTGCTTCTTTAGTCAACAAAGACAATCCTCTGGTCATTGAAATCTGGAACCTCGTGTTCATGCAGTTCAACCGTATAAACTCCGGAGAATTGCTACCATTGGCACACAAACACGTGGACACCGGTATGGGTTTCGAGCGTTTGTGCATGGCTGTTCAGAATAAAAAATCCAACTATGATACAGACGTATTCCAGCCACTGATTCAAAAGCTGGCACAATTATCTAATACTACATACGGACAAAAAGAAGAAACCGATATTGCTTTGCGTGTCATTGCCGACCACTTGCGTGCCGTTTCCTTCGCTATCGCCGACGGTCAGCTGCCCTCCAACAACGGTGCAGGCTATGTCATCCGCCGTATTTTGAGACGTGCCATCCGCTACGGTTTCACCTTCCTGAATATCAAGGAAGCTTTCATTTACACATTGGTAAAGGATTTGGTAGCACAAATGGGTGCCCAATTCCCCGAATTGAAAGCACAGCAAACACTTATCGAAAAGGTAATGCAAGAAGAGGAAAACTCCTTCCTCAAAACCTTGGATTCAGGTATTGCCAAATTTGAGAATTACTGTGCCAAAGCCGGCCAGAACAAGGTTATTGACGGCGCTTTCGCTTTCGAGTTGTTCGACACCTATGGCTTCCCCATTGACCTCACCCAGCTGATGGCCGAAGAAAAAGGCATGACCGTAGATATGGAAGGCTTCCACAAAGGTTTGGCCGAGCAAAAACAACGCTCTAGAGCCGCTGCTGCAGTGGAAACCGAAGATTGGATTGAATTGGTTCCTGGCGTTGCACAGACTGAATTTGTGGGCTATCACCAACTGGAATGTGAAGTGAAAGTGGTCAAATTCAGATCCATCAAGACCAAAGGCAAACAGCTGTTCCAGATTGTGTTGAACAAAACCCCATTCTATGCTGAAATGGGTGGACAGGTAGGCGATACCGGCGTGTTGGAATCAGTGAACGAGAAAATCAATATCATCAATACTACCAAGGAAAACAACCTCATCATCCACTCCACCACCGCTTTGGCCGACAATATGGAAGCCGCTTTTGTAGCTAAGGTGAACTTGGAAAAACGTGTGGCTATCCAGAACAACCACTCAGCCACTCACTTGCTCCATTATGCTTTGAGACAAGTGTTAGGCACGCATGTGGAACAAAAGGGTTCATTGGTGGCCGCCGATAGATTCCGCTTCGACTTCTCTCATTTCGCCAAAATGAGCAATGAAGAAATCGAAAAAGTAGAAACACTTGTTAACCAGTTAATTAGAAACAATAATCCTTTACAGGAATTTATCGATACACCTATTGCTGAAGCTCAGAAAATGGGAGCTATGGCATTGTTTGGCGAAAAATATGGCGACAAAGTCCGTGTTATCAAATTCGGTGATTCCATAGAACTTTGTGGTGGTACACACACGCCAGCTACCGGTAATATCGGCTATTTCAAAATCGTTTCCGAAAGCGCCATCGCTGCTGGTGTAAGACGTATCGAAGCCGTGACAGGTGTTGCTGCCGAGGCTTTCATGATGGAAAAACAGCACTTGTATGAGGAATTGAAGAGCATGCTAGGAACCGACGACATCATGCGTTCCATCGAACGACTCATGCAGGAGAATGACAAGGCCAAGAAGGAGATCGAACAGTTCGAGAAAGAAAAAATCAACCAGTTCACCAACGAAATCAAACAGAAAGTTACTGAAATCAATGGCATCCATGTGATTCGTGAAGTGCGCGACATGAACCCCGACGGCATGAAGCAAGCTGCCTACAATCTGCGTACCTCCATGGAGAAGTTAGCCGTTGTTTTCGGCACCAAATACGGCGAGAAACCCAATTTGATTGTCGCCTTGTCCGACGACTTGGTGGCTACCGGTCTCAATGCCGGACAGCTGGTACGTGAAGCAGGCAAACTCATCCAAGGTGGTGGCGGCGGTCAGCCTGGCTTAGCTACTGCCGGTGGCAAGAACCCCGAGGGAATCGAAGCCGCGGTGGATTT
The DNA here is from genome assembly GCA_016290295.1 of Bacteroidales bacterium. Taxonomy (GTDB): domain Bacteria; phylum Bacteroidota; class Bacteroidia; order Bacteroidales; family WCHB1-69; genus RUG11690. Next base: position 14,273 of record JAEETJ010000038.1, read on the forward strand.
TGTAATTAGCAAATTAGGTTAATGTGCTAATTAGACAATGTGCTAATGTGCCAATTATCAATTAGTAAATTAGTTAATATGCTAATTAATAGGATTTTGTATCACTAAAACCTAACGACTAATCCCTATCATCTTGTTATGAATTATTATATCAAAAACGCCACGGTGGTCAATGAAGGCGAGAGCTTTGAGGCCAGTGTGTATATCGCTGACGGAAAAATCGCCAAGATTGTACGCAAAGGGGAAGTTTTTGATGCAGAGAATGCTATTGTCATTGATGCCACAGGCAAATACCTGATTCCAGGCCTTATTGACGAGCATGTGCATTTCCGAGAACCCGGACTGACACAGAAAGCGGATATGTACACCGAAAGTCGCGCCGCCGTAGCAGGAGGTGTCACTTCCTATATGGACATGCCCAACACGGTGCCGCAAACGGTAACACAGGATTTGCTTCAGCAGAAATTTGATTTCGCCGCTGAAAAATCCTTGGCAAACTACTCTTTTTATTTGGGTGCTACCAACGACAACCTCGCTGAAGTGACCAAAACAGACCCTACAAAAGTATGCGGTATCAAGCTGTTTATGGGCTCCAGCACCGGTAATATGTTGGTGGATAATACAAGTGCTTTAGAAGCTCTTTTCAAAGAGGCTCCCTGCCTTATTGCCACCCACTGCGAAGACGAAGACATCATCCGACAAAATACACAGCACTATAAATCCTTAGCTGAAAAAGGAAAAATCACTCCTAACGCATGTATTCACCCCTTGGTACGCTCTGCTGAGGCCTGTTACAAATCATCTGCTAAAGCGGTAGAATTGGCAGAAAAGACTGGTGCAAGATTGCATATCATGCATATTTCCACCGCCAAGGAACTGTCTCTTTTCAGAAATGACATTTCCATTGAAAACAAAAAAATAACTGCGGAAACCTGCCCTCATTACCTGTTTTTCAACGACAAAAACTACGTGGACAAAGGCTTTGCCATCAAATGCAACCCTGCCATCAAAAGTGCCGCCGACCAGCATGCTTTACAACATGCTTTAAGCACTGGCTTAATTGACACCATTGGCACCGACCATGCTCCGCACCTCTACGAAGAAAAATTTACTGGCGATTATTTTAGCTCAAAATCAGGCTTCCCCTCTATCCAGAACAGTCTGAATATTCTGTTAATGCTATATAAGCAAAATAAAATATCACTGCCCCAAATTGTGAATTTGATGTGCCACCACCCCGCCATACTCTATCAAATTGACCGTAGAGGCTTCATTCGCGAGGGGTACCACGCCGATTTGGCCATAGTGGACCTTAATACCACTCAAACTATTTTCGACGAAGACATGCACTACAAATGCGGTTGGACTCCCTATAATGGCACCGAAGTACACTCACGAGTAACCCACACCTTTGTCAATGGCAACTTAGTGTTCGAAAACGGTGTGTTCCACGAAGAGATTAAAGGTGAAAAAATTCACTTCTGTCGATAATTTATCAAGCTATGAGCCATACTATCATAGCCACCACCATCGACGATGCACCCCTTTGTGGCATGGGCATTACTCACCGCTATAGGCTTCAACATCTCCGCCCGACGCCTATACGAATTCTTAGGCTTCTGCATCTCCCATCAGCTTTTTGCCTTTAACGAAAACCACCTATTGTAAAAAAATCTCCCTAAAAATTTAACGCTATACCTATACCCTGTCGATTAGCATTGATACTCCAATAACTTTGCGTTCGATTGATATTTAGGCACTCTTGATTGAAAACATCCACACTTTTATGCATTTTGTTAAAACCGACAATTAATAAGGGCACACTAACCACCATACAACCAAGACCACAGTATACAAGGGTCATGGACGTATAGTTATATCCCCCTAAGATAGCGCCTCCTATCAATGTTCCAAACTCAAGTCCAGCGGCAAAAGCAAGAAAACAGATTCCCACATAAGAAATGGTGTAACCACTATGGTATATATGATATGCATTGGGACAGTTGATCCGCAAAAAATTAGCATATTCATCCCCCGTCATTACATTCCCTTTGTATGTGTATTTCTCGCCTAATCTTGTAACGTAACTCGTAGCTGTTTTAGGTTCATCTAGCTTCCTTTCCTCTGTTAATGTTCCTTGATAAAGCGTAACCTTCCCGTTTTCATAAATGATGGAACTTATATTTTCTGTTGACAAAACAAATGTTGGTCCCTCAATATTGTCCATCTCCTTATATTTGACAACAGATTCTGAAACTTCTAAAATTTTAGCTTCTATTTTTTGAGCATCCGTAGTAACAATAATATCTTGGGCAAAACAGCAGAATGCTATTGCAATAAAAAAGATTGTGAAAAAAATTTGTTTAATCATATTTGTAATACTCTATAAACTAATATAACCATTCCTCACCATAAACTTAACAGTTCCAACTCACAGATGCATATCACCTAATGTTTGAAAAACAAAATTAAAAAAAAATTGTTTCCCCATAATTCTTTATCAATAAATTTTTGCAAGACAATAAATACGACAACCTCAAATACAATAAAAAAAACCATCATCCATACATGGTATGCACTTCGTACATTAAGATTTACGTCACTACCCCGGCCTTTGGCCACCCCTTCTAACAGAAGGGGAATTATATTCTGTCTATCGAACATATTATGATATACCACAACACCATACCACAAACAAGCATTATAAGGCGTTGCAAGAACATTTTTTTATAACCTTCATTGTGAAGGTCCAACAATGACTTTATTGGAAGAAATCTACAAAAAATTATTAGAAATGGTGTGCCAAACATAATCAATGGCAACTTCCATAAAGGGTATGATTCTGTAGCATTACGGGCAAGTTCATCCCGAATAGCAGCCTCTCTTTCCTCCTCTTTATTCTCCCACCTTTGCAGCACTTGATCCTGATACTCTCTTGAAACATTCCGTTTTTTCAATTCCTCCTGAGCCTGTCTTATAGCTTCTTCTTGCCAAAACTCAGTTGTACTATTTGCAATTGCTATAAGCTCTATGGTCTTCCTGCTTGCTATAGGTGGATCAAAGTCTGTTAGCTTAAAATCCTGATTCGTCATCAATTTTCTGTATACTTTTGATTATGCAAAAATACGTTTTTTTACAATAACCGCACATTAACCTTTGAAAGCATCGCATTTCGACGAATATTTCTATTTCATCCTCACTTTTTCCGTATCTTTGCACACCATTTTATATCTAAAAATGTAAACTAAAAACACAGCAAGCCACCACAAAACATGAAGAAACATTATACCTTTTCTACCGGAGATACCATTGAGGCAGACCTGAAAGATTTACAAAAACTTCTGGCTGAAAACCAACTCTATCTCGACAATTACACCGATGTCTTCAGCTCGCTTGAAGACGATGAGTATATGGCGCGAGGCAACGGTTTCTGCGACCGCAAATACAGCGACGATTTCCTCGAAGGACAAATGGAGAAATACACCCACCGTATCAAAGAGATTCAGAAGTGGATTGCAGAGTGGAAATAAACAAATCGTTAACCCGCATAAGATAAAACATAGATTTCATACCCCTATATATTAAAAAGAAGCCGTCGGAACATGTTTCTGGCGGCTTTTTTGTATTCCTATTCAGCTTCAACTTCAAAAAACGAAGCTAAAATGTTAAAAAAAGTTAATAATAAATACCTTGTGATACAAGGTACTAAAATTTTCTATACTTTTGCCACGGATTTAAAATAAAAAAACTATGGCAATCAACGCTGAAAATGTGAAATCACAGATGCGGAAGGGTTATTTGGAATACTGCATCCTGCTCATCATCTCCAAAAAACCCATGTATGTTACCGACATCATCTCCGAACTGAAAGAGGCACACCTCATCGTAGTGGAAGGCACCCTCTACCCCCTTCTGTCGCGATTGAAAAGCAGCGGCATACTCGCATACCAATGGCAGGAATCTATGCAAGGTCCCCCGCGCAAATACTACGAACTGACCACTACTGGTCAAATTTTCCTGGCCGAACTGGAAGAAGGCTGGGAGGAAATTAAAAATGTAGTTGAATTAATAAAAAATAAAAACATATAATCATGAAAAGAACAAGCACAATCAGTTTAGGAGGAATGAACTTCACCATTGATGATGACGCATACGATGTCTTAAATCAATACTTCCTCGCATTATCAAAACGTTTCCCCGAAGATGAGAAAGAGGAAATACTCCGCGACATTGAAAGCCGTATGGCAGAATTGTTCACTTTCAAATTGCAGAACCGTAATGTAATAGATATCAATGATGTCAATGAAGTCATTGATGTTATAGGACATCCTGACCAGTTTGACGATGAAAGTGGCAATCCTTCAGAAGTAAATTCTTCAGAAAGGAATAATTCGGAAGAAAAAAACTCAGAAGAGAAAAGAAACTTCACCAATCGTTCAAGAAAAGAATACCGCAAACTTTACCGTAACAGCACCGACAAAATTATAGGCGGTGTGGCTTCCGGTTTAGCAGCTTATTTCGACCTTGATCCAGTGGTGATGCGTATTCTCTTTGTGGTGTTGGCTTTTGCCAGTCTCGGCTGGGGCATCCTCATTTATCTGATTTTCCTCATTGCCATGCCTGAGGCTAACACCAGAGCCCAATTGCTTGAAATGCAAGGCATAGAACCGAATTTGGAGAACATTGACAACTTTAGCCAGACACCAGTAAACCCTAAAAGAAGCAGCACTTTTTGGAATATCATCAAAGCCATCCTGATATTCATCGGTATCGCCATCGCCATAACTTTGGCTGTCTGTGTGCTTGGCATTGCCATCGCCATTTTTGTAGGCCTGCTCACCCATACACCTGGAGAATTCGGCAGTTTCATCGATATTGCTCTTTTGGTCAGTTGCGGGGTGTTCTGTCTTTGCCCTCTCATAGGTATTATCGTTCTCTGCGTTCGCGCCTTCAGAAACGGCGAGCGCAAACACAAATGGGTGGGCTGGACGCTTCTTGTCATCTGGATTCTCAGTTTGTTTGGCATCATCGGTTTCGGTATAGAAGAAGGCAAACAAGGTGATTTGGGAGATCGTCTTGAAAAGACCGCCAGGAATTTTGATGGCAAATGGGGTACAAATACTTATTCCTACGAATATTACTCCAATTATCCCGAAGAATACAATTCAGAACAGATTGACAGCATTGTTCAACCAATACTTGATGATTTGGACGATGATAAAGACTACGATGTTTTCATCCAATCGGATCCAGCCTCCGGCACAACTATACGTGTTAGCAGTAAAAGCCAACCCCAAAAACATACCAAACAAAATACTAAAAATACTACCCATACGGATACAATAAGCGTCCAGCAATAACGTTATAAATATCAGAATT
>JAEETJ010000017.1 GCA_016290295.1 Bacteroidales bacterium
GTCGCATTTGGCCTTGGTACGGCTGGCCAACATGATTTCGGTAAAAACTTCAGGAACGGAAGCACATTTGTGTGCCACTACTGCGCCAACACCTCCGGCGCCAATGATTAATACTCTTGCCATTTTTTTCTATTTTATTTTGATGAAGAAGCGGATGCCCGCTTTGCCATTGTTTCCGATGCAAAAATACAAAAAATAATTAGTTAATTAGCAAATTAGTTAATGTGCTAATTATCAATGTGCTAATGTGCCAATGAAATTAGCAAAATAGCAAATGAAATAAGGGGGAGTCTCGCACTTCGTGCTCGAGGGGAGTGGACTTTGTCCAAAGGGGAGTCTCATGCTACGCATTCGAGGGGAGTTTTCTAATCCCTAATATCACTTCTGCCGCATTATCAGACGCTTTGCTGTCAGCCAGAACCTGGTGCAGTTGCGCATAGTCCTCCTTCATGCGGCTGATGTTGGCCTCATCGAAGGTGATTTTCTCAAATTCCTCAGCTAAACGCTTGCTATTCATTTCATACTGAATCAATTCCGTCACCACAGGCTTATCTAAGATGAGATTCACTAAACTGATGTAGTTGATGCCTTTGATGAGGTGCTTGGCAATCACGTAGGATATGGCGCTGCCACGGTAACACACCACCTGTGGGGTGCCCAAGAGTGCTGTTTCCAAAGTGGCAGTGCCCGAAGTGACCAAGGCCGACTTGGCATTCAGCAGCAAAGGGTAGGTTTGATCAATGACGAGAGGAAAACCAGAATCTTTCAAGTATTTATCATACAATGATTTATCCTGCCATTTTACCCCTGACACAACAAATTGGAATTGTGGGTACTGTTTGGCTACTTCCACCATCACCGGCAGCATTTTGACAATTTCCTGCTTGCGACTGCCAGGAAGAATAGCTACTATTTCTCTGTCATCCAATTGGTTGAGTAAACGGAACTGTTGCACCGCCTCGCTGTCACGGATGTCACTGTCGATGGCATCCAGCAGCGGATGTCCCACAAAATGCACGGGTACATTGTGTTTTTCGTAAAATTCTTTCTCAAAGGGAAGAATCACAATCATTTCATCCACAAATTGTTGGATTTTTTTGATGCGGTTTTTCTTCCATGCCCACACTTGGGGAGAAATATAATACACCACCTTGATGCCGTTGTTATGGGCAAATTCGGCCACCCGCAGATTGAAGCCAGGATAGTCGATGAGGATAAGCACATCGGGTTCGTACATTAGGAGGTCGATTTCACAAATTTTAATATTGTTGAGAATCTGACGTAAATGCAATGCTACCTCTAAAAAACCCATAAAGGCCATGTCGCGGTAATGCTTCACCAATTCCCCTCCTGCCGCTTCCATCAAGTCACCGCCCCAGCAGCGGAAATCCGCCTCCGGGTCGCGTTGTTGGAGAGCTTTCATCAGGTTGGAACCATGAAGATCGCCCGATGCCTCACCGGCAACGATATAATATTTCATCTGTTGAAATTAGGTGAAAATTATGATAATAAGGATTTTACAATCTCAGAAATGGTTTTGTTGTCGGCTTTGCCAGCTAATTGTTTGGAAGCCATGCCCATTGCTTTGCCCATTTCTTTGATGCTTGAAATGTTATTGTCGGCAATAATTTTCTGCACCACTTCCTTGATTTCGTCAGCAGAAAGCTGCTTGGGTAAATACTGTGCAATTACTTCATACTGAGCCATTTCTTCTTCGTACAAATCCTGACGGTTCTGGGCTTTGTAAAGTTCAGCTGATTCTTTGCGCTGTTTCACCAATTTCTGCAGCAAGGCTAATTCTGCCTCAGGGGCAACCTCGTCACTGCCGCCTTTTTCAGTTTTCAGCAACAAAATAGCGGATTTGATGGCACGCAGGGCATTCAGTTTTTCTTTCTCTTTAGCCAGCATAGCGGCTTTGATGTCGTCGTTGATTTTTTGTTCTAAAGACATAATATTCAATAATAAATGTTACAAAACAGGTTTTATATCCTTCTTTTGCCTCTTTGGGCAAAATCGGAGCGACAAAGATAAACAAAATTTCGTATCTTTGCAGAGAAAATTTGTAAGATACTCGATAGAATTAGATATTATGGATGAGGTAAAAGTAATAGAAATCAAAAAAAGTGTGTTCGCTGATAATGACAAGGCTGCGGATGAACTTCGTAAAGAGCTGAAACAAAAGGGTGTATATCTGCTTAACGTGATGTCTTCGCCAGGCAGCGGAAAAACCACCACCCTCATCCAGACCATCAATCGTATCAAAGACCAAATCCGAGTGGCAGTGATGGAAGCCGACATTGACAGCGATGTGGATGCTGTGAAAATCAAGGAGGCAACGGGAATCCCGTCTATACAGTTGCATACGGGTGGTATGTGTCACCTTGATGCGGAAATGACTCGTCAGGGGCTGGATAACGTGGGCTTGGAGGATGTGGATTTGGTAATCCTCGAGAATGTCGGCAATCTGGTTTGTCCCGCTGAATTCGATACCGGTAGTTGCCGCAATGTGATGATTCTTTCCGTGCCCGAAGGCGATGACAAAGCCCTGAAATATCCTTTGATGTTTTCGGTGTGCGATGTTGTTCTTGTCAATAAAACCGATGTTTTGCCGTATTTTGATTTCGATATGGAAAAATGTTCAAAAAATATTCATGAGCGCAATCCTCAAGCGAAAATCATCCCCATCTCCGCCAAAACTGGCGATGGCGTGGATGCTTTCGCCGACTGGCTCCTCCACGAAGTTATGAGATGGAAAGCGTAAATGTGTGAATTTTAATTATCAATTGTCAATTATCAACTATCAATTTACTCGATATGCCTGAAATGTCCAACAAATTTGTTCCCAAACACAGAGGGGACAAGAATCCGAATCCAAAATTGATCAAATTTGTCCGTCATGTTACGGACCGCGTTCCCGGAAAGATTAAAATGACCACCGATGCTCCCGAGTACTGGGGTCTCGCATGCATTTTCGAAGATGAAATGGATGCTGTGACCCGTGAGGCTTCGTTGGATTTGCTGTTGGATATGCTTCCTGGCAACTTTTTTAAAGTGAGAGAGCATCATAGTTATGCTCAGCTTCACGAGTGGAACGCCAAAAAGCATTATACCCCGGATGACAAGTCCTTTGACGAACTGCTTGATAAGCTGGCTTATTTCGGTATGTTGGAATATGACTATGGTGACAAATATACTAAGGAAGGCCCCGTGCCTGGTACTTCTTTCGAACGCAAGGACCGTATTTACTGGGTGCCGATGTTCGTTCCGGGTAGTGCGGAATACACAAACATGAATGTGGAGTTGATGGACAAACATCCAGAGTTGGCGATGTTCTTTGAAAGAATGACATTCCTGCCGTTGGAGAAAGTCACTCCGATGGTGCCTATGGGTGGCTCAGGCATAGGCATGCATGTGATTCCTGTTGAGAAAGCCATCAGCATGGTGAACGAAACCGCCGATATCGAGCATATCTCTTATTGGCTCAAACGCTATGAAGGCCACCTTGCTGTGGGTATTTGCTCGTGCCGTTATGGCCGCAAAAAACTCGAAGAAGGCTGTGCCGACGATTACCGTGATTGGTGCATTGGCGTAGGCGATATGGCCGAGTATCTGGTGGAAACCAACCGTGGCCATTATATCAGCTACGATGAGGCAATGGATATTCTGAAGAAAGCCGAGGATCATGGTTTTGTACATCAAGTGACCAATATCGATGGCGAAGGCAAGATATTCGCTATCTGCAATTGTAATGTAAAGATTTGTAATGCTTTAAGAACATCTCAATTATTTAACACTCCGAATTTGTCGCGTAGTGCTTATGTGGCGAAAGTGGATCCTTCCAGTTGCGTGGCTTGCGGACGCTGCGTGGAATACTGTCCTGCTGGAGCCGTCAGACTGGGGCAGAAGCTGTGTACCAAACACGGCGAACAGACCTATCCCAAGCAGGAACTGCCTGATGCCAGCAAGTGGGGTCCCCATAAATGGGATGAGGATTATCGTGATAAGAACCGTATCAACTGTTATCCGACGGGCACAGCACCTTGCAAGACCGCTTGTCCTGCCCATATCGCTGTGCAGGGCTATCTGAAGAAAGCCGCCGAAGGCAAATATACCGAAGCTTTGGAATTGATTAAGCGCGAGAATCCATTTCCGGCAGTGTGCGGTCGCGTGTGCAACCGCCGTTGCGAGGATGCTTGCACACGTGGCACTATTGACCAACCGATAGCCATTGATGCGGTGAAGAAGTTCATTGCAGAGCAGGATTTGAAGGCGGATACCCGCTTTGTGCCGGAGGTGAATATCTGTTCCAACGTACAGGAGTACTGGGAAGAGAAAATCGCCATTATCGGTGGCGGTCCCGCTGGTTTGAGTTGTGCCTATTATCTGGCTACCATGGGCTATAAACCTACTGTGTTCGAGAAGAACGAGATTCCCGGTGGTATGTTGCAATACGGTATACCCTCCTATAAATTGGACAAAGAGGTCATCAAGGCCGAAATCGACATCATGCGTGAGATAGGTGTGGAGATACGCACGGGGGTGGAAGTAGGCAAAGATATAACCATCCAGCAATTGCGTGAACAAGGTTACAAGGGATTTTATGTGGCCATTGGCTGCCAAGGAGGCAAGCTGCCTGGTATCACGGGCGAGACGCTTCCAGGAACCACTACTGCTATTGATTTCCTGCACGATGCCAACTGTGGCAAGGTGAAAGTGGAAGGTAATGTGGTCGTGGTAGGCGGTGGCAACGTGGCGATTGATGCCGCTCGTGTGGCCAAACGCAGTGGGGCTGCTTCAGTAACAATGCTTTCATTGGAAACTGAAGACATTATGCCCGCTTCTTTGGAAGAGCGTTGCGAGGCACGTGAGGACGGTGTGGTAATCAATCCCGGCTGGGGTCCGAAAGAGGTGCTCGGTACGGATAAAGTCAGCGGCATCGTTTTCAAAAAATGTACTTCCGTATATGATGCAGAACATAGATTCTCACCACAATATGATGAGAATGAAACTATCACATTGGAAGCCGACATGGTCATTTTCGCCATCGGTCAGACTGTCATTTTGAAAGACCTGCTGAAGGATAGTAAAGTGGAATTTGTCAGAGGTGTCTATCCTGTGGCCGACAAGTTGACTTACCAAACGGCGGAGGAAGACATTTTTGTGGGCGGTGACGTGTTTACGGGACCCAAATTTGCCATTGATGCCATCGCTGCGGGAAAAGAGGCTGCCGAGAGTTTGCACCGTTATGTGCAACACGGACACATGACCATCGGACGTAACCGCCGCGACTTTATCGAGCTGGATAAAGATGACATCGTGGTGGAAAGCTATGACAACTCATCCCGTCAGGTTGAAGGCCATGAAGCCAAGGAGAATCCGTTCAAGGAATACATGGTGACCCTCACCGAGGAACAGGTGCGCAAGGAAACGGCTCGTTGCCTCTCGTGTGGCGCTTCGGTGGTTGATGAGAACCGCTGTATCGGTTGTGGTATTTGCACCACCAAGTGCGGCTTCGATGCCATTCATCTCTTCCGCGACAACCCCGAGGCCAGTGTCATGCGCACTTCCGAGGACAAATTCAGCGGAATCTTGCCCTACATGCTCAAACGCACCGGAAAGATCATTTTCGGCAAAAAATAACTGTCAACTATCAATGGTCAACTAGCAAAGTGCACGAATTAGGTATTGTCTTCTATATCATCAAGGACGTCAAGCAAGTGGCGGAAGAACACCATGTAAACCACGTTTCAAGCGTGGTGATGAACATCGGTGAAGTTTCCACGATTGTGCCTTCATATCTCACCGATTGCTGGCGTTGGGCGGCCGATAAGGAAGAGTTACTGAAAGGTTGTGCTTTGGAAATAAACCTCATCCCTGCAGTGACCTGGTGCGATAACTGCAAAAAAGAATATGAAACTGTAAAGTTCGGCAAGACCTGTCCGCATTGCAACAGCAACAACACCTGGTTGCTTCGCGGCAACGAAGTCGAAATCAACAGTATCATCATATAACCCTTAACTTTTAATTTTTAACGTTTAACAGAATAATATGTGTTGTTTTTTAGTCCCTTTAACAGAAGCGATAGCAACAAGTGCCTATCGTAAAATCAATAAAGATTCTTTGGAAAAGTCCGAATCCGCTCTCAAACGACATGTTCCCGCATTGGAGAAGATGTTGTGGGGTGGTTCGCTGATGCTCATGGTGGATCATGCCATCAATGGAGAGCTCAGCCTGAGTTTCCCCTTTTTCACGGCATTAGGCACGGAAGGCGGTTTTGCCGTCATGCTTCGTGAGATGCTAACCGTGGGTGTTCCCATGGCGTTGGTGCTGACGGCTGCATGGGCAGTTTATGCGTTGGTCAAAGAACATCGAACACGCACCGTAACCATGTAGAAACTTGCCATGGCATGTCTTTACTGAGATGTACAACAATTCAACAACTAAACATATCAACAATTAAACCATTAAATTATGTTTTTTCAAGTTTATGGCGCTAACGCGCTGGCCCAATGGGGAATGCTGCTCGTCGTTCTCGTAGGCCTTATCCTGTTCAACGAGTTCGCTCGCCGTACGAAATTCGGCGGTTTTGTTACCTTTTTCGCCATTCCGGTTATCCTGACCATTTATTTCGTTGCCATCTACATTGGCGCACGCATGGGCTCGGATTGGGCTGTTAACAACCAGACGCATGTATACATGAACGGATGGTTCCACTATGCCAAGCTTTATGCTGCCCTTACAGGCTGTATCGGTTTTATGATGATCAAATACAAATGGGGCATCGGTGCCAAACATTGGTTCAAACCCTTCCCGTTTATTATTGTAGCCATCAACATCCTGATTGCAGTGGCCTCCGACTTTGAATCCGCCATCATGGGCTGGAATAAATGGTGGCTCTCTAGCGAAGGTGTATGGCTCTATGGTGGCTGGCACAACGTGATGAATGGTTTGGCTGGTATCCTCAACATCTTCTGTATGACCGCATGGTGGAATGTATTCCCCTCCAAGGATAAGAAAGATATGATCTGGGCCGATATGACCTGGGTGTTCATCGTGGTTTATGACATCTGGAACTTCGCCTACACATATAATTGTCTGCCTACACACTCATGGTATTGCGGTGTGGCTTTGTTGCTTGCCCCGACAATTGCCGCTCTGATGTGGAACCGTGGTGGTTGGATTCAGAACCGTGCCAATACCCTGGCTATCTGGTGTATGTTCGCACAGGTGTTCCCGCTCTTCCAGGAGACTTTCAAAGATGGTTTCCAGAAATTTTCATGGGCTGTGCTGCCAGTTCAGTACCCCAACGGAATTGAAACTGTCAAGGAAATATACGCTGCTGCAGGTGGTGAAATGGCCGCTGTGGGCACAACCGTTGATACTGTAGCCGGTAATCCTACCATGATGACCGTTATCAGTGCATTGGCTCTTGTGACCAATATTATCGCTTTGGCCTACATCCTCGTACAAGCCAAGAAACGTCATATCAATCCTTACAAGGAAGACGTATTCGTCAACCAGAAATACTACAAGGATGCTATGGCACGTGCCGATGTGGAATAAAAATTGGATTTATTCAACGTATAACGGGGGCGGTAAATTCCGCCCCCGTTTTTTTGTTGTCATTAAAAAGGTTATTTCTTGCTTTTACTTATTCCGAAATTCTTCACATTGTAAATCATTTGAACTTTGGCGGGAGCTGTGGGGATGAAAGTTACCTCCTTTTCCTCACCTGGCAAGAGCGTGAAATAATTGTCGGAGAAGTGACCGTTGAGGTTGGTGGTGATGGACACTCCATACTTGATTTGCTCGGCACTCAGCGTGAAAACATACTTTTCCTCTTTGGTGCCGGCATTCAGTCGTTGCACTTGGGAGGTGATACCCTTTGGTTGAAATTCCATCTGCTTGGGATAGAGATAGTAATATATTTTCTGCGCCACAAGCTGTCCTTCATCCTGATACAATTGCAACAATAAATAATGATGGGTTAATTTGTTGATTTTGAATTTTTTAGGCAATGTATATTGGGCAATTTCGGTAGAATTTCCGCTGGGAATGCAGAGGCTGTCCACCATAAGGCTGTCCAATACTGTTCCGTCGAAGTCGCAGAGCTGTACTAGTAATTTACTATACGATATTTGTGCTTTGTCATTCACCGCATAGATGGGCAGGATGTCTTTTTGCAAAGGAGCCGTGGTGAGGATAACAGGTTCAAATTGCCTCTTGGCTTCGTATTGTAAGGCTTTCCAACGGCCATAATAGTCGATGCTGCTCCATGAGGCAACAGGCCAGCAATCATTTAACTGCCAGTATAATGTACCCATACAATGAGGTTGCATCCTTCGATGCACCTCTATGGCTTGTCCAATACCGTAAGCTTGAACCAACTGGCTAAGATACACATAGTCAGTCAGTTTTTCAGGTACATAAAAATATTGGTCAAGGGCTTTGTTGATGATTTGCACTCCACGAGCGTGTTTCTGGTGGTTTTTCATGGCCGCACTATTCAAATTCCGTTCGTTTTCAGAGGTAAAGCTGGCTATGGTAGCCATGGCAGGATAGCTTTGGAAACCATATTCCGACATAAAGCGGCCGGTTTTTTCCTCCCACATCTCGAAGGGCAGCTCACCCCACCATACGCCCCAGTAATGCGAATCACCTTCCGTGCAACATTCAGGATGTCCCCAGCCCCAAAGCGGAGAACTGGCCACGTAAGGCCGATAGGGGTCTAATTCTGTTACTATATCCGCCAAGAGAGTGTCGAACAAGGCATGCATATTGTTTTCTATTTCCATGCGATGTTTGGGCTTATAGTTACTCTGCCAGCCCCAGTCTTCCCAGCCGTTTTTCACTTCGTTGTTGCCGCACCAAATTGCCATACATGGATGATTACGCAAGCGGCATACCTGCTCTCGGGCTTCCACCTCCGCATTGTGCATAAAGGCACTGTCGCCAGGATAAAGGGCGCAAGCGTACATAAAATCCTGCCATACCAATATTCCCATCTCATCACACAAATCATAAAAAACATCAGGTTCGTAAATACCTCCACCCCAGACTCTTATCATGTTCATATGGGCATCTTTGCAAGACTGTAGCAGTGCTCGATATTGTTCCTCTTTGATGCGGTTGGGGAAGAAGTCGGCAGGAATCCAGTTTGCTCCTTTCATAAAAACAGGTTGACCATTGACCAAAAATTCAAAGGCTTTGCCCGTTGAGTCTGCGGCAGTGTTTAACGCTATGTTCCGTAAGCCTATGTTGGCATCCAATCGCTTGGATTGACTGCCTTTTTCGACTACTACAGAAATTTTATACAGCTTTTGTTCACCCATGCCGTTAGGATACCACAATTGGGGTTGTTTAATGGTCAATTCGGTAGAGAATTTATCGGTATTCGGATTGATTTCTGCACCTCGTACAACCTTGAAAACCTTGTCATTAACCAAATATTTGATGGTGGCGTTGTCTTCCATGTCGCATAGCATATCGAAGGAAACCAACAAATGGGCCTCTTCCTCGCACAAATGATTCTGTCTAATGTGTAAATTGCTGATAGTAAAATCTTTCCATTGATTTAAATAGACTGTTTTGGAAAAACCGCAAGTTACCATTTTGGGCCCCCAGTCCCAACCTCCTTGGTAAGGTGGATTACGAAGGAAAACTCTATTATCGGGTAAGGTATAAGGGACTTGTTTGCTTCTTTGCTGTATGATTTTTGAAGCTGGTAAAAATTTGACTATTAGTTCGTTGTCTGAATTTTTTAGGTTATCGGGAAGAGAAAATCGCCAGGTTCGGAAACTGTTGTCGGTAAAATTTTGTCCATCCTGATTCAGCAAAGGTTTTCCATTTAAATAAAATTCAGCATAGCCAGTCACCCCTTCAAAAACAAGTTCAGGATGTTGGTTCGGGTCAATATTTGCACCTTCAAATAACAAGCGATATACCCAACAACTGTCGCTGACCCATTGTACACTATCCTCATTGCATCCGTAAAAAGGATTGGGAATCAGTTTGTTATCCATCAAATCTGTGTGGATATACCCAGGAACAAAGGCTGGATACCATTGTCCTTGGTATTGGAATTCCCAGTCAGTGATAAAAAGAGCTTTGCCTTCCACATCCCGGTCATGACTTTTGCAAGAAATCAACAAACATGCACAAAAAATGAAACAAAGCAGGCTGTGGCAAAGACGAATAAAAATTCTCATGGTGTTTTATAATTGATTAAGTACAAAGAACATACAAATCATCCCTCTCGTTGATGCACAATACGGGGAGGCCGTCTTCATTGGCGATAATGGCATTTTCCTTGGGACCAAAAATATAATCAATGAAGGTATAGAAGGAGGTCATCATAATGACCGTGAGAGTGGCTTTTATTTCAGGGGCATAGAAGATGGAAAAGCGGTCAATATCATCAATTGTGCGACTGAATTCGTGCAATTCATAGTCGATTTCCAAATTCTGGTATAGTTTTTTGGTGAAATCGATGTTATCCTTGACTTTTTGTTTCAGCAGCTGATCTTTGTAGCTGCCGCACAACACATGCACTTTGGCGTGGTAAAACCGACTGAAATAGCCTGCCCAAAGAGCTTTTTCCTTGTGTTGCCGGTCAATGTCCAAAGGCAGCATTACTTGGCGGAAAATGTCGCTATCAGGCAGTTTTAGCCCAACCGTCATGACAGGTAGTCGCGAGGGCTTGATAAAACGGCGGGCTTTACGCAGGTTGAAGAGACTTTCTTTTCCTTTTCGCTGCACTCCGATGACAAACATGATGGTATTGGTCTCGTCGGCGTAGGAATAGATGTTGTCGGTAGAAAAAGGATTAGATAGTAAAAAAACTTCTATATCATTTTGAATCAGTTGATTAGTAAGCTTCATCTGCTCTTCGCAGATGTTTATATTTTGATCATTCTGATTTCTTTTCGAAAAAGAAAAATTACTGATAATGGTTAAAGAGGACTTGAAAATAGCGGCCAGAATACCTCCATGCCGTATGGCTGAGGTGCCATATTCGCTGTTATCGGCGATGGCGATAATATTCAGTTTTTTCTTTTCCTCTTGTTCCATTCAATTTGGGATTAAGAATCAGCCAGATATTTTTTGTAATATTGATTTTTAATCAGATAAGTCCTTTTACCTTAGGTTTGGCGGCCACATAGTCTTTCAAATAGAAAGGCTCGAAATAAGCGACATTCTCAAATTGTTCCGCTTGGAATTTGCGGAAGGCGATAGGTACCATGTTTTGGGCGGAAAGAGGTTCTTTTTTGAACATTGCATTAGGGAATTTGCTCAACAGTTCTTCGCATTTGGCCGCACCGTTTCCGCAGAAAATGGTCTTAAAATTCGTTAATTCCTCGGCAAAACAATTCTCATCCACGATTTTGGCGTTAGGTTCTTCCAGCAGTTCTCCGTCGTGGTTGTACAAAGCGGTGAAAACCTCCATACGGCGGGCATCAATCATGGGGCGGCAATGGTCGGCCATTTTCAGAAATGGTTCGGCGATACATTCAAGTGTGGAGATAGCAATGGCGGGAATACCCAAAGTATAGGCTAATCCTTTGGCGGTGGATACGCCGATACGCAGACCGGTATAGGAGCCTGGACCGACCCCGACAGCGATGGCGTTGAGCTGTTTTTTATCGATAGCTGCTTGCTGTAACACTTCTTCCACAAAGGGAATCATGTTTTTGGCGTGTGAGTTGTTGGTATTGCATTCTTTCACGGCAACACAATCGCCACCGTGTGCCAGTGCCACCGAACAAATTTCCGTACTGGTCTCAATGCACAAAATATAGGGTTTTTCCATTTTTGCCTGCGTTATTCAGTATAATCTGCAAAAATACGAAAATAATTAGTAAATTAGCAAATTAGTTAATTAGTAAATGTGCCTATTAGAACTCCCCTCGAGCACGTAGTGCGAGACTCCCCTTGAGCGAAGCGAAGCTCCCCTCGAATGCGAAGCAGGAGACTCCCCATCTACTCTGAATATTCCTTCTTCTGCCGAAACACCGGATGGTAATCGCTGCGGAAGACCTTGCGTTGGGAATAGAGCAAGCAGGCCGCTAAAACAGCGCCAATGACGTCGGAAATGGTGCAGGCGGTCCAAACACCGTGCAAACCGTTGAGACTCCAGTGCTCAAACAAAAGAGGCACGATATAGCAAAGAGGCACTAAGAAGATAACCTGACGTGAGAGACTGGTGACAATGGCTATCCAGGGTTTGTCGATGGACTGGAAAAAGTTGGAGTTGACAATGGTAAAGCCAATCAGAGGAAACATTACCATCAGCAATCGTGTGGCAGGAACGCAAATCTGGATTAATTCTGAGTCTGTTGTGAAGATCCTTGCCAAATATTGTGGAACAGCACATGCAATCAATGCACCGGCAAAGCCTGTCCAAACGCAAATTTTCATGGTCAACAGGTAAACCTCTTTCAGTCGCTCGAAACGGCAAGCACCGTAATTATAGCCGGCAATGGGCTGCATACCCTGACAGATGCCGAGGAAGAGCATCACTAACAGGCTGGCGTAGGTGTTGACAATGCCATAGGCACCCACAGCCAAGTCGCCGCCGTAGCGTATTAATTGGTTGTTAAGTATGGCCACTACTGCGGAAGCCGCTACGTTCATCAGGAAGGGGCTCATTCCTATCAGCGTTATATTCTTGAAAATGTAAGATTTAGGTGCCCATGCATGGCGGCGGAAACGGATAAAGGATTTTGGAGAAACGAAGTGCAGTATGGAGGCAATGGCCATGACAGCCATGGAAATGGTGGTGGCCCAAGCGGCACCGGCAATGCCCAAATTCAAAGCAAAAATGAAAATGGGGTCCAAAATCATATTCAAAATGGCTCCACCCACTAATATCAGCATAGATTTGGTGGGATAGCCCGAAGCACGAATCAGACCAGTGAGGTTGAAAGTGACTGTGGTCAAAAACATACCGGGCAACACAATGACCAAGTATTCTTTGGCGTAAGCTATGGTATCGGCAGTCGCTCCAAAACGGGCTAAAATATTGTCCATAAATATATATCCGGAGATCATCACCAGTCCGCTGAGGATGATGGTGAACACCATGCTATTACCCAAAATCTTCTCCGCCCAGTTCACATCTTTCCGGCCTAAAACAATAGACATGCGGGCAGAGGAGCCTACTCCAATCAGTGCGCCAAAGGCGTGAACAATGTTCATGATGGGCATGGTGATGGCCAAACCTGCAATGGCCAAAGCACCCACACCCTGGCCAATGAAAATACGGTCCACAATATTGTAAACGGAAGCTATAATCTGGCTAATGACCGCAGGCCATGCATACAACCATAAGAGCTTTCCGATTCGCTCGGTGGCTAAGATTTGGGTTTTGTCAGTAGCTTGGGATTGCATTTTCAGGTTTCAGGTTTCAGGTGACAGTGGTTAGTGGTCAGTGGTCAGTGGGTGGATATTAATGTTTAGAAAGGTTAGTGAGATTAGAATGATTATGGGATTACAGGATGATGGAATTCTCCAACTATTAATTATTAATTGTTAATTATCAACTGTCAAGCAGTTAGCGACACTCTCGGATCCAACCAACCATAGATAATGTCGCATATAACATTAATAATCACCAAAATAACGGCCACATACAGCAATGAGCCCATGACCACAGGGAAGTCGTATTTGTCCAAGGCATCTACAATGACCACTCCCATGCCTTTCCAGTCGAAGATGTATTCCACAAATACAGCACCAGCCAATAAACCGGCCAACCATCCTGAAATGGCAGTAACTACAGGGTTGAGGGCGTTTTTCAATGAGTGGTGAATCAGAATTCTTCTGTAGGACAAGCCCTTGGCTTTGGCAGTGCGGATATAATCCTGCGAAAGCACATCAAGAACTGAATTTTTGGTAAGTTCTACCACTACAGCCAGAGGTCTGATACCCAATGTGATAGCGGGAAGAATCAAATTTTTCCAGTCAATGTAAAGTCCTGCGCCATAGTTATCCACGGTATATAAACTGCCAAACATGCTGAGACCAGTAAGGTCGGACAGCAAAAAGGCAAATACCCATGCAAAAAGTATGGCGGCAAAGAAAGAGGGCAATGACATGCCCAAAACGGAGAAGAAAAAGCTGATTTTGTCGAACCAGGTGCCGTTGAAGACCGCACACAAAATGCCAATCAAAATGCCGATTACCATGGCGAAAAAGATGGATACCACAGCCAACAGGGCGGTCTTTGGGAAGGCTTCCGTCAGAATTTCCGAAACTTGGCGTTTGCTTTGGTAGGAGCGGCGCAGGAAGGGTTTCTTCAGCACAATGCTCGATTTGCTAAGGGGCAGCAGGGTAATATAGCTGTAGTCATTGTCATCCAAATACCAGAAAGAGTCCGCATCGTCGGTACGGTGCCATGAGATAGGTGCCAAGTCATTGAGATAGGCCAGATACTGCAAGCCTACTGGCAGATCGAGGCCCATTTCCTTGCGGATAGCCTCTTCTGTGTCAATATCGCTACGCTGCCCCATCATCATACGGGCAGGGTCGGAAGGTAACACTGTGAATAAAAAGAACACAAGGGTGATGACTCCTAACAAAAGGAGTAGTCCGTAGAGTATTTTCTTGAGTATGTAGCGAGCCATGTTTTGTCTATACTAATCGTTAAGGATGTCGCTATAATTCAAGAAAGTAACCTTTCCGAATTTGGCCAGCTGTTTTTTCTTGATGCGGTTCATATTGCCGGCAATCGTAATTACAAGCGGTCTGTTGCCAATGTAAGTGTTGAAAAAGTCTTCTATATTGTTAGCCTTAAATCTGACGGTCATTGTGGTGATGGAAGCTCTGGGGTCTTCCTCATAGCCTTCAAGATTCCATAGATACACTTGTTCCGGAATATTTCGGAAACTGATATGTTCGGCTTCGTATTGTTTGACTATAGAAATTTTGGAAGTCTCGAATTTATCCTGGTTCAATTGGAATTTTTTCAGCAGTTCGGACATAGCCGTGATGCCATCAATGGTTTTGTCGGATTGGGTTCCTAAAAAGCCCACAGTATAGGCATTCCGACGGTTTAATATGTCGTAAGAAAAATAACCGAAAGCAGAGTATCCTAAAGAGCGTAATTCTCTAATATTCTGAAAAATAACCCCATTCATACCGCCATTATAATATTCATTGAACATAGCTGCCCGAACTTTGCTTTCGGCATCCACCGTTTTACTGGGGATGTAAAAATAAATATTGCTTTGGATGAATTTAGGATTGTGCAACACGAAAATCTCAGCTTCCTCGTAATTTTTGACGGGTCTCACTTTGTCTTTTAGGGCGCGTTTAACATCTCCACTATTATTTTCTGGAGCTTTAGTGTTATTGGCGGCTGAAAAAGCTTTCTTTTTGTTATCAGTATTATAGAGCTTGAAATGCTGTTGTATAGTTTTTATCACAGAGAGGGGTTCCAAATTGCCTACATAGGTGACAACGCCTTCGCTATTAATAGCTTTCTCAATCATATCCAACAATTCTTTACCTTTAAAATTTTTGATTTGTTCGGTGGAAGGAGATTGCAGGTAGGGAGAATATTTTCCATATAAGGCATAGTAGTACAACACTCGTCCCATAGCGGAGCAATCTTCTTTGATAACCTGCATATTATTTACATGATCTTCCAATAAAATACTGAGTTTGCTTTCCTCGTTGCCGGGGTTATATAATTTCTCAGCACATAAGGACAGAATCTTGTCAAAATCTTTGTCAAAACCTTCAATACTTACCGTCAGGTAATTGTCAGAAGAATATAGATTCATGTCGGCACCCATAGCTTGTAGCTCGAGGCTGAACTCTTCGAATTTCTTGTTTTCAGTACCTTGTAAATTGAAATAGGATACCGCCTCTTCCAATGCGGGATTCATGAAGTTTCCATGTTTGAACATTAACTCAAGAGTGAAAATGTCATTGCAGGGATTCTTGGAGGCGTACAAATCAAACACATTGTTGACAGGGATGATGGTGACATCTTTTTTGAAACTGATTTTCTGAATCTTGGAAGGTTCGGAATCATATTTTTCCAAACTCTTTGCAAAATCAGAATGTTTGTCCGCATTAAGAGAGGTGATAGGTTTCCAAGTAGGCTTTTCGATGGTTTTGGTTTTCTTGCTGCCGATGTTGGAGCGGTATATTAAAACATTCTCGTTGAGGTATTTTTGGGCTATTTTAACCAATTCATCTTTGGTTAGTGTCGTCAATTTCCGAATATCTTTCTCATATGCTTCCAGGGTTTTGTTTTCCATGTCCATAGAGAGAACGATATAGAATTTTGAATTGATGCTTTCCAATGCGGTTTTTTGTTCTTTGAGGCTGTTCATCTTAATAGCCTCAAAGAGTTGATCGCTGAAGTCGCCGTTTTTTAATTTGTTAAGTCCTTCTATGATGAATTTTTCTGCATCCTCATGGCTTTGTCCATCCATTTTTGGACAGTAGTTGATTACAAAAACTCCAGCATCAGACATGCTGTAATTATAGGCTGAAAAAGAATATAACTTGTTGTCGTTGACTAATTTGTCGCAAATGCCAGTGGAAAAGCTGTTGCTGAGGATATCTGCACAAAGGTCCAGAATTTGCGCGTCATCGTTGTTGTCGGCCACAGTTTGGAAACAGAGGGTTCCGATTTTGATGGGAGTTTGGGCTGTTGTGATGACCTGTTTGCCTTTCCATTCGGGAACAGGTGCTATGCGAGATGAAGATCCACTAACTTTGCCATCTTGTTTTTTATGGACAGCCATGGCTTCCGCATCAGCTTTGGTTTTTGCCTCAAAACGAACGTCACCATCTTTTGGAGCTCTTTTCAACTCATCCCGAGAAGATGGATCCAAAGTGGAATTGCGTTGCATGGCTTTCCTACCCCAGGTGTTGTTCAAAATTTTCAGTGCTTTTTCGATCTGAAAATCACCTACTAAAATCAAAGTCATATTGCGGGGAACATAGTATGTCTTGAAGAAGGAATACATCTTCGACATGCTTGGATTCTTGATGTGTTCGGGATAGCCGATGATGGGAATTCCGTATGGATGCCCTTTGAAAAATGCCGCCATCACATCTTCCTGATAAACGGAGAAAGGATCATCAGAATACATGTTGTATTCTTCATAAACGGCTTCCAATTCTGAT
Source organism: Bacteroidales bacterium (assembly GCA_016290295.1). Taxonomy (GTDB): domain Bacteria; phylum Bacteroidota; class Bacteroidia; order Bacteroidales; family WCHB1-69; genus RUG11690. Next base: position 17,146 of record JAEETJ010000017.1, read on the forward strand.
TGGAACAGACGGAACACGGGATTTCTGAAGCGCTCGGCATAGATAACCGACCATTTTTCCAGCTCACCAGAGGGGAAAATGTTATGGTAAACCGTAAAATCGTTATTGGTGAAGGCATTCACATTGGTACTTCCAATCTGTCCGAGAATGGCATCCACCTCGTTGGGAATGGCATATTGGGCGGCTTCTGCGCTCAGCTTGTTGAGTTCTTTCAGGATTTTCTTCTTCTCTTTCTCGTCTTTGGTCTCGGATAACTGGTCGTATAAAGCCGCTATCTCACCAATCAACGGCTGTTCCGCTTTCCAGTCGAGCGTGCCGATTTTGTCCGTTCCCTTGAACATCATGTGTTCTAGATAATGAGCCATGCCCGTAGCCTCCGCAGGGTCGTTTTTGCTGCCGGCATGAACACAAACGCCTCCGTAAATTTCTGATTTAGAGTGATCTTCGCATAGCATGACCTTCATACCGTTGTCTAAACGGGTGATTTTAACCTCTAACTTCTTTTGAGCAAAAGAAAATAAAACACTGAGAATCAGCAAAATAGAGACAATTGTTTTTTTCATCATTCGGAATTTTTTGGTTTTTGGCCGCCACAGGGTGATGGGCCTTTTTTATTGAATTTTTTTTGTTTTCTATTTTCGGTCGCCACAATGTGACAGCTCAACAACTATTAATTGTTAATTGTAAATTATTAATTACTAATATCTTTCATCGTCCATGATGTAATCATCATCATCGTAATAATACTCATCGTACATGTCATACGAATCCTCACCATCTCCAGCATAACGACTCAGGGAACATGACACAAGCACGATGTTACAAACTAACAGGATAATGCCTGTGGCGATTAATATTTTATTGGTGAACTTTTTCATGTCAAAATAATTTAAATTGCAAAAATACAAAAAAATGGTAAATTGATTAATTGGCAAATTAGTTAATTAGCAAATTGAAATTTAGATTCCCCTTCTTTTAGAAGGGGTGGCCGAAGGCCGGGGTAGTATACTTTTGAACTTTGAATTTTTTCCTTAGCTTTTAATGTTTTGGTACAACTCTGAAAGTTCCTCCCAACTCATCCTCACCAACTTCATGGTTTTGAAAAAAGCGGGAATTTCCTCTTCTACAAATTGTTTGCGGCGGTAGCTAATGATTTTGTCGGTGGCTTCCGAAGCGACAAAATAGCCTATACCTCGCCGGTTGACAATGACTTCCATGTTTTGCAAATAGTCGTAGGAACGTAAGACGGTGTTGGGGTTGACTTCCAAGGTGGTGCCTAATTCTCGTACCGACAAAATGCGGTCACCTTCTTTCCATTTGCCATTAAGGATTTGCTCAAAAACCCATTCGGCAATCTGTAAATATATGGCTTTGTTGTCTGTGAAATTCATCTTAGGCCTCCGTTTCTCTTAAGCGTAACCAGGTCATGAAATTGAAGAAAAAGAAGGTCAGAACGCTGATGCCATATTCAAGCCATTCTAAATTGAACTTATCAAAGAATTCATTGCCTCTTTGGATGGATTGTTGACTGAATTTGTTGAGGTATTGACCGAGAATAACAGTGTCTAAAATAATGAGAAAGAAGAAGATACCAAGAATTATAAGGCAGGTTTTGATAGCTGCGTGACTTTTGAAATAGATGGAACCGAACATGAAAATAGATTCCAAAATAAGAAGTAACAATAAATCGTCAAAATCAAAGGGCATATAAAAATGGTAAATGTATGAAGAGTCTATCAGTTTGTGGGCAAGTCCGCCGATAACATTTCCCAATATAAGGGAAACCATGAGTAAGATGTTGAAATATACGTAAACCAATAAGGCGTTAGCGATGGTTTTTTCCGCGCTGGAAGCGGGAATAGTCAGGTAATGGATGGCTTTTCCGGCAGGTTGGAAAACACCAAAAATTCTGCTGGCATACAGGAAGCCCATCACCAACAGCAGGAAAACCATCATGCTGTCGCTAAGGCTACCCGATACAGAGAAAAAGCTGACAAATGCGATAATCAGGACTATCAACAGGAAGGAATTGATGTCTTTTCTGCCACTTTCGATAAAGTATCTTTTTATCAGATTAAAAATGTTATTGGTATTCATGGCTTTTAGTTTTTAGCGTTAAACAATTCGTTGATACGGGCTTTGTTCATCATGACTGCGTTGAACAGAAGTTCAATGTCAAGATTAGTTTCAATATGGTGGATATTTTCGGTCACCACAATGTCACCACGGATGTTGTCCTCACGGTACAAAATAGGTTCATCCGTTCCGTTTTCGTCCAAAATTTTGAAACACAGCTTGTTAGTAATGTCTTCTGCCATAGCATTCAGTAAAATGTGGCCATTGTCGAGGATGACCACTGCGTCGATGAGACTGTGCAAATCGCGTACCTGATGGGTTGAGATGAGAATCAATCGCTCGTCGTTGGCCGCCATAGACATGATTTTGCGGAAAGCGGCTTTGGAGGGGATATCCAAGCCGTTGGTGGGCTCGTCCATCAGTAAGATTTTGGTGTTGGTGGCCAAAGCGAAACTGATGATAACTTTCTTGCGCTGACCGTGAGACAGTGCCGTGAGCTTGTCCTCCTGTGATTCGATTTCGAATAGATGCAGATATTCTTCGAATTGCTCACGATCGAAGTTCTCGTAGAAAGGCGCATAGCATTTTACATAATTACGGATGCTGAGTGCGGGTACAAAAACCTCTTCTTGTAAGAAATAAAGGTCTTTCATCATCTCTGCCTTACGCAGTGCTGCATTTTCGCCTAAGGTGGTGACATTGCCAGCCTGGACAAAGCGTAATCCTGACATGATTTTAAGAAGGGTGGTCTTGCCAGCACCGTTTTTGCCGAATAAGCCGTAAACATGCCCTCCTACAAGCGACAGGTTGAGGTCGTTGAACAACATCCTGCCCTTGCTGTAACTGAAATTGATGTTTTGTAAATTAATCATATTTATTTAGGTTTTAGGTTTCAGGGGTTAGTAGTTAGAATTAAAAATTCATTTGCTAATTAACTAATTTGCACATTTGCTAATTGATTTTTTCTGTGTTGCTGTATTAGTGAAATAGTACACTGCAAAAGTAGTGCATTTTGTAAATATGGTGAACAAAAAAATGAAAATTTTAAATCACTGATTATTAACAAGATATGTATTTATGTCAAAAAAAGTGAATTTTTATTTGCAAAATTTGGGAGAAAAATTGTCTCATTGACACATTTTTAATGTTCAAATTCAATTAACACATTGCCTCATTTACTCATTAGCTAATTTACTAATTAACTAATTTGCTAATTTGCTAATTAATTTGTATTTTTGCCGTATGAATAACGTAGAAAAACGTTTTTACCTGTTTCTGCTGTTGTGGGTGCTGGTAGATTTGGTACAGGCCATATTCACCAATATCCATGCGGATGAGGCGTATTATGCGTTATATGGTCAGTTCATGGCTTGGGGTTATTACGATCATCCTCCGATGGTGGCCGTGATAACGCATCTGAGCAGCTGGCTGCCAGGAGCTTTGTCCATTCGTTTTTGCACGGTATTGCTGCACGGGGCCACTATATGGCTGGTTTGGAAAACGATTGCCAAGGTAAACACAACGGTCAGGGATGTCAACGAGTTCTTTATCCTCGCCTCTTCTTTGTTCATGTTTGTGTTGTATGGTTTTGTCACCACTCCCGATGCACCGTTGCTCTTCTTCACGGCTTTGTTCTTTTATTTGTATAAGCAGTATCTGAAAAGAGACAATGTAGTGTTGGCTTTGGCATTAGCGATTACGATGGCAGGTATGCTGTACAGCAAATACATGGCGGTACTGGTGATTGCTTTTGTGTTACTGTCAAATCTTAAATTATTGAAAGATTGGAAAGTATGGTTTGCTGGAATCGTGGCATTAGCTTTGTTTGTTCCCCATATTCTGTGGCAGTTCCAGCAGGATTTCCCCAGTTTGAAATATCATTTTATACTCCGGAAAGACAGTTTTTCATGGGCTTATCCGCTTGAATATCTGCCAAACCAACTGTTGGTTTTCAATCCGATATGTCTGTTGTTGGCTTTGTTTTTCTGTTGGCGGGAAAGCAAGAGCAAGGATGCCTTTACTAAAGCCTGTGTCTTCACTTGTGTCGGTTTTATCTTGTTTTTCTGGGTGATGACGGTCAATGGCCATGCCGAGCCGCATTGGACAGTGGTCATCTCTATACCGATGTTGGCCTTGCTATACTGGCACACGCGTAATGCGCGTTGGCAGTCCAGAATAAAATATTTTATTTTGCCTTTTTCTTTGTTGATATTGGTGGTTAGGGTGGTTTTATGTACGCCTTTTGTGCCTGAAATTACTGGTTTTGGGGATAAAAAACAGCAAATGTCCGATATTCATGAGCTATGTGGGCATCAGCCAGTCATTTTTTATGGCTCTTTTCAAAATCCTTCCTTATATCGTTACTTCACACACGAAAATGCGGTGGCACTCAGTTCTTTATACAATCGTCCTACCCAATATGATATATTGCAAATGGATAAAGCTTGGCAAGGAAAAGAAGTTTTTGTGGTTTCTGCCAATGATTTTTTGAACTGCAAAAAAATGGAAAAGTATGATTTATACTATAATAAAATACATCATTTTCAAGGTACCAATAGAATAGAGGTGGATATTGCAAATCAGCAAATAGAAAGGGATTCTGTGTTTTTGGATGTGGTTTTTCGTAACAATTATGCCGAACCTTTTATCTTCGCTCATCCAGAGTGTCCTACTTTGGTTTTTGCGGCCTATGTCAGTGATGATGGATATCTTTTTGAGCGTTGTGATAATATTGGCATTCAGGAGATTCCAGCCAATAGTTCTGTGCCGGCCCGTTTGTGTTTTCCCTTGCACCCTGACATGCCCATGGCCATCTGTTTGTCCAATCACCTGAATTTGTCGGTAAACAGCGGGAAGGTTGAATTATAAGGACCTTTCGGAAAACGTCACCATAGAAAAAATTATATATTTGCATATTTTTAATATTTTTTCCGTAACTTTGCCACAAATTACGGAAAATGAAAAAAATAGCTTTTATTTTGCTGATAATGTCACTATTTGTGACGAATAATGCGTTTTCTTCAAGTTTAAATGAAGATACTAATACAGACCAACTTGAGCAGTTGGCGAAAAAAGAGAAAGTAAAAAAGGAAAAACAGCCGAAAGACAGTATCCGAAGAGGCTGGACCTTTGGCATATTGCCCAGTGTGGCTTACGATGCGGACAAAGGTTTCCAGGGTGGTTTGTTGTCCAATGTCTACTATTTCGGTGATGGCAGCACCTACCCGGAGTATCTTCATTCCTTTTATGTGGAGATGGCTTATACAACCAAACATTGCGGTATTTTCCGCTTCAATTATGATTCCAAATATCTGATTCCCAAGCATCGACTCACGGTTGACATTTCCTATTTGCCCGATGCCATCTGTGATTTTTATGGCTTCAACGGGTATCAGACTGTGCTGAATAAGGAGTGGATTAACAAGAAAAAATATCCGGATAGCTATGTAAGTAGGGCATTTTATCGCAGCAGAAGAGATATGTTGCGTATAGCCGCTGATATTTCAGGAAATATTTCTGGAAACTGGTACTGGAATGCCGGTTTGGGAGTATATTGGTTCAAAATAGGTAGCGTGAACCTCGACATGATCAATAAAGGCAAAAAAGAAGAGAATAAGTTGCCGACAGGAGTGGAGGGTATGTACGAAAAATACGTAAAATGGGGTATTTTGGATGCTAATGAGGCCAAAGGTGGTTGGCATCCCTATCTCCGTGTTGGTGTCACCTACGATACCCGTGACCGACAGCAAAATCCGAACAAGGGTATTTATACCGATGCTTTTTTGACCTATACCGCCGCTTTTGGTGCCTTGAAAGCATACAACAATCTGAAATTCAATTTTGATTTTAGACATTATGTTCCTGTATATCAAGATCGTGTGCTTTTTGCTTATCGTCTGTCTTTGCAGTTGACCACTGCTGGAAAGAGTCCATTCTATCAGAACAATATTTGGAATACCTTGTTTATCCAACGTGTGACTTACGAGGTGTTGGGTGGTGGTAATACTACACGTGGTATTGCCCGCCATCGTGCCACATCTAACGGTTTTGCTTTCGCCAATGTGGAATTCCGCTTCAAGTTGTGCAAATTTTCCGTCAAAAAAGAACAATTCTATATTGGTCTGAATCCCTTCTTCGACGGCGCTATCATATTGCAGCCCTATAAGTTAGACAAAGACGAAATCATCAGCAATATCGAACAGAATGATCCCGAATTCGATCTTGCTAACCTGGATCAGTACCTGAATTTTGACAATCCCCAGATTTACCGTCCGCACTTATCGGCAGGTTTGGGCCTGAAGATTGCCATGAACGACAATTTTGTGCTTTCGGTTGATTGGGCCGTTCCTTTCGACAAAAGAGATAATGCCAATCAGTTCTCAAATTTCTATGTGAAAATGAATTACATGTTCTAAATCACTACTAAAAGAACACTCCATGAACGAAGAGGATAGTGTTTTGCTCAAAAGGTACGACCGTTTTTTGGCGGATTCCATGCACACCTTGAAAAACTTGATAGCACCGATCAGTGCTTACGTGGAAATGCTGCAATCGGGACTTGTAGGCGAACAGAAGGCGGATGAAATTAATGAGAAGATAGGTGTATGTGCCAATACGGCGACTCAGTTTTGCACGAGCTTGATGAATGTTTTCCGTATCAGGGGAGGATTGGCTGATTTTCGCCCCGAGAAGATAAATCCTCATGATATGTTGCAGGAATATCTTCTCATGATTGAAAATAACCTGCAATTTAAGCGGATTATAGTGAAAAACCAGCTTGATCCTGAAGTTTTTCTTTTTTGCAATGCCAATTTATTGTCATCGGTATTTACAAATTTGATTACCAATGCTATCAAATTTTCGTTTGAAGATGGTACCATAACTGTGAGTGGTGAAAGTGTGGACAAGGAATATTATGTAATCCGTGTGAAGGACGAGGGAGTAGGTATAGACGAAGCGAAAATTGAAGAAAAATTACGCAATAATACGGATTATTTCACCAGAGGAACCATGAATGAGTCGGGAACAGGCTTGGGGTTGTTATTGGTGCAGGCAATTCTTGAAAAAAATAGCGGCTCGTTGAGGGCTTATAACAATAAAGACAAGGGGGCTACGTTTGAATTCACGTTACCTTTGTATAAAGAAAAATAACGATATGAGATTGTTGGTTGTTTTGTCCCGTTTTCCTTATCCTCTTGAAAAAGGGGATAAGTTGCGTGCTTACCACCAGCTTCGAGTATTGTCGCGGCAGCACGAGATATACCTGTTTGCCTTGAGTGATAAAGAGTTTTCCGCGGCTTCTAAGGCTGCGTTAATGCCGTTTTGCAAAGAAATTAGGGTGGAAAAACGCAATCTTTTCACAAAACTATGGAACAGCCTGCTGGCTTTCTTTAAGGGTTGGCCTATCCAATGCGGCTATTTTTACAGTAAAAAGGCCAAAGGAGTTTTGCAGCGGTTTGTGGCTGAGGTTAAACCTGATGCCATTTATGCCCAAATGGTGAGAACGGTTCCTTACGTTCAGGATATAGAGGTTGAGAAAACTATTGATTATCAAGATGTTTTGTCCCAAGGCATGTGGAGGCGTGCCCAACGGGCTCCATTTTGGCAGAAGCCGTTTTTCAAGTTTGAAGCTCGTCGTCTGCAACGTTTTGAGGCGGAAGTGTTCCCGTATTTTCAGCACCATACCATTATTACCGAGGTGGATCGGGATCTGATGCCAGTGAAAGAAAAGGATAAGATACAGGTAGTGGGAAATGGTGTTGATTTTGAGCAGTTTAAGTACGAAGGACAGGAAAAAATATATGATTTGATATTTGCGGGCAACATGGCATACGCTCCGAATGTTGATGCGGCAGAATTTATTGTTAATCAGATACTTCCAAAATTATTGCCCAAGTTCCCGCAACTGCGTTTGGTGTTGTGTGGGGCTAATCCGGCCAAACGGGTGCAAGCCTTGCAGGGTCCGCATGTAATAGTCACGGGTTGGGTGGATTCTATGGCGGAATATTATGCCCAGTCGAAAGTTTTTATGGCCCCAATGCGCTTGGGCACAGGCCTTCAGAATAAACTGTTGGAAGCTATGGCCACACAGCTGCCGTGTGTTACCTCTCCCTTGGCTGCTAAACCATTGAAAAATGCTGATTATCAAAAAGATATTTTAGTGTGTGAGACGCCCGAGGAATATGTTTCCATCATTTCCCGCCTCCTCACAGACTGTGAATTTTATGATGAGGTTTCACAGCAGTCCTATCAATTTGTACGCACACATTATATTTGGGAAGCGGTGACAATAATTGAGGGGTTAAGATAATGTGCTGATTCAAGTTTTTCCGTATTTTTGTTTTTTCAAATTTCAGCTCCATATAATTCTATGGAAACAAAACGTGAAACTTTTAACGATCATCCTGTTTATAGTCTGTCGGAAATCACCGGCAGTATCAAGTCTGTCATCAACAAGACTTATACCCGTGCCTATTATGTAAAGGCCGAAATGATTCGTTTGAACAAGTATCCCCATTCTGGTCATTGCTATCCTGAACTTGTTGAAAAAGAAGGGGATAAAATTGTTACGCAAATGCGGGCGGTGATATGGAAAACACAGGTGGAGGCCATCAACGAGAAGTTTCAGAAAATCACCGGCGAGGAACTTAAGGACAATATAAGCATCTTATGTTTGGCCACTATTGAGTTCAGTCCGCAATACGGCTTAGCCCTTTATATTCAGGATATTGAACCCAGTTATACCTTGGGTGAATTGATGAAAAATAAGCTGGCGGTCATTGCTCAACTGAAGAAAGAAGGTGTTTTTGAAGCCAATAAAAAATTGCATTTACCGCTCTTGCCCAAACGTATTGCGGTTATTTCAGTGGAGACGAGCAAGGGTTATAGTGATTTTATGGTCACTTTGCAAGAAAATAATTGGAATTATTGTTTCGAGTGTGAACTGTTCCCGTCAATATTGCAGGGCGATAAGGCGATCAGTACCATTACCGCTCAGCTGGAGGCTATTGCCAAAAGGCAGCAGGATTTTGACTGTGTGGTTATCATCCGTGGCGGTGGTGGCGATGTGGGTTTGAGTTGCTATGACGACTATAGTTTGTCGCACAAGGTGGCCACTTTCCCTTTGCCCATCATTTCAGGTATTGGGCATTCCACTAACGAAAGTGTCACCGACATGGTGTCATATGCCAACAAAATCACTCCCACGGAAGTGGCGTATTTCCTCATCCAACAGTTCCATAATTTTGCCATTCAGGTAGAGGAAGCCCAGGATAAACTGTTGCGATATGTGGAGGGTGTTTTCATTCAGGAGAGACATAAGATTGAGCAGATAGAACACAATTATCGACTGGTAGCCACACGCTTGCTTACCCAAGAAAAAAGTAGGATTGGACAAATAGAACACAGTTATAAACTTATTGCTTCTCATTTAATTGCGCAAGAAAAAAATCAGATTGAGAGCTTGTGTAAAATGATGCACATATCCATAAATCAATTGGTTAAGATCAAGAATAAAGAATTGGAAGCACTGGAAGAAAAAATCAAGTTGCTGCATCCCGAACAAGTTCTAAAACGGGGTTACAGTATTACACGATTGAATGGCAAGGCACTGACCGATGCCGCTGCGGTCCATCCTGGTGATTCGCTAACCACGGTTTTATACCATGGAAATATCAAATCAAAGGTGGAATAATATGTTTTTATCGTAATAAAAATTAAATGTGATATTTATATAAAAAAACTTTGTATATTTGCAACCCCAAAAATCGCAGCATGAAGACGAAGGAAAAAAGAGACGATTACAAGATTAGAATTGCGGGAGTTGAGATTGGAACTTATTCGTATTCAATGATTTGCGATAAAGCGTTCTTTGAATTGTCCGAGATATCTGAACTGGAAGATGGTTTGTTGAATTTGCAGATTGAAATGGACAAAAGTGAGAAAATGTTGGATTTGAAGTTCCATTTTGCCGGGAAAGTGGTGGCTCCATGTGACCGTTGCCTTGATCCGGTGACCATACCGATGGACTTTGATGAGCAGCTGATTGTGAATCTCGTGCCGGAAGTGGAAGAGGATTTTGAAAATGACGAGAACATCTGGATGGTGGACGAAAACATTTATGAGTTGGACTTATTCCATTTCATCTATGAGACCATCCGTTTGGCACTGCCTCACAGAATCGTCCATCCTGATGACGAGAACGGAAATTCAACATGTAATCCTGAGGTTTTGAAGAAGTTGGAGAGTTTGAAGCAGACAGAAAAACCTCAGGAAATCGATGAACGCTGGGCTGCTTTGAAAGACCTTAAATTAGATTAATACATATAAAATAATAAAGTTATGCCGAATCCGAAAAGAAGACATTCTCAAACGAGAAGAGATAAGAGAAGAGCAAACGATTTCATGACTCCTCCTCAGTTCACCACTTGCAGCCATTGTGGTGCAGCTGTTCTGCCTCACCGTATTTGTCCTGAATGTGGATATTACAGAGGCAAACAGGCTATTGAAGTGGAAGGTGCCGCTCAATAGTAGTAAGTCAAATCAAATCGTATAATCAAATTTAGATGGTATAAAGTTTTTTATATCATCTTTTCTTGTTTTAAAATCATGGAACTGATTTTTGCCACTCACAACCAGCATAAGACTGAGGAAGCCAAGGAAATTGCTGCTTCCGTATTCCAAATCAAAAATTTAAAGGATATCGGTTGTTTTGACGAGATACCAGAAACTGCAGATACCTTGCAAGGCAACGCATTGCAGAAAGCCCGCTATGTGCATGAGCATTATCATGTCAATTGCTTTGCTGATGACACTGGCTTGGAGGTGGAAGCTCTTGACGGCCGTCCGGGCGTGTATTCCGCACGTTTTGCCGGTGAGCATTGCACTTATCAGGACAATGTGAACAAACTGCTTAAGGAAATGGAGGGCAAGACCAATCGTAAAGCTTGTTTCAAGACAGTGGTGGCTTTAATATTAGACGGCGAAGAATACTTCTTTGAGGGTAGGGTTGATGGTGAAATAATTGAGAACCAGAGAGGTACATCCGGTTTTGGTTATGATCCTGTCTTTTTGCCAGAGGGTTTTGACCGTACTTTCGCGGAGATGAGTGATGAGGAGAAAAACAGCATTAGTCACAGGGGAAGAGCCATGCGAAAACTGATGTCTTTTCTGAAAGATAAAAAAAATGATGATTTTAAACTTTTTTAATTTGTAGTGTCAAATAATAAATGTATCTTTGCATCGTTTTATCTGAGAAAACAACAAAGAAGAAAAACACACTTAGTAATAACAAAAAAACAAATCAAATGAAAGCATTAAGATTTTTAGGCATTGCATTGCTCGCCTGCACAATGATGTGCGTTTCTTGCAAAAAAGACAATCCAAAACCTAGTGACAACACAACTGAAAACCCAAGTGGTGGTAGTGGTGAGAATCCTGGTGGCGGTGGCGGTGGCCAAACTGTAACTGAAAAGATTACTGTTAATTTCGATGGTAATACTTGGGAACCAGGCCTCATCAATGAAAATTATGACTATCCTTATGAAGGTGCACACTATAATATGTTCGACTTGTGGATTGAACCTGAAAACTATCTTCCTTCAGCAGATGGTACACTGGCTTTGGATGCAAATGCAGACCAACCTTATAGAATGAACTATTATAAAGAAACTGGTTACAATTTGAACACTTCTGATGGAGGTCAAATTGCAGTTGGTGACTGGGCATGGTTGGGTTCTAACTACAATAGTCCCAAAACTGTTACTGGCATGGCTTTCGATGCTACCACTTTGGTTGCTTCATATAAGGTTGTTGCTCCTATGATTGATGTTTATGATCGTTTTGGCAACGGAAATGAAAATCCTGCAGTTAAGGATATGACCATTCAGTATCAGAATGTAACTTTGAATCCTTACGAAGAGACTACTAAAGGTTTGAATAACAAAAAAGTTGGTCAAGTTGTGAGCATTTCAAAAGCTAGCAAATAATCAATTATAACAAGGAAAAAAAAGAGTTCTCTCTTCAGGGAACTCTTTTTTTATTATAAGCAAATGAAAAAACTCCTTTTTATTGTATTTGGATTCTGTTTAATCCTTTTTTCTTGCCAAATCAACCAGGAGGCAAAGATCAAGGAAGTGGCAAAAAACTATCTGGAAGCGGTGGGAAATTATAAATTTGAGGAAGGAAGATCTTTTGTGACGGATTCGTCGCAAATTGTTATTGACCGAATGGTAAGTATTGTCAAAGTAATGTCAGAAGAAGACAAAGAAAAGAACCTTCCTGTGGAAATTATCATAAAACAAGTTACCATCGACAAAGATACCGCTTTCGTGAACTTTGATACGAAATCACCTTTATATACTCATAATGGAAATGTATATTTGATAAAGCAAGGTGGTGGAAAATGGCTTGTGGATTTGCGAAAAACATTCCCTAAAAAAACAAAAAAACAATCGTAATGAAATCTCTTAGAATTTCTTTTTTAATGCTTCTTGCCTGCTCTCTTTTATTTGTTTCTTGCAAGAAAACAGAGGCTCCTGAAAATAATGACAATAACGAGAATCCCGTGGAACAGCCCGCAGGAGTCTATGTTACTTTTGGCTCTGAGCAATGGACCGCGGGTGAATTTATGGTGGATGCGGATGTTTATGCAAGCTATGACAAACTGCTGTTTTATGTCTTTAAAACCACCTCACAAGCACAATTTCCCCAATTTCAAGGCTATATGCCCAATATTGTAGGAGTTTCCACTTTGGCTGACAATGACCGTTTGCTTTATGTCGGCAGTGCAGATGAACTTGACGCACAAGGTAATGTTGAGTGGATGGCTACCAGTCTTCGGACAGAAATCACAGCCATTGATTTGGCTACTTATACGATTACCGCTGTTCAAACGGGTGAAATGAAAAACCAGCGGACTTCGGAAACAAAGGATGTCAAAATCCAGTACAATAAGGTGACATGGATTCCTACATCCATACAGACAAAATAGATTATTATAAAACCACATTTTGACGATGAAAGCACTTAGATTCATAGGATTAGCCCTGTTGGCTTGTTCCCTTTTGTTTGTATCCTGTAAAAAAACAAAGCAATTTACCATCACAGTTTCCGTGAATGACGCTTCTATGGGTTCTGCCACGGGTGGAGGAGTCTATGACGAAAATACTACTGCAACATTGACGGCAACAGCCAATCCTAATTTTAAGTTTGTGAAATGGGATGATGGCAATACTGACAATCCACGAACAGTTAAAGTCACTGGTGATGCCAGTTATAAGGCGATGTTTTTCTTTGACGGGGATGAACCTGCAGAGGATGGAGTATTTGTGACTATGGGTGCGGAAAGTTGGAAGGTGGCTTCTTTCCAAGCGGATGCACAGTCTTTGCCAGGAAAAGTCAGAGTGTGGCTATATAAGTCCACTGAAACGGAATATCCTCAGTTTCAAGGTTGGATGGATGCCCATACGGGCGAAAATATAGGTGCTGGCATGATGTATATGGCTAACGAAGAAGATGTGGATGCCAACGCATATCCGAATTGGGAATCCAAAGATTTGACCACAAGTATTGTGTCGATAGATTTGAATGCCCATACCATTACGGCAGTCCAGACAGGCAAGATGTATAACAGAACCACCGCGGAAGAACGTTTCCTGCGTATTGCCTATAAAAATGTCACTTGGGAAGTGGCTCCGGAGCCGTCAAAACACTGGATGTCTGTCCGTTAATAGACTTCCATCCACAGGTATTCGTTGCCGCAATAATCCAAAAATTTTATCAGATCTTCTCTTTTGATAATCAGTGAAGCCGTGTTAATACACGGGTGAAAGCTGAGTTTTTCGGCCTGCTGTAAGGTGTGGTCAAGAAAAACAGTGACGTGGTGCTCGGTATCATTGATGAGACCGAAAGGGGTTACTGAGCCAGGTTTCACCCCAAGATATTTGTCCATACGGGCCTCAGAGGCAAAACTCAATTTTCCTTGATGTAATTGTTTTTCAATATCGTGAATGGCCATATCCCGGTCACAATTCAAGATGACCAGATAATGCCGGTTTCCTTTATGGTTGCGGAAAAACAGATTCTTGCAATGCTGTGCGTCGTGGCCAGCCCAGTATTGTTTGGCTATCTCAATGGTCGGGGCTGGCGGATGCTCGATATATTCGTAAGCGATATGAAGCTCGTCTAACAGCTGGTATAGTTTTGGGTCTCCGTTCATTTTCTCTTTCTCTTTCGCAGAATATCAAAAACAAAAGTCAGCACATTCATGTTGATGGGAATGTTGCTCACAAAATTCTTGACAAAACGACCGGTTTTAGGCACAAAACTCCAGAAACCGTATATTTCATCCCAGTCCTTTTCCACTGATTTCTCCTGTTTTTCAATCAGCTTCTTGACATAATTCTTCTCGCGTTCAAGGTCCTTAAGGCTCGAGATACTGCTATAGCTGGAAACTCGTTTGTTAATCATGGACATCCTCCTTCATAATTTCTAAGTCAGAAACAGGCTCCTTCTCGGTAGTTTGTACGGAAGCATCGATAATATCAGCTTCAACATCCTCATCATCAGTAAGTTCGTTTTCTTTGCTAAACATGATGGAACTCATTTTTTTAATGATAGGGTTGAGCATGAGTTTTTTGCGGAATAGCAGCAACAAAAGGAATAGGACGACAAAAATACCGCTCATGATCAGCAGACTGTAAATCATACTGCCAGTAGCGTTTTTCAGCCATAGCACAAGAATTATGGCCAAAAAGATGAGCACGGTCACCAGTAGCATTACCCCGGCGATGATGACGATAAGGTAAGAGACAAATTGCGAGAGGGCACCCACAGCGTTCAGTTTGAACAGCTGCAGGTACAGCTCTCCATATTCTTTGGCGTTTTTGGCGATGCTTTTGTAAGCATCCTTGTCGTCATTGTTATTCTTGAAAAAATCGAAAATCATATCTTAAACTTCTTCCGTAGTGTTGGGTTCATCGTCGATAATGACTTCCTGGTCCTTCTTGAGGTTTAATTTTTCCTTGATGGAATCAATGAATTCATCCAACTGCTCTTTGCTCAGTTTGACACCTTTTTCTTCCAGTTTGGCTTTGATTTTCTCGCGGGTTTCGTCACCGCTTTCGGGAGCTAACAAAAGAGCGATAATGGCGCCGAGGAAGGCACCGCCTAAGAAAGTGATTAATTGAGAAGCTTTCATGATGTTAATTTTTTTAATTACACTGCAAAGATAGTAAAAATTGGCAAATTAGCAAATTAGTTAATTAGCAAATTATACAATAAAAAAAATCCGTAAATTTGCACTTTCAAACTAAGAATACCATGAGAATCATGAACGGGGCGGCTTTGGCCCGCAAAATCAGGTCGGTACTGGCCATTGAGATAGAATTTTGCAAAAACAAATACGGTCGTGCGCCGAAACTGTCCATTATTTTGGTAGGTAACGATCCCGCAAGCATGACCTATGTGAAAAACAAGGGCAAGGCCTGCAATGAAATCGGCATCGAAAGCGACCTTCATTTTCTACCGCTCTCAACTTCGCAAGACGAACTGTTGGCACTGATTCAGCAATTGAACGAAGATGACGGAGTAGATGGCATTTTAGTACAGCTTCCCGTTCCGAAGCATATCGATAAAAATGTGATTCTCCGTGCAATAGACTATCACAAGGATGTGGATGGCTTGCATCCGATGAATGTGGGATTACTGAATACGGCGGGTGATTGCATTATTCCGTGTACACCCAAGGGCATTTTGTCGTTGCTGAAGTCTGAGGGTATTGAAATTGCAGGTAAACATGCGGTGGTGATTGGCCGCAGCAATCTGGTGGGTAAGCCTATGGCCCAGCTGATGTTACGCGAGAATGCTTCGGTGACTGTATGCCATACCAAAACCCGTGATTTGCCTTACCTTACCCGCCAGGGTGAGATTTTGATTGTGGCTATTGGTTGTCCCGACTTGATAAATGCCGACATGATCAGACCTGGTGCCGTTGTTGTGGATGTGGGTATCAACAGTGTGGATAACAAATTAGTGGGGGATATTTATAACAGTATCAATGTGCCGAGTATTGAGAAAAAAGCGGCAGCCATTACGCCCGTTCCCGGTGGCGTAGGCCCAATGACGATTGCTTCGCTGCTGGAAAACACCTTTGAAATTTATAAACGGAGAATGAAGGTTGCATTATAAAGATTAAATGATTACAGGATTACAGAATTAATTAAAAGATAATGGATTATTGTTATCCATCATCCTGTAATCTTGTAATCCTGTAATTTTATTTTTTGTACTTCGTGCCCGAAGGGCGGGGTAGTGAAAAAAAAATTAGAATTCGTCAGCCACTTCCACCCATTTGTACACTTTGTCGCCGCGGCGTACCAGCTCTTTGGTGGCGATGGAGCAATATACTCCTTTTTCGGCTTTTTCGCAGGGTTTCAGGTCTACACGGATTTCTTGTAGGGTGTCTTCGTAAACCCCAGTAGTTGGACCGGTAATCAGAATATTATCGCCTAATTTGAGCTCATCGGTTTCTATCAGAATTTCAGCCACACCGATATTGGTATAGTAATTGGTAATCTTGCCGATATGGGTTTTGACGCGGGTGGCTTGTGAGCCATAGCGCTCTGACCATTCGCCCATGGTGCGGCCTAAATAGTAGCCATCCCAGAAACCCCGGTTGAAAACACTGCGCAGTCTTTCCATCCATTGGGTGACTTTTTCCTGCGTGAAACAGCCCTCTTCAATAGCTTTTAAGGCTTCATGGTAGCATTCTGTCACCATTTTGACATATTCAGCGGAACGTCCACGACCTTCAATCTTGAGAATTGTTACTCCCGCTTTGATGATTTTGTCAAGGAAACCAATGGTACATAGGTCTTTGGGCGACATGATGTATTTTCCGTCCACTTCCAGTTCCAAATCAGTTTCTGTGTCTTTGACGGTGTATTTGCGGCGGCAGAGTTGCAGGCAGGCTCCGCGGTTGGCGGAATAGCCCATGTTGTCGAGGCTGAGGTAGCACTTGCCAGATACGGCCATGCAAAGAGCACCATGTATAAACATTTCAATTTGAACCAGTTGTCCCGAAGGTCCACAGATGTTTTCATCCCGTATAGCTTGGCATATTTCAGCGGCCTGAGCCAGACTCACCTCGCGGGCCAACACCATGACGTCGGCAAATTGGGCGAAGAAGCGTACCGCTGCGATATTGGTAATATTGCACTGGGTGGAAATATGCACTTCCATGCCGATTTTGCGGCAGTACTGGATAACGGCCCAGTCGGAGGCGATAATGGCTGAGACCTCACATTTTTGGGCTAAATCAACCAATTTTACCACCTCATCCACCTCGTTGTTATATACGACTGTGTTGACGGTCAGGTAGGAGCGTACTTGATGTTCCTTGCAGATCTGGGTAATCTGTTGTAAGTCGTCGTAGTCGAAGTTGGCGGCAGAGCGTGAACGCATATTCATCTTGCCCACGCCAAAATATACGGAACCCGCACCAGCTTGGATGGCTGCCATCAGCGACTCGTACGAGCCCACAGGGGACATGATTTCGATACTCATGGATACTAGGTTATGAGTTTTTTAATGTGCTAATATGCCAATTAAATTAAGAACTAAGAGTTAAGAATTAAGAGGAAAATTTCTTGGTTCTTAATTCTTAGTTTTTAGTTCTATGTTTTCTGGAAAGATGCGTTTATAGAAAATAAGTGCCAGTACAATTCCCACGGTCACGCAGCTGTCCGCCAAATTGAAGATGGCGGGGAAAAAGTATTCTCCACCCCATAGCGGAAACCAGTCGGGCATGACAAACAAGGGAAAATAGAACATATCCACCACTTTGCCGAACAGTACAGGTGCGTATCCTCCACCGTCGGGAAAGAGGGTGGCCACGGTGAGTGGAGTACTTTCGCTGAAAATAACACCATAAAACAACGAGTCAATGATATTGCCCACTGCACCAGTGATAATCAGAGACAAAACAGTAGCCACAACCCAATCTGCTTTGTCTTTTTTTATGAGGCGGATAAGATAATAAATCAAAAAACCGACAATGATAACACGTCCAATAGTCAGCAACAGTTTGCCGATATTCTGGCCAAAGGACATTCCGAAAGCCATACCTTCATTTTCAATGAAATAAAGGTAAAACCAGTTTCCGAGGACGGGAATATGTTCACCTAAAGCCATGTGTGTCTTGACCCAAATTTTCAGAATTTGGTCTAAGACGATGAATAGAACGACAATGCAGGTGGAGAGGAGGAAGAGTTTGGAACTTTTTTTCACGGAGAATTATTTATTCTGATTCATCTTTGCTTCATAGCTTAAGGTAGCATGAGGCACGATTTTGAGGCGTTCTTTCGGGATGAGTTTTCCCGTCACGCGGCAAATACCGTAAGTTTTGTTTTCAATACGGATGAGGGCTGCTTCGAGGTTCTTAATGTATTTTTCCAAGCGGGCTGCCAACTGTCCGTTTTCTTCTTTGGACAAAACCATGTTTCCTTCTTCCAGATTTTTGAAAGTGGGAGCGGTGTCCATTGTATCGTTTCCAGCATTGCTGTACGCTTCTAAATAGGAAGCCAGGTTTTCTTTGGCTTCAGCTATCTTGCCTTCAATCAATTCTTTAAATTCAGCCAATTCCTCATCTGAATATCTTACAATAGGTTTTCCTGACATAATCTTATTTATTTTAGGTGAATAATTTTCTGCAAAGATACAAAATTTTTCAATTAGAAAATTAGCAAATTAGCAAATGTGCTAATTTATAAATTCAACAAATTATGTATTTAACTCTTCAGTTAAAAAACAGTTTAATACATTTGCTAATTTACAAATTAACCAATTTGCTAATTCATTGGCACATTAGCACATTAACTAATTAGCACATTAATTATATTTCCGCTCCGTCGAAGCAGTAAGTGCAAAGACGGTCTTTGGGCAGTCCAATGGCTTTGGCGATAGTGCTCAACTTATTGAATTTCAAGGAATCTACACCCAGATGCTGGCGGATTTTCTCCACCATGTTAGCATATTGCGGAGTGGTGTCATCCATGTATAAATGCAGATTTTTTTTGCTGTCGCCTTCCAGTTCTTCAATCACACGGCGTGAAATCAATTCCATTTCGGACTTGGAAGCGGAGAAATTGATGAATTTGCAGCCGTACAACAGGGGCGGGCAGCTAATACGGATATGAACCTCCTTGGCACCGTATTCATAGAGTTTACGGACATTGTCGCGCAACTGGGTACCACGCACTATGGAGTCGTCGCAGAAAACAGCGCGTTTGCCTTTCAGAATAGCGGCGTTGGGCAACAGTTTCATCTTGGCGACATGCTCGCGTGTCTCTTGGTTTACTGGCATAAAGCTACGTGACCAGGTGGGCGTATATTTGACAATACCGCGCTGGTAGGGAATGCCTTTTCCTGTAGCATAACCCAGGGCCATACCAATGCCGGAGTCGGGAATAGCGGAAACGAAGTCGGCTTCCACGTCGTCTTCTTTTCCCATCTCATAACCACCTTGGTAACGCATTTGTTCAATGCTGATACCTTCGTAGGCAGATGACGGAAATCCGTAGTAAATCCACAAGAAAGAACAAATCTGCATTTGCGGATTCGGAGCCAGCAGCTGTTTGAAGCCGTCGGCGGTAACCTTCATAATTTCACCTGGACCGACATAATGTTCCACGTGATAGTCCAAATTGTCGAAGCTATGGCTGTCGAAAGCCACGGCATAACCTTCATGATTCTTGCCGATGATAGCAGGGGTGCGGCCCAGGAAGTCACGGGCAACAATCAGTCCATCGTCAGTCAGAATCAGCATTGTGCAGGAACCCTGTACTTTGTGGTAAACATTCTGAATACCATCTACAAAATCTTTGCCTCGTGTAATCAGTAATGCAACCAATTCAGTGGGGTTGGTGCTTCCGGAGCTTAGCTCGGTGAATTGTTGGTTTAGACTCAGACATTCTGCCTCCAGTTCCGCCAAATTGTTGATTTTGCCCACAGTGACAATGGCAAAGCGGCCCAAGTGTGAGTTCACCACAATGGGTTGGGCGTCCGTATCACTGATAACGCCGATACCATGCGTGCCCTTGAATTTCGGCAAGCTGTCGCTGAATTTTGTACGGAAATAAGTGTTTTCGATGTTGTGAATGGAGCGGAAGAAGTTTTCCCCTTCCATAGTGGCCATACCGGCACGTTTTGCTCCGAGGTGTGAATGGTAGTCTATACCATAAAATAAATCAGATGCGCATTCCTTGTGTGATGCGACACCAAAGAATCCTCCCATAATGAATTGAAAATTAAAAGGTTATCCATTCTGCTTCTACCCTGTTAGGAAGGTGCAAATTTACAAAAAAATTGTTTTTCATAATTATAAAATAGGATAATTTTGTATTTTTGCAGCTTCAATTTTGATAATGAAAAAGTTACCAGACAATTTAGCAATTCGGATAATCTTCAACGTTTTGGCGTATTTGTTGCTTATTCCTTTTGTTTTTGTAGCTTTTCGCTATATTCCCAATGCCCATTGGCCCTTGAATTTGGATAGGGTGCTGTTGTTTTTGGCTTTGGTGGCGTTGGTAACTTTTGTGCTGCGAAAACAAAAAATCATTATTACTGCACTTTGGTTGCTGGTTTTTGGTATTTTAACGGTGGGGTCACTGAGCAATGGCTATGGTTTCCGCTTGGCCTACAAGGACTATAAAGAAATGGTGTATGGCATTTTTACCGAGCCGGAACCTGACAGCACGCCTCGGGATTTACGTCCTTTTCCACATAAAACCAAGTATATCCAGGCGGTGGATTATTATAATCCAGAAGTGCGGAATTATGCGGTATCTTTGACGGCAGATGATAGTCTGAAAAAATATATTACCGATTATCATGAATATCGTCGCTTAATCCAGTGTTTTGCGGTGTTCCGTGACATTAATAAACGTTGGAATTATGTGAATGACCCTCTTGGCCAGGAGTATTTGGTGAAGGCCAGCGAGAATTTAGGCGTTTTTTCGGGCGACTGTGATGACCATTCTATCATGATGGCTGCCGCGGTCATGTCGATAGGGGGCACGATGCGCTTGGTGCACACCACGGAACATGTGTATCCGGAGATTTTGATTGGCGACCGTCAGAATCTGGAAGATGTCAATTACCTCATCAAACAAGTTATGTTTAAGGACGAGTCGGATGGGAAAAGACTTCATTATCATATAGATAATCAAAAGCAGATTTGGCTGAATCTAGACTACACCGCCCGGTATCCTGGTGGTGAATTTTTAGGGTCTGATGTTATTGCGATACTGAACCTGTAACAAATTAGCAAATTAGTAAATTAGTAAATGTGCTAATTAATTTGCTAATTAACGAATTTGCTAATTTGCTAATTACTTCACCAGTTTCTTGATGACGCAGCTGTTCTTGCTGTCGCTGATTTTCAGGATGTAAAAGCCTGATGCGTAAGGGAAATCAAATTCCAAATATTCGCCGCTGCCACTCACTCTTTGCTGGCTTCGCATGAGCAATTTGCCTTCCAAGGAATATAACTCTATCAGCATATCCTCTTCATTAGCAGGTAAAATATTGATTTGCAGATTATTTCTGATGGGATTGATAACTCTTACATCAAAATCGGCCAATGTTGGTATAGAAACCGGGCTGACATCGATGGACAAATCCATAATTACCGGCAGGTGGTCGGACATGTTGTATAAAGCATCGGCCACAGTGGATGGAACATCTTGATTGGCTGGATAATTGATACTTTTATTGAAATGATTGCCATCATTGCCCACTGCATGATAGGATTCAGGAATACAGCTTACTTTGCGACTCCCGTAAAATACTGGCGAAGAGACCAGAATGAAATCGAAACGGTCGTCCAAGCCACCTGCTGAGGCACAGTCATTGTCGTCGCTATGGGTGGACTGGGTGTGAACATTTCGATAGCTGTAATTGTTATTCCACTCTCCTTCCACATTAATGGGGTCATAGAATTTATATAGGCTATTGGGGTAATTAATCAAATACTGATAAGCGTCCTCGGAGGCTCCATAAAGGTTAAAATCGCCTGAAAGACAATAATTTCCATATTCGCCAATGCTTTCCAGTTTTGACATGAGTTGAACTACCTGGCTATATCGTTTTTGTTCGTTATCGCTGCCCGTTCCGGCTTTCAGGTGGGCTAACAGAAAAGTGGTGAAAATGGTATCCCCTTGCAACAGGTTCGGTGTGAGGTAGTACATCCTGTAGCCATTAATGTCACGGTTGACGGTTGCGATATAGAAGTGGCTGTGAAGGGCTAATTTAGCGGAATTATAGAACAGCATATTGGCGATGGAACCTCCTGAATAGTTTGTCAGCGGGCCATGCATGTAGCCATATCTTCCATTGGTATTCAGCACATTGTTGACGATACGGTTGGCATAGCTTACATTACTGCCAATTTCATTGACCATCAGCACATCGGGTTCCACGTAGTCGATAATAGTGCGCAGTGCGGCATCCTTGGTGTTCAGATTGTTTGTGGTTTGGTTACAGCCATATACTGTTTGTTCAGTGTAATACAGAAGATTATACTGCATTATACGGATAGTTTCCGTTTGGGCAAAGCCAAAAGGAAGCAGTGCCAATCCTAATACAATAACAAGCGTAAATTTTTTCATTTTTGTCAATTAGGGTGCAAAGGTACAGAAAAATCTTGTTGGTTCAAAAATAATATATACCTTTGCAAAATAAAATTGTTCATTATGGCAAATTCTGGAAAAACATCAAAACACCGCGTCCTGTGTGTCGCAGTGGCGCTTGGTTGCTCTTTGTTCGGCATTCTGCTGGGAATTTCACTGAACTTGAATTCACATGATGTGATAAGATCTTATCAGAATTCTCAGGCTACTCTCGTACAAAACAACGAGAAGCTGAAGGTTATGCGGGATGCAGAATGGCATCGGCTGGCCGATATTGCGCATGAGAATGAAGACTCAACCTTGTTTAGGACATTGTGCGGATTGTCGGATCAGAGTGTGATATATCAATATGTGGATTCTCTGCGGACAGCATTGATCATCTATGTGGATGGGGTACAGGGTGAACAACTCAGAAGACCTGATGCGGTGTCAGATCCCACTTTCTTTATGATTAATCAAGAAAATGCGAGAGAGTTGCGGGATAAGTTGCAACAATATCAGGATTTTCTGAACAGCTGTATCAGAAAAGGATATGGATATACCACTGTTGATTTTGAATTAAATGATCGATATCCCTTTGGGAGGAGAGTGAGTTGGGAGAGTTATCATTTTGAGAATGTAATGGCGATAGAGGCGGTGTGCCAGCTGGATATGATCAAACAGCAACTGATGATGGCCGATTTGACGGTGTTCAGGAGTCTCATCCATGCTTATGAAAAATCCAGAAATTGAAAACAATTAAAACTTTAAGATATGAAAAAGAGTATTTTCAGATTGGGTGCCACCACCATCACGATGTTAAGTTTGGCCTTATTATTCAAAATTCAGCACTGGGCAGGTGGCGGTATTTTATTGATTCTGACCCTCGCTGGCCTGGTGCCGATCACAGCATTTCTAACCGCCAACTACCTTGGCAAGGAAGAGGATGAGGAGCGATAGGTATGCATGGGACATTGTTAAGCAAGTAGTTTATCGAAAATAATCTCAATAGATGATGCTTGAAAAAATATCAGTGAAAATCATAGCTCTTTGGCTCTTTTTGCTGCCGTTGAATATGGTGGCGCAGAGCCTGGCGGGACAGCCGCTTCCCCCTGCCGAAAGCAAAGCCCGTTTGCAACAGTTGGGCGACTCTTTGCGGAAATATGACGACTTTTACTACTTTGATCGCGATGGTTTGGCTGTGGTGATGCGTTATACGAATACATCAACGGGTGGGAAGAAGAGAAAGTTTGGAATAATCAATGATAATGGCGAACTGGTATTGCCTTGCGAATATGACTGTATCAGGGAACAATATCATTCAAACTTGATTATGGTTAGCAAAGGAGAGTTGGCAGGTTTTGTGGATCCGCAGATGAATTGGGTGATACCAATGCATTATCAGGATATATATTGCGATCTTGAAACAGATGACTATTTTTGTTTCGGATTAGTAATGGCGGTGGACAGCACCAACCGAGTGGGAGTTATGGATAGCACTGGCCGGCAGATTTTGTCCCGCTTGTATGAGTGTGATTGGATTAATATTCTTACACCAAACCTATTCATTGTTGTCCGTGGCGAAGAGGCAGGTGTCGTGAACCGAAAAGGGGAAACCGTCATTCCGTTTAACTATACTTATTTATCGCCATGTGGTAATTACATAAGGGCAATGCAAAACAATAAACTGGGTTTATTAGACACATTGGGGAACGTGATTATACCTCTTCAGTTTGACAATGTTGGAGTAGAGTTTAACGGGAGTCTTTTTCTCGTGTGTAAAAATGACCGATGGGGGTTGATGGACACAACTGGCAAAATGGTGATTCCATGCACCTATGAAAAACCTTTGTATGAAGCTGCGCCTGGATTATGGATTTGTTTGAAATATGTTCAGGGAAGCCCCAAGGAAGGCGTAATCAATAGCCGTGGAGAAGTGGTGCTGCCCTGTGAAAATGAATTTGTTAGATTCAGCAGAACAGGAGACAGAATTCTTGCGTTTCGATTGGATTCTCGTGGCTATGAAAAATGCTATTTGTACAACCGGGAGGGTCATTTACTGGACACATTGGATGAATTTTCTTTTGATGGAATTGATGAAATCAATCATGTGTCTATGATACCCGTGAAACGTAATGGGAAATGGGGCTTCTTTAATCTTGATTTTCAGTTGGTTGTTCCTTTTCTTTACGATAAGGTAAAGGGTTCCGATGGATACGGGGAAGTCGCATTGCCCGACAATAAAATCGCCGTGCTGAACGAGCAAGGGGAAGTATTGATTACGCTACCGTTTCCTTACGACCACACTTATGTGATTCCTTCAATAAATGGCTGGTATTATGTACATTATGGGTCAAGATATCCAGTATATGATGATGTAGAATTCTTAGGTTTTATCGACACATACGGCAACAGTACATTCACAAAGGAAGAGTTGGAGAAAATGAAGGCACATTCCAAACAATAAAAGGATTCCTTCTTTATACTATTGGTCGAGTTACAGAACACTCATCATACTTGTTTTGCACATTTTTGCATTTGAATAATCCTATGAAAATATCAGAACTCAAAAAGAAACAGAAAACAAGTGGGTGTTATGTCGTATGTGATGGAAAGAATCACGAATGGTGGTGGAGCCCAGTTACCGAACAAAGATTTCAACTTCCAAGACACTCAACAGCAGATGTTGGCAAGGAATTAATGAGATATGTTAGGGAACAGTCGGGAATTAATGTGAAATAATCTAATTTGAATGAAAAATGGAAAACATCGAGGTGATCATAGAGCGTAACAATGATGGAAGTTACACAGCAGTACCCCAACACAAGCACAAAATCGGTTTTATCGGAATGGGGAAAACAGTAGAAGAAGCCATGGATGATTTAAGGAATTCATACACGGAGGCAAAAGAAATGTTTCCTACGTTGCCTGCAATGGAGTTTACATACAAGTTTGACACAGCCAGTTTTCTACAATACATTAATGGAAGACTTAATCTTGCTGATTTGCAAGCTATTACTGGGATAAATCGCCATCAACTCAGCCACTATGCCACAGGGAAAAGTCGTCCTTCCTCCAAGACAGTTCAGCGCATTCAGGAGGGAATTACACGATTTTCGGAAGAGTTGCAAAAGGTGTGTCTGATATAATATCCGATTAACGATCAATCACCAGCTTCTTGATAATGACTGTCTGGTTTTCGCTGTGGATTTTTAAGAGGTAGAGTCCGGCGGGAAGCTGCGAAACATTAATGGTGCAGTGGTTGTCCCATGCCTCGGTGTGCAACACTTCCCTTCCTGTGAGATCAAAAATGGCTATTTCATTGATTTCTACCGAATTGCTCTGAATGGTGAATTGTTCGTGGGCAGGGTTGGGATATACAGCCACCAGTGCAGGATCGATGAGGGCAACCGCACTGCCATAGTGGAAAACGTTGACCGAGTCGGCACCGAAAATTTCACCCACCAATTCAGGATAATCGATAAAGGGATTACGATTGTGCTGGATATTAAAGATAGCGTTGTTGCGGTCAATTTCTTTCTGACTGACAGGGTCTTCCTCATGCCAGCGAATCAGCATGGCCAAAGCCCAGGGGTTGAGATTGCCGTCGGTGAACATGGAAGGGGTGCTTATGTCGAAATCGCGGTTGTAGTAGCGTGTGCACATATATAGCAATGAACGGGCTATATCCCCTTTGTATGCGTCAATAGGTTCGAAAACAGTGCCTGAATAGCCAGGGGTAACGGAACTTCCTCGTTTTGAGCCATTGAGGCTGGTCCAATTGGCATTGCCCACTTCGCCAAAAGGAAGGTTGCCTCGCTGATTGTTCACTTGTCCATCGGTAGGATACATGTGAAACAAGTCTGTGTACATGGGAGTCTGACCATTGAACCAACTTTGGGGCACCACATGCTCCCGATTATAGCAATCCCCTTCGCTGTTATAAGTACCGCATTGGTCAGTGATGGGAGTATATTCGTAGGGAGGGGTACCACCAGGAATGTCGGAGTATATATCCCATATTTTACCATTGCTCTTGACATCCGTCTGTGTGAAAGCATTCCATAAACCGCTGTATGTCAATGAATTTGTATTGTTATTGATAATTTGTGCCAAGGCAATTCGTAATGCCCGTCCCTTTTTGCCGTCGGCGGCATTATAATAGCCAGCGGGTTCTTGGGCAGCGAGGGTGAAGGTCCAGAGGATAGCAGTTATCAGTAGTAGGTGTTTTTTCATATTGGTGTGTTTTATTTATCGTTTGCCTTCTGGCACATCTCCACCATCTTCACACATTCTTTGGCTTCCTTTACATCATGCACCCGGAGAATGTGGGCACCTTTCATCAAGGCGATGGTGTTCAGCACGGTGGTGCCATTCAAAGCTTGTTGGGCGTTAGTATTTAAAAGTTTGTATATCATTGATTTCCGTGAAATCCCCACTAAAATTGGCAAGCCAAAACTATCAAAGGCATTGAGGTTATTCATCAGGAAATAATTCTGTTCCAATGTTTTACCGAAGCCAAAGCCTGGGTCAAGAATGATGTCATTGGCTCCCAGCTCTTTCAGTTTGGCCACTTGGGTACCGAAGAAACGCATCATGTCGCCGATGAGGTTCTCGTATTGCGTATGCTGTTGCATCACATCGGGTTTGGCGGGGGTGTGCATCAGGCAGTAGGGCACTCTGGCCTTCGCCACGGTGGGTATCATGTTTTCGTCGAAGGTGCCGCCAGACACATCATTAATCATGGCCGCACCATGGTCCAAAGCCACTTGGGCAACCGATGCCCGCCAGGTATCTATAGAAAAAATAGCATCTGGGAAGTGCTGTAAAATAAGCGTTACAGCCTGTTGAATACGTTCTGTTTCGGTAGTTTCGTCAATGTCTGCGGCTCCGGGGCGGGTGGACATGGCACCAATGTCGATAATGTCCGCTCCTTCTTCCAGTAATTGGGCAGTGCGGTCAACAATTGCTTTTTCGGTGGTATATCGGCCTCCATCAAAAAAGGAATCTTCCGTATAATTCAAAATGCCCATTATCAAGGGATGGGACAAGTCACAGAGTTTTCCTTTGAAATTGAGCCACATGGTTTATTTTTTTACGGTTTTATTTTTCTGCCAGTTAATTTCTTTGTAAACAGGAATGTTGTCACGTTTGACAATGGAATAAATCAACAACACCAAACCGGCAAGGAGAATGGGAATACTCAATATTTGACCAATATCGAGGGTCATATCCATTTCTTTGCTGACTTGCACTTCCTTGAAGAATTCAATGATAAAGCGAGCAGTGAAAATCACAAAGAAAATCAAGCCAACAGTTCTTCCTGCAGGTACTTTTCCTTTGGCAAATTTGAAATAATAGATGACAAAGCACAAATACAGCAACAAATATACGCAAGCTTCATAAAGTTGTGCGGGGTGGCGGAAAGTGCCGGCAATGCCGGGACCGCCAAGGGTAAAGTCGAAAGCCCATGGTACAGTGGTGATGCTACCCACAATCTCGTGGTTCATCAGGTTGCCGATTCTGACCATACCTGCGGCAATGGGAATGACAATGGCCAAACGATCGCACAACCACAAGGCGTTCATCTTGTATTTCCAGGCAAAATAACAGAGAAAAGCTGTGATGGCAATGACCGCACCATGGCTGGCCAATCCCTGATAGCCTACAAACTGCCCGTCTTGGATGGGTAGAATAATTTCGGTAATACCCTTGAGACTGGTGAAATATTCGGGTTCGTAAAAGAGAAAATGTCCTAAACGCAGACCCACAATGGTCCATACAATGGTCCAAATGGATAGTTTGTCACATAACTGCTGGGAAATGTTTTCAGTTTTAAATATCTTGCTTAAAGTAAGATAGGAAAAGAAGAAACCGAAAGCGAGGAGCATTCCGTACCATCTGACTTCAATGGGACCAATGGAGAATGCGACAGGATTAACGGTCCAAGAGATGTAATTTAGGGTGAACATGGTTTTAATGTACTAATTAGTTAATGTGCCAATGTGCTAATGAAATTATGAACTAAGAATTAAAAGCTATGAATGTTGAATTGTTTAATTGTTGAAATGTTGAATTTTAATTCCCCATCTAGAAGGGGAATTAGAGCTCCCCTATAACTGTTAATTATCAATTGTTAACTATAAATTGTAACCTGATTACTGTTTCAACGCTTCTTGCAGCAGCTGGTTCAGCACGGTGGGGGAGATATCCCGGGTTATCTTGCCTTGCTCACACAGCGAAATTTGTCCCGTTTGTTCGGACACCACAATGGCCAATGCATCGGTGAACTGGGTGGCTCCGATGGCAGAACGGTGACGCAGGCCTAAGTCAGTAGGCAAATCCTCATCCTTGGACACAGGCAGTATGCAGCGTGCGGCAGCAATACGGTGATTCTTGATGATGACAGCACCATCGTGCAAAGGACTGTTTTTGAAGAAGATGTTTTCCAGCAGTTCACGGGAAATCAGGGAGTCGATTTTTTCGCCGGTTTGCAAATAGTCGTATAGTGGGGTAGCACGGGCCACAATGATGAGTGCTCCAGTTTTGGAACTGGCCATGCGCTTGCATGCGCGTACGATGGAGTCGATATCCTCGGCATAATCTTCCGAACTCAGATTTTTGTTTCGCCGTCTTTCAATGAATTTGGTGAAATGGGTGTTGCCTATGTATGTGAGAAATTTGCGGATTTCGGGCTGGTAAATGACAATCAGCGCGACCAAACCTACACTGAAAATCTTGCCCAGTATGTCGGCAAACATCGTTAAATGGAAGTAACGGGCAACGGTCCAAATGATGAAAACAATAAAGATACCGAAGAAAACTTTCACGGCGCCGGTACCCCGCAAGAGACGGTACAGCCAGTACATCAAAATGGCGACCAGCAGGATATCCACCGCATCGGAAATGCCGAATTTCAAAAAGCTTAGTGCGAATAAATTCATCTTCCAAATTTTTTGCAAAAATACAATTTAATTAGCAAATTAGCAAGTTGGTTAATGTGCTAATTAACAATGTGCTAATGTGCCAATTTAATTAACAAATTTGTTATTGGGAAAATTCGCAAATGAAACTAGCTTTTTGAAAGCACCGAATCGTATAATAAAATTTATTCGTTGGTATAGAATTCGAGAAATTTGTGTAACTTTGCAAGTTAGTTCTGAAAAAAATGGCAAAAGAAAAAAATATACCACAAGTCGCTATCAAAAACAGGAAAGCGGAGTTTGAGTATTACCTGCTCACATCCTTTTCCGCGGGATTGGTACTTTGTGGAACTGAAATAAAATCTATCCGGGCAGGCAAGGCTAATTTGACCGACAGCTACTGCTCTTTCATCAATGGTGAACTATGGGTGCACAACCTGCACATCAGCGAATATGCCCATGGCAGTTACAATAACCATGAGCCGAAGCGTGACCGTAAACTGTTGCTCAACAAAAAGGAACTGAAAAAACTGATGAGCAAACTCAATGACCGAGGCACCACCATCATTCCTACTTTGCTGTGGATTAATGAGAAAGGCTATGCCAAACTCGACATTTCATTGGCAAGAGGTAAGAAAATGTACGACAAACGCGAAAGTATCAAGGAAAAAGATAATCGCAGGGCCGCTGCCCGTGAGGAGGAATAGTTATGGAAACAGATATGGTGAACATGGATATCGAACGCTCGTATTTCAGCATTGGTGATACGGCTAAGATGTTTAATCTTACGCCTGCCACCTTGCGTTTTTGGGAGAAGGAATTTACTGAAATCAAGCCGTTTAAGAATAAAAAAGGGGAGCGATATTATACCCGCCAGGATATTGATATCATTAAAACTATTCATTATCTGACCAAGACCAAGGGCTATACCCTCAAAGGTGCCAAGGAGGCCATGAAAAGCAATTTCATGAAAGAGACCTGCAATGCCCATATTGCCGATACTTTGTTAAAGGTGAAACGGTTGCTTTTGGAAATAAAAGAAGGATTATAATTTGATTGCCATATAAAAAATTATATATTAACCATAAAATCATCAAAATATGACAAAGAAAATTTTATCTTGGAGCGCAGTTGCCTTAGTGGCACTGATCATTTTATCAGTGGCTGTGGTTTCATGCAAAAAAAGTGAAACTTCAAACGAAGACAACAACTCAGTTGTGGGCGTATGGTCTGGTACAGAGGGTAATACAGATTATAAACTTACTTTTTCGGATAACAAAACCGGATTGTATGAGGATTTTTATCATTCTTCCTCTGGCGGGGTAGAACATGTTTACATGCCATTTGACTATACAATGACTGATAGTCAAAGCGGAAGTCTCACCCTTCATGATGACGATGGTTCTTATTTGGCGGGAGATCCGGAAATTTTGTATTTTGAAATCATCAGTGGAAATATGGTTTTGTACCGTTACCACTATGGCAATAAGGAAACAATATGTCTGCTGCATAAAGAATAATGCAATTTGCAGATTCTTTTAAGTATCGGTGGCAATTTGGCTCACTGTTTTTTACCATCCTGACAGCCTGTCTGATTTGTACAAACAGGCTGTCGTGGCATATTCTTACCACTCCATTGCTCACGGCGTTTCTAATCAGTGCTCCGACATCTTTGTTGCCTGGAATTATACGTATAGTGGTGCAGATTGTTGTTGGAGAAATTGTGGTTGCAGTGTGTTTGGTAGATGCTTATTGTCAGATTTACCTTAAAGCATCAATATCTCCACACATTCTCAGCGTTATTTCGCAAACAAATCTTTCAGAGGCCAGCGAGTTCCTGTCTACTTTCATAGGTCCGAATGTTTTCTTCCAATGGCGTATCATCGGATTGTTGTTGGTGGGTATTTTGTTTCCATTGTCCTATATTCCTGCTGTAAATAATAAAATTGGAACCAGGTTACTCCGTTTTTTTCCTAGGGGACGACGTACTCGCATAGTGGTTGCTATACTGCTGATGGTCTGCTTGGTGGTTGAGTTACCAGCTTCAGTACGTTTCTTACAGTTTTTCAGGTCTGGTGCTAATCCTGATTTTGTGGAAAGCCTTATTTTCCGCAATTATCATCAAGATATGCCCACACCATTGCACCGGCTTGCATATTCATGGCAAACTACCAGCGTGTCCATGCGTGCTATGGGGATGTTGCGAGCCAATACTTACGGTGCCACTATCGACAAAACAAGCCATCGCTCTCCACATATTGTGCTTGTCATCGGTGAGAGTTTCAACAAACATCACTCCTCTCTATATGGTTACTCTCTTCCTACAACTCCATTGCAGCAACGACGTATGGAGAAGGGGGAATTGTTCCCTTTTACTGATGTGGTGACCCCATGGAATATCACGAGTAATGCTATTCTCCATCTTTTTGCTGTAGGTTCCGATGATTCTGATGGAACCTTAGCCAATCGCATACTCTTCCCAATACTATTTCGAAGGGCAGGCTACGAGGTGACCTTCTTTTCTAATCAATATAGGATAAAAGGATTCTTTTCTGGAGCTACCAGTGAAGCTGGAAATTTTTTTCTTTCCGATCGAGATATGAGCGATTCTCTCTTTTCCTATCGTAATAGTCGTTTCTCACAGAGAGATATGGGTATTGTACGCCAGTTGTCAGAGTATTATGCCAAGAAAACCGTTACTCCGTTCACTCTTGACATCATTCATCTCAAAGGGCAGCATTTTGATTATAGTCTTCGCTATCCAAGCGAGGAGTCTTTTTTCTCTGTTGAAGATTATGCCGACCGTGGTCTTGACAGACAGTCTGTGTTGACAGTAATGCATTATGACAATGCTACACGGTACAATGACCGTGTGCTTGACAGCCTTTTGTTATTCTATGAGAGCATGGAATCAATCGTTGTTTTCATTTCTGACCATGGTGAAGAAATTTATGACGATCTTCCTGTGCAAGGAAGGCTTTTTCAGAGGCCCGACAAGTTTCAGGCTCGCAACGAATACGAAGTCCCTATGTGGATATGGTGTTCGCAACGTTACTTTGAGGTTCACCCTGAGATCATAGCTTCAATTAAAGACGCGACAAGCCGACCACTAATGTCCGATAACATTCCACAGTTGTTGCTCTATCTTGCCGATATCAATAGCCGATGGGTGTTAGAAGAGCAGAATGTTTTGTCACCATCCTATCGGAAAAGCCGCCGAATTATTGGTGGTGAAGTCGATTATGATAACATTATTGAAAAGAACCATTGCAATTGAATGTAAAAAATAATTATATGCGTAAATATTTTATTATCATTGTTTTAGCTGTGTTATGTGTTTTGCATACACAAGCGCAGAATTATTTCATTGTTCCCCGTCAAACAGGTATAATCCCCACTCCCCAGCATGTGACTTTCCAAGAGGGGTATTATGGTCTGAAGGATTTTCAGCAACCTGTTGTTGAAACGCAGTTGATAAGTTCATTTCCCATTGATACCAATGCGGATCAGGCTTATATCTTGGATGTTAAAGTCGATAAAATTGTCATTCAGGCGCTCACAGAGTTGGGTTTGTTTTATGGGCAGCAGAGTGTGAAGCAACTGATGAGGTATTTCAAAAAGGAGTCGGGAGAAGTGAGCATTCCTTGCATGAGGATTGTGGACTATCCCAAGCTGAAATACCGTGGCTGGATGGACGATATCAGCCGGGGACCGATTCCGAACATGGAATTTCTGAAACGAGCTATTGCCACTTTGGCTGAGTATAAATTAAACTTTTTCAATCTTTATACAGAACATGTTTTTAAGCTGGATAAATATCCTGATATTGCGCCCACCGATGGCTTGACCGCTGCGGAAATCAAGGAGTTGGAGGATTATGCCGCTCAATTTCATATTGAATTTTTCGGTAACCAGCAGTGCTTTGCCCATGCGGAAGAAACTTTCAAGATCCCTTTCTACCAGAATATGGCGGATACCAAATTCAATTGGAATCCGGGAGAACCTAAGACATACGATTTTCTGCGTTATGAGCTGGAAACAGTAGCCAAGGCTTACCAGTCGCCGTTTTTCAATATCAACTGTGATGAAACGGAGGCCTTGGGAAGTGGCAGGGCCAAAGAGTATGTGGACTATGCGGGAGGTGCATCGCAGGTGTATGCCAAGCATATTCAGTGGGTGTATGATGTGCTGAAACCATTAGGCAAAAAAGTGATGATGTGGGGTGATATTGCTGCCAAAGACCCCGTGATTACGGCACAATTGCCCAAGGACATGCTGATGTTGGTGTGGAGTTATTCGCCCTCGGACAGCTATGTGGATATGATGGAACCTTTTGAAAAACAAGGTCTTGACTTTATGGTGGCACCCGGCATGAGCATGTGGGGCTCCGTCTTTCCGAGCGAGGAGACCTATACTAAGAATATCGCCAATTTGGTGCGCGACGGTTATCAGCATGGGGCAATTGGCATGATGAACACTGCTTGGGACGATTCGGGTGAGTCGCTGTTCAACAGCACCTGGCATGGTATGGCATGGGCCGCCGAGATGAGCTGGAATCCTATCCGACAAACCGAACCCGCCAAAGCCAACCAGGAGAGAGAAAAAAGACTGAGCACTTTCAACGAGGCTTTTGCCACTGCGTTTGTTGTGCCGGCAGATGGTTTTCAACTGATGAAAGATCTGGAACGTGTGGGAATTCAGAATTATTTCAACAGCTTGGGCTTGTATGAAAGTGTGTGGGATTTTTATCCTTCGAAAATCAGTGAGAAAACATGGCAACTACATAAACGGACTTTCCAAATAATTGAAAATCAGAAAAAACAATACGAGGTATCGGATGAGCAAAAAACAAAAGATCCGCAGTATCACGCTGCGATGAGAATTGCCCATTATGTATGTCTCCGACAGCAAACTGCCAATATGATTGGGATGTTGAGGTATGCTATCAGTCAGAAACTTCAGGATAATAAGCAATTTTCAAAAGCGGCCATCAAAAATGACATTCAAGCCACTTTGGAGCTTTTGCACGAGACCAAGTTGGCCTATATGAAACTGTGGGATGAGGAGTGCCGCCCTTATTGCCGGAATATTGTGGAAGAACGGTATGACAGGTTAGCACAGGAGCTGATGGATATTCCGTATCATGTTATCATTTCTTCCAGTCAAAATGAGAAAAACGAGGTGGAAGTTAGCCTTCGTACGCTTTTTAACGATCAGGAAATCTATTACACCTTAGATGGCCGTGAGCCGCAATTAGGAGAAAAATATGAAGCTCCCATCGTGCTTTCGCAATCTGCCACCATACATGCTATGACGATGAATCCTTTCAAAGAAAAGGTTTTATCAGAAAAATATATATTGATACACAAGGCTTTGCAGAAAATCAGCAAACTGAACACAGCTTATTCGGAGTATCGCCCGCAGTATGCTGCATCAGGAAAAATGGGACTGGCGGATGGTATTATCGGTAGCGAAAGTTACCTTGATGGCTGTTGGCAGGGCTATTGGGGCAATGATATAGATGTGGAGTTCGATTTCGGCAAAGCCACTATCATTCATGAGTTTAAGACCCGTTTTCTGCAAAATATCCACGACTGGATTATGTGTCCGCAGACAGTGGAGTTATATAGCTCAAAAGATGGAGTTAATTATCAGTTATACAAAGTTTTAACAGTACCAAATGTGGAATATACCGCGGAAAGAACAGGCGTTTTCACGCTTCAGGTTAATGATTTGAACATAAAATCACGCTATGTCCGTGTGGTGGTGAAGAACGGGGGTAATTTGCCTTCCTGGCATCAGGCTCCTGGCCAGCCGTCGTATATTTTCTGCGATGAAATGATTTTCAGATAAAAATAACAACATTTAGGTTATTCGGGAAAATTTCCGTACCTTTGCACCCCAATTTTAAAATATAAAAATAATGAGTTTTTTAGGCAAACTTTTCGGGACTAAGGCAGACCGAGACTTGAAAGAATTAAAACCTTATCTCGAAAAAACATTAGCAGCATACGAGACCATCAAGGAATTAACCAATGATGAACTTCGACATAAAACAGTTGAATTCAAGCAGCATATAGCGGAAACCATCAAGGAGGAAGAGGACAGAATAGCTGAAATCAAGGATTATCTTGACAAAAACTATGACATGCCTGTTCAGGAAAAGGAGGATTTCTACAAAGAATTAGAACAGTTGGAAAAACGCTCCTACAAGAAAACACAGGAGGTGCTGGATGAAATTCTGCCCCAGGCATTTGCTGTGATGAAGGAGACGGCCCGCCGTTTCAAAGAAAATGAAATCGTGGAAGTTACCGCAACCCAAATGGATAGGGACATTGCGGCTTACAGAAGCTGTATTGACATTGTGGATGACAAGGCCCGTTACCATAACACCTGGTCCGCAGGCGGCAATATGATTACCTGGGATATGTGCCACTATGATGTGCAGCTGATTGGTGGTACGGTATTGCATCAGGGTAAAATCGCTGAGATGGCGACAGGTGAAGGTAAAACCTTGGTGGCTACTTTGCCGGTGTATCTGAATGCGCTTCCAGGCAAGGGTGTGCATGTGGTAACCGTGAATGATTATCTGGCCAAGCGTGATGCCGAGTGGATGGGTCTGTTATACGAATTCCATGGTTTGACCGTGGATTGCATCGATAAGCACGAGCCAAACTCCGAAGCACGCCGTAAGGCCTACGCAGCAGATATTACTTACGGTACCAACAACGAATTCGGTTTCGACTATTTGCGTGACAACATGGCCCGAAATCTTACCGAGTTGGTGCAGCGTCCGCATAATTTCGCCATCGTCGATGAGGTTGACTCCGTGTTGATTGACGATGCCCGTACCCCGTTGATTATTTCAGGTCCCACTCCAAGAGGCGAGCAGCAGGAATTTGACCTGTATAAACCTGTGGTTGAAAAATTATACAATGCCCAGAAGGTTTATGTGGCTGAAATTTTGACCAAAGCCAAGAAATTGTTGGCAGAGAATCCCGATCCAAAACCGACGGATGAAGGAGCTATGCTGTTACTCCGTGCTCAGCGCGGTCTGCCGAAAAACAAGGCTTTGATTAAGTTCCTCAGTGAACAAGGTATCAAGCAGATCTTGCTGAAGACTGAAGGTTTCTTCATGCAGGAGCAAAACAGAAATATGCACCTTATCGATGATGAATTGTATTTTGTAATTGAAGAAAAACAGAATACGGTGGATATCATGGATAAGGGTATCGAGCTGATTTCCAAGGATGCTGAAGAAGCCAAGATGTTCATCATGCCGGATGTGGGTGCTGAAATCGCGGAACTGGAGAAAGAAAATCTCGACCCGAAAGAAAAACAGGAACGCAAGAATGAGATTTACCGCAATTTCTCTATCGCTTCCGAAAGAATCCATACCATCCATCAGTTGCTGAAAGCCTATACCATGTTCGAAAAGGATGTGGAATATGTGATCATTGACAACAAGGTGAAGATTGTGGATGAGCAGACCGGTCGTATCATGGAAGGCCGTCGTTATTCCGATGGTTTGCACCAGGCTATCGAGGCCAAGGAAAACGTGAAAGTGGAAGCCGCTACGCAGACATACGCTACCATCACTTTGCAGAACTATTTCAGAATGTACAAGAAACTGTCGGGTATGACAGGTACCGCTGAAACCGAAGCTGGTGAGTTCTGGAATATCTATAAACTGGATGTGGTGGTGATTCCGACGAACCGCCCCATCGCTCGTATTGATGCGGAAGATATGGTTTACAAAACCAAACGTGAGAAGTTGGCCGCGGTAGTGGATAAGATTCTGGAATTGCATGAAGAAGGCCGTCCTGTTTTGGTAGGTACTACTTCGGTGGAAGACTCTGAGTTGCTTTCCAATATTTTGACTCGCCGCCGCATTGTCCATAACGTGTTGAACGCAAAACTGCACAAGAAAGAGGCTGACATCGTGGCTGAGGCTGGTCAGGCAGGTACGGTGACCATTTCCACTAACATGGCAGGTCGTGGTACCGATATCAAGTTAGGACCCGGCATCAAGGAAAAGGGTGGTTTGGCTATTATTGGTACAGAACGTCACGATTCGCGTCGTGTGGACCGTCAGCTGCGTGGTCGTGCCGGTCGTCAGGGAGACCCCGGTAGCTCTCAGTTCTATGTGTCTCTGGAAGATAACCTGATGCGTCTGTTCGGTTCCGACCGTATCGCCAAGGTGATGGATACGCTGGGTTTGCAGGAAGGTGAGGTGATTCAGCACAGCATGATTACCAAGTCTATCGAGAGAGCCCAGAAGAAAGTGGAGGAAAACAACTTTGGTATTCGTAAACGTTTGCTGGAATACGACGACGTGATGAACCACCAGCGTAGCAATATCTATGACAAGCGTCGTAACGCTTTGTTTGGTGACCGTTTGGCTATCGATATTTCCGAGATGTTCTATGATGTATGCTCTATTGTGGTGGACAACAACTGGGGTGCCAAGGATTATGAGGGATTCTGTCAGGAAATGATTACCACCTTCGGTTGTGAGTCACCGTTTGATTCCAGCCGTTTCTTGCAGGAGCGTCCGCAGAAGCTGGCAGATGAGCTGTTCCCATTCATTTATGAGCATTATAAAAATAAAATACAGCAGTTGAGCAACATGGCCTACCCGATTATTGAAAGGGTATATCTGGAACAGGGCGACCGTTACCAGAATATTGCCATTCCTTTCACCGATGGATTCAAGAATATGACCATTGTGGCTCCGCTGAAAAAATCGTATGAAACCAAGGGACGTGAGGTAGGTTTGTCTATTGAAAAGAGTATCACGTTGTCGGTTATTGATAATGCTTGGAAAGAGCACCTCCGCGATTTGGATGACTTGAAACAATCCGTGCAAAATGCCTCTTACGAGCAGAAAGACCCGCTGTTGATATACAAACTTGAATCCGCCAACTTGTTCGAGCAGATGTTGGAACGTATCAGCACGGAAATCGTGTCATTCTTGACCAAGGGTACTATTCCAATTAGAGAAGATACCCAGGTGAAAGAGGCCAAATTGCCCGAATCGGATGCCAAGAAATTGCAAACCGGCCGCCAGGAAGTAGGTAGTGGCCGTCAAGTGGCTCCCGGCGGAAAAGGTAGTGCGCCTGTTCGCGTAGAGAAGAAGGTGGGACGAAATGATCCTTGTCCCTGCGGTAGCGGAAAGAAATATAAAAATTGCCATGGCAAAGACGAACAATAAAGTTGTTCTGTCCGTCACCAATGACCTCTATACAGACCCGCGTGTCGATAAAGTATGCAACTTTTTGACACGCAACGGGTTTGATGTTACCCTTGTGGGCCGTCGTTACAAAGACTCTGAAAAATTGGCGCCCCGAGCCTACAAAATGCATAGAATGTGTCTGTTATTCCGCAAAGGAGGACTATTTTATGCGGAATACAATATCAGGCTGTTTTTCTACCTGCTCTTTCATCATTTCGATTTATTTGTAGCCAATGATTTGGATACATTGTTGCCTAATTTTCTGATTAGCAAGCTGAAAAGAAAGAGAATAGTGTATGACAGCCATGAATATTTTTGTGGGGAACTGTCTATTGCCAATAGACCCGTTGTATGGCACATTTGGCATGGCATTGAAAAATTCTGTTTTCCCAAGTTGAAGGATGTCATTACAGTCAGCCAGTCTATAGTAGAGCAATATGAAAAGGAATACGGGGTTCGTCCGCATTTGGTACGAAATATTCCTCCGAAAGCCACTCCTCCCGTGACAGAGAACCGTAAATCATTACAACTTCCTGAGGATAAAACTATTCTGATTCTTCAAGGCAATGGCTTGATTGAAGGTAGAGGTGGTGTGGAGCTGATAGAGGCCATGCCGCTGGTTGACCAGAAGGCTATGCTGTTGGTGGTGGGAGCTGGTCCTGTCGTTCCTAAAATGAAGCAGAAAGTGCAGCAGCTGCAACAGGAAGAGCGTGTCATCTTTGTGCCCCGTGTTTCTCCAGAAAAGCTGTTCAACTACACTTATTTAGCTGACATTGGTATCAATTTAGACCAAGATGTATGCCTGAACGCCAAATTCAGTCTGCCTAACAAAATTTTTGAATACATTAAAGCTGAAACTCCGTTGGTGGCGTCAAATTTGGTGGAACGTGCTTGTATTATCCAGCAGTATCAGGTAGGTTTGATTGTGGAGGATGCCCAAGCTGAACACATTGCGGAGAAAATCAATACACTGGTGAATGACAAGCAGTTGTATGATAAGATGAAAGCCAATTGCAAAATTGCGGCGGAAGATTTGTGTTGGGAAAATGAGGAGAAGGTGCTGGAGGAGATATATTTGCGGGAGAGAGAATAAGGGGGAGTTTCGGGCTGTGCCCTCAAGGGGAGTGGACTTCGTCCAAAGGGGAGTCTCGCACTGCGTGCTCGAGGGGAGTTGCCCGAAGGGAGGGGGAGTGATTTTGAACTTTGAACTTTGAATTCTATGATTAAACAGCGAGTAATAGCTAACAGCAAAGAATTCTTTGATCCCATCAGGAAAAAATGGGTGCCCGCCACGCCAGAAGAGGAGGTGCGCCAGCAGTTTATCCAGTTTCTGCTGACGGTGAAGAATATTCCCGCTTCGCATCTGTCGGTGGAGCGCGAAATCACCGTGAACGGACTGTCACGCCGCTACGATCTAGTGGTGTTTGACGAGGAAGGTAAGCCCTGGATGGTGGTGGAGTGCAAGGCACCACATGTCAAGCTCACCCAGGAGGTGATGGAGCAGGCGGGTCGCTACAACAAAACTCTTCAGGCTCCGATTATCGGCATCACCAATGGGAAAGAAAACAAGTTTTTTAGAGTGGATTTTGAGACAGGAGAAATCTCAGGTTTGTAAAAAACTATTCCCAATATTTCATCCACTCTTTTTCCTTGTCAGTCAGTATGATAGAGTCGGAATTATACGCCGGATTAGGGATATACCAACTGGCTTTGGAGAAGTATTTTTGCAGCTTTTTATTTGTAAAAACATAGCCGTGATAAGCTAATGGGAACTGCTTCAAAATCTTTCTTTCCTTCTTTGAAAAAACGCTGTCTTTGTCCAAAACCTTCAGATTATTAAAAGCCACAGTATCCAGTTCAGTGTATTCCCATTGGAAGGCATTCATCCATT
The DNA here is from genome assembly GCA_016290295.1 of Bacteroidales bacterium. Classification (GTDB taxonomy): domain Bacteria; phylum Bacteroidota; class Bacteroidia; order Bacteroidales; family WCHB1-69; genus RUG11690. Next base: position 57,937 of record JAEETJ010000017.1, read on the forward strand.
GGGAGCTTGTATGTTCAGCAGAATATATTTCTTGGTTCCAAAACCACCAAATCACCATAGGTTTCCGAATGGACAGCTCCCCTTCGGGATGGAAGTTCTGCTGGTGAAAACTGATGCCGCCATTTTGGATGTGGAAGAAACTCAATGACTGGTCGTTTCCATCCAAGGTGGTATAATTTTTCTTGCCCGTACCGGTGATTGTCCAGTCGTCATTGTCTTTGAAAAAGGTCGGTTCTATGGTGAATGATTCGCAGTCGCCCATATTGATATTCAATGTGAAATCGTCAATTTGATGGTTCGCCCATCGGTTGGCGGCAGTCAGGATATAGTCAAACCAGTACTCATCGCCAACACTCATGGAAAGTTCATACTTGTAAGTATGCTGGATGATATTGAGACCCTTGTTGAAATGTGCCTTGAAGTGATACACATAATTGAAGGGACAGGTCATTCCCTCCATGTTCTCAATGGTATCCTTGCACTGCTTTGGGGTCAGCGACTTGATTTTTCCGTGTTGGAAATAGTCGGGAGTGATGAAGCCATTGTTTTTTTGTTCCTGATTATCAGAAAAATAAAATCTTTCACCGTTTGCGGCAACGAGGTGATAGACATGGGCAATCTCGTAGGGGAGATTTTTCCCATTCATCACCACTTTGAAATCGTGCATATAGGGCTGTTCAGGAAAGTTTTTGAAGTATACTCCGTTGTAAGGTGCCGGCGCTTCAAAGCCTACCAGCAAGTCTTTTTCTCCTACAGGATTGAAGAATTCGTAGTAAACAGTCACCTCCAGCTGCTTGCCCACACGGTTGATGGTCAGGATTTCCTTCTGCACCCTGATGTCGGTTTCGTTAATCGGAATAAGTTGATTGCCAGCGGCATAGAATGCACAGTCGTTGGCAGCGAGCCGCCCCATCGCGGCACAAATCACTAAAAGTAACAGTATCTTTTTCATAATTGCAAAATTAACGAAAACAGCAGGAAAAAATTGTAGGTAACATAAAATTGTTGTACTTTTGCATCAGCAAAATCTTAAAATCAAAATATAGTATGAAAAAACTGTTCCTTTTTATCTTTTCCGCACTCTGCGTATTGGGTGTACAGGCCCAAAGCACCAATGGCGGCATCACTCCGGAAATGCTGTCCAAAATCAAATCGAGCTACCAGAATACGCCTGAAAACAAGGCCTTGCGTAATGCCATTGTCGCCAATGATATCAACAAGTTGGCCGCCAATGCCGACAATAGTACCGCCTTCGACGCCCATTTCTCCAACAAAGTGAATTCCAAGGCCATCACAGACCAGAAATCTTCAGGTCGTTGCTGGATGTTCACCGGCATGAATGTGATGCGCTCGAAAGCCATTGCCAAGCACAACCTGCCTGCTGATTTCCAATTCTCACAAGCTTATACTTTCTTCTGGGATCAGCTGGAGAAATCAAATCTGTTTTTGCAGGCTATTTTGGATCACAGAGCTAAGTCTATGGAAGACAAGTATGTAGAATGGCTGTTCAAGAATCCCATTGGTGATGGTGGACAGTTCACAGGTGTGGCCGACTTGGTGACCAAATACGGTCTTGTGCCGAAAGATGTTATGCCCGAAACTTTCAGTAGCAACAGTACCTCCAGAATGTCCAATATCCTGTCGCTGAAATTGCGTGAATACGGACTTGAGCTACGTGATATGGCCAATAACAAAAGCACTACGGAACAGATGCTGCAAGACCGTAAAACTGAGATGTTGAAGACCATCTACCGTATTTTGGTGATGACTATTGGTGAGCCTCCTACAGAATTCACTTGGACCCAGCGTGACGCTTCCGGCAAGGCTGTGTCCACCGATACTTACACTCCGCAGTCTTTCTTCAAAAAGTTTGTGGATGAAGACTTTTCGAAGTATTACATGATCATGAATGATCCTACCCGCGAGTATTATAAGGTGTATGAAATCGAGTATGACCGCCATGTATATGATGGCAAGAACTGGGTTTACCTGAACCTGCCGATGGACGAAATCGCACCTATCGCTATCGCTTCCATCAAAGACAGCACCATGATGTATTTCTCCTGCGATGTGGGCAAATTCCTGGATCGCGACAAAGGCTGGTTGGATGTCAACAACTATGATTATGCCTCTCTTTTCGGTACCAGTTTTAACATGACGAAGAAGCAAAGAGTGGCCACTTTTGCCAGTGGTTCTTCCCATGCTATGACCTTGTGTGCGGTAGATTTGGATGCCAACGGCAAACCTCTCAAGTGGATGGTAGAGAACAGCTGGGGCAGTTCTTACGGCCATAACGGTTTCCTCATTATGACCAACGAATGGTTCAATGAGTACATGTTCCGTGTGGTGGTCGAGGAAAAATATATTCCTGCCAAAATCAAGACTCTCACCAAGCAGAAACCCATCATGCTGCCGCCTTGGGATCCGATGTTTGCCCCGGAAGAGTAAAAAGGTAATATCGTACTGAAAGCGTGCAATCCTATTAACCCCGCATAAGCGTAGCGCAATGTGGGGTATGCTTTCCTTAACCCGCCATATTCCTCACCGCCATCTTTATCGAAGCAATAAAGAAGGGCATAAAAAAATCGTG
>JAEETJ010000039.1 GCA_016290295.1 Bacteroidales bacterium
CCAGTGTTGGACCAAGGAGAACATGCGCTGCACCACCTCTCCCAGCTCAGGTACCACCATTTTAGAGGTCTATCCCAATGGCACCTCTTACACAGGCAAGAAAGCCTACTATGTGAACGGAAATTCCTACAACACCCCCTCATACGGACTGCTGTACAACTGGAACGCGGCGGTCGATACATTCAACACGGCATACGGGGAGACTTCCACCAACTCAAACTCCAGCAATGCGGTGTCCGTCGCATTCACCAGCCATCGCAGAGGCATCTGTCCGCAAGGCTGGCATGTGCCCTCCGATGCAGAATGGACACAGTTGATAAACTACGTTTCTTCGAAGAGCCGGTACCAATGCGGCTCCACCGGCGGCTCTATCGCTAAGGCATTGGCCGACACCACGGGCTGGAATATATATTCCATTCCATGCGCTATGGGCAACGACCTTTCCGCAAACAACGCCACGGGCTTTAGTGCGTTGCCTGCCGGTGCTTACTTCGGTAGTTTTTACTACTTCGGAGATGCTGCTGACTTTTGGAGTACCACTTCAATCTACAGCAACTCCGCCTACTACAAATACCTCTACTATGACTACGCCGGCGTATACCAAGACCTCGGCAATATATACTGCGGAATATCCGTCCGCTGCCTGATGGACTCCGCTATCGGTGGCGATACCCCATGCATCAGCACATACAATGTGGAGACGGAAAATGCTTGTGAATCTTTCACTTGGCACGGGCAGACCTACACCCAAAGCGGAACATACACATACTCCTACACCAACGACAATGGCTGCGCCAGTATGGATACACTATTCTTGACCATTTATAATGGCACACACAACACTTACACCGAATCGGCAGAAGGCTCTTACATCTGGCATGAGCAGACGTACAGCGAGAGCGGTACCTACACATACACTTACAACAATGCGCAGGGTTGTGCCAGTGTCGATACCCTCCACCTGACCATCACCTCCGTTATTCCCGATATTCCTGATGGACCGGCAGAAGACGGTCAGCCTTGTCCGGGTGCGAATGCGGTGGCCGACCACGAGGGCAACATTTATAATACGGTGAAAATCGGCAACCAATGCTGGACCAAGGAGAACATGCGCTGCACCACCTCGCCCAGCACAGGAAGCAGTCTGCTGTCGGAATATAGCACGGCCGCCAGCAAGTCGGCGAGCTGGCACTCCGGCAATATATCACACGATCCCGCCTACGGTCTGCTCTACAACTGGTGCGCCGCCGTGGACACCTTCTTGGTTACGGGGGGTGCTCCTGAGGTTGCAAACGCGACATCCAGTTTGAAGTTGTACAGCACATTCAACGGCTACCGCAGAGGCATCTGCCCCATAGGATGGCACGTGCCTTCCGAACAAGAGTGGCTGCAGCTGTTGACGTATGTATATAACCAAGGTTTTCTGTGTGATGATTGTGACGATCCGTATCTTGAAGACTATAATGTGTCATGCATAGCCAAGGCGATGTCTTCCACCACGGGGTGGAACACGGATAATGACGAGTGCTCTGTAGGCTACAATATGTTGTCCAACAATGCCACAGGCTTCAAAGCCTTGCCAGCCGGCCGCTATGCAAGCGGAAATTACAGTTCCTTTGGCAATTACACTTATTTCTGGTCCTCCACCGAGGACTACGACCGATACAGCACCTGGGCATACTACACCAATTGGGGATACTACTACTCCAATGTGGAACGAGGTGAAACCCCGAAAGCCTGCAAATTCTCGGTACGTTGTGTAAAGGACACCATTTCCTCTCATGGTGGCGGCGATTGCATCGGCTCACACAATGAGGAAAGTGGAAGTGCCTGCGATTCATATAATTGGCGTGGAGGAACCTACACCGAAAGCGGTAAATACGTTTACGCATACGTCAACGCGCAAGGCTGCCCCAGCGCAGACACCCTGCACCTGGTCATCCACAAGCCGACAATTACGACAAATTCCGCCGCCGCCTGCGAATCGTATAATTGGCACGGACAAACCCTCACCGAAAGCGGAACTCACACACATAATTACGAAAACGAGTTTGGCTGTGCCAGCACGGAAACCCTGAACCTGATCATCTATCATGGCACACATGAGGTCTTTACGGCTGAAGATTGCGAATCCTATACCTGGCATGGCACCACTTACAGTGCAAGCGGCAAATACACTTATGCCTATACCAACGATCATGGCTGCCCCAGCATGGATACCCTGTACTTGGCCATCAAGGATCATGTGAATTTGACAACCGCCGCCGGAGCTTGTGAAGAATACAATTGGCGCGGGCAAACCCTTACGGCAAGTGGTTCCTATACCGCCGATTTCACTAACGACCATGGTTGTTCCTGCACAGAAACGCTGAACTTGACCATCTATCATGGCACGGGCACCACCTATACGGAAACCGCTTGTACCCGTTATAATTGGCATGATTCCATTTATGACAAAAACGGAGAATACACGTATGCCTACTCCGATGAACACGGCTGCCCCAGCGTGGACACGCTCCGCCTGACCATTGGCAATCCCTGCGCCGGCACTCCCACGGTAACTGACCATCAAGGCAATGTTTATAACACCGTGCAAATCGGCAGCCAATGCTGGACCAAGGAGAACATGCGTTGCTCCACTTCGCCGAGTACGGGAACAAATCTGTTGAGGTCGGATTATCCTGATACTTTGACCTATTCGGGAAAGATGGCCTATTATGTGAACCATGATCCCTCCACGGCTGCGACATACGGGCTGCTCTACAATTGGAATGCGGCAGTAGATGTGTGGAATCAAGATTATTCGGAAACACACATCAGTTGGTGGCCCGATTCTGCTGTCAACATCACGTTCAGCGGTCATCGCCGAGGTATCTGTCCACAAGGATGGCATGTGCCGAGCGATGCCGAATGGGCACAGATGATCAACTATGTGAAAAGTCAGAGCGAATATGTGTGCGGCAACAGCAGTGACAATATTGCCAAAGCACTGGCTATTGACACGGGTTGGGTCACAAGTACAATCTATGAAGATTTGGGGCAGGGATACTACGATCTCCTTGATTCTTTTGGCGTTCAGGTAGGGGGTGAATGTGCTGTGTGCAACAATCAAAGTTCGAACAATGCCACTTGCTTTTCAGCCCTCCCCGCCGGCTATTACTACGGCACCGACAACATCTGGAATGCCACCGGTTTCGATCCGAACAGTAGTGCGAATTTCTTCAGTTCCACCCAAATGTACCAAGATGATCCCAATGTGGATTCCAGTTTTTCAAACATGTACATCGCTAACGCCTACGGCTACGGCATATTTCATTTTGGCAGAAACGTGGTCAGAAGTGCTACCACCAAGCGTTATGGTAATTCGGTGCGGTGTGTGAAAAATGAATGAATTATAGAGACGGGGCACGCCCCGTCTCTAAATATGCATACGTCTTCTCTACATAAATGACACTTTTTGTAACTCTTTGCCAATGGTGTGGAGTCCATCAATGATCCGCTCACATTGCTCTGGTCGGGGGCGCGAAACGAAATTGGCATAGTGAGAAAGCTGCGCATGGCGGATACTATTAATATGAAGAGGAACTTTCCCAGTATTCCCAGGTTTCAGTGATGTTCTGGTAAGTAATACGAAAACTGTTTTTATCCAAATACTCCGCTTTTATAGGGATGTTTTCATAATTGGCCTTTTGCGTCTCAAGTTCTACAGCGCCTTCGGAAAAATAGAATTCGTATTTTTCTTTGCGACTAATGGTTTTTGTGATGTCAAACTTCTGCTTAATGAGACCGTTTTGGCTGTATATGAACATGCCGTTGCCTGAAAGGGTGTAGTATTTTTCGGAAAATAGGAGAACACCCTCATTGGCCAAAGACTTGATGTACAAGTTGCAGTAGCATCCGTTGTTTTCGGTGCTGTCCATTTGGATGAGCCATTGGTCATTGCTCTTGCTGATATGCATTTTTTCCCCTTCACTGTAACTATTGTAGAAAATAGGCAGGTCTCCATGGTTTTCAATATACGCATTGTTCTTAGTAACAAGCCAGTTGGAACCATCAGCCCTGAGTGATTTTCCGTAGGTGTTGATGGTGAACATTTTATTGGCCCCATTATAAATAGTGAATACGTCGTTTCCCTCCTCACGTATCCGATAATACGGGAAATACCGGTCTTCAATATGTCTTCTCAAATCCTCGTTGTCGGTATTAATCCAAACATCGAGATGAAACATGGGTATGACATCGTTTTCTATCATCATCTTGCTGGCTTTGTACCAAGAATCATGGATTTCCTTGCCTTTTTGGGTCAGCTTGCCCCGTTCTTCACGACCGCAGCCTATGCAAATCAGTGCGATAAGCGTTACTATCAATATATTTTTTTTCATGATATTTTTAAACTGAATATTTACTGATTACTTTTTTTCTTGCTGTTGAAATTATAGCCGAAGCCAGCCTGTATGATGCCTTTGTATCCAAAACCAAGTTCAGCGAAACCATACCATTTTTTGCCCACATGGATACCTACCGCTGTGAGATGTATGGCGAGACCACAAAAAGTCTCGTCCCATGTGGGAGGTTTTGGGGAGTAAAATTTGTCCGAATAATGCGTGTCGTCGGTATAGATAGCCAAACCTAATCCAAAGCCAGAATACATGGTCACTTTTTCTTTGTTCAACCATGAAAAACGAGCCTCCGGCAAAATGGATATCAAGTGGCTGTTATAGGATGAGCATTTGAGATTGCTGATGCGTTCGTGCTTGGCTTCATAAAACCCTGTATATGAGAATGTTCCACCCAACCAAAACCATTTGGCCAAGCGATACTGATAGCCAATGCTGATGGTCGGCGTGGCAATGAGTCCTTTGCTATAGCTGTCCAGCGCAAACCAATCGGGAATATATTCGTCATCACTGCATTTGGTGAACAAACCGCCACATTTACTGAAAAACTCAAATCTGCCGGTTAGGACTCCTGCAATCAAGGGGTCGCCGATGCCCAAATAAACATCGTGCCGTGGCAACTGCTGCTTCCATGACGGCGCATCCTGGGCAGCTAATCCCCAGGCCATGCAGACTATGATGAAACTTAAAAGAAATTTTTTCATTGAATTAATGTTTATGTGTCAAAATATTGAAACACAATGTGTTTGTATAAATTGTCCAGTGTTTCAATTGCAAAAGTACAATTTTTTTTGGAAAAAAAAAGAGGATGTCATGCGACATCCTCTTTTTTCGTACCGAAGGCCGGGATCGAACCGGCACGAGTGTTACCTCATCGGTTTTTGAGACCGACGCGTCTACCAATTCCGCCACTTCGGCATTGATTGATTGAGCTGGTCAAAAATCAGGCTGCAAAAATACAACTTTTTTCGATATCTCAATCAATAAATTTGAATTATTTTTCAACCCATGATTTGATGGTGTCCAAAGGCACTGCCGGAACATCCATTTTCAGCTTTTTACGCATACCTCCCAAGTCATTGAGCAGCTTGTTGGGGTTGGCGGCTTTCAGCTGGTCGATGGTGTTGATGTTCAGTTTTCGAAGCACGGGCACCCATACTTCGGGTACTCCTCTCTCCATAAAATCCTTGTCGCTGGAAGTTTCGGGCTTCTTTTCGGGACGCATCTGCGGGAAAAACAGCACATCCTGGATGGAGGGCGAGTTGGTCATAATCATGGCCAGACGGTCGATGCCGATACCCAGACCTGCTGTGGGAGGCATACCGATTTCCAATGATTTCAGGAAGTCTTCGTCCAATACCATCGATTCGGTGTCGCCACGTTTGCCTAACTCCAATTGGTCCTCGAAACGTTTGCGTTGGTCGATGGGGTCGTTGAGCTCGGAATAGGCGTTGCAGATTTCCTTGCCGTTGCACATGGCTTCGAAACGCTCGGTCAAACCGGGTTTGCTGCGGTGTTTCTTGGTCAGCGGCGACATCTCAATTGGATAATCGTAGATAAAGGTCGGTTGGATGAGCTTGTGCTCGCAGGTTTCGCCGAATATTTCGTCAATCAGCTTGCCTTTGCCCATGGTGGAATCGACTTTCACGCCTTGTGATGTGGCAAATTCAGCTAACTGAGCCTCGTCCATATTGGAAATGTCGGTGCCGGTAAAATGCTCGATAGCCTCGAACATGGTGTAGCGTTTCCACGGACGCTTGAAGTCGATGATGTTTTCACCCACCTGCACCTTGGTGTCACCATGCAGTGCCAAAGCGATACGCTCTACCATCTCCTCCACGCAATTCATCATCCATTCATAATCTTTGTAAGGAACGTAGAGTTCCATCTGGGTGAATTCGGGGTTATGGAAGCGGTCCATACCCTCGTTGCGGAAGTCTTTGGAGAACTCATACACACCGTTGAAACCGCCCACAATCAGTTTTTTCAGATACAGCTCATCGGCGATACGCAGATAGAGGGTCATATCGAGGGTGTTGTGGTGAGTTTTGAACGGACGGGCGGCGGCGCCACCGTACAAAGGCTGAAGGATAGGAGTTTCCACTTCCAGATAGCCCTTTTCATTCAGGAAGTTACGCATGGTGTTTACCAGCAGGGTACGTTTGATGAAGGTGTCTTTCACCTGCGGGTTGACGATGAGGTCGATATAACGTTGGCGGTAGCGCTGTTCCGGATCTTGGAAAGCGTCGTACACTTTGCCGTCTTTTTCTTTCACGATGGGCAGCGGGCACACCGACTTGCACAAGATGGTGAACTCCTTCACATGGATGCTGATTTCGCCCATCTGGGTGGTGAAAACAAAGCCCTTCACGCCGATAATATCACCGATATCTAATTTTTTGAAGACGCTGTTGTACATGGTTTTGTCCTCGCCAGGGCACAGTTCGTCGCGTTTGGCGTAGATCTGGATGCGGCCCACGGAGTCTTGGATTTCGAAGAAAGAAACAGCTCCCATGATGCGCTGGGTCATGATACGGCCGGCGATGCTGACATTCTGGAACTTGCTGTTATCTTTCGGAAATTCCTCTAAAATCTCTGCTGTAGTGGCATTTACCTCATATTCCGCGGCGGGGTAGGGGTTAATGCCGAGATTCAACAAATCCTCTAATTTCTTGCGTCTGATGATTTCTTGTTCTGATAATTCCATGATTATTTCTTCATTGATGATACAAACTGCAAAAATACAAAATAATTAGCAAATGAGCAAATGTATCCATTATTATGGGGGAGTTTCGCTTCGCTCAAGGGGAGTTTCGCTTCGCTCAAGGGGAGTTTCGCTTCGCTCAAGGGGAGTTTCGCTTCGCTCAAGGGGAGTTTCGCTTCGCTCAAGGGGGAGTCTCGCACTGCGTGCTCGAGGGGAGTTTAAATGTGCCAATTAAATTAGCAAATTAGTAAATTAGTAAATTAGCAAATTAATTTGCGGGGTTAATAGAATATCGTGTCTTCGACACGTTCTTCAGTGAAAAAAATAATTTCACTTGTCAAATAATCACAAATTTCTTGTAATTTTGCATTTTATTCGAAACAATTACTGCTATGAATTTGAAAGTCAGACTGATTATTATGAATTTCCTCGAATTTGCTGTTTGGGGAGCGTATTTAACTTGTATGGGCCGCTATTTGGGACCGCACGGAATGGGTGGTAAAATTGGACTTTTCTACTCCATCCAGGGTATTGTGTCCCTTTTTATGCCGGCATTAGTGGGCATTGTGGCTGACCGCTGGATACCGGCACAGAAGATGTTAGGCATTTGCCATGGTATTGCCGGTGCCGCCATGATTGCCGCGGGTTATTATGGTTTGGCGACTGGCGATGCGGTGCAGTTCGGCACTCTCTTCACCCTTTATACGATCAGTGTGGCTTTCTATATGCCGACTATAGCATTGGCTAATTCGGTGGCTTACAATGCGTTGGAGTTGGAAGGTTATGATACGGTCAAAGCATTTCCGCCTATCCGTGTCTTTGGTACCATCGGTTTTATCTGCTCCATGTGGGCGGTTGATTTGTTGGGCTTCCAACACTCGTCAAAACAGTTCCTCCTCAGCGGTTTCATCGGCTTGGTGTTGGCCATTTATGCTTTTACCTTGCCCAAGTGCCCGATTTCAACCTCTACCGACAAGAAATCCTTTGTGGATGCCTTGGGCTTGAAGGCTTTCGCTTTGTTCAAAGAGAAGAGAATGGCCATTTTCTTCATTTTCTCCATGCTTTTGGGCGTATCTTTGCAGATTACCAACGGTTTTGCCAACCCATTCATCCATAGTTTCGGTGCACAACCGGAATATGCCGACACTTTCGGGGTGCAACACGCTAACATTTTGGTTTCTTTATCACAGATTTCTGAAACTTTATGCATTCTGCTGATCCCCTTCTGCTTGCGCAAGTTCGGTATCAAGAAGGTGATGTTGATAGCTATGTTCGCATGGGTGCTGCGTTTCGGCTTCTTCGGCTTGGGTAATCCCGGCAACGGAGTATGGTTGTTTGTGTTGTCTATGATTGTGTATGGCGTGGCTTTCGACTTCTTCAACATCAGCGGTTCGCTATTTGTGGACAAGGAAACCAGTGCTGATATCCGTTCTTCGGCTCAGGGTCTGTTCATGCTGATGACCAATGGTATAGGTGCTACTATAGGTACCTTGGGTGCGCAGTGGGTGGTCAACCAATACTGCACTTGGGAAGGTCATCATTTGGTAGGCAACTGGACTGCAGTATGGGATATTTTCGCTGCCTACGCCTTGGTGGTAGCCGTGCTCTTTGCTATTATTTTCAAATACAAACACAATCCGGAAGAAACTAAAAACTAAGAATTAAGAACTAAAAAAAATTCAACGATTCAACATTTCAACAAATAAACATTCTTAACTTTTAATTCTTAGTTCTTAATTAAAAAAATATGCTCGAATTCATCGTTTCCGATATCCGCAATGCCCAGCCGCCATCAGAGGCGTATGCGTTAATCCTGAAGGAGAAAGAGGGAGAGCGCCAGTTGCCTATCCTCATTGGTATGAGTGAGGCGAGGGCTATTGTTTTGGAAATGAATAAGATGCGACCCAAAAGACCTACTCCGCACGATTTGTTCTTGCAGTTGTCGGAGCAGTGTAAGGTGTATCCGGGCTATGTGGTTATCCATAAGTTTGAAGAGGGTGTCTTTTATGCTGATATCCATTTCCGTAAAGAAAACGGAGAAGTGTTCACCATTGACTCGCGCACTTCGGATGCAGTGGTTATCGCCTTGAAAACCCATATTCCTATTTATATTCAAGAAGAAGTAATTGATGCTTATCTGTCTGATACTGAAAATCTTGTGGATGTATCAGATGATCAAGAAGAAGAGGAGGATGAAGAATTGGCAGATGAACTGGAAATGGATTTGTCCGATGAAAATTACGACAAGTACCTCTCTACCAAATTAGAAGAGATGAGCCTTGAGGAGCTGCAGAACCTGTTGGATGGTGCCGTTGAGTGCGAGGATTTCGAGATGGCCTCCAAAATCCACGACGAGATCGAGCGCCGGAAGCAGGGGTGAAAAAAGAGAAAATAAACTAATATCATTTTATGAACAAACCTTTTATACAGGTCTTAACAGTACTGGTTACGATGGCAGTACTGCTGGTAGGAACATCACTTTTTGCACAAAATAGCATAACGCTGACGTTTACCGGGCAAAATCAGCACAATACCTATGTGCGATTGGAGAAGGTAACCATTCAAAACCTGACTCGTGACTGGTCCGAAGATATTTTCTTTCCCGACACGATATACACACTGGTGGTGAGTACTGGTATTCGAGATTATGCTGATAAGGAAATGATGCAGGTAATGCCTAATCCTTTTGATGGAAAAACACAGCTGAATATTTTTTCGGCAAAGGGTGAGTATGCGAAATTAGAGCTTGTGGATGTGACGGGCAAGAAGTGTGCCGAATACGAAGGAAATCTGTCGCAGGGCAACAATTGTTTTGAGCTTTCACTGATTATTCCGCAGACTTATATATTGACGGTGAGAACTTCGGCAGGTGTCCATAGCGTGAAAATGGTGAATATTGGTCGCGCCGGAACTAATCAGCTTGTCCCAGTGGGCAATGATGACGGTATGACGAGGGTGAATCTGAAGAGCTCCAAATCGCATTATTTCGAGTTGGGTGACGAGATGTGCTATACAGGCTACTGCCAGCAAGGGGAGGATATACTGACCAGTACTGCTGTAACCCAAAATCAGTACGAGAGCGAGTTTATTGTGTTGGATTTCAACACTTGTGAGATTCCACAACTGGTAATCACAGGCAACACAAGTATTATGTATGGAGATAACACAACCCTGACAGTTGCAGGTGCGGAAACATACGTGTGGAATACAGGAGAGACCACATCGAGCATCATAGTGGCTCCAACTGCCACTACTACCTATACCGTGACAGGTACCAATGGGAATGTATGTACCGCTACGACCAGTTGCACGGTCAATGTGCAAGCGATATTGCCTATTGTGACGACAGATAGTGTTACTGCGATTTCCCACAATTCGGCGATATGTGGTGGAAATGTCTCTTTTGATGGTGGTGCTCCTGTCACTGCCCGTGGTGTTTGTTGGAGCACGTCACCGCTTCCTACCATCAGTGATGCCCATACCACTGATGGTACAGGTTTGGGTGCTTTTACCAGTACCCTTATTGGTCTGATGCATTCCACCTATTACTATGTGCGTGCATACGCCACCAACAGTGAGGGCACAGTATATGGTGACGAGATAATGTTTGTCACTGAAACTCCCATATATGGCCAGCCGTGTCCTGGGTTGGGAACGGTGACCGATTATGATAACAATGTTTATAACACAGTGTTGTTAGGTAATCAGTGCTGGATGGCGGAGAATTTGCGTACTACTCATTTTTCTGATGGCACAGCGATTACTTACGTCAGCAACAACACCAATAGTATGACTATCCCTTATTGTTATGCACCTTTATGGGATGCAAGCTATATACCAACATTTTCATATTTGTACAATTGGGCAGCTGTGATGCATGGTGCAAGTTCCAGTAATAACAATCCTTCTGGTGTGCAGGGCATTTGTCCTGTAGGTTGGCATGTGCCAAGCAATGCCGAATGGAACCAACTGACCGATTATGTGGGCAGTAGGAGCGAATACACCTGTGGTGGGCAAAGCTCCAATATAGCCAAGGCTTTGGCATCAAGGACAGAATGGGGGTTAGGAACAACTGATTGTGCTGTGGGTAATGATCAGTTGTTCAATAACCTTACCGGTTTTTCCGCTCTTCCTGCTGGTGGGTATTTTAATCTGGGTTATATGACGTTTTATGATGCTGGATTTTGGAGCTCAACGTTTATTGGTGGAAGCCAAGCGTATTTTGCCCATATCAATCGAAACTCCTCGAGCTTAGACATGGATATGTGCGATGCGCTCAATGGATTTTCCGTACGTTGTGTCTGTGACTCTGTTTTTGTTGTCGGCCAGCCGTGTCCTGGTGTGGAAACTGTAATTGACTACGATGGTAATGAGTACAGTACAGTGCAGATAGGAACTCAGTGCTGGATGAAGGAAAATCTGCGCACTACCCATTATGCCGATGGAACAATAATTCCCGCAGGAACAACGAACAGTAACACCGTTGCCTATCATTATGCCCCTGACAATAATGAAAACAATGTCTCCGAATATGGATATTTATATAACTGGCCTGCTGTAGTACGGGGTACCGCTCCGTATAATGAAAACATTCCCAGTGGTGTACAGGGTGTTTGTCCCACAGGTTGGCATGTGCCGAGTGATGCGGAATGGGTTAGCATGTTGAATTATATAAGCTATCAGAATGAATATTTCTGTGGTGGACAAAGTACCAATAATGGCAAAGCTTTGGCGGCAACAATGGGTTGGAACACAAGTACAAATCAATGTGCAGTGGGTAATGATCAGATCTTAAACAATGCCACAGGATTTTCGGCTCAACCTGCAGGCACTTTTTATAATAATTATTACACCCATAACGTATATCAGGAATTTGGCAGTGTGGCGTATTTTTGGACTTGTACCAATGATTGGGATTTGGTAAGTTATGGTTATAAGTTGAGCTTTAATGATAATCAAATACATTCTTCCGAATCATATAAAAGTTGTGGTTTTTCAGTACGTTGTGTTCTCGATCCTGTCATTATTAACACAGATACGGCAAATGGTCAGCCATGTCCGGGTACACCAACCCTTACCGACTATGATGGTAATGTTTATCGTACGGTGCAAATAGGCAGTCAGTGCTGGATGGCGGAGAACTTACGCACAACGCATTATGCCGATGGCGAATATATACCCTATGACAGCACTTCTTATGGAGATACCTATCTTCCATATAGATACATTACCAATGATTATGAACCATACGTGCCCGTATATGGATATTTGTATAATAGGCGTGCTGTAGTACGTGGAGCCAGTAGCAGTAATAGCAATCCCAGTGGAGTTCAAGGTATTTGTCCTAATGGCTGGCATGTGCCGAGTAATGCGGAATGGGTACAACTGGGCAATTATGTGAATAGTCAAAGCGGATATGCTTGTAGTAGTAACGGTAGTAATTATAATGCTAAGGCATTGGCTAGTAAGATGGGCTGGAATGTGTCCGCAGGGTCGTGTCATGCAGGAAACGATCCTTCAACCAATAATGCCACAGGTCTTTCAGTACTTCCTGCTGGTTGTTATTCTGGCCGAACTTTTGAATTCGGTAAAGAAGCAAGATTTTGGACTGCCACGAATAATAGTAGTTCGACAATGTCTTATTACTATTATCTTATTTATAATTATGCGTCAATAGGTTATACTATAGATTTTCAAGCCGAGGGTTATTCTGTTCGTTGTGTTCGCAATTGAAAAAATAGTATATATTTGTAAATTAGCAATTTACAATATTTTTTTCTTTTTCAATCAGCTTTATTTCGCCATCATAAACTCCAGCACCCCGCCTTCCATGATTTGTTCGTTGGTGAGTTTCCAGTCATTTATTGGCTGGCCGTTGAGTTTCACGCTTTTCACATGGATGCGGCCAGGAGTCTTGTTTTTAGCAGTGATGACAAAGTCCTTGCCGTTCTCAAGATGCAAAGTGGCTTTGGTAAATAACGGTGTGCCGATGGTATATTCGGCACTGCCGGCATGGAAGGGATAGAAGCCGAGGGCGGAGAAGATGTACCAGGCTGACATTTGGCCACAGTCGTCGTTGCCGGCATAGCCGCAGGGGGTGGCATGGTAGAACTGGCTGCGCACCTGCTCCACCAATTCCTGTGTGCGTTCGGGTTTGCCCGCGAAGTTGTACAGGTACACAGTATGATGGCTGGGCTCGTTGCCATGGGCGTACTGCCCGATGAAACCGCTGGCGTTACCGTTCACCTCGCCACTGGTGGCGGTCAAACTGAAGTTCTCATCAAGCTTCTTCAGGAAGCCTTCTTTGCCACCAAAGAGGTCGATGAGACCCTGCGGGTCGTGAGGCACGAACCACATATACTGCCAGGCATTGCCTTCCACAAAGCAGGGCTGCTCATAGCTGAGCGGGTCAAAGCCCTCTATCCAGTTGCCGTTCTCGTCTTTCGGACGGAAGAAGCCGGTCTCGGGGTCGAAGAGGTTTTTGTAGAACATGCTACGACGAGAGAATCTTTCATAAGCAGACATTTCATTCAACTTTTTGGAAACAGCAGCCATACAGGCATCATCAAAGCACTGCTCAAGGGTGATGCTGACGCTGGTGTTCTGCAATGTTTGCGGCATATAGCCATACTGCTCCCAAATCTCGAAGGGCGAGTTGAAGTGGCTGCGAGTACTGCTCTCGAACATAGCGTCAAAGGCTTCATCCACATCGATACCAGGGAGCTCAGCCATGATAGCGTCGGCCAACACAGGGATAGCGTGGTTGCCAATCATGCAGTAATTGTCTTGCCCCCAGAGGTCCCAGATGGGCAAGTAGCCGTATGTTTGATGATGCAGCACCATATCGCGCACAAACTGGGCTGCGAGCTCAGGATAAACCAGCATGTAAAGCGGATGGGCGGCGCGGAAGGTGTCCCACAGGCTGAAGGTACTGTGGTAAGTCTGTCCCTTCGGCATCTGCTTGATTTCGAAGTTGGTAGTCATATAGCGGCCATCCACATCGCTCATTGTGTTGGGCTGTATCAGCAGATGATAAAGTCCTGTGTAAAAGATAGTTTTCTGCTCGTCGGTGCCTTCCACATCGATGCGGCTCAGCTCTTTTTGCCACACATCATGGGCTGCCTGCACATATTCGTCAAACTTCCAGCTTTTAGCTTCTGCCTGCATGTTTTTGCGGGCTCCGTCACCATCAACGGGCGAGATGGAAACTTTCACCGTCAGCTCATTGCCTTTTTCAGCTTTGAAGCTAAGGGCAGCACGCAGCGTGCGTCCGTTTACCACATCGCTGTTGCCGACATTCAAGCTTCCGTTCATCAAAATATGTTCAGCTATCGGTTTTGAGAATTCGGCGCGGAAATAGACCTTACGCAATTTTGCCCAGCCAGTAATGACACGATAACCTTCTATGGTGTGGTCATTGACAATTCTGATTTGTGCCTGAATCACATCGTAAGTACGCCGTTTGGAGTAATATGCTTCTCCACGGAATGTGCCACGGTCGAGGTCAAGGATAATCGTTTGCGGTTGTCCCTCGGGGAAGGTGTATTGATGAATACCGGTTCTTACTGTGGCTGAAAGTTCCACATTTACGCCGCTTTCCTGCAGCAGCACCTGGTAATAACCTGGCCGTGCCGATTCTTTTTCGTGGCTATAATGTTGACCGAAATCGGCTTTTTGCAGTTCTTCTGGTGTCACCTTACGGCTTACGGGCATCAGGCTCACATCGATCAGGTCGGTACAACCCGTGCCGCTGAGGTGCGTGTGCGTGAAGCCGTATATCACATCTTTGTTATAGTCGTAGCCCGAACAGGGGTCCCAAGTGACCATCTGCTCCGTCTCGGGACTCAGCTGTACCATACCCTGCGGCATCGTGGCGCCCGGGAAGGTGCTGCCGCTCAGGGCACCGGTTTCGTCGGTCTGGGTGCCGATAAAGGGGTTGACATATTTTGTGTGATCGTTTTGCGCATTCAGCATTAAAGGCAGCATCAGCGCTGCAAAAAATAGGGTAATATATCTCATTTCTTAAAGGTAAAAGATTAATGTTTTCGGTAAATGTACTATAGCTTGCGTAGCAACGGTGAGCGTGAAAGGTCGGTGGGATTGGTACCCGGCACCCCCTCGGGCACCTTCATTCCCAGCTTACGGAAGTGTTTTTTCCAGTATTCCGGCAGCCGTCCCTTGGCATTGCGCCAGTTCATGGGTTTTGCCTTGAAAAGGTGGTTTCCATCGGTGTCGAGGAAACACTCGTATATAAGTTCGGAACAATACATCTTGCCATTGTCTGGCAGGAAACAGTCGTCGTAGGGTTGACCCAGAAAGGTGTGGACGCGGGCGATGACTGCGGCAGTATCGAAAGGCACAACGAAGCGATAGAGGTCATAGTAATGTCTATAATATTCAGATAACAAGGTGCGTCGCACACCGCGATAAGGGCTGGCATCGATTATCCAGACACGATTGACGCTGTCCCGCTCCACCATAGCCACATGGGTATAAACCCCTGTACTTTCTGTGATGGCATTATCCATGTCGTCAATGACGCCGGTAAAGAAAAGCAGGTCACCGCTCTGTAGGGTAAAACGCTGATGTAATGTACTGTTGTCCAACTGGTCAGCCAACAGCATGGTGTCGGGCATCAGCGTCCGAAGCGTTTGCCAGAGGCAAGGTTGGTAGCTGACAAAATCGGCATTTGAGGCTTTTACCTGCATGGGCAGCAGCCAAGGGAAGCGCGTATTTCCTCCGATGTCGTTGCCATCATCCACACTGCCATAAATGAACAGTGTGTCGCCAGCGTTGTTTATAAATGTCAGACGATAGCCGAGACTACTGGTACACCAATAATCATCTTTTTGATACACGGCATGGAGGTCGACAGTAGTGTCCTCCAGACCGAAATCCTGAGGCGTAGGAAAGATATTGTAACGTTCGCCGAGGCGCAACAGAGCCTGTTCTACGTCGCTGACGGGGAGCTGCCGCTTCAGAGGTTTCTGTTTTTCGACATCATTGTAGCTTTCTGTGAGCATGTTGCCTTGACAACTGTACCTCAATGTTTGAGGTATGAAATGAAAACAGCCTCCAGCATAAGTGGTAATTTCCACTTTTTTAAGACCCGATTTAACGAAAGGACCTAGCGGTTGTTTTATCACGTATGGTTCCACCACTCCGGCAGTGTCGACAGTGTAGTTCTTCCCGTCGTCGCGGAGAATGACAATGCAGTCGTCGCGATCGGGATGTGAGTTGAGCGTACTTATGTCAAGCGGTTGTGCCACACGATACCAGCCTTTGTCATCAAGGATGAAGACGCTTGACTCGTCGGTGCCCCACAGATGTTGCCCGTGTCTGAGGGTGATTTCTGGTTCTTCGATTGGATGTTCTGTGGTATAAAATCCACAGGTGTCCACTTTCCCGTCGGGACTGACGCGTAGCACTCCGGCAGAACTTTCACAGTAGACATTTCCATCAACTACGCCAAAGATGCTGTTTACCCTTACATTATAACGATTGACAGAATTCCAATCGGTCAGACGCACCAAAAGGCCACCGTCGCTGACAGCCCACAATGTTCCCGTCTGGTTGTCAACCTCGTAACTATTCAAATCAACTGGCGGTTTTCTCCATTCTATCTTGCCTTTTAAGGAGGTGTAGAATGTCTCTTTTGACTCAGTTATTATCAGATAGTCGTCCCACTGACGTATGCGGTCAATCCAGGTGTCCATGTAGTTGTATTCCACCCTAAGTTTTTGATCCATCGGAGTCGGGATGCGATGGACGGTACGCCAGTTGTCGGAAGTGGAGAAGAGATTGTTGAAGAAGCCTCCCATATATCCGCTGTCGGCATCAAACATGTGGAGAGTGTGAATACCGGTAGTACCATCAAATTCGGTGCGCAGCACCTGGAAGGTGCGTCCGCTGTCGACGCTATATGCCAGCACGCCATTGCTTCTTCCTGAGGCGGAGCCAAGCCATACACGTCCGTCGGGGCGGTAGCAGCAGGCATGTACCCAATCGAGGCGCGGGTCGATCACCACCGTGTCCCACCAGACACCACCGGAAGTAGTCCGATACACAAAGTCATAATCCTTACGGCCATGCAGGAATCCAGCTGCCAAAACGGTGCTGTTGCCGAAGGCTGCCATACACTCGAAATGACTTGCGTGTATCAAGCGGTTTTCGTCAGTATTTGTAAGTGTGCGCCAAGTAGAGTGGATGCCGTCGGCGGTATATATCATACCGCAGGCGGTACTTAACCACAATGTTCCCGTCGACGAGACACAGAAGTTAGTGTAACAACTTACGTTCAGGTCGGCACGTCGGTCACGCTCCTGTGCCATAACAGTGCCTGTCAACAACAGGCAGAGAAGCAAGACGATATTGATACTGCGTTTCATATCATATTTTTTACTAAAACTCAATGGTGTTGGTTGGGAGAGGAGGTAGGCTTGTCATTCATTATTGTAATCTTATCAATGTTGAACCGGTGGTGGTTTTGCTGTCGGTAATCAGTTGTACGGCATAGACACCGGTTTTCAAAGCGGAGAGGTCAATGTCGCTTTTGCCGCTTTGTGAGAGCAATAGACGGCCGTCAAGCGAATAGATTTTGAAAACCATTTTGTTTGGAACAATATTGCCGAAATCAGCATAGAGATGGCGATGTTCCAAGCGGAAAGAAACCCCTTGTGGTTGATTCTGGCTCAGTTCGGGGATGCGAGAGGGCAATTCTAGTACCTCAAGTAGTCCTTGATAAGCGTCGATTTGTCCGTAGCCGTATGTGTTGTTGGGGTACGGAAGTGTACTTTCGGGGTGTGTGGAGGTGTGACTGATCACCTCCAGTGCCTGTGCTGGGGTAAGGTCAGGCTTGGCTTGCAACCAGAGGGCAATGACTCCCGCTACCACGGGCGACGCCATGGAGGTACCCGATTCGGCCAGATAGTAGTATGACTGACCATTGTAATTTCCCGAATAGGTCAAGCAGTTCCGTATTCCATTGAAGTCTTCGTAAAAGCTATTATAGGCAGCGTTAATGTTAAACCCTGGCGCGACGACATCGGGCTTGGTAAGGCCGTTGAAGGTGGGGCCGCAAGAAGAAAACTTGGTGATATGACCCACTTGGTCAGGGGCAAGGGAGATATAGTCGTCGTTGACCTGTCCGTCAATGTTGACGAAATTGTTCTTGTAGCCCGTGGCTCCTACGGCAATGATGCCGGGCAGCATGGCTGGCCAAGTGATGGAATAGCCTGGTTTGGCATAGCAGTATTGTGGTACGTTGGTGATGTTGATGAAGGGACTGTAGGAGATGTCGCTGTACAAATAGGCAGGGTTGTTACTGGTGAGTAACACCGTGGCACCACAAAGCAGTAGATAGACAGCATTGGGCATTATGCCGTGAATATGGTAAACGGAGCCGCGAGGATCTTGATAATCACTTTGCACTACGTCGAGTTGCACCTCACCCATGCTCACCATGACGGAGAAATGACTTCCAGTGGCGTCAATGCTGTCGGTGTTGAAGGCGATGGTGCCCTCGATGCCGCCGCCTGTCAGTCCCACGCCCATAAAATCGAAGCGCACATATTGATTGCCAGGGGTGATGAGGTCGATGTCGATAATTTGGCCACCGTGGAGGCCGTT
>JAEETJ010000040.1 GCA_016290295.1 Bacteroidales bacterium
TCGGCGTTGACGGTAAGGTGCAGAATGGAGGAGGAGTCACATCCAGAACCTACAACGTAATTAAGGGTGTCAGTGTAAAGACCGGGTGCAAGATTATGGTAAACAAAACCGTAAGCATTGTAATCGTCTCCTTCGCATGCTTGGGCGTAAATATGGGTGTACCGGGGTATCACGTGCAGATAAAGAACGACGGTAGCTGCTTCGGTGCAGTTTATCAAATCGAAATAATGGCGAAAAAAAGCAAATGTGCCACCGCGTCCTTGTGGAGGCAGCACAAATCCGTGATTGTGGTAACTTTGCCCTTGGCAGATTGTGTCGTAAAATGTCTGATCCTGCGCGGAAGGGTTTTGATTAAAAGTACCTGTGAGCAGGCATTGACAACCTGTGACCGTGTGTATCTCACAAGTGGCAACCATAGAATCTTGCAGTGTATATACGGAAGAAAGGGTTGTGGCACCGTTATTCCACGCATAACTCTCAAAACCCGAAGGGGCGGTAAGCGTTATTTGATTGCCAACACATTCGCTGATTACCAAACGGTTACTGACACAAGATGCTGTAAAATAGGCATAACCATAGTGACCCCCATACCAGCAGTCATACGTGGTAACTTGCAACTTGACCGTTTGTCCAGAATAACTGGAAAGGTCAAAACCATTAATGGTCCACGGCCTCCATCTAATAGGGCCATATGATTGAAAACCTGGAATATCGTTTCCAGAGATCACATCATATTTCATACAACTGTCCAGCAGTTCGTTATGATTGTCCAGCAATTTGATTGTAAAACGCGGTTGTGAAAAAGTATCGTGTTCAGGATCTTGCATCACCACGGCATATTTCAGAATCAAAATGGGTTGGTCGGGATCTACCGTAAAAGTGTAAACCAGTGCTTCAGCTTTGGCGTGGGCATATTCATTGCCTAACTTGATTACGGCACTCTCGCCAGGCGGTAATAGAGGAAGTAATCCTCCCGTCCGGGGATCTGTGCCCTGCTGGGTAATCAGGGTATGCCGGCCATAAACAACACCTGTATCCAACATCGGGTCAGCAACGGTGCCATAATAACCTGTCACATTCGGACTTTCTAAATCCATAAAATCCGGACATTGCGCCTGCAACACAAAAGCGGACAAACACAGCAGAAGAGCACATGATATGGATTTGCAGCAATTCATCACCTTTACTCTTTTATCACGCAAAAATACACATTATTTTCTTATTTCCAAAAGAGAGCCAACTCTTTTTTTCGAGCGATAGCAGTTTCTACAAAGAGGAATAAAAAAAGAAAACTCATGCGGTAGCCGTGTTTTTTTAGTGATCAGTGATTAGGTCATAGGGGTCAGGGGTTAGGTGTCAGTGGTCAAAGTAGAGACGCAAAATTTTGCGTCTCTACATCTGTAACCTGTTACCTGAAACCTGTAACCTATTTTCTGATAAACTTCTTCATCGCCGTTACACCCTCGCCGTTCACTCTCACGAAGTACATACCGGCAGCCATGTTGCTCAGGTCGATGCGGGCATGGTTTTCAGTGAGCTGTACGGTCTGGATCATCTGGCCGAAGGCATTGTAAACCACAGCTTCCTTCACTTCAATATTGCAGTTGACGCTCAGTTCAATGTGGTTGTCAGCCGGATTCGGCATCAGAATGATGTTCTGTGCCAATTTTACATCGTTGATAGCGTCAACAAGTGTGGTGAAGGTACTGGTAACGAAGTCGCTCTGATTGTCGGTAGCGCAGATGGCTTTTACACGTACATCGTAAGTGCTGTTCTGAGTTAGATTTTCCATTACGAAAGTGGGTGTCTGAACAGTATCTTCTTGCCACTGGTTATCGCTCTGTAGCTTGTAGCCCACTATCCATTCAGTCTCATTGCCACCGGCAGTCCAAGCTACAGTAGCGGAGTTTTCGGTGATGTTGCTCACTTGCAGGTTGGTCGGTGCGTTGCAAGGCTCAACGGGTTCAGCGGGTGTGGTGAAGCTTGTGGTAGTCCAGTCGCTGGTTTCGCTGTTGCCGCATACAGCTTGTAAACGTACCTGGTAGGTGGTCTCGGGGGTAAGGCCGGAAAGGTGATAAGGGGTTGTTGTCACAGGAATGATGGCTCCCCATTCGTTATCGGTAGCTGCTTTGTACTGCAGGTTCCAGGCCGTTTCGCTGCCACCAGCGGTCCAGGTTATAGTAGCGGAGTTTTCGGTGATGTTGCTCACCTGCAGGTTGGTCGGTGCATAGCAAGGCTCAACGGGCTCTTCCAAAGTGGTGAAGCTGACGGCTTCGGTCCAGTCGCTGGTTTCAGTGTCGCTGCATATAGCTTGTACACGTGCCTGGTAGGTGGTTGCAGGGGCAAGTTCGGAGAGATGGTAAGTGCTTGTTGTCAAGGGAATGATGTTTCCCCATTCGCTATCAGCAGCTGTTTTGTACTGCAGGTTCCAGGCGGTTTCGTTGCCACTGGCAGTCCAACTAACATCCACAGCATTAGCGGTTACATTAGTGGCGGTGAGACCTGTCGGTATGTCGCAGCCAGGTAAGGGAAGGGTGTCGTTTATATACCTGATCATCACGTCGTCAAACCAGCAACTTTCGGAGACTGAATTAACATTAAAACGGAATCCAATATATTTGTTTGTACCATAGAAATTGGTGGTATCGAATTGGATGGTGTATTCTGTCCAGATGTTGCTATTGGAAGGCGGAATAATCTGCACGCTGGTATGGAGGGAGACATCTTCATAGTCCATGAGGCCTACCTCTAAAGAGCCTGTACAGTTGTTTGAGAATTTTACCCAGAAACTCAGTCGCAGGTTGTGAATGTCTTCTGCTATTTGGGGTGTCATTGCAATGGAGGGCGAAATTGGTAGTGAACGAAACCACACACAATTCGGCTCTGAATGGGGGAGTGTGTTCTGTACTGAGGGTGCGTTGGAATAGGTGACGGGTCTTGACCAGCAGTTAGGCAGGGTGTATAAGGTGGCATTGTCGAAATTTTCAATAAAAGGCAGCGTCGTTATAGCGCCACATCCAGTCATGGTAGAGTATACGGGACCCCAAAGGCTGGTATTCCCGCCACCACAGTCAGCCTGTATGTAAAAGTCATAATCGGTACCCCATGACAATCCAGTGACAGTGAAAGGATTGGTAGGCGCTGTTACAATTGTGCCTGTGCCTGGAGTGAAACCAGTGGGTCCATATTCTATATTCCAGCTGCTTTCATTTCCGCCGGGAGTCCATGACAGGGTGACAGAAGATGAGGTGGTGGCCGTTGAGGTCAGATGCAACGGTATTGGACAAGAAGAAGTGAGGTCCAAAGTGATGTCATCAACATACAAGTACATGTAGGTTTGGCTGCTAAGGTATTTCATGGCTACGTATGCGGCATCACCAGTATAGCTACTTAATGGGATTTCATAGTACTCAAATGTAAACAGAGTACAGGTAATGGTGTCAATAGGAGTGAAACTGTTGATGTCATTGGGGTCGGAGATGGCACCAATGACAATCATGGAACCGGAGAGGGAGGTGTTTGATCTCATGTATAAGGAGAGCGTCAGATTGCCTATTGGATTGGTGTTCGGGTCGATGGCGGGAAGTACGGCTAAACTGTATGTGCTGGAAGAACAGGAGAAACAAAGTGAGCCATTGCCGCTGTTATGATAAGAACCGTTTATATACGGATATTGTGTGCTGGAGGAATAGTTGCTGGAACGTGACCAGCATAAAGGATAGGCGTCGGAGCCTGAACCTATGCCATCGAAATTCTCTATGATGGGCAGTGAGTGTACGCTACAGTCTGTTCTGAAACTCAGCGCATCCGACCATGCAGACTGGTCGTTGACGTCGCAATAGGTTCTTACGTAGATGGTATAAGAGGTATTTGGGGTGAGACCTGTCAAATAGATGGTGCTGTCCAGGGTGGGCTGAATATTCATGGCGATATCAGGATTGAAATTGCCTTCCCCATAGACATATTCCCATTCCACGTCGTTGGTGCTTGCAGGGGTGAAACTGACGATGGCGCTGGTGGAGTCAAGGGCAACTAATGAGAGGTTATTAGGATGTTGGCAGTTGAAAGCTCTGATTTCAACATTGTCAATCACTGCGGCTGGAGCTGCTCCCGAGGTATGGTCGTTGTGCCAGAAGAAATAAAGACGCTTTGTGCTGTTGGCGTATGAATGATCCAGATTCATGGTGAAATGTTGCCAGGAACTTTGGGCATTCAAGTCACCGCCTAATTGAACCGCTCCACTCGGAGCATTCGTTGAACCTGCTGTCGGATTGACAGGAGATCCGATAAAGACATTCAGATAATCATAGTTGGTTTCTCCCATGGCCTTCCAGTCAAATGAAAGTGTGAAATTGGCGGCATCCCCGAAGTAAAAGTCTCGGTATGCCCATACATTGGAGCGGGAGGTAAGACTATAGTCCGTGGTGGTGCCGTTCTGTGAGACGAACAGTACAGAACTTGTTTCTCCAGAAGGCTGGCCAATATACCATTTGTTAGTCTGGTTGCCATTCACCAAAAACCATTGTCCGTTTTCTGCAACATCTTCAAAACTGTGGGAATAGGGGATGTATGCAAAAGCAGTGGAGGTCGTGAAGCTGCCAATGTCGGACCAGTCGCCTTCTTCGCTACCGCAATTGGCCCGAACAGCATAATAATAGGTGGTATTGCTGTTCAGGTTGGTGAACTGGTGGGTTGTATCGTAAGCAGTGAAGATGTTCGGACAGGTGCTTGGATTGAAGTTGGCTGTGGTCGATAAGGCAAGGTAATAGGTGTTGGCATGGGTGGTGCCTTTCCAGCTGACTGTGGCCTCGTTGGCATTGATGAAGTCGGTGGCGAGGTTTCGAGGTCTGGGGCAGAAGGGGGCTGGAACGCAGTTCACATGGGCAACAAATCCAGAATAGGAGACCGAAACATCAGAATGGAACAGGAGGGTCAGAGGGCCATACTCGGGAGTGAAAGGTCCAAAGTTGACAGTCGTGCCAGAAGTGCCGGAAACAACCTGCTGGAGAAGCGTACCACTGGTGCTGGCTCCTTCGTAAATGTTGAGATAATCGTAAGAGCCTTCACCCGTGAAGGTTCCGGAGACAGAGATTCGCAGGGTGTCATCGGGAGGATAGACGGTGAGGGTGTAATCGCAATGGTTAGAATAGTTGCCGACAGGGCCGCCATCATCGGTAACCGTGAAACCGCAACCGGTCAGGGAAGCCGAGCCGTTAATTCCCATCTGGAAAGTATAAGGCGATGCGGAGGCTGGTGTCAAACACCAAGGACTGACATTGCCATAGCCACAGTCAGAGCGTACATAAAAATCGTAATCGATGCCTCCTTGTAAACCTGCAATGACACAGGAGGTGGTGGTGATGCCATACACTGTTTCTGCGTCAGCGGAAGTGTTGGGGTCGAAGCCGGTGGGTCCATATATCACATCCCATAAGTTCCCGTTGGCATCGTCCCATGACAGAACGATAGTATCGGAAAGATTGCTCATGGCAGTCAGACCGGTGGGTCTTGCACAGTCAGGGGTCAGGTCAATAAAAATGTCATCAATAAAAATATTGGAATAATTGGTGATGCTTTTGAAAACAATATAGGCGCCAGAACCTGTGTATGAGGAAAGAGGTATGTTAAAGGCTTGCCAGGTATCATCGGCAGTGGCATTAGCAGTACCCACCTGCACGTATGTGGAGGAATCGTTTGGATCTGTCATCACACCAATAAAGAGCTTGCTGTCGTTTGCGTTGTTTGTCCTCATCATAAAACTCACTTGCAGGGTGTTGACGGCAATGTTCTGATCGAAAGGAGGAGTGGCAATCAGGTTATAGCTGTCTCCACTGCCATAGAAATACAGTGCTTTGGTGCCTGAATAGGAGTAATTGTTACTTACGTATGGATAATTTGTAGTGGCAGAAAAAGTGTTATGGCGGGTCCAGCAATTGATAGGGCTGGAGGAACCTGTGGCGTACGATTCAAAGTTCTCGGTAAATGGCAGGTCTGTAATCTCACCGCAAGCGCTTAGGAAGGAGTATGAAATCCAGATGCCGTGTCTGGTTTCGGAGCAAAATTCCCGGACATACACGTCATACAAGGTGTTGCCACTTAGGTCAGTAAGTGAAACGCTGGGCGACTGTACAGTGATAGCTGTCTCATTGTCTGGGTCAGTGATGGTGCCCGCAGGACCATACACCACCTGCCAGGAACTTCCTTCACTCCCCGGTGTCCATACAAGGGTGGCACTGTGTGCGGTGATGGTGCTGTCAACGGCCTGAATATTGGATACATGGTCGCAGTCTGGAATATAGTCTATTTCAACATCATCAATATAGAGGTAATTACTGATATCAACAGGAATTCTGAAGGCGATATAATGACCATTGCCGGTATAGTTGTCGGTGTTGACCTCCATCAACTGCCAGGTGGCAATCGAATCAGGAGAGAGATTTTGCCCGACTTGCTGAAAAGTGGAAGGATCGTCAGGATCCGACATGATACCTGCCTGAATATAGAAAGTGGAGTAGCTTTTATAGGCCCAGAAACGTATCTGCAAATAGTCCATCACAACATTATCATTAAGTAGTGGTGAAACCAAGTAGGAATATTGGGAACTTGAACCCGAAAAATAGACGGAATAGTTGCCCGAATGGTGGCGGCTTGAAGAGGTGTAAGGATAGGCTGTTGAGGTATAACTGGTTTTGGCATACCAGCAGGGAATCATATTGCCAGAGCCCGAACCAGGTGCGTTTTCGAAGTCTTCTGAATAGGGAACTCCAATAACAGAACAGCTTGTGGTGTATAGGATATTATTCCATTCACTGTGTTCTGAACCGCAGATGGAGCGGATACGGATGTGGTATGGCGTGTCATTGTTGAGACTGGTCAGCGTGTAAGGATGGCTGGTGATGTTGCCAACGGAAGTCCAGTTGCTGTCGTTGTCAGAATACACTATCTCCCATGTGTTCTCAGCATTTCCTGGCGCCCAGTCCAAGGTGACACTTGACTCATTGCCGGAGACAATATATACGTTCGGAGCAATACAGGAAATGCTGTCATTACAGGCTATGCCGAAGATGACATTGTTTCGGAGGCAGGAGTTATAGTTTGAGTTGATATTCGTTGAATTGGGATTGCTGGGGTCGGGATTTGCAAGACTGCTGTGATACATCAGGGACCTGCGCTCGCTCCCTGTGCTGTGTACGTTGAACACACATTCGTATCCGCGGTTGTTGTATGCTCCGGAGTTGTCATCCACTGCCACCACAAGGTTTTCCGTGCCGTTGTATTGGAAAGGAGTGGTGAAAGTGAAGGTGTTCCATCCTTGTGTGCAGTTCAGGCTTCCGCTGTAAACCAGCTGCAAATCCGACAACGGGATGTATTGTGAAGCGTTGGAGAACGAATTCTGCAAGGTATGTCCTAAATAGATGTTTACATTGGTCTTGGCTGAAGTGGCGGTGTGATGGTCGTATTGGAAAGATATATTGCGAATCTCGGTAGCACCATTCATCTCTTCGGCAAGGAAGATTTGCTGGGTATAGGAGTATTCGGTGAAATTATGGATGGGCAGCTGCTCGGTGGTGGCAGTACCATTGCCGATGGCCCAGTCATTGTTGAGTAAACAATTGGTGGTGAATGTTTTATATACGGTATCGGAGCTGCGGATTCCACAGTTGCTGTAAACCATCACTTCGTAGTTGGTGGTGGTCAAAAGGTCGGGAATCATGTATTGTGAAGCGTTAACCGTATGTGTCATCCAGATGTTTTGTCCCGCTTCGGAATAGAGGACTGTGTAGTTGTCGGCTCCGGAAAGGGCATGATTCCAACTGACCAAGGCGGAAGCCCCGACAATCTGACTGACCGTCACATTTAGGGGAACTGTGCAAAACGGCAGGGTGGTGCCATGGGCGGGATTTGACCAGTAGCTGTATTGTGCACTATCGCAGATGGCTCTCACGTAAATGTCGTAAGAGCTGGCATCTTCCAAATCAGACAGTGTAAAAGGATGGGTGTTAGTTAGTGCAGGCAGCCCGTAGGTTACATCTTCTCCGGCAGGCACCGCTACCACTTCCCATTCACTTTCGTTACCCTCTGGGGTCCAGCCTATTTCGATACTGTTGCTGGTGATGTTGTTCACCTGCACGGAGCTTGGCCTGCTGCAATTCAAGGAAAACTCAATGCGTAGATTGTCAATATAGGCGTATGAGGCCGTACCGGTATATTGGTTTTTGAAAGCGATGTAGCGGGCATTACCAGTGTATCCGTTGAATAGAACAGTCTTTTCCTGCCATGATGTGGGTACTGTCCCAGGTGTAATCGTATCCACAGGGATGAAGGTGCTGGCATCCGTAGGATCGCTAATAAGACCCACAATCAGCTGGTCTGTAGTGCTGCTGGCTTTGTACATGAAGTTGGCCTGCAAGGTGTTTATCACGATGGAAGCGTCAATTTCAGGGGTAATGGCTATGTTATAAGTTGCCGGTGCATTGGCGTAAAAACGCAGGGAACCTTCACCTTCGTAAGGACTGTCATAAATATAGGGCACGGTATCTGTGTAGGCATTGCCGGAGATATAAGTGCTGATTTTGCTCCAGCAACAGGGATAAGCGGTGGAGCCAGTTCCATAATAATCGAAATTTTCGGTGTAGGGAATGGTGTTGATGGTGCCGCAGGTTGTGTGACTTCGGTGAATGGCCGACCAGGCACTTTGTTGGTCTCCGCCACAGTCGGCTTGCACATAGAAGTCATACATGGTGCCGGAGGTCAGATTGTCGATTGTATAGGGGTTGGTGGATATATTGGGGATAAGAATGCCGTCGCCTTGGGTAAAACCAGCTGGACCATACTCAATATTCCAATTGCTGGCCGAGCCTGTCTCGTTCCACGATAGGGTGATAGAAGTAGGGGTGGGGTTGCTGGAACTCAGATGATTCGGTTTCGGACAGGTGGTGATGGGCTTCACAACGATGTTGTCCACATAGCCGTGGTTATAGCCTGAAACAGGACGTTCGGCGATAATGGCTATACGGTTTCCCAGCCCAGTGTATTCGTTGAACAGGATTTCATAGCTGCTGAATGTGGAGGTGTTGATATCTATGGTATCGATGGGCACAAAATTGTTTTGGGATGCGGGATTGGTGCATATACCCACAATCAAACGAAAAGTGTTGGTGGCGTTTGCTACTCTGGCATCGAAGGTCAGTTGCAGGGTATTCATGGGATAGACAGAAGCGTCAATCGGTGGCAAAACGGCTCCTTGTATGCTGCAAGGATTTTCATAGTATAAGTTGTAGAAAAGGGCGTTGTTGCCGGAAGCGGCGAAGCTGGCGTTATGGTATAGAATGGGATAGCCGCCTGTTTCGATATTGGAAGAACAATCGGTAATTTGATCCCAGCAGTCTGGAAGATTGGAGGTGGATAGAATAGTGCTGATTGACCCCGTGTAATTATCCAAATTGTCGGACCAGGGTAGGGTGGTGATGGCATTGCAAGGGGTTGAAAATGAGATGCCTACCCAGTTGCCGATAATTTCTGTTGTGCCATTGCTTGCCCTGACGTAAACAGCATAGAATGTATTAGGAGATAAAGAATTCAGGGCATACAAGGGATAGTAGGCATGGTCTGTGGGGGTAGTGTTGGGACTTGGAATGAATGTGCTGGAGGTGGATACATAGATATCCCACATGCTCTCAGCATCAGCAGCTGACCAGGTCAGTTCAGCAGACGTGGGTTCCAAGTTGGTGATTTGGAGATTGGTGATTTCCCCAGCCCACTGTGCTGACAAGGGAAGCATGGCAAAACTCATGCACGTTGTCAGTAGTATGGTCACAATGTTTTTTATCACAAATGTAATCAAACGGCATGTTTTTGGAGTGCGATTGTTTGTTTGAAAGGGTTGTTGGTTTTTCATAATTATTTTGTTTTTAGGGGAATACATAAATAAGATGCTGATTGATAAAAAATTCTTTTATAAAAAAGACGAAAAACCCTTCAAAGTGTTGCAGCGAAAAATAAAAAAAAACGGGAGAAATTTTTCTCCCGTTTTTTTCATTAGGTTACAGGTTACAGGGGTCAGGTTACAGTAGAGACGCGCCGCAGCATGTCTCTACTTTCGGTTAGGCGTAAAGACGTCAAGGCGTTAAGAAAAACTCCCCTCGAGCGCAGCGAGACTCCCCTTTGGACGAAGTCCACTCCCCTCGAGCGCAGCGAGACTCCCCTGCGAAGCACTCCCCGTCTTAACGCTTGATGAACTTCTTCGTCGCCGTCACACCCTCGCCGTTTACTCTCACGAAATACATGCCGGCGGCCATGTTGCTGAGGTCGATGCGGGCATGGTTGTCGTTCAGTTCAACGGTTTGAATCATCTGGCCGAAGGCGTTGAAAACTACAGCCTCTTTCACCTCAACATTGCTGTTGATGCTCAGCTCGATGTAGTTGTCAGCGGGGTTCGGCATCAGGTTGATGCTGTTGGCCAAGCTGATGTTGTCGATACCAACACCTTGGGTGGTGAAGGTGGTGCTGACAAACTCGCTTTCATTGTCAGCGGTGCAAACAGCTTTCACACGCACATCGTAAGTGCTGTTGGCAGTCAGACCTTCAATGTCGTATGAAGTAGTCTGAACGGTAGCTTCTTGCCACTGGCTTGCGCTCTGCAGCTTGTACTGAATGTTCCAAGCGGTTTCGTTTCCGCCAGGTGTCCAGCTTGCGGTTGCGGAGTTGTGAGTGATGTTGCTCACCTGCAGGTTGGTAGGAGCGTCGCAAGGATCAACAGGAACAGCGGGAGTGGTGAAGCTTGTGGTTGCCCAGTCACTTGCAATACCATCGTAACAATTGGCCTGTACACGTACCTGATATTCGGTTTCTGCGGTCAGCAACGTGAGCTGGTAGTTTGTGACAGTGACAGAAACATTGTTCCAGTCTGTTTCTGAAGCGGCTTTGTACTGCAGGGTCCAAGCACCTTCGCTGCCACCAGCGTTCCAAGTCACGTCTGCGGCGTTGTATGCCGTGGCGGTGGCCACAAGGTTAGTAGGAGTATTGCAAGTCGGCTGACCTTCTTCCTGAGTGGTGAAGGGTACGTCAGCACCATAAACGGTGTTACCGTTGAAAGTGATGAATGCCTTGTAGGTATATGCCGTGTTGGCTGTCAGATTGGTGAGGTTGTGGGTCAAAGTATTGGATGTACCGCTCAAGGTGACGACAGTATAGCTAGCGTCGCTGACAGCTTTCCATTCAAAACCACGAGCCGTAATGTTCACGTTGTCGGGGTTGGTAATCGTACCATTCAGGGTAGCAGTAGTTGTACCGATAGCGGAAGCCTGGTTAGTAACTACAGTAGGATCAACAACAGGAACAGCGTTCGTAGTTACATTAATGTCGTCAATACAGCAGGAATAATAAGAGGAACCATAATTCCAGTGGAAAGCGATATAACCTGTTGCAGGTATGTTAGAAAGAGCTGAAAAATCGACGGAATCAACACCACCACCTCCTGTGCCGGAATGTACAATAGATGTTATTGTGGCTACCGAAGTAAATGTAGCGGCAATATTACTTCTATCTGTTACATAACCTACAGTCAATGTTCCATTACTTGCATTTTCCATAGCTCTCCAGAAGGTCAATTTCAGGGTGTTCAGTGATTCGGTGAATTCCGGAAGCACAGCATATGCATCGCTACCAGCTGATCCTGTGGTGAACACCAAGGAATTCGAAGCACTATTAAAATAATAGTAAGATGTACCACTACCGACAATATGCGGAGCCGGATAGGTTGTGTTGTTGGTAATTGTTATCCAGCACACTGGAGCATCGCCTGCGGTGTTGTAAGTTGTGGCATTGTAAGAAGGACTATCAAAATTCTCGGTATAAGGCAATGACAATGGGGTGCAGTCGGTTGAGAAGGAAACTCTGTCGCTCCATGGGCTTTCATCGTTGCCACTGCATATTTGTCTTACATACACGTCGTACAGAGTACCACTTGTCAAGTTGGGCAGTAACAAGAAGGTATCCTGTGAAGTCAGTGTAGTTCCGTCAGTGGAGCCTTGCTCAAAACCAGCGGGACCATATTCAACATCCCAAGAAATACCTTCTGTTATTGGTGTCCATGAAATAGTAGCCTGATCGGTAGTAATACCACTAACCACTATGTTCGAAACTTCATGGCATGAGGGAGCAAAATCCAAAACCACATCATCCAGGTACATCGCATTGGAAGATGCTGTATCAGATGCAAATGCAATGAAATGTCCTGTACCAGTGTAATTATAGAATTCAACCTCAAAATCTTCCCAAACGGAAGTTGCGGAGGGAGATACTCTTGCTACTTCTACGAAGCTGTTCTTGTCATTCGGATCAGTCATCACACCCACTTTCAGATGATAAGCCGCGGAAGCTTTTCTCAGCTTGAAGGAAAGTCTCAAAAGGCTCAAATCCAGTGTTTCATCAATTTCAGGCAAGGTGACATAGTTGTAAGTCGTTGAAGTGGAATAGAAATACAAGGCACCAGGATCACTGCTATAAGTTGTATTGATATACGGATATTGAGTAGTGGTACTATAAGTGGTGTTTCTGTTCCAGCAATTCGGGAAGGCGATGGTACCAGTGCCGTATGTGTCAAATGATTCGGTGTAGGGCAGTGTGTCAATCAGTAGGCAATCGGTTCTGAATGAGCCTTTCATAGACCATTCACTACTTTCCTCGCTATTACATACCGCTTTTACATAGAAATCATAGAAAGTTCCAGGTTCGAGGTCATTGATAGTTAACGGGAAGGCCATTGTATTTTGAGAAACGCCGGTCACATTCGGATTGAAGTTGGTGGGACCGTAGGCCACAATCCATTCGGATTCGTCTCTACCTGGACGCCAAGTCAAATCAGCGGAGGTGGTGGTCAAGTTCTCAGCTTCCAAATGCATAGGAGCTACACAGCCGGGAGCATAATCCACTACCAAATTGTCAATGTAGCAAGTATTGGAAGCTCCTTCTCTTTGGGAACGGATAGCAATGTATTTGCCTGTTCCCTCATAGCCGGTGAAGGCCACAGTAAAGTTGTTCCAGACCGCCGTACGAGGTTCAATAGTCTGTATCAGTACGAAGGAAGAGGTATCGGAAAGATCCTCCAACACACCCACTTCCAAGAAATAGCCATTACCCATAGCGGCTTTGAAGGCGAAGGACATCTGCAATGTGTTCAGTTCCGCATCAAACTCGGGCAAAATCGCGTATGCGAAAGTAGTGGCCGTTGTATAGAAATACATGGCACCCGGAGTGGTCAAGCCTGTAGAAGAGCTCATGGCATAAATATACGGGAGCGTGGTGTTATTATTGATTTTACGCCAGCAATCCGGATAAGCGGTAGTTCCTGTGCCATAGCTGTCAAAGTTTTCGTTATACGGCAAAGCCATAGGAGCACAAGCCGTCGTGAATGTCGTTACAGGTGAATAAACTGAGATTTCACCATTGCTACAAATCGTTCTCAAATACACATCGTAGGTGGTATTGGGATCCAGACCAGTGAGCGTATAAGGATTAACATCAATGGAAGTAGGTTCATAAGCATCGATAGAGAAGCCTGTAGGACCATACACAATCTGCCACTCGGTTACATCTTCGGCGGCGCCCCAGTTAACCGTAACCTCAGAGGAAGTAATATTAGTGATATTGACATTGGTCGGCAGGAGGCATTCAGGAGCGTAATCCACTTCAATATCATCTACATAGAAGGTAGAGGCAATTCCGTCAGGAGTTTTGAGCACAATATGTTTACCTGTTCCTGTATAAGAGTTCAAATAAACGGTGAAATCCTCCCAAGTGCTGGTTGCGGCAGGAGAAATAGTGGTCACTACGCTATAGGTGCTCAAATCGTATGGATCAGACATCACACCAACCTCCAAAGCATTGGTTGCCGCTGATTTGCGAGCTTTGAATTTCAGCTGCAAATCTCTGATGTTCACATCGTCTGAGAATGCCGGCAAAGCCGCATAGCAATAAGTGCTGCTTGTTGTAGTAGAAGTGGAGTAGAAGTAAAGGCTTCTGCTCTGGGAAACAGCATAAGTGGAAGATACGTAAGGATAATTTGTGGTGGAATTGGTCTTACGAATCCAGCAGTCAGGATAATTAGCAGTTCCTGATGCATAAGCACCAAAATTCTCTCTGAATGGCAGGGTATCCAATGGCGTACAAAGCGTAGTGAAACTCTTCTCTACGCTGAATTCACTTTCCTGTCCGTCATTGCATAATGCCTTCACTATGACGATATAATCAGTTCCCGGATTCAAATTTTCCAAAGTATAGTATGGATCAGAAATAGAGGGAACCTCTGTCCAATCATTCTCTCCATCAGCTTTGTAGTTCAGCTGCCAAGTACTTTCATTGCCATTGTTTGACCATGAAACCATCGCTCCATCTGGTGTAATCTGCGAGAAGGTCACATCGGTTGGGCGGAAGCAGGTGGGAATATAATCCACCATTACATTATCAATATAGAAACCACTGGTAACGGTTCCTGTACCACATCTGAAAGTGATATAACGGCCTATTCCCTCGTAATTACTGAGCGGTATTTCAAACAATTCCCATGTACTGGTGGCTTCAGGGCTAACTGTATCCAGAGGCACAAAAGTAGAAGCGTCGGTTGGGTCTGTCATCACACCTATCATCACATTGTATGCGGCGGAGGTCTTACGACCCATAAAGCTTATCAGCAATTGATTGATGTCAACACCGATGGTGTTGTCCACTGGCGGGAGCATAGCCATGGTATAATAATTGGTTCCCGAATACATGTATAACGAGCCAGGAGCTGAATAGTTGGTGGAATTGACATAAGGATAACTTAAAGTTAACGTTGAAGTGGCGGTAGTATTGTTGAATTTGGACCAGCAGGTAGGATAAGCCACATTGGGGTATCCTGAATATCCTGTACCATACACATCAAAGGTTTCATGATAGGGGAAGGAGGTAATAGCTCCGCATTCTGTTGCGAAATGTTCGATAGTTACTGACCAGACACTTTCATCCATAGCTGAGCAATGTGCTTTCACCTGCCATTCATACACACTGCTGGCTGCCAGTGAATTCAACGTAAGCGTGGTATCGTATGCGGTCTCCTCTGCCCATTCTTCAGAGCCTGCCAATCTATATCTTACCGTGAATGAGATTGCGGGAACGTCATTATTATCTCTCCAATGCAAGGTAACGCTGTTCTGTGTCGCATCAGAATAAGTTAAATCACTGGGGTATATACAGGTGGGAATATAATGCACATCCACATCATCAAGCCAATAAAACCAATTGGTATAGGTGGTATTGGCCTGTCTGAAAGCAATCACGTTTCCTGTTCCGCTTAATTGCGTCTGATTGAGATTTATCTCATGATAATACCATGTAGCCGTAGTTGCAGGTTGTATTGTTTCAACCAATTCGAATGTGCTGGTATCAACAGGATTACTCATCACACCTACCTGAAAATCTCCAGAATTGGCACCTTCCTTGCGCAACCAGAATGACACTTGCAGGTTATGGATATCCTCTTCTATTTGCGGTGTGGCAGCCCAGGCTTTTCCCTGGAATCTCAAGCTGGCAGCACCCGTATTATGTTGTGAGGAATTACAGAATGGAGCTGTAATTGTTGATGAATTAAAGGCCAGCGGACGGCTCCAGCAGGTGGGGTATTCACTACCACCTGTACTGTATCCATAATCCTCAAATCCCTCAAAATACGGCAATTCTACCACCGGTGAACACATTGTTTGGAAGTTGAAAACCTCACTCCAATAGCTCACGGCATCTGTACAGATTGTCTGTATCTGAAGTTCATAACGGCTGGCTGAATTCAGGTTCTCCAACAAATAAGTGGTATCGCTGATACCAGGAACCACAATCCAAGTTTCTTCTCCCACCATGCGATAACGCAAATCGTAGGAAGCCATTTCATCGGTTGGATTCCAAACTACGGTAGCTGAACTGATTGTGGCTTCTTCCAAACTAATTGTTGTCGGGGCAAAACAAGTCTGGATTTCACCAATCACAAGATCATCCATATACATGCCATTGGTAGTGCCAAAGTTGGATACAAAGGCAATGTAATGACCTGATCCCGTATAGGAATCAAAAACAACACTAAAGTTTTCCCAATAACTTGTAGTTGAAGGAGTTAATGTGTCTAATCCCACAAAAGTACTGATATCGTCAGGATTACTCATTACACCCACAGCCAATTTGTAGTTTGCACTCGCCTTTCTCAATTTGAAATCAGCTTGCAGCATACTGATATTCGCGTCAAAGTAAGGTGTTACCGCCCATACACCGTATGCAGTGGTGGAATAGAAATACATGGCGCCAGGCGCAGTGCTATTGGTAGTATTGATATAAGGATATGACACCGAAGTGGTTGTTTGCGTATGGGATTTGCTCCAGCAGTTTGGATAGGCGGAAGTTCCT
This sequence comes from Bacteroidales bacterium, assembly GCA_016290295.1. Classification (GTDB taxonomy): domain Bacteria; phylum Bacteroidota; class Bacteroidia; order Bacteroidales; family WCHB1-69; genus RUG11690. The sequence continues at coordinate 16,429 of JAEETJ010000040.1, forward strand.
GTTCCGTATGTATCAAAACTTTCGGTGTAGGGGAATTCAGTTACTGGCATGCATTCCGTTCTTACCGAGAATGACTCTTGTTCCCATGTGCCTTCGTCATCGGCGGCACAAATGGCTTTAATACGGAAGTTGAAAGCATAAAGCGTGTTGGGTTCCAGATTGTCAATGGTATAAGAGGCTGTAGTCAGGCCTTCCACCAAAGTCCAATCCTCATCTCCTTGCATTTGATATTCTATGTCGTATGTTGAACCAGGTGTAACTGGAGTCCAAGATATAGTGATACTGTTAGAAGTGGTTGACGAAACCACCATATCAGAAGGTGTTTCACAAGAGGGAATATAATCCAGCACAAAGTCATCGACATACACATAGTTCGTGGCAGTACCACTGCCTGAACGCAGTGCAATATAATGGGCATTGCCCGTATAATTGTTGAAATCCACTTTGAAAGGTTGCCATGTGGAGGTTGTGGATGGTGACAAAGTATCGTATGGCTCAAAAGTATTTGGATCACTGGGGTCAACAATGGTACCGATGACAACATTGTAGTTTGCTGACGATTTGTACAACATCATAGTGGCTCTTAACATATTGATATTAATACTATTGGAGTCAATCAAAGGAGTAATGGCAGTGACGTGATATCCTGATGCGGCATACATATACAAAGAACCCGGAGCAGAATGATTGGTTGTAGTAATATACGGATAACTCAAGGTTAGAGTGGAAGTGGCTGTTGTAGTGTTAATCTTGCTCCAGCATGTGGGATAAGACACATTGGGATATGCACTATAGCCTGTTCCATACGTGTCAAAACTTTCACTGTAAGGCATACTTACAATACGGCAGGGATTATAAAGGGTGGTGGCACATACCACATCAGACATAGCAGTGGCACCAGACACATACACTGCTTCCACACTATAGCAATATTCAGTTTCTTCCTCCAAGTTGGCATCAATATAAGAAAATCCCTCAACCAAAGTAGTGTTTATCTGGTTATTGTCCTTATATACGTTAAAACCTCTCAAGTTGTCAGACACAAACTCGCCACGGACAATAAAGGGCATGCCCAATTGTTCGAGAGATGTGCCATCGCGCCAAGGACCCCAAGCACCTTCACTAGGCAGATATTGTATGGCATTACCCGTACTCACTTCACCAAGCACTGCGCGTGGTGTTCCCCATGGTCCGGATGCAATACTACCTGTGAAACCAACAGACACCCAATAGTTTCCAGCGGGAAGGGTTGTATTGATACCAGCTACTATACGCATAATCGGACGCATCGTATCTGTATAAGCTGTTGCAGTGGTACGGTAAATTCCTGTCCAAGAGGTTGAGGTCATACAGTTGACGGTATCGCTGGTCCACACTGGAACAGCCGTGGAATCAAGAGGTTCTGTATCATAAATACTTACGTAACATCCCGTAAACGAAGAAGTGGTAGAACTTCCTGTCTGATAGGCATAAAATTCCATTTCACGGACAAAAGCAGCTCCTGTCAAGGTGAAATCATCTGCCAACCAGAATTTAGAACTAGCGCTGGCATTAGGACCGTATGTGCCTTGTCCACCATACAAAGCACTAACATCTGCACCGTTATAACCGGAGCCGGGATGAGTTACCATATCAGCTTGGTTAAACAGATTCAAACGTGCGGGTTGAGTAGTGCCTGCTGGCGTATTCCAAGTGATTTTCACCTTTGATGACGACAAAGCGGTTGCTGTCACATCCGCAGGCGGATTGTTTTGTGCCCAAGCTGACACTCCCATCAGCAGTGCGGCGAAAAATAGTAAGATTTTCTTCATTGTAATTGTATTTAATTGATATTTAGTTTGATAGAAATTCGTGTTTAGTTTTCAAAGATACAAAAATAAAATGAATGATAGTGCGGAAAATAAAAAAAACGGGCTTTTGCCCGTTTTTTTTTGAATTAAGAGTTAAGAACTAAAAACTAAGAATTAACTCTTAACTCTTAGTTCTTAATTCTTAGTTTTATTTTTTGATGAACTTCTTCGTCGCCATCACACCCTCGCCGTTCACTCTCACGAAATACATACCGGCGGCCATATCGCTAAGGTCGATGCGGGTATGGTTGTCGGTGAGCTGTACGGTCTGGATCATCTGGCCGAAGGCGTTGAAGACCACAGCTTCCTTCACTTCAACATTGCTGTTGACGCGCAGCTCGATGTAGTTGTCAGCGGGGTTCGGCATCAGGCTGATGCTGTT
>JAEETJ010000041.1 GCA_016290295.1 Bacteroidales bacterium
GGTTCCACCGCATGTATATCGTGTAAATTCGCCTCTGTCACTCATCTATGCGGCGGTTGCGGTTCCACCGCATGTATATCGTGTAAATTCGCCTCTGTCACTCATCTATGCGACGGTTGCGGTTCCACCGCATGTGTATCGTGTAAATTCGCCTCTGTCATTCATCTATGCGGCGGTTGCGGTTCCACCGCAATAAATATCTAAAATTTTAATCACCTATCCCTATCAACTATTGACTATCTACTTTCAGTTTTCAGTTTTCAACTTCTTTCCCCTTCCTCTTTACAACACAAAGGGGGCCTTCCGCCCCCGCATATCTTTCCTTTACAAAAAACTCCCACTTGGTAGAAGTGAGAGTTCGCTGAGTTGACCAACCAGGATTCGAACCTAGACAGACAGTACCAAAAACTGTAGTGCTACCATTACACCATTGGTCATCGTCTTTTGAGGTTGCAAAGATACAACTTTTTTACTTTCCTGATAAAAAAAAATGAAAAATTCTTTTGGAATGTATCTTTTTGTAAATCAATCTGTTAGTTATTAATTGTAAATTGTTAATTGTTAATTCTCAATGTTTTTCCTCCAAAAAAACGGAAAAATCCACCATCATAGCAGCTTAGACCTTTCCCTGCAACGCTTGCCCTGTATGCGATTTCTTGCTCTTGACAAGGTCTTCAGGCTTGCCTTCAAAAACAACCCGTCCTCCTTGGTCGCCACCTTCTGGACCTAAGTCAATTACCCAGTCAGCACACTTGATCAGCTCAAGATTATGTTCAATCACCAAGATGGAGTTGCCTTTCTCTATCAGTCGGTTGAAGGCCTCGTACAGTTTGTGGATATCGTGGAAGTGCAAGCCAGTGGTGGGCTCATCAAAGATAAATAAAGTGTTCTGCTGGTTGCTGCCCAACGACAGGTAGTAGGCCAACTTGACACGCTGTGCCTCACCGCCGGAAAGGGTAGAGGAAGATTGCCCCATCTTAAGATAACCTAAACCAACATCTTGTAATGGCTTCAGGCGGGCTATGATATTGTCGATGATTTTCTGTTTGGGCAGCGACTGGAAGAACTCAATTGCCTGGTTGATAGTCATATTCAGGATGTCGCTGATGGTATTGTCCCCAACTTTAATGTCCAAAACTTCCTCTTTGAAGCGGGAACCGCCACATTCCGTGCAAACCAGGTCAACATCGGCCATGAACTGCATCTCGATGTGCACCACACCTTCGCCTTCGCATTCTTCACAACGCCCACCAGGACTGTTGAACGAGAAAAAGCCAGACTTGTAATTGCGTTGCTTGGCCAAGGGCTGGTCTGCATATAGGTCTCTAATGAGGTCGTAAGCCTTGATATAGGTTACGGGATTGGAACGGGTGGAGCGGCCGATGGGGTTCTGGTCCACCATGACCACATCGTTGAGTTTGTTCAGGTCGGCATTGATACGACTGTGCCGTCCGGGTTTCTCGGCTGTCTCGTTGAGCATACGCTTCAAGGCAGGGTAGAGGATGTTCTTGATGAGGGTGCTCTTGCCGGAACCGCTGACGCCAGTCACCACCGTGAAAATCTCCAAAGGAATCTTCACATCCACATTTTTCAAGTTGTTCTCGGCAGCCCCGATAATCTCGATATAGTTACGCCATTTTCTGCGCTTGGCGGGTATCTCGATTTGAAGATTGCCTTCCTTGCCGGGTTCTTTCATGCCTCGCAGGTAGGCGGCAGTGAGGTTGTCTTTCTGTTTGAGCAATTGCTTGATTTCACCGGCGAAATCTACGTTGCCGCCCAAACGGCCAGCCTTGGGACCAATGTCAATGATATAGTCGGCGGCACGGATAATCTCCTCGTCGTGCTCCACAATGACAACCGTGTTGCCAATGTCGCGCAGACGTTGCAAAACGGAAATAAGCCGTTGGGTGTCACGGACATGCAAGCCTATGCTGGGTTCGTCAAGGATGTATAGCGAGCCTACCAGACTGCTGCCCAAAGAGGTGGCTAAGTTGATACGCTGCGACTCACCTCCGGAAAGCGTCCTACTGTTACGATTCAGCGTCAGATAGCCCAAGCCCACATCCACTAAGAAACCGATGCGATTAATCAATTCCGTGATGAGTTGATGGGCAATCTTTTCTTCAGTTTCATTCTTGAATTTGAATTCTTTGAAGAATTGATACAACTGTTCAACAGGCATTTTCATCAGTTCGGTGATGGTCTTCCCGTTGACTTTCACATAGTTGGCATCCTTGCGCAGGCGGGTGCCTTTGCAGTCGGGACAGAGTGTGCGTCCGCGATACCGTGCCTGCATCACCCGGTATTGTATTTTGTAAATGTTTTTCTCTACATATTCGAAGAATTGTTTTACCCCTTCAATATTCTGTCCAGGGCGACCGTTCCACAGTATGTCAAACTCTTCTTCACTCAAATCGTCGATGGCACGGTGGACGGGGAAACCGGCTTTGCTTGCCTGGCGGACGAAGTAGTCCTTCCATTCGTTCATAACCTGTCCGCGCCAGCATACTACGGCTCCTTCATATACCGACATGGTCCGGTCAGGAATGACCAAATCAGGGTCGATGCCCTCCACCATGCCCGTGCCACCGCAGGTCTTGCAGCAGCCGTAAGGGTTGTTGAAGCTGAACAGGTTGACTGAAGGCTCCTCAAAGACAATGCCGTCAGCCTCGAATTGGTTGCTGAACTTACCGCGTTTGATTTTTCCTTCGCTTTCATATTGGATGACACAATTGCCCTTGCCTTCATAAAAGGCGGTCTCTATGGAGTCGCTTAGTCGGGCCATATTGTCGGCAATCTTGGCGGCTTTGAAGCGGTCTATCAGAATGAAAATCTCGGCGTTTTTGCTGACTTTGCCCGCTAAAACATCATCAATTTCTTTTAGCTCTTTGTTGAAAATAATCCTGCTAAATCCCTGTTGTTTCAATATCTCCAGTTGTTCGGCATTGGTTCTTCCGGAGAAGATTTGAAGGGGTGACATGACATAGAAAACCGAATCATTGGGTAATTCTTGCACGAATTGGATGACATCGCCCACCGTCTCGCGTTTCACTTCCTTGCCGCTGATGGGGGAGTAGGTGTGGCCGATACGGGCAAACAGCAGTTTAAGATATTCGTAGATTTCGGTGGTGGTGCCCACGGTGGAACGCGGGTTGCGTGAGATTACCCGCTGCTCGATGGCGATAGCTGGTGGAATGCCGATGATGCTGTCCACATCGGGCTTAGAGATCTTGCCCATGAACTGCCGTGCGTAGGAGCTGAGGCTTTCCACGTAACGACGCTGTCCTTCGGCATAAAGGGTGTCGAAAGCCAGCGAGCTCTTGCCTGAACCCGACAAGCCCGTAATGACAACCAAGCGGTTGCGGGGAATTTCCACATCGATGTTTTTCAGGTTATTAACCCTCGCCCCCTTGATAATAATGTTCTCTTCTGACATGATTGACAGTTCAAATTAGACAAACTGCAAAGATACGGAAAATTTCAATTAGCGAATTAGTTAATTAGCAAATGTGCCAATGATTTTAGGATTCTATTTATTGCAAATGAGATAGGGGAGTTTCTGGTAAAAATTTGGGGCTTGTTAAAGAATTTTATTATGGTAAAATATCGCAATTTGTATATTTGTAAAATGGTAAAATATCGCAGTTTGAATGATGAAAAATAGCAAAATATCGCAATTTGAGAAAAAATTGTATATTTGCAGTGTCAAAAAAAAAGTTTAGTATGATAGATAAAAGAGCACTGGAATATATTCTCACTGACCAACAGGAAGAGATAGAGGAGAAGGCCCAAGACGAATTGTGTCAAAGAAAAGAGATTGTTCTCGTTGATACTAAAAGCACACAGGCACAGGTTGTTATTGGTGTGAGACGTAGCGGCAAGTCAACTATTTGTTATCAGGCATTGCAAAATGCGAGGGTGAAATACGCTTACGCCGATTTTGATGATGAGCGATTGGACGGTCTTGATGCAAAACAGCTGAATGATGTGCTGGAGACTCTTTACAAGATATACGGAGATTTCAATTATCTCTTTCTTGATGAAATTCAGAATGTGAAAGGCTGGCATCTGTTTGTGAACCGAATGCTTCGGAAGAAAATGCATATCGTCATCACAGGGTCGAATGCCAAATTATTGAGTGGTGAATTGGCCACCCATCTTACGGGAAGAAATAAGGAGATTTCGCTTTATCCTTTCTCCTTCAGAGAGTTCTGTTCGATGAAGCAGGTTGATACTGAACGTAAGACTACCAAGGCAGAGGCATTTCGTAGGGCGGCATTTGATGAGTATCTGAAACAAGGCGGCTTTCCGGAACTTTTTTCGATTGAAGACAAAAGGTCATACGTCAACACGCTTGTTGAGAATATTTTGAAACGCGATATAGAGCAACGATACAGGATATCCTATAAAGCGGCATTTGAAAAGATGGCTCACCATTTGCTGAATGTTTCGCCGACAATGGTGGTTTCAACCGACCTCGCAAATACCTTCCACATAAAATCGGAACATACAGCCAAGAATTATGTGGATTATTTGAAACAGGCTTACATGCTGATCGGTGTGCAGAAATATTCGCCCAAAAGTAAGGTGAGAGCAGTGCAGGAAAAAGTTTATGCTGTTGATGTCGCGATGATGGACCAGCGGGATAATGCCTTTGCGGGAGAGAACCTCGGGCATCGACTTGAAACCATCGTCCTGATTCATCTGGTCAGAAGATGCAAAATGGAAGATATGGATGTGTATTATCTGAATGATCGTTATGGAGAATGTGATTTTGTGATTTGTAAAGGGAATACAGTTGTTCAAGCAGTACAGGTATCGTATGATATCAGCGCTAAGAAAACGCGCAAACGAGAGATTAAGGGCTTGTTGCTTGCGGCCAAACAAACCAAGTGTGACAACTTATTACTACTAACTGACCATGAAAGCGCCATTATTGAAGAGGATGAATATCAAATAAAGATACAGCCCGTTTACGATTGGTGTCTTGAATTGGGATTATGATTTTTTTTCAACCGGGCACGCTATCCTCTCGAACTGCGCCATAAAAGGCTTGTAACTGCTTCTATCGTTGTCGCAGAAAAAATCATATTTTCACCTCTGATAAACAGATTATTTGTAATTTTGCCTAGCAATGAAAAAGGCAAGCAAATAATAGTGATATTATGAAAAAAAATATTTTTATAATACTTTTTGTTTCGATTCTTAGCAGTTGTTTTGCACAAATACCTGTGGGTTGTAAAAGTATTCAATGTGAAGTAGTAATTGAGCGAATAGATTCCACAAACGACTACATGATAATATGTGCTTCTAATAAAGAGAGAAAGTTCAAAATAGTTACAAGAAAAGTGGAAAGCGATTGCCGTAATGTTTTTGTTGGGAATAGCTTCAATTTATCATTATGCAGTCTAAATTCCATGGATCCTTATAATATTATGCCCTGCGATTGGAATTACGGGTGGTTAGGAGACGACAACGTTATACTTAATGAAGCTGAATATGATTGTGATATTTTTTTGACGAACGAAATTTATGGTTTATGTTTCACTGATGATATTCAGAGAAAAGAAGAATACCAAAGATTCATTCAAGAACATCCTTTGGATGCAAAGGTAAGAGGGGAAAGAGCCAACATACCGGATACAATTAAAGGACAAACATTTCGGCTGGTTAAATTATCAAAAAAGGACAATTATTATTTGATGATGTTTTCTAACAAAACGTATAAAGCTGGAGTAAATTATTATTATGTTGTTTCCCCTTATAATAAGATTTTGTCAGGTGAAACACTAAGATTGAATAGAAAATACAAATTAAATTTAATTAACCTCCTAGACTCGAATGTTTTATGGAAGCATGGATATACGTATAAATTTATAATAAATGGTGTGGAAATAAAAATAGTGGAAGATGGAAAAATGTGCGGTGCAATTTATTATTCTCCAAATATAGTGGGGAAAAAGTTACAATATAATAATCAGGAGTATTAGTAATAACAATGTGCCCCATTATGTAATGTGCTCGATCGCCTCTTCCAGCGTCACTTCTTCTTCGCCTAAACGGGCATATTCGTAGCCCATTTCAATGGCTTTGGCCGCGGGATAGAGGAAATAGGTGCAGGTGCATTCGGCACACAGATCCCCGTCAGGATTGCGGATTTCGCCATGTACCACCGCGATGTTGCGTTTTTGTTCCATTAGCTTGGCCGTAAGCAGAATGTAGGGCCAGGTGGTATTGACGTTTTTGCGGTAGCGCATCTCCATTTTGGCGGTCACACCTGCGGTCTGCAGTTGGTAAAAGACCACCCAGCCGCATATCTCGTCCAACAAGGTGGCTTGGATGCCGCCGTGCAGCGTATCCACCCAGCTGATGAAGTTGGGGTTGGCTTTCCAGGGTGAAATCACCTGTTCGCCGTCCCAGTAAAAGTGCATGTGTACCCCCAAGGGATTATCAGGGTTACAGCCGAAACAGTTATAGCCTTTGGTGTTGCCGATCCACGGGTTGATAATGGGTTTCATGGGTCTCTGTTTGGTGATTGTTGTTGTTGACTACTTGAGGATGCAGGCTAAAAAGCGTACGTCTTTGCCGCTGTTGTTGGTGATGCTGTGCCTGTCGCCATTGCCCGTGAATACCACATCTCCGGCATGGATCACCGCCTGGGTGTCATTGTCGGTCACAATGGCCTCGCCTTCTATCATGTAATAGATTTCGGTATCTGGCTGATGCGAATGTTCTTTGATTCTACTACCAGAAGGGAGCGTGATGATATTGAACATGAGCGCCTTGTCCAGCATCTCCTCGGGCGTGAGAATGATGTCTTTGGAAATCTTTCCCTCAATATTACCGCTGTTCTCCACAACGGTCACATCGATATCTTTTTTGTATTTGATCATTTTTTGATAATAAGAATATGCAAAAATACAAAAAAAAGAGGCATTCGCCTCTTTTTTAACTATTAATTATTAATTGTTAACTGTTAACTGATCACCACTTCCACTCCTTGAATGAACTCTTGCGCTTTCACCATGAGCTCATGCATGTAGCGGTCGTTCTCCACAAACGGCACGGTCTTGCGGAAGCTGGCTACGAATTCTTCGATGAAGGGTGAGGATTTCAGCGGTTTGCGGAACTCCAAGGCTTGGGCGGCGTTGAACAGCTCGATAGCCAAAATCTTCTCCACATTGTTGACCACCAAATAGCATTTTGTAGCGGCATTGGCACCCATACTCACATGGTCTTCCTGGCCCTGTGATGATTCCACTGAGTCGGTAGAGCATGGCATGGTGAATGCTTTGTTCTGGTTCACGATAGAGGCGGCAGTGTATTGCGGAATCATGAAGCCTGAGTTCAGTCCGGGGTTTTTCACCAAGAATGAAGGCAGCTCACGTTTGCCGGCAATTAATTGATAAATACGTCGTTCGGAGATGTTGCCTAATTCGGCCATGGCCATTGCCAAGAAGTCAAGTACTAAGGCTAACGGTTGTCCGTGGAAGTTGCCGGCCGAGATGATGAGGTCTTCATCAGGGAAAACAGTGGGGTTGTCAGTCACCGAGTTGATTTCGGTCTCCACCACATTCTTTACATGCTGGATGGAGTCTTTGCTGGCACCGTGAACCTGCGGCATGCAACGGAAAGAGTAGGGGTCTTGTACATGTTTCTTCTCTCTCTTAATGATTTCAGAGCCTTCCAACAAATGGCTGATATGGGTGGCGGTCAGAATCTGTCCCACATGAGGTCTCACCAGATGCACGTTGAGGTTGAACGGTTCGATACGTCCGTCGAAAGCTTCCAAGGATACTGTTCCGATGATATCGGCCAGCCATGAAAGTTTCTCGGCTTTCAGCAGCAACCATACGGCGTAGCTGCTCATGAACTGGGTGCCGTTCAGCAGGGCCAAACCTTCTTTGGATTTCAGCGTGATAGGCTTCCAACCGAATTTCTTGTTGATTTCTTCAGCGGCGTATTTCTTGCCTCTGTAGTAAACTTCGCCCATGCCAATCAAAGGCAGGCAGAGGTGGGCCAATGGGGCTAAGTCGCCAGAGGCTCCCAATGAACCTTGCTGATATACAACGGGATAAACGCCATTGTTGAAAAAGTCAATCAGTCGCTGGATGGTGACCAACTGGGCGCCGGAATGTCCGTATGACAGGGACTGCACTTTCAGCAGCAGCATGATGCGAACGATTTCTTGAGGCACTTCCTCGCCGAAACCGCAGGCGTGCGACATCACGAGATTCTTTTGCAGTGTGGAGAGGTCTTTGCTGGAAATGCTGGTGTTGCACAATGAGCCAAAACCTGTGGTGACACCATAAACGGGCACCTTGCTGTTTTTCATCTTTTCATCCAGATAATTACGGCATTTTTCGATGGCAGCGGTGGCTTCCTCGGAAAGTTCCAGCTTGATTTTTTTGTCTAAAATTTTCTTGATAATGTCAAGATTGATAAGCTCTGACGAAATTTGATGTTTTTTCATTGAATATATTTTGTTTGTTATTATTTTCCGCTTGCAAAGATAAGATTTTTTGCCCTCAAATGGACGATGTTGAAAGTTTTTTTTGACGAAAAGTTAAATTTTGTACACTTGCTGAAATGACGATTTCCCTAAGGGAAAAAATTGTATTGAAATTTTTTTTTGAAAAAATGTGATTTTTTTTTGTTCAAAAAAGCTTCATATTCGAAAAATTATATTTATCTTTGTCGATTGAATCAGAAAATTTTAAAGCACAAAAATATGAATGAACAAGAAAACCCTGTAAGCTTCTTCAGATTTGAAGATTTAAGAATTTATGCGAAAGCCCTCGACTATACCAATTGGGTATATGAGGTAGTCCCGATGTTTCCTGAAAACAAGAAAGAAGCTCTCGGGGATATGTTCGCAAAATCCGCACAAAGCATTGCTTTGAATATTGCGGAAGGCTCGTCACGTAACAAAGCGCAGTTTGTGTATTACCTGAAAATGGCCAAAAGCTCTGTCAGAGAGTGTGTTGTCTATACAGAGATTGCTTCAAAATTAGGTGTGATGAGTGATGAACAGAAAGAACGTTCACGCAATCAATTGATGGAATTGACCAAAATGATTGGTTCTTTGGTCGCCTCATTGCAGCGTTCGGTATCTCCTAACGCTAAAGACGATGACATGGACGATATGGGTGATATAATGTAGTTTATTTATTTACTGAAAACCTTAATCGCTCGTTCAAAAATACCATTGACTAACGAAAGAGTCATCCCGTAATTGCTTACGGGAATTTTTTTGTTGATGATTTCCTTCATTCGGTTCATGAGTTGCCGCTTGGTCACCATGCAGCCGCCGCATTGTATGGCCATGCTGATGTTATCCAAAGAGGGTAGGGGTGACAGGGCGGCTACAAACTGGAAGTTCAGCTGTTTGCCAGTAAACTTCTGTATCAGCCGGGGTAATTTGTGTCTGCCAATGTCCTCACAGGAACTTAGGTGGGTGCACGATTCCAACATGAGGATGGTGTCGCCGTCCTGCAATTGACGCAACTGTTGGGTGCCTTTAAGGAAATGCTCAAAATTTCCTTTGGAACGCGCCAGCACAATGCTGAAACCGGTCAATGGAATGCTATCAGGCACGATTTTGGATACTTCTCCGAAAGCCTGACTGTCGGTGATGACCAAATCCGGTTGATGGATAGCCAGATAGGTGGATAATTCCGACGGTTGCAGGCAGATAGCGATAGCTTTGTTGTCGAGAATGTTGCGGATAACCTGCACTTGGGGCAGTATCAGTCGTCCTTCAGGTGCCTCTGAGTCTTGGGGCATCACCAACACAATAGTTTCCCCTTCATGGATGATGTCATCCAACAGATTCTCTTTGCTGTAAGCCGAGGCGGGTGTGGTTTTGACAATGGCTTGAATCAGCTCGTCCAACCCTTGTCGGGTGGCGGCACTACAGTCGATAACGGGGGCACCGTAGGCTTCCAACTGACTGCGGCACTGTGGATTTAGAACTTGGAGATCGGCTTTGTTGTGAACGATAATGTAGGGCAACTCGAAGCTGTTGAATTGTTTGATCAGTTCTTTCTCGTCTTCTCCAAATTGATTATTGCTGATGAGTAGTAAGGCTATGTCAATGATTTTCAAGCTTTCCAGACTCTTGGCTACACGTTTTTTGCCTACCTCGCCGCTGTCGTCCAATCCAGCCGTATCTACCAGCACACAGGGACCAATGCCGAAAATCTCCATGCTTTTTTTCACGGGATCTGTAGTGGTGCCTGGCACATCCGACACAATGGCGATGTTCTGACCTGCCAAAGCGTTGATTAACATGCTCTTGCCCTGATTCCGCTTCCCGAAAATACCGATATGTACTTTATTCATGATTATAAAGTTGACATTCTGATTCTTAATTCTTAGTTCTTAATTCTTAATTCTTCCCCCAGCCAACTTCCGTTTTCAGTTATTTAAGGTTGATAAACGGTACCGCATCGCCCAGCATATATTGCGGCAGCTGGCCGTCCCATTTTTGTACGGCTTCGTAGCTCACCAATTTGGGATTGGATTCCAATGCATGGGCTTTGATACGCATAGCTTCGGCTTCGGCCTCAGCTTTGATTTTGGTCTGCTTAGCCTGCTCTTCCACCTGGATGGTCACATTCTTGGCTTTCAGTGCATTCTGTTCGGCCACCTGTTTCTCTTTGATGGCGTTCTCGAAGGCATCGTCAAAGTCAATGTCCACCAGCTGGAACTGGATATTGGTGAAATAGTTCTTGTTCAGTGTCTCGCGCAGACGTTCTTCAATTTCACGTCTCACAGCGTCACGATTCTCCACAATCTGTGTGGCGTTGAAGTTACCGAAGGATTGCTTCATGGCCGAGCGGATGAAAGGCACCACGATACGCTCGTGATAGTTCTCGCCAATGTTTTTGATGAGGTTGCTCACATTGGCCTGTACCAAGTCGTAGTTGATGGTGTAATCCACTTCGGAAGTTTGCACATCACGGGTGTAAGAGCTTTCGTGGCCGTCAAATTTCTTTTGCTGGATGTTCACCTTGTTAATGGTCTGAATAAAAGGTATTTTCACATGTAATCCGTCTGTGACCGGAGTCTCTGATATCTTTCCGAAAGTGCTCAAGACGCCACGTTCAGTGGATTTGATGACATAGAAGGAGGATAAAATCACCATCAGTGCAAAAAAGCCGACAACAGACCAGATGATGGTTTTGCGCATGTTTGTTTTTCTTTGATAATCCATGATGTTTTTATTTTTTTGTTATTGATTCTGATGAAATTTTTTCAAATTTCAAAAATACAAAAAAAAATCATATTTCTTGTAACGTTTTTGATGTTTAAAGCGTCACATAAAATATACATATTATAAAAAACGAAAACACAGAAATATGAAAAAGTTTGTTTTTTTAGGCTTGTCATTGCTCATCTCTTTGGCGTTGCTGACGGTTTCTTGCCACAAGGAGAATTTGACCAATAACCAAAATAATACTGACACTGAAGTGCCGGGTGGCGGTGAGGATCCTGGAGATGAACCTGGTGGTGGCGAAGGTGGCGAAGGAGAAGATCCCGGTGACGGAGAAGAGGAAACGGGAGATCATGTCATTCCCAACGGTGTGACGGATGCTGATGGGAATCAATATAATACGGTAGTGTTGGGCAATCAGGAATGGATGGCCCAGAGTCTCCGTGTCACTCATTATGCCGATGGTACAGCAATTCCGATGGGAACGGACGGTCAGTGGAGCGACACAGATCCCTATCGTTATGCTCCTGCAGGGGATGAAACTAAAGTTGAACTATGGGGTTATTTGTACAACTGGTCGGCGGTAATGCATGGCTCTGGTTCCACCACGGCCAATCCGTCAGGTGTGCAGGGTATTTGTCCTACGGGATGGCATGTGCCCAGCAAGGCGGAGTGGGAACAGCTGTTCAGTTATGTGGGAAGCCAAAGCGAGTATGTGTGCGATGGTAATCCTGCGCATATTGTTAAATCGTTGTGTGTTAACAAAGACTGGGAAAGCGCTGGCACTGGCTTTGAATGCTGCCCGGGTTGGGAGTCTTGGAGCAATAACGCCACTGGTTTCTCTGCTTATCCCTGTGGAACATACAATGGTAATTATATGGACCAGAACTTGGGTGCGCACTTTTGGAGTACCACGATGATCAATGTAAACTATAAGTTGATTGCCGCCCCCCGTTTCTATTGTTTTTCTCCTGATATTTCGGGCTTGGCCGCTGGTGGCCAGGTAGGGACCGCTATCTCCCTCCGCTGCGTCAAAGATTAATAGGGTATAGGTGTTAAGTGTTAAATTATGACTACTTCAATAATTTATAATTGTTAAAATATTTTGCTTGAATTTTCAATATATTGAATTACAATGCATAAAAATTTTTGAAATTTGTTGATTTATAATGGTTTTCCATGTATTTTTGCAATAGGAACAAATGATAAAAACTGTTGAAATGGAAAATCCTATTGATGAAGCCAGAAGATATGTCGCTAATGCGAAAGACGTCATTAAGAATGCGAACTATGACCGTAATTTCAAAATGTATATGGATGGGAAGTATGTGAAAATGGCTGGTGATACTCTATGGAAGGGTTGTCTGATCGCTTTGGATGCAGTGCTGAACATCCGTAAGGGCAAAGGCCGTCCTTCGATTGACAAATACAAGGAAGCCGCAGGTAAAAGAGACCAGAAGTTGCTTGCCTACATTGTAACCGGATACGATACCATGCATTTGCACATGGGCTATGATGGTACGGGAAATAAGAGAACCTGTGATTCTGGTTTTGACTATGCCAATATGATCATTGACCGCTGTGCTATGATGATGCCCGAAACTGCTAGTGCCTAATGCAGTGCTATAGACATATCCTTGCTGAGAGCTCAATCTCAATAGACGGTTGGATTATTTAATGTTTCGTCAGAGTATAGGCTGTAAGGCCTGCAGAGCTTTAGGGTATGTGAAAATTTATCAGGCCTTTCATTTGGGGATGTGGCAAGCACCGTCTATACATTACGATATCTGTCGCGAATTGCTGGATTGTGAATTTCGCGGCGGCAACTAATGTGCTTCGGTGCAAATAACTTACGCGCCGCGACCATACATACAATCCGTATTCCTATCCTACGCGGCGGTTGCGGTACAACCGCAAATTTTTTGTTTAACCATTCATCATGTCACCATTCATCCGTACGGGGTTGTGGTTTCGCTGCATTCTGGCCGCATCGCGGCCAACGCCGCATAGGGAATGATGAACGGTGAAATGTGTCACGGTGTGCCAGCGGCACGCGCCTCCTACAATCAAATTATTTGGCATAATATTCTGGCGGGCTATAAGCCTGCACGCATAGCCCATATATTTTCCCGCGGTGTGCTCAGTCCCTGCCCCGAAGCATAAAACTAACCCGCTGCGGAAGTGACATCTAACGACCGATGAGGAAAAAAGGAGGTGTTTGCCCCAATTTTTTTTCTGAATTTATGAAGTGGTACTAAAAAAGTTTGTATTTTTGCATCATTCAACAGACGAGAAGTGTTATGTAGAGAAAAATATTGGTAAATAACAACAAACAAAAAAATGAAGAAACTACGCTTTTTTAGTATGTTATGCCTATTGGCACTCATTATCGGATTTTTTGCAGGTTGCAAAAAGGATGAAAACGGAATAAATAATGGTAATAACGGTGGCTCAGGTAATGGCGGTAACGGCGGTGGTACCCAAGCTGAATTTGTCGATCTGGGATTGCCAAGCGGCACTAAGTGGAATTCAGTCAATGAGACAACAAATTCTACCAATGGTTATTACACATTCGATGAGGCGGTTAGCATTTTTGGTGACAAGCTGCCCACCAAAGAACAATGTGAAGAATTGATGGAAAAATGTACCTGGGAGTGGCAGAGTAATGGTAGCTATAAAGTTACTGGTACCAACGGTAATTCTATAGTTCTGCCCGCCGCGGGCGGCCTCGATTGCGATGGAAATGTCAGCAACGTGGGCACTGTTGGCTATTATAGGTCATCGACTCCATATAATGAAAATTTCGCATGGTATATCTGTTTCATTTCGAACGATAAGTTCATGTACTACGACAGCCGTTGTTACGGGCTATCCGTTTGTCTCGTCCAAGATTGATGATTGTGCACGCAAGCCGCATTGCGTCCAATACCGCATAGGGTATGACGGACGGGGAAATGCCCCACGGCATCGAAGATGCCACATCTTAGTACCCCAAAATCTAAGAATAGATACTGGTGATTATTGCTGAAAAAATGCACTAACAGTGCAACATTTTTTCGCTTTTTACGTCTTTTATGTTATAAGATATGAAAAATATAAATTGATTTTATTTTAAATTATTGAAATTTAATAAGTTATGAAAAATATTAAACTCCTGTCTGTTTTTTTGTTTTCTATTCTTTTGTGTTTTTCACTTGCCATTGTTTCATGTCATAAAGAAAAGCTGGGTAATAATCAAAATAATACTGATACAGAGGTCCCGAGTGGAAGTGAGGATCTCGAAGGCGAATCTGGTGGTGGTGAAGGTGGCGAAGGAGAAAATCCCGGTGAAGGAGAAGAGGAAACGGGAGATCATGTTATTCCCAACGGTGTGACGGATGCTGATGGAAATCAATATAACACGGTAGTGTTGGGCAACCAGGTGTGGATGGCTGAGAATCTCCGAACTACTCATTATGCCGATGGGACAACAATTCCGGAGGGAGAGTATGGTTATGGGCACACAAGCGATACCGATCCATATTGGTATGCCCCTGCTGATGGGTATAATGTCAGTCAACATGGTTATTTGTACAACTGGCCTGCGGTCATGCATGGCGCCGAATCGTCAACGGCAAATCCTTCAGGCGTGCAGGGACTTTGTCCTTCGGGCTGGCACGTGCCCAGCAAGGCGGAATGGGAACAACTGTTCAATTATGTGGGCAGCCAGAGTGAGTATGTATGTGGAGATAATCCAGCGAACATAGCGAAGGCGATGTGTGTTACCAAAGATTGGGCATGTGATGAATATGAATTTGAATGTACGCCCGGTTATGAATCGTGGAGCAATAATGCCACGGGTTTTTCGGCATATCCTTGTGGTTGGTATGGAGGGGCATATATGGATCCGGGAATGAATGTTGCTTATTGGAGTACCACTGTTATTGACGTTACTCATTTACTTATTGCCGCACCACGTTTTATCTGTTATAGTAGTACCGTTGCAGGCCTGACCTCGGGAAGTCAGATGGCTGTCGCCCAACCCCTTCGCTGCGTCAAAGATTAATTCAGTTGACTTTTAATTGTCAACTATCAATTATCAATTGTCAATTATCTCCATTGCTGTTTTCAGTCCATCTAATGCGGCGCTGACAATGCCACCGGCGTAGCCTGCCCCTTCGCCTACGGGGTAGAGACCTGGAATGTTGCTCTGCCGGTCCTCGTCCCGCAATATTCTGACAGGTGAAGAGGAGCGGCTCTCGATGCCGGTCATCACGGCATCGGCATCGTTGAAGCCTCGCAGCTTCCGGTCGAACAAGGGAAGGGCTTCCCGCAAGGCCTTCACCGCATACGCAGGCAGACAGCGGCCTAAGTCGCAATACACCACCCCGTGCGGATAGCTGGGTTTCACCTTGCGATGCCCCTTGGCAATCTTGCCCTGCAAGAATTCGCCCACCAAGTTGGCAGGGGCACGGTAATCCCCGCTGACCTCAAAGGCCAACTTTTCGTATTTTGCTTGATAATCCAGCCCGTCCAACGGACTGCTCTGGTAATAATCTTCTGGATTGATGCCTACTAACAAAGCACTGTTGGCATTGGATTTGTCGCGTTTTTTCTCGCTCATGCCATTGGTCACTATGGTGCCGTCCTCGCTGGCAGAGGCCATCACCACACCTCCAGGACACATGCAGAAGGTATAGACACTGCGGTCCTTCAAGTGCACCACGCCACGGTAAGAAGCCGCAGGCAGTAACTTGGCACTCTTGCCATACTGCATCCTGTTGATGTCGCTTTGCAAGTGCTCAATACGTACTCCCATCGAGAAAGGTTTGGCCTCCATGCGCAAACCTTTGATATACAGATATTTAATGGTGTCTCGGGCCGAATGCCCTAAACACAATAATACGTGCTTGCTGCTGACACTGAATCCGTTATGGCATTTTATCCGAATGATTTTCCCCTCCTGACTAAAGTCCTCGAAAGTGGTGTTGAAGTGAAATTCTCCGCCTAAACTGATAATTTCTTCCCGGATATTACGCACGACCTTTTCCAGATAGTCTGTGCCTACATGGGGATTGGCGGCATAGCATACGTCTTCGGTAGCCCCGTGCTTGTAAAACTCCTCCAAAATGAAGCTGATATAGCGGTCGTTGATATTGGTGGAGAGCTTGCCATCAGAGAAAGTGCCGGCTCCGCCTTCGCCAAATTGTACGTTGGAATTGGGATTTAATTTTTTATGTTGCAGAAATTCAGCAACTTCTGCTTTTCTGTCTTCAATGCGACTGCCTCTTTCGATAATCACGGGCTTGGCCCCGCAACGGGCTAAATACAGGGCGGCAAACATGCCGGCGGGACCGAAACCCACCACCACGGGCAGCAACTCTTCTTTCCACTGCGGATAGCTAATCGGTTCGGGAGCCTGATAAAGACTGACATTGTCATGTTTCAATAGGTCTTCCCGTTTTTCTTTCAGCTTTATATATACTTGATACAGGAGGAAAATATGGTCTTTCTTCCGTGCGTCAATGGATTCCCTTAATATCTTAAAATCTATAATCTCCTCATCGGCAATGGGGTAGGAGTGTACCACCAGCTGCCGCAAATTGGGTGCTTGTCCCACAGGAATCTTGATATTGGAGATCTTAATTTGCATAATGTTGATTGATTAGCGCTTGGGCTGCGATATACGCACTTGCCCATGCAAAAAACAA
This sequence comes from Bacteroidales bacterium, assembly GCA_016290295.1. Taxonomy (GTDB): domain Bacteria; phylum Bacteroidota; class Bacteroidia; order Bacteroidales; family WCHB1-69; genus RUG11690. Next base: position 16,909 of record JAEETJ010000041.1, read on the forward strand.
GTTATACCCGCCACATACACCATCTATGTCTATCATCTCGCCTATGGCATAGATATTTGGGTACTTCTTCAGCTCAAAGTCATCATTAATTTCCTGTACCGCAATGCCTCCCGTGCATACCTGAGCGAATTCCAATTCGTATGTATCTTTGATTTTGAATCTTAAATCTTTGACATCAAATGGATTACGCTCATGTAGTCGGTTGAGCTTGGGATGTATCAAACCACATAGACTGCCATATTTCCGCAAATGTTCCCCCACATTATAATTAACATCATCATACATGAAATTAAAGCTGACAGCGCAATTTTTCTTATCTTTCAGCCTGTTATAATATGCTGATAAATTGAGAATTACAATGCCGGAAACTCCATCATCCTTAAAAGTGACTTCTCCGCTTTCTTGATAAATGAGTTTGTCTTTCTGATATAAGGAACAGATGGCTTTGCAGCGGCAACCCGACAGCGACACGGGGTAGTCTTCCAGTTTGAAGCCTACTAATGAGGGCCTGTAATCTTTTTGCTGAAGCTTAAAATCTGTTAAATAGCGGTCGAAATGCTTTCGGTTTTTGGCTATCATGCCTGCAGGCGACCCCGATGCTAGCACCACTGCGTCGAAGGCTGTCGAATCTTCATTAATATAGTAATGTCTTCCTTTGCTGCTGATTTGCTGGACTTCGGTGTTGTAATGAAACAGCACCCGGTCTGAAAGGCCATTTAACAGCACGTCCAGTACGGTTTGGGAAAAGAAAGTGCTGGGATATACCCGGTTTTCCTCGTCCACGCTCATCTTCAATCCCATCTTCTCAAACTCAGCACGGATGGTCTGATAGTTGGCCCGTGATAATAAATTAGCGATGAATGCCGCATTGTTGTAGCATTCACCGCTAATTTGGGTATTCAGAATGTTGGCTTTTCCGCCTCCGGAAGCTTTGACCTTATAGCCAGGCTTGCCGGTTCTTTCGAAGATGTGGATATTGCAGTTTTTCGTTTCAGAAAGCAACCTGGACAGAAACAGTCCGGCGGCGCCTGCTCCGACAACGGCAATATTCATCGTGGCGTAATTAGCAGTTACACTCGGTTTTCTTGGCCAGTTTTTCGGTCAGCATGGGGATGATCTTGTTCAGATCGCCAACAATGCCAAGGTCTGCCACCTGGAAAATAGGAGCGTACTTGTCTTTGTTGATGGCGATGATGAAGTCGGATTCTTCCATACCAGCCAAGTGCTGGATTGCACCGGAGATACCGCAGGCGAAATAGACATTCGGACGTACGGTCTTACCGGTTTGTCCCACCTGACGGTCGTGCGGCATCAC
>JAEETJ010000042.1 GCA_016290295.1 Bacteroidales bacterium
ACCTCGTTTTCGGCAAACTCGCGAATCATCTGCAAAAACAGCTGTTCTTGTTTTGTTAAACTGAAATCCATAATTGATAATCGTTATTTTTGTTTTAATCCTAAAATTTCTCTTGCTTCGGCTGAGGTGGCGATTTCGCGACCCAGCTCTTTGGCGATGCGGACCACCTTGGAAACCAACTCACCGTTAGATTTGGCCAATACGCCTTTCGACAGGTAGAGGTTGTCCTCAAAACCTACGCGTACGTTACCGCCCATGGCGATAGCAGCGGCGGCCATCGGGAAAGCGTGACGACCTACACCGGTGACGGTCCAGGTAGAACCAGCGGGAATGCCGTTCACCAACCAGCAGAGGTTGGCAACAGTGGCGGGGGTACAGCCGGGAACGCCCAACACGAAGTTGAACTGCATGGGAGCTCCGGGAACCTGACCCTTCTTGGCCATGTTGAGAATGGTGTCGAGGTGACCCATCTCGAAGCATTCATATTCGGGCTTGATGCCGCGTTCCATCATGCGTTTGCCGAAAGCGCGCATGGTCGGCATGGTGTTGTCGAAAATCTCGTCGCCGAAGTTGCAGGTACCGCAGTCGAGGGTTGCCATTTCGGGCAGCGGGGTTGTGTCAGTTGATTGCAGACGTTCGTCGGGAGTCATGCCCACAGCACCGCCGGTGGACGGAATCAGGATGACATCGGGGCACACTTTCAGGATGGCCTCTTCGCATTCCTGGAAACGGCCACGGTCCTGGGTGGGTGTACCGTCGTCCCAGCGAACGTGCAGGTGTACAATAGCGGCGCCAGCATCAACGGCTGACTTAGCCTCGCGGACGATCTCTTCAACGGTATAAGGCACATTGGGATTCTGTTCCTTGGTGACTTCTGCGCCGCAAATAGCGGCGGTAATAATCAGTTTATCCATTGTTGATTTGTTGAATTGTTGATTATTTGTTCTTTCTTTGGCAATCCTTAGGAGTAACGCAGGTGCCGGAAGCGCGGCAAACCAGGATGGGTTCATCCAGTTCGTCGGCGGCTGAAGGAGAAATGTCGGGACGGGCGACAGCAACCTTGCGAGCCTCAAACATCATGTGACGAGAGGTGTTGCCTTCGCGGTCGATCCAACCTTCGGCTTCGATAAAATCGCCTGCATAAACAGGAGCCTTGAATTCAATCATGTCGTATGCGCAGAAGAGACCTTCGTCGCCGTCACGCATAATCAAAAGCTCGGTAGCCACGTCACCGAAAAGGTGAACCATGTGGGCACCGTCAACCAAATTGCCACCGTAGTGGGCATCCTTCGCACTCATGCGAAGTCTGATTTTTGTTCTGTATTCCATTTTTTTGATTTGTTTAATTGTTGACTTGTTTAATCGTTAAGACGTTAAGGCGTTGAGACATGCACGTTGTGCATTCGTTAAGACGAGATTTTCCCCGTCTCCCCGTCTCCCCGTCTTCACGCCTAGACGTTTATCCTCTCACAATATAATTCACATAAATTCCCGGTGTATGCACATTCTCCATCGGAATCTCGCCAGTCTTTACTACTTCCTGAGCTTCAACGATAACCAAGTCGGCAGCAGTTGCCATCATGGGGTTGAAATTCTGGGTAGTGCCTTTGTAAATCAGGTTGCCAGTTTCGTCTGAGATGTTGGCGCCGATCAGGGCGATGTCAGCGTGGAGGGGCTTCTCTAACAGGTATTCCTTACCGTCGATGGTGAGTTTCTGTTTGCCTTCTTCCACTACGGTGCCGATGCCTGTGGGGGTCAGCACGCCGCCTAAGCCTGCGCCGCCGCAACGGATACGTTCAGCCAAGGTTCCCTGGGGTGAGAATTCCACGATCAGTTCCTTGTCGTTGAGTTGCTGGATGGTGTTGGGGTTGGTGCCGATGTGGGAAGCGATGACCTTCTTCACCTGTTTGTTGGTGATCAGCAAACCGATACCTTTGTCAGGATATGCGGTGTCGTTAGCGATGATGGTCAAATCTTTGACATCAGTTTTCGACAATGCTTCAACAATTTTGTTAGGAGTTCCGGCAGCCAAGAAACCGCCAATCATCAGTGTCATGCCGCTTTTAATTTTTGCAACGGCTTCATCTACAGTAATAAACTTATCCATAATTATTTAGTTTTGAATATAATTATACATTTTACATTAAGGTTGCAAATGTACGATTATTTTTTCAAATAAGCAAGAAGAATTTATTACTTTTTGTATGGCCAAAAAGTAACAAAAAAATTAGTCGATGGTAGGTGCAGCAGGATTAGTCTCTCCACTCAACAAATGTGGTTCCATCCCCCGTTTTGTCCACGATTTTCACATTCAGACCTTCGTTGGCTAAGATGGTGTGGGGAAAGTGTCTTACAGCGCATTCCAGCAGCCATTCCTCGTTGTTGTAACGCGAGGAGAAATGGCCGAGTATTAGCTTTCCGGCATTGCACTTTTGGGCGAACTCTGCCGCCTGACTTGCAGTGGAATGGTCGTATTGAAAGGCAAGCTGCTCATCTCCTTCACAGTAGGTGGCATCGTGGTAAAGCAGGTCAACCCCCTGCAATAACTCGACATACTTTTTCATGGGCTGAGTGTCGGAGAGGTAGGCATAACTGCGTGTCGGCGCTGGTGGGGTGGTCAGCTCCTCATTGGGAATCACCTTGCCGTCGGCGGTGGTGAAATCACGGCCACCTTGGATGAACTCAATTTCAGGGTAGGGGATGTTGTATGTTTGGATGGCTTCAGGCTTGATGTGCCGTTTCCCCTGTCGCTCTTTGAATAGGAAACCATAACAAGGAACGCGATGGTTCAAGGGGAAAGCAGTAACCTCAAAGTGCTTGTCTGCATGTATGAGGGTTGGCTCCTGACAGTCTATCGGATGGATATAAATACCATATTCAGCATGCGGCATGAAAAAGTCAATCTGAGCCTTTAGCATCTGCTCGAAATTAGCTGGAATATAGATGTTTATGTCCCGATAACGAGAATTAAGCGACATGGAGGAAAGCAGTCCGATCAGCCCTAAACAGTGGTCGCCGTGGGCATGGCTGATGAAGATGTTTTCCAACTGCCCCTCATGGAATCCGAACTTGTGGAACTGTCTTTGTGTACCCTCGCCACAGTCAATCATATAAAGTTTCCCCAAACGACTGATAATCTGTGAGGAAGTGTGGTGCCGCAAGGTCGGTTTGGCACTGCCGCAGCCTAATATCGTGAGATGTAGATCGACCATAACAGACCTTGTTTACAGGTGCGAAAACATTTGATAAATGCCTATACCAGACTTCTGATATTGTTTTCGGTGTCGCCAGACAACAGGTAAATGGGCGGAATCTCGATAAGGGTATAAGCCCCGTAGTTGGACTCGTTTTTCATACGACAGGCAGCACGGGCACAGGCTACCATCACCTGACCTGTCAGAGCGGGATTGTTGATGCTCATGTTGAACTCGAAGCGTTGGTTGTGGGTGGTGCCACTGACACCTGAGCGTACCAAGTGCACTCCATGGGCCACATTGTTCAGGGTGGCTACTGAAGGCACGGGGATGACATGAGTTTCATCGTGGGCGAAATAGTCGTCTTGCAACAGATTCTTTTCCACAGTTTTAAAGTCTGCACCTTCTTCCAATTCTACATATACCATGCGGCGGTGAATGCCGGTACCAAGGGGAATGGTCATGGAGAGAGCTTCTTTGACTCCAGGAATAGCCTTGGCAGCAACGGTGTGTCCCATGGAACGGCCGGGACCAAAGTTGGTATAGGTGATGCCTCCAGGGGCAATGGCTTGCAGCAGAGTTCGTACCACCGAGTCGGAACCGGGATCCCAGCCTGCAGCAATGATACTTACCGCTTTGTTGGCTTGGGCCAGCGGGGTTAACTGTTGGCGCAGGTCATAAATTTGTCCGTGAATGTCAAAGGAATCCACCGTGGATATACCTAATTGTAACATTTTTTCGGCAAAGGCGGGCACTTCTCTCGTGGGAGTGCACAATAAAGCTACATCGGCTTTGATTTGGCTTAAATCATCATTGTGATGGTAGATGCCTGTTAATTCCATGTCCGGGGCTGTCTTTACAGCTTCTTCAACGGCTTTGCCAATATTGCCGTATCCAATTATTGCAATTTTTGTCATAATTATTAGGGGGACTTCTGTTATTTATTCCTTACGCATTGCTGCCGTTCTTGGTGCAAAGTCCGTTAAACATCAGGGTCAGCAAACAACGTTGCAAAATTAAAATAATTTCTATTAATAGAATGAAAAAAAATCCAAAAGATTGCAATTACTATGCCGACATGGTGTACAAGCAGGTGTGACGGAGTTTCATAAGAATGCTACAATATCCTCCAAAAAAACTGATTTTTTTGTGCTAATTTCAAGCTTATTGGGATGAATTTTTTTATCTTTGCAAATTATTTTAATGATTTACGCATTTTTCTAATTGTTTTTAGATGCTTTCTTTGAAAAATATGGTGATTTAATGATAAAATTTTAGGATACTATAGTAAATAACTTGTAACTTTTTAAACTTTATTAGCATGGTACATGATTTATACATTTTGATGATTACGGCCGGTGTGGTCAGTCTTTTGTTTAAGTTATTGAAACAGCCTGTTGTGCTGGGTTATATCGTTGCCGGTGTATTGATAGGCCCGTATCTGTTTGGCGAGACCCTTGTGGATGTAGAGAATGTAGAGACTTGGGGTAATATCGGTGTGCTGTTTGTGTTGTTCTGTATCGGTCTGGAATTCCGCCTCAAGAATCTTATCAGTAGCGGCAAAGTGGCAGCAATAGGTGCATTGACGATTATCTTGGGCATGATGGTCTTTGGTTACGGCGTAGGAAAGTTTGCCGAATTGGATATGATCAACTCCCTTTTCCTGGCAGGCATGCTCTGCATGTCAAGTACGACTATCGTAATGAAGGCGATTGACGAGGCTGGCCTGGGTAAGGAGCGTTTCGTCAAGGGCGCAACCAGCATTCTCATCGTAGAGGATGTGGTGGCGGTAGTCCTAATGGTGCTGCTGTCCAGTATAGCTATTAAGCATCAGTTCGAAGGTGCCGAACTGATTAACAAAGTGGTCGTTTTGGCCATCACGCTTGCAGCATGGTTTATCTGCGGAATATTGATTATCCCGACGCTGTTGCGCAAAGTAAAATCCTATTTGAATGACGAGACGCTTACCATCCTCTCCTTGGGTCTGTGCTTAGGCATGGTACTGACGGCAGAGGAAGCAGGGTTCAGCAGTGCACTCGGTGCTTTTGTAATGGGTTCTATCCTTGCCGAGACAGTGGAATCGCATCGTATCGAAAAGCTGATGACACCGTTAAAGAATGTCTTTGCGGCTATCTTCTTCGTCTCTGTGGGCATGCTGATCAACCCGTCCTCATTGGTGGAATATTGGTCAAGCATCCTTTTAGTCTGCGTGGTGATTATCATCGGAATGATTCTCTTTGGCACTTTGGGATGCTGGTGGGGTGGCGAGACGATGCGTGACTCGATGCTGACCAGCTTCTCGTTCGTGCAGATAGGTGAGTTCTCGTTCATCATCGCTTCTTTGGGTACCAGTTTAGGCGTTCTTCACCCTGCTATCTATCCTATTATCGTGGCATCGAGTGTGGTGACTACCTTCCTCACACCCTATATCATGAAGGCTTCTGTGCCATGCTATAACTTCCTCTATAATCATGCTTCAGCGAGCTTGCGCGCCAAGATCGATCGACGTGAGCAGCTTGTGGCAGAAGCGGAGATGGCTGTCCAATCAGGTGATACACATGAGTTTGCAGACAAAGTGCGCCATGCCGTCCGAAAGACCTTCCTCACAAAGCGTCTTGTTGATTTGTTCATCAAGAATATGAGTGCTAAAGATGCTGAAAATGAAAATGTCTAATCTGAAACAAACGATAAGTATATAAACCTCAAAACTTCTCATCTCCTAAATCAAACAAAAGCATACGCAGATAGGAGAATCTAATAATAACTAAAGGATAAAAACACGGCGTGAGCAAAAAGAGCCTGATCTGGAAAATACCATGCACCGTTGTAGGTGTCGTCTTGGGAATAGTACTGTTACTGTTGATTACGGTAACGGTCATTCTGGTGACGCCCAGAGCCCGTACGGCTGTCCTGCAAAAATGCGTGGAGATGGTCAATGAGCGTACCGATCTGGATGTGGATTTGGGACGACTCTATCTGTCGCCTTTCCATCATTCTCCGATGATTCTCTATCGCGCCTATAAGGGCGAGGAAGACCTGCCGCTGCACATAGAAATAGACAGTCTTTATATTGGTCATCGCGGCCAGGATACGTTGATTTACGTGCATGCCCTGCGCCTGCAAGGCAGTGTGAAGAAAGTTGAGCCTGGCGAGTCGAGTGAGGATCTGACTGCCCGTACTATTGTGGTGGATCAGCTGCTACTGGAACAAACGACTGTCCATTCCGACACCCTGATAGAAGCTGTGGGTATTGATGTTATCGCAAGGCATCTGGATGTAAAAAGTCCGGGACTCAGTATTGCGAAAGGATATTACCCGCTGCAAGGATTGAAGTTGGCGGATGCGTATGTGGGTATTAATCTGCGCGACACTACCTCTGACCCAGAAGACACAACATCTACCCCGATGGCTTTCGATGTGCTGGATGGTGAGTTGAGTAATGTGCGCTTTGTGCTCAATCCGATGGGACTGGATTTGCGTGCTGGTTCTCTGATTACAAATGTGTTGGCGGATGTAGGGGGCAGTCGCTACGATGCACGTCACCTGGATATCGAGAATGCTTCGCTTACGCTCGAAACGCTGTACCTGCCTTTTGAGAAGATCAATGGAGATGCACTGGTGGACTTGAACACTAATCTGATTACCTCTAACCGATTATATGCCCGATCTGACGCATTTGGGGCAAAAGCGGACCTGGAGGCTACGACGTTGAATCTGGAGACAATGCGGGTGGATTTGACAGGCAATGCTGATTATCAAGGCAATAAGGCATACTTGAGCGGATTTTATGATATTGATGATGAGGTGTATGATATGATGGTGAATGTTGAGCAAGTGAACCTATATCCCTTCCTCAAAGACAGCACCTATGCGGAATTGGCAGGCGAAATATATGCGCAAGGGAAGGGTATAGATCCTTATTCCTCTGCGATGAAGTGCAAAGTGTCCATGAACTTGAACACTTGCATCTATAATCAAATTAATGCTTCTGGCCTGATGCTTGATGCTGAATTGGCTAATAAAACCGTGGTGGGAAACCTGTATTTGCCGGTTAAGATGACGGACAAAGACATGCGGGTGAAGGCCGAGACGGAGCATCAGTTCCGCGTATCAGACTTCCTTGCTCCCGAGCGAATGAATGTGGACTATCATACGCAGATGAAGAATGTGTTGGCACATGTGGCAGGCGAGGATTTTGATATTGAGTCTCTGAACCTTGATTTTACTACGGATACCGCTACATCGTTGTATTTGGCTACGCAGGGACTTACCATCGATGCACAAAGCCCGATGCATGTGCTCCGGCTGGTGGATGAGGTACAACCGCTGCTTGATGTCGTTACAGACACAACGTTTGTACAGTCCATCGTCTCATTACAAGACCTGACAATGCTGGATACGCTTCGACGGCTTATACCAGACATACAGGCGGAAATACAACTGACGGAAGGTAGTCCTGTTCAGGCTATCATCGAGCGGAACGGATTGGATATAAACGAATTGAATTTGTTGCTGAAATCTGATTCACTCCAATCAGACTTGGCATTGGATGCCTCCATCCCGTATATTGACAATTTGGATGACAGTACGGGACTGCGCTTGCCCCCTGCTACAGCATCGATGCGGGTAAACATGACGGAAGGCAAGACCATTGCCTCAGTAACTGCCAACACCAGCATTACCGACGGTGTGATGAGCGTGAATGACCTTTGCACCGATGTCGTACTGAAACTTGATTTGGAACGGAGTGGACGCGAGCTGAACGGAACGGGACACCTCGAGCTGGACAGCCTCCTATACAATGAAATGGTTCTCGGAAACCGTACGGCGGACATCCGGATTAAGCCATCGAAGCAGTATGATAATGCCATACAGGCAGATTTGCGCTTGGACGATATCCCGATGGAACTGGTGAACAACATTCTTGATATGGAAGACATTAACTTGGATGGCATCGTTCGGGCTAAGGCGACAGCAGACGGTTTGCCCGCACAAATGGACCTCTCCGCCGAAGTGCTGCCACTGGATGTAATTGCTTACTACAAACCATACGATGTGGAGTTGAGTCTGGGAGAAACTCCTATCATAATGGAACATAATAATGTAAAACTCAACGACGTGCGCATCTATAGCGTCAATGAATCCTATATGACTCTGAACGGAGGGTTGGATCTCAATACGATGCTTGTGGATGTAGATGTAGCTGCCGATAATTTCGCTCCGGTGCAACTGGTGCAGGATGGACCTTTCCCTGTCTATGGTGACTTGGCAACAGATATTCGCGGAAAGGTGACCGGGCCGCTGGACAGTATCCTTGCTGACGTGGATGTCACCATCCTGCCTTCCACAGATCTTACTTATCCGATTGATAAGAAAAATCTGGCACAAGTCAAACCATATGGTACAGTCAATATACAGTATGGTACTGCCGACGGGGAGCTTAACTGGGGCGGAAAGATCAACATAGATGAAGGGGTGGTTCGTTATTCGCCCAATTTATATCCCATTATGCCCTTCTATGTGGATTCAGGAAGCAATGTAAGCTTCAACGGTCCCTTAGGACAGACGTTGCTGAATGTTTCAGCATCGCAACAGGTGAAAGCGGATGTGCAATCGGAGGGCGAAGAGACACGCCGTGTGCTCTTCAACACGGGTGTGCGTGTAAATGGAATTCTCGATTCCTTAGGTCTTAACGCTTTGGGCTTCTTCCTTGAAGCACCGGATGATGAGACTATCACGCATGAACTAACATCTTTGGATGAGGACACTCGTGAAGGAATAGCGGCAGTATTGCTGACTACAGGAATGTATATGGGCGAAAGCAATGTGGCTGCACAAAAAGGAGGATATACCCTGTCCAGCATCATTAACAGCCGTATCAACGCCGCTATGGCTAATTCCAAGATGGGAAATAAGATAGATATTGATTTCAGTAGTGGACAAACCGTACATGCGTCCGGCAAGACCAATGACATGAATATAGCTATCAGTAAATCCCTATTCAATGATAAACTGCGTATTACGGTCGGCTCCACCATCTCCGATAACCCGGAAGTCAATAAAGCCAATGGATTGCTCAGTCTTATATCCGCAGACTTTAAACTGACCAAATCAGGCAATGTTTTTCTGCGCATGTTCTCACAGCGAGATTATGATAATATCCTCGAAGGCGAACTCAAAAAGTCCGGTATAGGCGTGAGGGCTACCAAGCAATGGAATCTTAAAAGATACGTACCTTCTTTGGGTGATTCCGCCATCATACGTACACACAATTTCACGGCGGATGCGGATGTCACTTATCGCTCCAACAACAGTCTTGGCCCTAACCTCACCCTTGCCCATTCTATACGGAATTTATTGGGACGCGGAGAGACATTCACGTTCAAAGGTTATGGAGCGTACTATTGGTTCCTGCGCGACCAAAATATGCAAAATTCGAAAAAAAGCAACACATACAAATTCGGAGTTGAAGCCGCACTTGTATTCCCGTATCTGCAATGGGTGGGAGAAAACAATCCCGATGGCGACACTCGCTACCGAATAGGGTACAAGTACGAGAATATAGCAGGAGGATATGGTATTCACAGGTTCTCCGGATCCTTCACGTATTTCATCCGCTCGTCTAATCATATCACGCATGTCTTCACTCCTTTCTCGCTTTCTCTGGTCAGGGTGAAGGTCGAGTCATCTGATTTGCTTAATAATGCATTTGAACAACCGGAACTCCTCAAAATTATTGCCGGAAACGAGTTTGTACCTTCAATTGGCTATGGATTCACTTATAATGATTACCGCTCCGACCGTCATGTCAACACTATGTTTGACTTTGAAGTCAAAGAAGCTGGTAACCTGACTAACGCTATCTATTGCGTCTTCGGACGCAAGTGGAGTGAGTTGGAGAAACCGATTGGCAAGGTTCCCTTCGACCAGTTCGTAAAGTTGACAGTCGAACTGTGGAATAAGTTCAACATGCCGAAACAGGTATGTATCGCGACGCGTCTTTTTGCAGGTGCTAATATACCGCTGGGGAATTCCCAATATGCTCCGCTATCTGAAGCTTTCTATGCCGGTGGACCCAACAGCTTGCGAGCAGCAGCCCCATACGCTTACGGACCAGGAAATTACTATAGCACCAAATATAACCAGAGCTTTTTCCATTCCGGTGATATAAAATTCGAAGCCAATATCGAATTACGTTTTCCTATTGTATGGAAGCTCTATGGTGCCTTTTTCCTCGATGCCGGCAATATTTGGGGCTGGCGAAACACCTCCGATCTCCTCAGTAGCGAGGATTATGAACTATTGGCTGAGAAAATGGGATATACAGAGATGATTTATGACGGAATTATCGGAAATCCGAATATTGCGAAGCAGATAGCTCTGGGTACCGGTACGGGATTCCGTCTCGACATCGACGGACTCGTTATCCGCTTGGACTTAGGTATAGGTATCCACGCACCTTATCAGACATATAAATATGACAAGGAAGGTAAGCCTGATCTCACACGACCAATTACTAAGTATTACAATATTCCTTCAGCCTTTGATGCCCTACGCCTCAACTTTAGTATAGGCTATCCGTTCTAATCAAAAGTTGAAAACAGACTATTAATTGTCAACTGTCAACTATCAACTATCAACTATTCCACGGTTACCGATTTCGCCAGGTTTCTCGGCTGGTCCACGTCACGGTCTTTTGCCACTGCGATATGGTATGCCAGCAGCTGCAATGGGATGACGGTGAGCAGGGGAGTGAGGCACTCTTCGGTCTCGGGCACGGTGATGCAGAAGTTTGACATGTTGGACACAATAGTGTCACCTTCCGTCACGATAGAAATTACTTTGCCCTCACGAGCCTTGATTTCCTGAATGTTGCTGACGATTTTCTCGTAAGTACCGCAGTTAGGAGCAATCACCACAACGGGCATCTCTTGTGAGATAAGGGCGATAGGACCGTGCTTCATCTCGGCGGCAGGATAGCCTTCTGCATGAATGTAGCTGATTTCCTTGAGTTTGAGAGCTCCCTCCAAGGCCACAGGGTGGTTGTAGCCACGACCCAGGTAGATGAAGTTTTGAGCGTAGGTGAAAATTTTGGCAAAGTCAGCAATACGGTCATTCTGATGGAAGATTTTTGAAATCTTGTCCGGAATATTGGCCAGTTCTTTTAGTATTCTTAGGTATTGTTCTTCTTCAATGGTGCCTTTTTCGCGACCAATACACAGGGCCAGCATGGTCAGTGCGGTTACTTGTGCGGTAAAGGCTTTGGTGGAGGCTACACCGATTTCGGGGCCCACATGGGTGTAGCAGCCGCTATCGGACAATCGTGGAATAGATGCGCCTACTACGTTACAGATGGAGAAAATGAAGGCTCCGGCTTGTTTGGCCAGTTGTATGGCAGCCAGTGTGTCAGCGGTTTCACCCGACTGTGAGATGGCTATTACCACATCGTCTTTGTGAATGACGGGTTTGCGGTACCTGAATTCGCTGCTGTATTCCACTTCCACGGGGATACGGGCAAATTCCTCAATGGCGTACATGGCAATCAGGCCGGCATGCCAGGAGGTTCCACAAGCGGTGATGATAATACGCTTGGCATTCAGAAAACGCTTTCTGTTGTCGATAAAACCTGATAAAGCTATGTTATTGGCTTCCACGTTGACACGTCCGCGCATGGAGGTACGTAAGGTCTGTGGTTGCTCGAAGATTTCTTTCAGCATGAAGTGCGGATAGCCCCCCTTCTCCAACTGGTTCAAGGTTAACTCCAACTTTTGAATTTCAGGAGTTTTTTTGACATTAGTGATGGTAGTGACCGATGGCTCTTTGTCACGCTCCAATACGACCACTTCCTCGTCGCCAATGTAAATAACCTTGTTAGTGTACTCGATAATCGGAGTGGCATCAGAGGCTAAAAAGTATTCACCTTCACCGATACCGACCACAAGGGGACTGCCTTTGCGGGCTGCAACAATCATATTGGGATTCTGTCGGTCTAAAACGGCAATGGCGTAGGCTCCAACCACTTGGTTAAGTGCTAATTGAACAGCTGTGGGTAAGTCTACCTGTGAGGTGTGCTTGGTGTATTCAATGAGCTGAATCAGCACTTCTGTGTCGGTGGTGGAACGGAAGTTGTAGCCGTGTTTCATCAAACCCTCTTTGAGTACGGCATAGTTCTCGATGATGCCGTTGTGAATAATGGCCAACTGCTCTGATTCCGAGTAGTGAGGGTGGGCGTTCACTTGGTTGGGTTCTCCGTGGGTGGCCCAACGGGTGTGAGCGATACCAATGTGGCCACTGATGTCTTTATCGCTGGCAAAAGCTTCTAATTCAGCAACTTTGCCTTTGGCTTTGTATACGTTCAGTTGCCCTTGTGGGTTTATAAGAGCCACTCCGGCGCTGTCATATCCGCGGTACTCCAGTCGATGAAGTCCTTTCATCAATACGGGATACGCTTCCCGTTGTCCAATATATCCTACAATTCCGCACATTGTTTATAATTTATAGTTGATAGTTAATAATTAATAGTTGTCAACTTTCAGTTTTCAGTTTTCAGTTTTCAACTGTCCATTATTATCGTCACCGGCCCGTCGTTCACAAAGTCTACCTGCATATTGGCACCGAAGCGACCCGTTTCCACATGCAGACCATATTGTTCCCGCAGCACCTGGTTGAAATATTCGTATAGTGGTTCCGCTACTTCGGGGCGGGCAGCTTCAATGAAGCTGGGACGGTTGCCTTTGCGTGCATTGCCGTATAAGGTGAATTGTGAGATGCTGAGAATTTGTCCGCCAACTTCTGCTAACGAGAGGTTCATCTTGCCTTCTGTGTCTTCAAAAACTCGCATCCCCGCTACTTTCTTGGCTAGGAAATCGGCATCCTCGCGGGTATCGCTGTGGGTGATGCCCACCAGGACAACAAAACCTGTGCCGATGCGCCCCACGGTTTCCCCGTCGATTCGCACTTCGGCTCTGCTGCAACGTTGGAGGACGATTTTCATTAGTGATTAGTGATTAGGGGTTAGGTTTTAGGGGTTAGTAGGGGGAGTTGTGCACTTCGTGCTCAAGGGGAGTCTCAGGCTTTGCCTTCGAGGGGAGTGATGCTCGCATCAAAGGGGAGTCTCGCTTCGCTCGAGGGGAGTTTAATTGTTCCCCGTTTTTAATTCTTAGTTCTTAGTTCTTAATTCTTAATATTCAGTTTTCAGTTTTCAACTCTCTCAAAAGTCATTTGCTTCCTCAGCAAGTCCACCTCCACCACCCGAACTTTGATACTGTCACCAAAGCGGATGTCATGGCCGTGGTGCAAGCCTACCAATGTATAGTTGTCTTCATCAATGTAGTAGAAGTCGTCATCAAAGGTGCGCATGGGGATCATGCCCTCACATTTCGACTCATCCAGTTCGGCATAAACACCCCACTTGGAAATACCCGATACAGTAGCATCGAAAACCTGTCCGATTTTGTCAACCAAGTATTCGGCCTGTTTGAATTTCACTGACTTGCGTTCGGCATCGCTGGCTTTCTGCTCCATTTGCGAGCAATGCTGGCAGTATTCTTCGTATTGTGCTTTGTTGACCGAAGGCTTGCCAGCTAAATACTGGTCAAGCAGGCGGTGCACCATCAGGTCGGGGTAACGGCGGATGGGTGAGGTGAAGTGAGTGTAGTAGGGGAAGGCCAGACCGTAATGTCCAATGTTGTCGGTGGAGTAGGCGGCACGGGCCATGATGCGGATGGACAGCTTGCTGAGCATATTGTACTCGTTGCTGCCTTTCACCTGCTCGAACATCTGGTTCATGGATGAGGTGAATGCCTTGTGACTGGTGGTCTTCAGGTCATAGCCCAACTTTTTGACAAAGTTCTTGAACGTCTCTAACTTGTCGCTCAGCGGTTCGTCATGCACACGGAACACAAAGGTGCGAGGCAGCTGGCGGGCGGTGCGTTTGCCGACTTTCTCCGCGACACGGCGGTTGGCTAACAACATCATCTCCTCAATCAGCCAATTGGCCTCTTTCTGCACTTTTAGATAGACTCCGATGGGTTTGCTGTTTTCATCCAGTTTGAATTTTACTTCCTCAGTTTCGAAGTTGATGGCATTATTGTCGAAGCGTTTTTTGCGCAGAATCTGTGCTAACTGGTGCAGCTGCAGGATGGTGTCGCACATTTCTCCCTGCTTCTGCTCAATGATTTCCTGCACTTCGTCGTAGTTGAAACGGCGGTCGGAGTTGATGACCGTGTGTCCGAACCATTCTTTGTGCACCTTGGCATTGTCGTCAAGGTCGAAGACGGCGCTGAAGCAGAGCTTGTCTTCATTTGGTCGCAGGGAGCATAGGTTGTTGGACAGTACCTCCGGCAACATGGGGATGGTACGGTCCACCAGATAGACGGAGGTGCCACGCAGGTATGCCTCGTGGTCAATCTCCGTGTTGGGTTTCACATAAAACGAGACATCGGCGATATGGATGCCCACACGGTGCAGTCCATTCTCGAGTTTCTCGTAAGAGATGGCGTCGTCGTAATCCTTGGCATCGGCAGGGTCGATGGTGAAGGTAAGGGTTTGACGGAAGTCGCGGCGGCGCTGGATTTCCTGCTCGCTGATGCGGCTGTCAATCTGGGCTGCTTCTTGCTCCACAGTCTCCGGAAAGCCCAGCGGAAAGTCGTTGTCGGCCAGGATAGCCTGCATTTCCACTTCGTTGTCGCCAGGTTTACCTAACACGTGGATGACCTCTCCTAACGGACTGCGGGTGCCAGCTTCCCATTCCACAATGCGGATCACCACCTTGTCACCGTTGTGCCCACCTTTGAGACTGCGTCCCGGAATGAGCACATCGCGACGAAAGTTGGGGTTGTCGGCAATAAAATAGGCAATGCCTTTGTTGATGTGGAGCACACCGACAATCTGCTTCTGGCTGCGTTCCACAATTTCAACCACTTGGCCTTCAGGACGCTTTCCTTTGCGAGACGGGAAAACCACGACTTTCACAAGGTCGTTGTGCAGGGCGTTGCCCAAGTTGCCATCAGCAATGTAGATGTCCTCGTCTTCGCTGTCAGAGCTTCCTTTCTTGTCGTTAACAACAAAAGCGGTACCTCCTGGCTTCATCTCCAGACGGCCAATCACGTAATTGCGCCCTGTGGTCTCCTTGCTGAGGTACTTGGGGTTGATTTTATAGTGACCGCGTCCGGCTTTTAATAAAATACGGGCCTCCAGGAAATCTTGCAGGATTTCCTGGACAGTAGCCCGTCCTTGCTTATCATAAACGCCAACTTTGGCGGCGATTTGCTTGTAGTTGTATTTTGCCCCGGCGTTTCCACGCGAGAGCACCTCGATGATTTTGTTTCCTAAATTATTGGATTTCAATATTCTGTGATTTTATTTCTCAATGTCTAATAATTCCACCTCGAAAATCAGGGTTGAGCCTGGTTTGATGCTGCCAGCGGCACGGTCGCCGTAAGCCAAGTTAGAGGGGATGTAGAAGATGAACTTGGAGCCGACGGGCATTAGCTGCACACCTTCTGTCCAGCCGGCGATTACTTGGTTCAGTCCGAAAGTGATAGGTTCGCCACGCTGTACGGAGGAATCAAAAACGGTGCCATCGATCAGGGTGCCGTGGTAGTGGACTTTCACACGGTCGGTAGCACTCGGTTTGGCGCCGGTACCCATCTTCACCACTTTGTATTGCAGACCTGAAGCGGTTTCAACTACGCCTTCTTTTTTCTTGTTCTCAGCTAAAAAGGCTGCACCTTTGGCTTTCTCCCTGTCTTTTAAACTGTTTTGTATTTGTTGCATCATTTTCTCGAATTCCATATTCAGGGTTTGCATCTCTTCCTGGGTGAAAATGTTTTGGCCAGCGTATGCATCGGAAAAACCTTGGTAAAATTTGTCTTTCACTATTATATCTACACCTTGATGTTTATAATACTCGCCAACATTGGCGCCCAAAAAATAACTGATTCTTTCTTCTTGTGTCATAGTTTCTTGTGCTTTAAGATTAATACTGATTCCGATAAATGCTGCCATCAGGCAAATCATGAATGTCTTTTTCATCGTTTTTATTTTGAAATTGTTTATTTTGTTAATATCGTTGCGATGAGAAAATAATTTTTAAATAGAATCGTTTTGAAACAGAAAGGTTTAAATACTGAGGTTAAAGATGTTTTGAGTTTTTATGCGATGTTAGTAGTTATAGTTTAAGACCTGCAAAGATACGAAAATTAGTTGTATTTTTGCAAGTTATATGTGATAATATGCGCGGAGAATTGTGTTCGCATTTAGTTTATAATGATTTATGATGAAAAAAATTTTTGATAGCAATAAAAAAATGATGATGAGAAGAAATTTATTTACGTTGTTGTTATGTGTCTTGCCTATGATGATGTCACTGACGCTGAAAGCTTCACCAGTTGACTCAACATACGCTAAAAATATGGCTGTGAGTTTTTTCCAGTCATTTCCAGACTTGCATTCACGTTCGTTAGCACCTTCAGTGGCATACACTGGCTTGGCAACACGTCAAGAGGGGACGCGAAATGTGGATCAACCCCTGTATTATGTGGTTAATGTCGGTACTAATGCTTTTGCCATTGTCGCTGCCGATAGTCGTGTAAGTCCGATTCTGGCCTATTCCACCACTTCTTCATTTGATGGTAGCAGAATACCGGAAAATATGGCTTTTCTCTTGGGTGAGTATCAGCAGCAAATAGAGCTTATCTGCGAAGCTTCAGATGAACCAGCACCGTCAGTCGAGGCTGCATGGGAAGCTTTGCGTCATCCGTCCCGCCTGCATTCCCGCAGTGTCGTGGTAGAGCCTTTGCTGACCAGCAAGTGGAACCAATATCCTTACTATAATGCGCTTTGCCCTGCCGATAACCATTCTTCCAATGGACATGC
>JAEETJ010000043.1 GCA_016290295.1 Bacteroidales bacterium
TTTCCTCACCACCGGGTTCCCAAGTCAAAGTAGTAGTATTAGAAACATTAGCTGTTTCCAAATTGGTAACAGGAGGACAAATACCTACAGTACGGAAAATACCGGAAATCACATTGCTCCAGTTATTGGTCCCGCAATTGGCTTTTACTTTCACACTGTAGTTGGTCAGCTGAGACAAGCCACTCAAAGTGTAAGTAGTACCTGTAACTTCCACAGGTGTCCATTCGGTAGCACCAGCAGCCTGATATTCCACGATGAAATTATTCTGACCTTCATCACCAGCAGTCCAAGTCAACACTGCGCTGTTGGGTGTAATATCAGAAACCTGCAAACCTGTAGGAGCAACACAAGCAATTTGATCATCACAAGTAACCACGGTAACATCCATGTTGATGGTAATGTTAGGACGATAAGAACTCAAAGTTCCTGTAACACTTTGTCCTGGATCTGAGCTATCTTGAAGTTTATACCACAATTTATTGGAAGTGGAAGTGTAACGAGCCTGTTTACTGCAACCTCCACTGGTTGAACATCCTACACCTCTAACTAAAACCAAAAGGTCTTGACCTTCTGCCAAAGTGAAATTGTTTACAGGGAAGGTAATCCAACCTGCTGTTGAGAAATCAGGAGCACCATCATAAATTTGCTGTGCACCATCCACCATCGTAGCGAAAGTATTGGATGAAGCCAAGGCATAGTCTGAAGAAACTGCCTTTACCCATACGGTCATTGTTGAACCACTTGTTGAAGAAGCTGAATTCAAATAGAATGCAATAGAGTTGATGGGACCTGCCTGATTCATATCATACAATATGGCTGAATACTGCCAACCATAGTAACCAGGGAAAATATAATTTGTGGTTGATGTACCTGTACCAATTACCACATTTGTCGGAGTAACTGTAACTTCTTCCGTCTGGCAAGCCACTGCGAAAGCACCTGTTGTCCATGCACTTACGTTCTCACCGCAAACAGCTTGCACTCTCATTTCGTAGTTGCTGTTACCTTGGAGATCATTCAGGGTAACTGTAGTAGCAGTAGCGGGAACGGTGTACCATTCGCTGTGGTCAGCCAATTTGTACTGGAAGTTCCAAGCAGTCTGGCCTTCAACAGCCTCCCAAGTAATCACAGCAGTAGTACTATCCACTGCAGCAGCCAAAGCGGTAGGCTGTGAGCAAGGAGTTTCAATAACAGAAAGATTGTCAATAGCGGCAGGGAACTGGTTACCAGC
Source organism: Bacteroidales bacterium (assembly GCA_016290295.1). Taxonomy (GTDB): domain Bacteria; phylum Bacteroidota; class Bacteroidia; order Bacteroidales; family WCHB1-69; genus RUG11690. The sequence goes on from JAEETJ010000043.1 coordinate 1,232, forward strand.
AGAAGCGTTGTTCACCCAGGTAAACTGAACACGAACCTCACCAGCCATTTCACCAGAGATGTCATAACTGAAAGAAGTCCAATCATTTTCACCAACCAATCTGGCAATTTCATTACCATTCAAATCCACTTTCAAATAGTCAGTTGTATTAGTCTGACCATTCACACGGTAGTCGAAAGTCAAGATAGCACCTGTTGCGGGAATCATCACATCACGGTAAGCGGTTACGGTGCTGGCAGCGGTGATATCATACTTGTTAGTTGTACCATTATTAGATGATATATACAATTTCTTATTATCGAATGTTTGAGCCTGACCAATGTACCATTTATTAGTGGCTTCGCCATTGTTAATCATGAAATAAGGATCTACATCTTCGAAGTTGTATGCATAAGGCAGGGTAGCGATAGAATCTAACTCAAGAACTGTAGGTTCATCGGGTTCAACGGGAGTCACCTCAATAGTATAGGTAGCAGTTGCCATATCGCTTATGGTTTCATCCAAAATAGCGATGGCATTAATAGTGGTAGTTTCAGTAATTTCAATTGCGTTTTCGTAAAGTGTAGAATTTGCGGTAGGAGTAGAGCCATCAAGTGTGTAATAAATGGCAGCACCTTCGGTAGCGCAAGCAATTGTCACATTCTGAGCAGCAGTATAAGTGCCAGCTTCAGGAGCGAAAGTAGGAACGGACACCACGATGGGTGTGGGAGGTTCGGGAGTAGTTTTATAAAACATTGTGAAAGAAGTGATACGAAGCTGTTGCGTTCCTTCCACATCACATTTGAAATAATTAAATTCATTATTTCCAAACCCAATACCTTTATCAGCATATTCCTCTGTTGCAGCAATAGAACCAACTAAAGTCCATGTCAATCCATCAGAACTTCCATATACTAACAAATTGTCAACTTTGTAACCAATGTTGAAAGAAATACTGTCGATGTTATTCGGCAATGCATTCGAATAGAAAAATCCATTATGTGATGCACTTGAATAAATTCGAAGTTGATCTGTTCGGAAATGACATTCTGTAGTATAGATGGTTAATACGCCATCTAACACATGTTCTTCATCAACCGCATACTGCGTTCCTGCAGTATAATTTGAAAAAGTGTAGGTTGTTTGTGCAAACAAACTTCCCACTGCCATTAGCATCACTAGCAAAATGGCCACCAAACTTTTTGCCCCTCGGGCGAAAGTTTGAAAAGTGTCAAATTTTTTCATGTTACTTGTTTTTAATTAATACTATTGTTTATTGTTTTTTGATTTTATTATTTTAGTTTTTGTTGTTATATCGTTTTAAATACCAAACACATACACCCGTTCGGGTGAACAGTTCGCGTAGTTTTTAGTCTTTTCTGCAATATCATAATAATCCATAATAATTGCGAAGCAAAGATACATATTTTTTTTGACCTAGTGCTAATTTTTTTATTTTTTTTCTTCATAAATTGTTATCGGCTGATTTTTAGGTAATATAGAGAATTGAGACCAATAGAAGACTTAGACCGTACACTGATACCTGCTGGCCTCGAAGAGGCGTAAGCTCAGTAACCCCATATGTAGCGAAGCGGAGTATGGGGACTGCAGACCTATATGAAGACTTAGACTGTACACTGATACCTGCTGGCCTCGAAGAGGCGTAAGCTCAGTAACCCCATATGTAGCGAAGCGGAGTATGGGGACTGCAGACCTATATGAAGACTTAGACTGTGCACTGATACCTGCTGGCCTCGAAGAGGCGTAAGCTCTGCTTAATCCCTCATAAAGAACTCCTCCACAATCTCCTCTCCGTTTTCCTTTAGTATAGTCCGATATTCATCCGTAAACACTACTCTTTTGTGATGTTCCTTTTGATTTTTTATATAATTGATAATCATTGATTTATCTTTTTCCGCATAGGTAAAAGCCGCATATTCTTTAGACCATTTAAAAAAAAGAGGAAAAGCTGGATTACGCCTGAGCCATTTACTACTACTCGATTTCATCTCCTGCACAAATAGTGAAATGGCCATGGTTGATGGAAGTGAAACAAAAAGATGAAGATGATCTGGCATTCCCCCAATCCTGTATAATTTGACTTTTTTTTGCTTACAAATACCAAAAATGTAAGCATACAACTCCCTCTCATGCTCTTCATTGATAGTGAATTGATTTCTGTAAGTTCTTATCACGATGTGATAAAGTGTTTTTACATGACTCATTTTTTCTTTTTAAGTTACACCTCTACGAGGCTTTGTTATGATAGCTCCTGGTTTGTACATCCCCATACTCCGCTGTGCTGCATATGGGGTTACTGAAATTACGCCTCCCTGAGGCTATTGGATAATATTTTATTGTTTTTGATGAATTATTTTGCAAAAATACTAAATAATTTTATTATCAAAATTTAGATTAACATATTTTTCTTACCTTCTGAAAATTTTCATGATGCTGCTCGTATTTGGAGAATTTTATGTAAATTTGCCCCTCTAAAACATACAATACTATGAACCCATTATTTAAAGCTGAGGTTTACCAGAACCGCCGCAATAAGTTGAAAAAAGCCGTAAAAAGCGGCATCGCCATTTTTTTGGGCAACAGCGAAGCCCCGATGAACTATCCTTCCAACACCTATAAATACCGCCAGGATAGCAACTTTCTCTATTTCTTCGGCCTGTCTATCGCAGACATCGCCGCCATCATCGATTTCGATGAAGGTCGCGACATCATCTTCGGCAATGATTTCGAAATCGACGACATCATCTGGATGGGCAACCAGCCTACATTAGCTTTTTTAGCCGAGAAAGTGGGCGTGAAAGAGGTAATGCCCATGGCTAAGCTGAGCGAATATGTCCATGCCGCCCAAACTGCTGGCCGTAAAGTGCATTTTACCCCACCCTACCGCGGCGACAATAAAATATGGCTTTCCAATATCACCGATATCAATGTCAACAACATCCGCAACCACGCATCAGCAGAGCTGATCAAAGGCATCGTCAAACTGCGTTCTGCCAAGGAAAAATGCGAAATTGAACAGATGGAGATTGCCTGCGAAATCGGCTACAAGATGCACACCGCCGTCATGCGCCGCTGCATGCCCGGCGTGCCCGAATTGGAATTGGCCGGACTCGCCGAAGGTATCACCTTGTCATATGGCAACGGTGTGTCCTTCCCCATCATCCTGTCACAGCACGGCGAAACTTTGCACAACCACGGCCATGAAGCTATCTTGCAGAAAGGAAACATGTTGCTGATGGATGCTGGTGCTGAAAACTTGATGAACTACTGCTCCGACAATACCCGTACCCTGCCCGTTGGCGGTCGTTTCACCAAGAAACAACAAGAAATCTATGAGATTGTGCTGAAAGCCAATATGGATGCCATTGACGCAGCCAAACCAGGCGTGTACAACAAAGAGCTGCACACACTGTCGTGCAAAGTCATCGCGGAAGGCCTGTCACAATTGGGCCTGATGAAAGGCGATGTGGATGAGGCCGTGCGCCAAGGCGCCCATGCTCTGTTCATGCCCCACGGCTTGGGACATCAGTTAGGTCTGGATGTACACGATATGGAAGACCTCGGCGAGAACTTCGTCGGCTATGATGAAACCATAAGCCGCAGCGACATTTTCGGCTGGAGCGCCCTGCGTATGGCCCGTGAACTGAAACCAGGCTTCATCGTGACCATCGAGCCAGGTATTTACTTCATCCCGCAATTGATCGACATCTGGAAAAAAGAGCGTAAGTTCGAACAGTTCATCAACTACAAAAAAGTGGATCAGTACCGTGATTTCGGCGGCATCCGCATCGAAGACGATCTGCTCATCACCTCTAACGGTCATAAGGTGCTCGGCCCCGCCATCCCGAAGACTCCGAAGGAACTGGAAGATATTATCGGGAAGTAAATTAATGTGCTAATTATCAATGTGCTAATGTGCCAATTGAATTAGCAAATTAGTTAATTAGCAAATGTGCAAATGAATTGAATGTTCTTTGATATGCTAAGAAAGGAAATGACAGATGTCGGGTTATTCTTTTATATTCGGGATAAGATTTGATGAAACTATCCAAGTGCCGAAGGCACGACATCCCATTAACCCCGCACAAGCGCAGCACAGTGTGGGGTAAGAAATGACAAGGCGTATCTGCGTGCAGGAAGCACGCTACATACACTTAGTAGCGTACCTTCGGCACGCCTGCTTTTTCCACACACTTCGCCACCCCACACTGCGCGACTTCGTCGCTTGTGAGGGGTTAATAAAATAACGTGCTTTCAGCACGTGGCAACATCATAACTTATTAGCATTAACTATAAAATAACCAATAAATTTATCATCAACATGAAAGTATTAGTACTCAACTGCGGAAGTTCGTCAATCAAATACCAGCTGATTGACATGGCTAACAACGCCGAACTGAAAGCCAAGGGTTTGGTAGAACGTATCGGCTTGGAAATGGGTGAATTCACTCACAAACCCGTCGGCAAAGACAAATATTACGTACAAACTCCTATCAAAGACCATGAAGTGGGTGTCAACTTGGTACTGAAAGCTCTGACTGACCCAGTTCACGGTGTTATCAGCGACCTCAATGAAATTGGCGCAGTAGGTCATCGTGTGGCTCACGGCGGCGAATATTTCAAGAATAGCATGATTTTGGGCGAGAAGGAAATCGAGGAAATCAACAAACTGTGTGAGTTAGCACCCTTGCACAATCCCGCCAGCTTATTGGGTATCAAGGTGATGCAGAAACTGCTGCCCAATGTGAAACATGTAGGCGTATTTGATACTTCTTTCCATCAGACCATGCCGGCAGAAGCTTATTTGTATGCTATTCCTTACGAATATTATGCCAACAACAAGGTAAGACGTTACGGTTTCCACGGCACCAGCCACAAATATGTAGGTCCGAAAGCCGCCGAAATCGCTGGTGTAGATTATAACAATTCCAAAATCATCAGCTGCCACTTAGGCAATGGTGCTTCCATCTGCGCTATCAAGAACGGCAAATCCGTGGATACCTCTATGGGCTTTACCCCTGTTGAAGGTTTGGTGATGGGTACCCGCTGTGGTGACCTCGACCTCGGTGCTTTGATTTATATTGCTGAAAAAGAAAATCTTGACTTCAAAGGCATGAACAACCTCATCAACAAGAAGTCTGGTTTGTTGGGCATTTCTGGCAAGAGCGTGGATATGCGTGACATCCGTGCCGGCAAGGACAGCGGTGATGAGCGTTCCACCTACGCTTTCAACATGTTTGCCTACAGAGTAAAGAAATATATCGGTGCCTACGCTGCTGCTATGGGTGGTGTGGATGTCATCCTCTTCACTGGTGGTATCGGCGAGAATGCCTGGTTCCAGCGCGAAGCCATCTGCGACGGCCTCGAATTCTTAGGCTGCACCCTTGACAAAGCCGAGAATGAAAGACTGGCTGGCCAGGACGGTATCATCTCCACTCCCGACTCACGCGTGAAACTCGTTTCCGTCACCACCAACGAAGAATTGGTGATCGCTACGGATACGTATAATCTGGTGAAGTAACGTTAAGACGTGGAGACGTGGAGACGTGGAGACGTGAAGGCGTGGAGGCGAGTTTCGTTTTCACGCCTTTTGTTTTTGGAGTCTCGCACTTCGTGCTCGAAGGGAGATGAATTGATTACAGGATTATAGGATTACAGGATGATGGGTTATGCGTTCATTTGCATTATTGCCTCTGCGCATTCCTCTTCCGAGACAAAATGGTTAGGCGTTGCATGACCAATAGATTCCAACATCGTGATATTTATTCTGCCATTGCAGTTCTTTTTATCCAGGACGCAAAGATCAACTATTGTCTTTATTTGGCTTGCAGAAAAATCTTTGATAAGATTTTTGTAGAACCGTAAAATGACCGCTCGGATTTCCTCAAATGCGGATTGTGAAAGCAAGCCATTTCGGTATGACAGATAGGATTCTATCACCATTCCCAAAGCTACAGCATGACCATGTGACACGGTTGGGAAGGATTTTTTTTCATCCCTGTCTTTTTGCATAAAATAGGCTTCAAGGGCATGACCTATTGTATGACCAAAATTCAAAATGTGACGTAATCCCTGGTCATATAAATCTTCCTGCACGATTTTTTCCTTAAAACTCACGCACCAATCTATCCATTCTTTCTTAATATCTTGATTTTTAATATTTTCAAGATTATTGATTTCATGCCACAAATTTTCATTTCCAATAAGGGCATATTTGATCATTTCTCCGAAACCGTCAAGTATTTGCAGAGGCGACAAGGTCTTAAGAAACAAGGTGTCAATAATCACTTTTTCGGGAAGATTTATGGTTCCCACCATATTTTTCACGCCATTGAGGTTAATGACGTTTTTCCCTCCAACCGCCGCATCTATCATGCCAAGTAAGGTGGTTGGTATATTGATAAAAGGAATTCCTCGCTGATAAGTTGAAGCCACAAAACCGCCCAAATCACTTACCATTCCCCCGCCAAAGTTTATAACAAGACTTTGTTTATCAAAATGGTTTTCCAGCAAATTTTGCCACAAATAAACCGCCTCTTCTATAGACTTATTTTGTTCCCCCGGCAAAACGGAAAAAACGAATACAGGTGCATCAAAACCCAGAGAATCAATATAATATGGGAATAATTGCAGAACATTTTGGTCCGCAATGACGGCGATTTTATTGGGTGTCAATTCTAAATCCATCATCCTGTAATCCTATAATCCTGTAATCAATCCATCTCCCCTCGAGCACATAGTGCGAGACTCCCCTGTGCGTATGCACAACTCCCCCATTAAATTACCTTTTCAGCAAATCAAACACCGTTTTCACGGGATTGAAGGTAGCCAAGGGAACCTCCACAAAGACCGTGATCCAGCGGGCCATGGCACCATTCCACAAGCCAGGTAACTCCATGGCTTTCAAGCTTCTGTCGCCGTATGATTTTGATGAGATAAAACCTTTGGTCTCATCTACATAATCCTTCAAATTGAAGTATTCTCCCTTATAGTTTCTGAAAGCACATACCATATCCACAGGATTGAAGTGCGTAGCCTGGCGGGCAATTTCCATCTGGGCGGCATCTTTGCTGTTCATCTGCGAAGACTCCACGATTTGCAGACTTTCCACCTCATCATCGATCACCCAGAATGGGCCGCCACCCGGCTCACCTTCATTCTTCACCATACCGCACACACGGATGGGGCGGTTCATTTTCTCGAACAAAGCTTCAGGAGTCGGGTCATCATCCACATTGATCATCAGCTCAGTGGAAGCGAAATCCAGCATTTCACACAAATCCATCTCATCCACTTCACCCGCTTCAATCTTCTTCATATAGTGGAAAGTCTTGTTCTGCAACTCTATCAAATAAGCTGCCAACGCTTTCTTATAGGTGAAAGTGGGTTCTGCTTTGTCTTCGGTGATCACGTTATCAATATTCTTGACAAAAACAATATCCGAATGGATTTCATTCAGATTGCCAATCAAAGCCCCATGACCACCCGGACGGAACAACAACTCGCCTTTCTCGTTCCGAAAAGGAGTATTGTCCACTTCTGCCGCCAAGGTATCGGTAGAAGGTTTCTGAATGGAATAGGATATGTCATATTTTACCCCGAAACGTGCTTCGTAAGTTGGCAGAACATTAGCCAAAAGTTGCTCAAAACCCTGCTGATGCTGCGGTGATACGGTGAAATGTATGCGGCATAGTCCGTTTTCATCCTTGGCATATTGGGCTGCTTCCACCAAATGCTCTTCCACTGCGGTTCTGTTGACATCCCCATAACGGTGGAATTTCAGCAATCCCTTGGGCAAATTGCCGTAATTCAGTCCTTCTTTTTCCAAAATATAACGGACAATCAGCTTGTAATTCTGATATTCTATCTCATGCTCCAAGGCATAGCCATCCTTGGCCATTGCCTTACGCAAATCTTCATAAAACGCGAATTTAGGAAGTTTTGTCAAGAAAGCTTTTGCTTTGACCATCACTTCCTCACTGTCGTTTTCAAGATATGAATACAATTCCTTGAACATACGGGAAGCGGCACCTGATGCCGGTACAAATTTGGTAACAGTCTTGCCCTGAATAAGATGCTCGTAATCCTCTATCAAATCCTCAATGTATTCCTCCTCCAAACGGACAATACCGTCGTCAATCGTGGCGGGACGGTCAAGATTCACAAAATTAAAGCCATTTTCAAAAAAAGAAAACTGACGCTGCACCTCATCGGGATTGCTGCCTCGGGCTTGCATAAACTGAATGTCTTCGGGGGTAAATTGGATTTTCATATTCTTAAATTTTGAAAAGACAAAGTTACGGAAAAAATTTAATTCAAAATTCAAATTTCAAAATTCAATTTGCTAATTAACGAATTTGCTAATTGAAATCAACTTCCCCCTGTTGAAATTATCCAGACATTTCACCCTCTGTCTCGTGTTTTTTTCGTATTTTTGAAGTTTGATATCACCGCTCTGACAACTGACTCCCCTTCTACTACCCCGGCCTTCGGCCACCCCTTCTAAAAGAAGGGGAATTTAAACTCCCCTCGAGCTTAGCGAGACTCCCCTTTGGACGAAGTCCACTCCCCTTGAGCACGCAGTGCGAAAATCCCCTTAACCACTAACCCCTAATCACTGTAACCTGTAACCTGATAACTGATTATGGCAGAATATAACGACGACAATATCACCACGCTGGAATGGGACGAGCATATACGAACCCGGCCAGGTATGTACATCGGCAAACTGGGCGACGGATCTGCCCATGATGACGGCATCTATGTGTTGTTTAAAGAAGTGATAGACAACGCAATAGATGAATTTATGCAAGGCTTCGGCAAAACCATCGAAATATCCATCAAAGAAAATAAAGTCTCCATTCGCGACTATGGCCGAGGCATTCCGTTGACCAAAGTGGTGGACTGCGTTTCCAAAATGAACACCGGTGGTAAATTCAAAGAAGGCACCGCTTTCGACAATTCCATCGGTATGAACGGGGTTGGTGTGAAAGCCGTCAATGCCTTATCCACCTACTTTTTCGTACAGAGTATCCGCGACGGACAAAAGAAAACCGCCGAGTTCTCCTGCGGCAAATTGGTGGAAGAATCCCCCCTGCAACTTTGCGAAGACCGCAACGGCACCCTGGTTTCTTTTATCCCTGATGGTAGCATCTTCGAAAATTACCATTGGTACATCGACTATGTGGAAAAGATGATTTGGAACTACGCTTACCTCAACCGCGGATTGTCCATCGTGCTCAATGGCAAACGTTTTATCTCCAAAAATGGACTTTTAGACCTGATTAACAACAATATAGGCAACGATGCCCTTTATGAGCCCATCCATTTGGAAGATGGTGATTTCGAATTTGCCTTGGTACATACCGACCGCAAATACGGCGAGGAATATTACTCTTTCGTCAATAGCCAGAACACCACCCAGGGCGGTACGCATCAACAGGCTTTCCGTGAAGCTATTGTAAAGACTTTCAGAGATTTCTATAAAAAGGATTTCGACCCCAACGACATCCGCAATTCCGTGGTAGCAGCCCTTTCCATCAAAGTTAAAGAGCCTATTTTTGAGTCACAGACCAAAACCAAATTGGGTTCCACCTATATGCGTCCTGGCGGCACCACCATCAGAAATTACGTCAACGACATCGTTTCAAAGTTGTTAGACAAATACCTCCACATGCATTTGGATGTGGCGGATATCATTCTGAAAAAAATCCAGGAATCGGAAAAGGAAAGAAAAGAGATTGCCGGCATCAAGAAGCAGTCGAAGGAAACCCAGAAAAAAGTCAGCTTGCACAACCGCAAACTCCGTGACTGCCGTTATCATTTCAACACCAACGACGCTCGCGGTGTGGAGACCACCATCTTCATTACCGAGGGTGACTCCGCTTCCGGATCCATCACCATGTCGCGCGATGCCAACACCCAAGCGGTTTTCAGTCTGCGAGGCAAACCTCTGAACACCTACAATACCAACAAAAGCGCTCTATACCGCAACGAAGAGTTAAGCCTGCTCCAAGCAGCACTGAATATCGAAGATGGTTTGGACGGATTACGCTACAACAACATCGTTATTGCCACCGATGCTGATGCCGACGGTATGCACATCCGTATTCTGATGTTAACCTTCTTCCTGCAATATTTCCCCGACTTGGTCAAAGCCGGCCATGTCTATATCCTCGAAACCCCTCTTTTCAGGGTCAGAAACAAGCAGCAGACGCTTTATTGTTACTCCGACGAGGAAAAGGCCGATGCCATCAAAAAGTGCGGTGCAAAGGCCGAAATCACGCGTTTCAAAGGTTTGGGTGAAATCTCACCACAAGAGTTCAAGAATTTCATCGGAAAAAATATTCGTCTGGAACCTGTGGTGTTGTCAAAAGAAGTGGATATCCGAAATCTCCTGGACTATTTCATGGGCAAAAACACCAGCGAAAGAACCCAGTTTGTGATGGAGAATCTGAGGGAAGAGATTGACGCAGTAGCGAATTAAATTTTAAGGGGAGTCTCACTTCGTTCGAGGGGAGACATGCTACGCATGAGGGGGTGTCTCGCTGCGCTCATTCGTTAATACGTGGATACGTTAAGTCATGCACTTCGTGCATTCGTTAAGACGTTAAGAAATTCCGCCTCCACGAACGAGCGAAGCGAGTGTCTTCACGCCTTAACGTCTTGACGTCTCCACATATAACCGTTAGAAATAATACCCCAAAGTAGCCTGAAGGTTGAGGTTGCGCTGGCTATAGCCTTTAATGCCTGCATCTTCCCATTCTTTGGTATTGGCGGTATTTATCACTCCAAAGTCACAAGCCGCACCGATATAGAATTTTTTTAATTCAAAACCAGCCGCTACTGTAAAGCCGAAATCACAACGGCGGTAAGGATGCTCGTTATAATTGGTTTTGTATTCTTCCGCATAACCGCTTTTATCCGTTACATAATAACTGATTTGCTCATTTTTATAAAAGTTGGCTTTGCCTCTGATATCCAAGGATTCCCCAGAGAATTGGTTGATAAAAGAGCCATCCAAAACATCCTGGCCCTGAACGGCCACACTAAAATAAGGACCTACTCCGAATACAAAAGCATGTTGGTAATTGCTTTTGAAAGCAAGCCGGAAATTAACCAATACCGGAACCTGAACAATCTGCATGCTCATTACTTCTTCCGTCTTCAAAACGATAGAGTCTGTCAATTGAAATTGTCCACTCGAACCCCATCGCTGCAAAGAATAATAGATGGCAGGTTGTATGGATACCACATCGGTAAGTCCAAGGTCAAACACAAATCCTCCTCTTACGCCTACTTTCATCTTGTATCTTTCGGCCGAGGAATACAATGTCGGGATTTTTTGCCCATCTGACTCAATTCCATATAAAGTGGAGAAATTGGGGCCTATGCGCAAACCCACTCTGAAAGTTCCTTTGCCTTGGGCGAAAATCATGCTGCTACAGCACAACAATAATACAATGATGGCAATGATTTTTTTCATGTTTTGATTATTTTTTTCGGCTGCCATATTATGACAGCCCTAAGTTATTATTTTCTCCTGAAATAGATTTCCATCGGCACGCCAGAATAATTCCATTTTTCTCGTATCTGGTTCTCCAAGAATCTTTTATAGCTATCCTTGACATACTGCGGAAGGTTGCAGAAGAAGGCAAATGCCGGGAAAGAGGTCTTCAGCTGGGTTACATACTTGATACGAATGACCTTATCCTTGTTCATAGGAGGTGGCGTCTGGTTGATAATCGGCAGCATGACATCATTCAACTCTGAAGTACTGATTCTGCGGCTGCGGTTTTTATGAACCTCAATAGCGGTTTCCAACACCTTGTAGATACGCTGTTTGTTGATGACGGAAGTGAAAATGATGGGTACATCAGTAAATGGAGCTATGCGTTGACGAACCAAGTCTTCATATTGCTTGTGCGTCTTGTTGTCCTTTTCCACTAAATCCCATTTGTTCATTACCACAACAACACCTTTACGGTTGCGGGCTGCCAGACTGAAAATATTGAGGTCCTGGGCATCGAAACCTTGCGAGGCATCACACATCAAGATGCAAACATCGCTATTTTCAATAGCCCTGATGGTTCGCATTACTGAATAAAATTCCAAATCCTCTTCCACCTTTTTCTTCTTGCGAAGACCTGCAGTATCTATCAGGTAAAAATCAAAGCCGAAGCCAGTGTAGCGGGTATATATAGAGTCACGAGTTGTACCAGCTATCGGGGTGACGATGTGCCGCTCATAACCCAAAAAAGTATTAATAATAGAAGACTTACCCACATTAGGTTTGCCTACAATGGTAATTTTAGGCAGGTCTTCCAACTGCACATTCTCGTCCTTGGAGAAATGTTTCACCACTTCGTCCAACAAGTCACCTGTGCCACTGCCTGACACAGCAGAAATCGGGTAAATATTTTCAAAACCCAAAGCATAGAATTCCGTATAATCCAAAAAATTCGATGGACTGTCTATCTTGTTGACTGCCAAATAGAAAGGCTTTTTTGACTTACGGAGCATCATAGCAACTTCCTCATCCAGAGGTGTCAAGCCTTCGCGTCCATCCACCAACAGCACAATGACATCCGATTCATCAATAGCTAATGACGCCTGCTTGCGAATTTCGCTCTCGAAAATATCATCGGAGCCCACCACATAACCACCAGTGTCAATGACAGAGAATTCATAGCCGCACCAATCGGCCTTGCCGTAATTGCGGTCTCGGGTCACCCCGGATACTGAATCAACAATAGCTTCCTTGGTTTGCGTCAAGCGGTTGAACAAGGTGGATTTGCCCACATTCGGGCGACCTACGAGAGATAGTATGTTGCTCATGGTTTTGACGGATTAATGGGTGTTTTTTAATTGATAATTGACAATTGATAATTATATTAAAGGCTTGAAATTGAAAAATATGGGGTATTGTATAACTATTAATTGTTAATTATTAACTGTTAACTGACTACAGTACGTTCGCCAGCTGCTCCTTCAGCTTCTCCACTTCATCTTTCATGCGAACAACGATTTGTTGGATATTGAAATCGTTGCATTTGGAACCGGTGGTATTCACTTCACGGCCTATTTCCTGGACAATAAAGCCCAATTTCTTGCCTTGTGACTGGGCTTCGTTCATCGTGTCCATAAAATAGGAGCAGTGCTTTTTCAGGCGGACTTTTTCTTCGGTAATATCCAGTTTTTCAAGATAGAAGATAATTTCCTGCTCCAAACGGTTGTTGTCATACTGAACTGGAAGTTCTGACAAAGAAGCCATAAACTTGTTTCGAATGGTGACGATTCTATTTTCCTCAAAGGGAGTAATCTCTTCCACCATACTGTCTATCAGTTTAATACGTTTAGTAAAATCAGCAGCCAAATGGCTTCCTTCCTCTTTACGGAAACTGATAACCTTCTGGCAAGTTTCTTCCAGGGCTTTCATCACATCATTTTTCACCGTTTCCGATAGCTCTTCCTTTGAAGAGGTAATCACATCTGGTAGACGTAACACCTGGCAGAAAATATCGCTATCTATCGGATTATTAACTTCTTTGGACAAATTGACCAACTGCTCATAATAACTTTTTGCCAATTCGATGTCAACGGCCACTTGTGGTTTTTCCGCTTTTTCGATATAGATAGAGGCTTCTATTTTGCCGCGTTGTAATAGGGTGGCTATGCAGTTACGCACTTCGTTTTCCAATTCCCGGAACAAAGGCGCCATTCGCACGGTCAAGTCCAACTGCTTGCTATTCAATGTTCTGATTTCGATATTGACAGACTTCCCTTCTGTTAGGATGGTCGTTTTGCCGAAACCTGTCATGGATTGTATCATAGCCCTGTGTTTTTATAAAAAAAGGGCGACTGAAAGGCCACCCTTTTTCAAGAATAATTATACGGTTTATTATTTGCCCATTTCGGATTTTTTACCTGTAGCATAGTTGATTTTCAAGGCGTTGTTTTGGCGCAGCTCGTTTTTGATGGTATTCACATAACGCATCTGCACATCCTTGTCAACTTTCAGAGAGAAGGTCAGTTTATTCTTGTCTTCCTCGCTTCTTGATTCCTTTTCGGTACCGATAAAGTCACGGACATCGGCAGCCAGATCCTCAGCTTTGATGGTCTGGTCGTTCAGCTGTACGGAAACCTTTCCAGGAGGAAGAGTGTTCTCGTTTTTGCTGATAGGCGCACCGATATAGATGTTAGCCACCAAGGATTTCTTTTCCAGTTTTTGGATTTCCGTAGCTTTTGGCGGCTGGAATTTTACCTTCAGTGTGGCTTCACGCATAGTGGTAATCACCATGAAGAAGAACAGGAACATAAAGATAATATCTGACATGGAACCCATATTCAGTTCCGGAGTCACCTTTTTTTCTTCTTTTCTAAATCTAGCCATAACTTATTCTGTTTTACCGTAATCGATTGGCGGTGCTTCAGAGATATTCATCGGGACAGCCTTTTGAATAGATTTTTGGAGAGCGGTATCCAGATTGTCATATTTCTTACCGAAATAACTAGAGGACACTTTGTCACGGAGTTCATTGACAGCTCTCTGCAATTCATTCTGCACCTGAACATACATATTGTAGGTAGTACCTTGGTCGTTGGTCAAAGAGATAACGCCTTGGGAAACGGCATATTCGCCCATATTGTCGATGTCAACATATTTCTTTTCCGGTTTCAGCGGGTCGTTGCTGGCATTTTCCAAGAAATCCATAGCGGTTTGTTTCAGCTGGGAAATATCCATTTGTTCGCCGTTGACGGAAATCTGGTCTTGGAAATTCACCAAAACGTTCAATACATTTCGCTGGTTGATATCAACTTTTTGTTCCTTGGCATCTTTCTCTTTTGGAGGTGGCAGACGACGGGGAATACCCTGTTCTGTATTGATTGATGAGGTCAACAAGAAGAATGTCAGCAGCAAGAAAGAGATGTCTGCCGACGATCCTGTATTAATTCCTGGAGCTTTTCTTGCCATTTTATTTTCTGTTTTTTATTGCATTGGA
>JAEETJ010000044.1 GCA_016290295.1 Bacteroidales bacterium
GCACCCTCTACTGACACACCCGGACGGCTGTGCGGCTGTGCATCGTAGGTCCAGGTATCACCGTATGAGGTCAGCGTAATCTCAATCGGATTAACCTGCAAAACACCATTTAGCGAGTCCACAGTTTTAAATATATTCTTGATATCATTGTGATTTCCGTCAAAAACTCTGATAGAAGTCACCACATTATCCACTGTATCTGCATTTGTCATTGAAATTGAACTACCACCATTCAACTCAACAGCCACCGTATATGTACGGCCATTAACTTCGATTGTCGTATTGTTAGGCGTATTATAGAAGATGGTATCATTTACGCCGGGTCCACCCGCATCTTCGATAACCGCATAAGCAGCGATTTCGTATGCATTCTGACCGTATGTAGTTGTCGTACCATCGTATGTTCTCTCTTCGCTCAGAGCCTTAACTACCAACTTACCCAGCTCAATGAGGGTGAGAGTACCATAATTATAAGTTACATCATAATTGTTCGAATTAGCATTGCCCCAGTTGACTGTAAAAGTATTGGAAGCGATACCTGCTTGTTCGCATACCTCGCCAGTGTAAGTGTATGAAATTTCAGAAGCATCGGCAGCAACAAAACCATCACCTGACACAGTCACAATATGTCTCGTGAGACATCTCTCAGTAATAGGAATATATGCCACACTGTCAGCAGAAGTAAGAGTTACCTGACGCTTAGCGATGGAAACCAAGCCATGTTCTATTTCTATATTATAAAGACATGTAACATCCACGCCATTACGTGTCACGGAATAAGAGGCAACACTGTTGGAATATTCACCTGCATCGGTCAAACTACCCTGCTCCACTGTAGCGGTCAGCACATCACCATTTGTCAAATTAATGTTATTACCTGAAAGATAGGTCACTGCACCGGCACTGCCAATCTTCAAGTCAAACTTACCAGCTTCCATAGCTACGCCATCGTAGGTCTTGTTACCACTGAAAGCGGTAATCTTATATACCGTGTCATTTTCGACCATATTAAATTGTTTGGTCTTAGTACAACCGTTAGCATCTGTTACCATGACAGTATAGTTGCCATCAGGAAGGTTATTTACTTCATAATTGTCTTGCGGAGTATTCAGGAAGCGGCTGTTATTATCCCATGAAACTGTATATGGAGCCACACCGCCTTCCACGGAAATCTGGAACATACCGTCCACCGCATTGTAACAACCAGCAGAGAAGGTATCAATTCTAGTCAACAGATCTGTTACAGGATTAATAACAATATTATTAACTGTCACAGAGCAATATTCTTCGCCCGGGTTTTTGGGAGTAGGTTTGCCATCTGTCACAGTCAGGCTGTAAGTACCAGGGTCGAGATCTGTGGCCGGATTGCTTGTGCTCACTTCATTACCACCCTCATCTTTCCATGAATAAGAATATACGCCAAAGCCGCCGGTAACTGTTGCCTTGATACTACCCGTATTGGTGTTGAAACACTTCTGATCCACAGGAGTCACCTCAGCATGAAGTTCATTGGGAACTGTCACATGCAGGATATAGGTAACCGGACATCCGTTCTCCATGGTACTATATACAACCTCATTAGATGCATAATAGTCAATACCGTTCACGGGCCAGGTGTAGTGGCCACCACCGCAAGCGGTATCATTTTGCACCTCTGATGCTGTGTAATTGATAGTCAGTTTCACTTTCTTGAATTCTTTGCCAGCGTCACCCTGTTTCACAGCAAGTTCAGGAGCACCACAACGGATAAAAGTAACGGTGGGCAAATTAGAAGTCAGATCCAAAACACCCGTTGCGGGTTCCACGCTCCATACCACATAATTATCGGTACCCACTGTGAATTGATGTTCCACATTGGCCACACTCTCACCTGCGGTAAGAGTCATGGGAGTTGTTGAGGCAATAGAAGCCTCCATATCCTTCATGGAGGTGAGGCGCGGGTACAGGCCATTGGTATAGGTCCAGGTGCCATCGTTGCCGAGTACACTCTGCAGATTAGTACCCAACATAGAGGTTGTAGCAGCCGAAGTAGCATTACCGTTACCGCTACCGTATGCTCCAGCCACTGAACACATCTGGTTGTCATAGGCTATGGAGGTTACAAGACTTTTACCCGATGTACCAGCTATCGCACCAGTAGTACCAGCTGTAGGCGCAGTAACCTCTCCAATATTATAACAACTGCTGATATCACCACCAGAATTAATATTTCCGACTACACCACCCACATTTTTCGAGTCAGATCCTGTAGCAATAATGCGGCCAGCATTATAACAGTTGTTCAGCGTACCATTTCCACCTTCACCAATCACACCACCAAGGTTGGTATTATTTGTAGCAGAAGCTGTAATGTCGCCAAGGTTAAAGCAACGATTTACTGTCTTCGTGTTATTACCCGTAATACCACCAACATTATTAGTACCAATTACTGTAGCGCTGTTATGGCAGTCTTCCATATAACCTTTGTTGTATCCCACAAGTCCACCCACATTTGTACCACCAGTCACCGTACCGTTAATCACATGGCAGTTGTTGATAGTACCATTATCATTATAACCACATAAAGCACCCACATTATTATAAGTTCCTGCAGTCATATTGGGATTCTCGATGGTAAGGTCATAAATAACGCCCTTGTTTACACCAAAGAAACCCGAGTTGTTGGCGGTAGCGGAAGGCAGGTTTTTCACCGTATCGTTATTACCATTGAAATCGCCAAGGAAAGGATGGTCGGAGGTACCGATAGGACCTGACCATGTTTCGGTTTGGAAATTTGGATTAAAATCGTCTGCCAGCTTGAAGAAGGCATCCTCTCCGCCCGGGTTGATTTTGATACCCGTAAGGAAGTTCTCCGGCGCGGTCATTTGGAATGTTTCACGAGTAGAGATATCGGCAGAAGCGGAAGTGTTATAATAGAAGGTCTCACCCGAATTCACATATTCGGTGAACTTGGCCAATTCCTGCTGATTCTTAATGATACATGGGAATTCCTTGCTAAGACCCACGGTAACATCCACATGTTTGGCAACACCATTAAGGGATGCTGTCAGCACATCGCGGCCTGCAGCCTTAGGTGTGAAAGTTCCGCTGGCATTATTGAGAGCTGTTGCTTCACTTGTCCATTCCACACCATTTGCTGTAGAAGGAGTAAAGGAATACGTAGTTACTCCTGGAATAGTGTAAGCCGTCTTGTCGTCGGTCAAGTTCACCGGAGACGCGGCCACCAAAGTAATGTCTCTATTTGCAATATTAACATTATTTGCAGTGTTTGTTGGTCTCGGGTATAGTCCTGAAGCAGCTGTGAAACTCGACAAACCAAGCGTTGTATTGAGCATGTTGGCAGTTTGTTTGCCTTCGGCCACACCTGTTACATCATCTCCAATAGCGCCGACGCCCTTGTATTCAGGAGACATCTGATTGTCATAGTAACAACTTGTGACGGTACCATCCTCATAGCTACCAACCACATTACCCACATTGGAGTTACCATACACCTGGCCTACCGACAAGCACTGTTGAATATGCTTGGCATAACCCTCTGCATTTGTCTGCTCGCCAACAATACCACCCACATAATGGACACCTGTCACACGACCGGCATTCATACTATATAAGGCAGCAGCCTGACTCTCACCAACAACACCGCCAACCCACTGGTTGCCTTCTACATCACCTATGTTAACACAGTACTTGATGGCTCCATCGCTGTTTGAACTGTTCGAATAAAATGCTCTACCGCTAATTCCTCCCACATAATTTTGTCCCTTTACCTTACCGGCATTAACACAGTTAACAATTCTACAATAGCCTACGTTATAAAGGTCTCCACCATATATACCTCCCACATAATTACCACTACCTGTCACATCGCCTGTATTGACGCAGCTGGTCAAAGTTTGAGACGAATAGTTAGCTGGACCTCCTAATATACCACCCACATAGTTAGTGCCCGTAACAGCAGCGCTATTGGAGCAATTATTCAATGAGCAAGAAGTATAATAACCAAGAATACCACCCACATAATTTTTTCCCGATACGGTACCTCCTATCACGTCAACAACGCGGTCTGTGTTTGTAGGATTTTGAGAATTCCAACACGTGTAACCAGCCCATCCTCCAACATAATTGGCACCCTTTATGGTATCCTCCACAACTGTTATTGAACGATATACTGGAGCTGGCTCGTGTTGCGTAAGACCAGCCACACCTCCAACATAACTGCCCGATCCTTCTATATGACTACGACGCACTTCGCTATTGTACAATTTAAAACCATTGTCCGAATAGCCCACAAAACCGCCGACATAAGAACTACTTCCACCTCCTTTCAAATAAACATTGGCAATAGTATCATAATGAGCCGTTGTACTCAACAATCTTCCTGCCAAAGCTCCTACGTACGAATAAGAAGTGGTGATTTTACAATCATGAATATAGATATAATCTAGTGAACTGGTTTCCACATGACCAGCCAATATACCAGAATTAGTACCAGTAGGTGTACTTTGCACATTGAAAATGGTCAAATTATGCACAGTACCATTCAAGATATAGCCAAACAAACCAGTATTAGCCCCATTTAGTTTAAAATTACTGATGGAATGATTATCACCATCAAATGTTCCCTTAAATCTATTTGTAGAAGTATTTCCAATAGGTGTCCAGGTCACAGCATCTAAATTCAAGTTTTTCACCAAACGGAAGGTGGCTCCTTCACCTAATGCCGGAACAGTAATCCATGAAGTACTGTCTGTGTTATATGTCGTATAATATTTGTATGTGGAAGGACTATAATAGAAAACATCACCAGAATTGATTCCGGCTCTGAAATTAGCCAACTCGGTTTCATCTTTTATAATGAATGCATCCATCTTAATCTGTAAAAGCACTCGCTTGTAAACAGTATCATTTACTGTAGCTTCCATTGTAGGCATACCTGCCACGATAATATCCGCATCACATGTGTTAATAGTTAAAGCTGTGCTGGAACCCTGAGACCATGAAACACCATTACTGCAACCACCCAATGTAAAGTCTGTATTCACAAGTAATACTGTTTCATCATTTTGCAAGAAAATAGGAGCAGCAGTTGCCCATGAAGCTGAAGTATTCTCTATCCCTTTGATACGCGGATACATATTTGCCAAAAACACAAAATGATCATCTTCAACACCCAGTTTATCAGCACCACTCAAAGATGTACCGCACATTTCTGTGGTAGATTTTTCTGTCACACCACTCACAGTGGTAGAAGCCACAGTCATCTGGTTGTCATAGTAACTCTTTGTCACCGAACTGTTACCCACAGGATAGGCATGGTCACCCGTTACTTTTCCTGCATTATAGCACTGTGTACAAGAACCTAAATTAACTCTTGCATAAACACCAGCTGTCACGCTTGCGTTTTTGCCCTCGATTTCACCCACATTATAGCAATACGATACAGTACCATTATTAGATATACCTGCGACGTAAGTAGTGACTGAGACTGTTGGCACACCGATTCGTCCACTATTCACACTACTCTCAATAGTTCCACCATATGAGCACACACCTGCCACATAATTGGTATAAGTACGACCTTCCACATCACCGTAATTCACACAATATTTAATATTACCTCCAATAGCACTGATACCACCACAATAGTAACCACCAACTATCTTGCCTGCATTTTTACAGTTTGTGATATAACATGTACCCATCACCTCAGCTACAATACCACCACTAATGACATATCTTTGTGATGTAATATTGATTTCATTCAAGCAGTTTGTTATTTTGGCACCTAAACTCATGGCAGCAGCAATACCACCTCTATTAGATCTCATACCATAGTGTGGTGCAGCGTCGGCAAAGCTACCCTTGACATGACAATTGGTAATTTCACCGCCAATCAAATAGGTACATACCGCACCACAATTTCGGGGTGAAGCTATTGACACCTCTGTTAAATTCAGATTTTGAACTTTTCCCTTAACATAACCAAAGAGACCAGAATTCGCAACACTGCTGGTTTGTTTCAAACCACTCAAAGTCTTTCCATCACCGTCAAATGTTCCGAGGAATGGAGCTTCCAGCGTACCAATTTGTCCCCAGTTGCTTTCAGAAGACAAAGAGAAATCGGCTGTAACTTTGAAAGTTGTTCCTTCACCACCAGCAGGTACCGCTACATCTTTATACGTAAAAGCAGAACCGCTGTTGATTCCAGTACGCAAAGCCTGCAAATCAGAGATATTAGTCACTGTAAGTTCTCCTGATGGTGCATCTACCGCCAACACCAACGAGATGCGATAATAGCACGAGTCACCCTTATAGGCGGCCAATATAATGTTGCCATCTGTCTTATTGGTGCCTGTCAAAGTAACCTGCTGGTAATAAGAAGAAGATGGAGCGATAGTAGCGGCCCCCGTGTTTCCTTCTATTCTCCAAACAATGCCATATTGTGAACGCACTTTGAAATTCTGGGAGACATGGTCAACATTGTCCGAACCTTCAAACACGATAGGCAGAGCCAGCACCTTACTGATGGTAAGCGTATCCAAACCCTTGATACGAGGATATAAACCATCTTCGCACACCCAATCACCAGAACCACTAAAAGGAGAAACAGAAGCTCCGGTCAATGCATTTGTAGTACAGGAAATTCCATCACTTGAAGAAGAATATGACGGAACACGTGTCGCATCAAAATAAGACGCACCCGGGGTTGCTATTCTCACACCATTTACACGACCCAAATTGTAACGATGATCCTTATTTGTTGGGGATGTAGTAAACGCATACGCACCACCTGTACTGCCATATATATCACCCGCATTGAAACAAACATCAGCGCCTTCCCCGTACACATAAGTAGTATTGGTTAACGATATACCAATTGCTGTACATTCGTTTGAATTGTTGCTATATGCCGACAAATTCGTTATTTTTCCCGCATTAAAACAGTATGTGGCCTTTGTATATGATATACCCAATGCTCTACTGCTACGTCCGACACCAGTTGAAGTAATATCTCCCAAATTGTAACAGTAAGACACGATGCCACCTGTAGCAACAATACCAGCCACATATGCGTCAGGATTTTCAATATTACCTTTATTATGACAATAGGTAACAGTACTACTGCTGGGCAATGTACCCGCTATACCTGCAGTATAGCAATAATCAGTACCCGTTCCTTTAATATTACCAGAGTTAGAACAATTACTAATAGCGATTTGTGGATTAGAGCCATTAATATATCTTCCCACAATACCACCAGGATATCTGTCGGAAGTAATATTTCCATAGTTATGGCAATTATCCACATAATTATTATTACTTCCTACAGAATTCAAGATACCACCCACGGCATCATATTGTCCCGTTCGTCCACTATTATATACAGAATAACTACTTCCACTATTCCATGTTATATTATTTCTGTTAGTACAATTCTTAATGTAACAAGTGTAATCGCCCATTGCCGTCTCATGTATAAGACCACCTCTTACCACCGTACTTCCTGTAGCATGGCAATTGTCAACTGTACCTCCACGCATAGAGAAAACGAGTGCACCCCATGCGTTGGTTTTCACATTATCCACTGTCAGATTCTTGATAGTGGCTCCCTCAATGTAACTGAAGAAGGCACTTTTTACTGCATTTGGTGTCCAACCCGTCACTTTATGGTTTTGACCATCGTAAGAACCTTTGAACGGCGTAGACTCTGCACTACCTATACTCACCCAATTATCAGTGGGCATCGTAATATCTGCCGTTTGTATGAAAAAAGTATTCTCACCCAAGACAGGCACAGTAAAATGCTTATAAGAGAATGCAGTACCATTGTTAATACCATTGCGGAAGGCCGTAAGATCTGTTATGTTATTAATGGGGAAGGGGTTCGTTTCTGAACCAATATAAGGAGCCTTGTCTAATTGCAAGACGTATGAACGGCTGTTATCACCTTTTTGGGCTTTCAGCACAACATAGCTCTGGCCAGTAACAGACAATCTTAATGCCACAGGGTCGAAAGAACCCACACCTACTCGTTCTATCTCCTGCCAGGTCATGCCTGTGGTAGAGCCTACCGTAATCTCATCTACAGTAGAAAGATCGGAAAGTGTAATACCTGAGGGCAGGAATATCGGCACTTGTGAGAAAGCCACAACATCCTGGCTCAACTGAGAAAGTGTAACTCCTGAGGGAAGCGTAATAGACGGATACAAGCCTGTTCCTCCTGCCGTAAAGCCCGTAGGAGCCCAGGTGCCAGTCATTTCCGTAGTTTCCATATCCGTACCAGGGGTGGGATTCGGGGTAACCTTACAGTCAATCAACTGCTTGTCGTAAGAGCAGTCTGTGAAAACCGTGCTACTATTGATGTTTTCACCCACAATACCACCCGTATACTGAAATTGTCCATGCAAAATACAGGAAGAATAGACATGTTCTATGGTACATGCCGGATCTGAGTTGTTTACTTTACCTACAATACCACCCAATTGTGAACCATTGGAGTAGATAGTCGCACTGGCGTATGATGTGGAAATCACCGTTCCAGCTTCCATGTGTCCTACTAAACCACCAGTGTAATTGCCGGAAGCCTGAATGGTACCAATGAAGAAACATTTCTCCACTCTACCACCAAGTGCTTTACCCACAATACCACCCGTAGCGTTGGCACCTTCGAAATAGCTGTTCACCACACCCAGATTTTTGATTACCGCATGGTTGGCGATAGCTCCGCAGAAGCCGTTAGCATCTGTGGTATTCTTCACAAAAAGACCACTTATCACGTGGAAGTCACCATCAAAATTACCATCAAAAGGATGAGCCTCGGTACCGAGCATAACCCAAGCATAATTGCCCGAACCTGAAGGCTTCACTCCCGCACAAGATGCCACATCAGCATCAATGTACTTGATATCATCAGCCAGCTTGAAGAACGAACCTTCTGCCATGTTAGCAATGGCAATATAGCCTTCCGCCTCAGCATCATAATATGATGAGTCAGAAGGGTTGTAGTAGAATACACCACCTTCGTTCACTTCCTTTGCCAACGTATACAGTTGGTTTTTAGTGCTAATCAAAAAAGGATTATCGGCCGAACTACCGATTGTTTGTGCATGCAGTCTTACTGCCGGCAACATTAGCAGCAATGCCAGCAGAAGCACACTTAATTTTGAACGGTGAATAGAGCATTCACGCTGTTTCAACTTTTGTAGCAAGTCAAAATTTTTCATAATCGTGTTTTTAATATTAATATTTATTACATTTCATATTTTCCTTTACAATAAAAAAAACAACACTCCGTTTTTTCTACGGATTCCAACAATTATCAAAGCTTGCAAATTTAACAATTTTGTCGGCAGAAAAATCAAACATCCTTCCAAGAGCCTTTATAACAACACATTAAGTTTTTTTAACATTATAATTTATCTGATAATCAATTATTTAAATTACATAATAAAAATAACTGTGGATTTTTTCAACAAAGTCATAAAAACAAAAACACAACAGTATAAGCGGATACAAGTCAAAAGACAAGTATTCATATACCTTATTTTCAACAAATTATACGTAAAGAAAATAAAAAAAAGAGGCGATTACCTCCCTACTCCACTGAGACAATTATTGCTCGGAAAAAGTGGAAATTTAGAAGAAAAATGCACAAAAAAACGCAAAACTGAAGTGTTTTTTCAACCCATACAAAAAGCAAAAAACGCTAAAAACAGCAGAAAACAACGTAATATAAAACAAAATAATTGACAAATTATTATGTTTAATATTTATAATTTAATTTTGAAT
The DNA here is from genome assembly GCA_016290295.1 of Bacteroidales bacterium. Lineage (GTDB taxonomy): Bacteria > Bacteroidota > Bacteroidia > Bacteroidales > WCHB1-69 > RUG11690. The sequence continues at coordinate 9,793 of JAEETJ010000044.1, forward strand.
TCTATGCGGATATTGCGGCTCCGTCGCATTTGTTTTTTTGAATTCTGAATTTTTCAAATCCTAACCCCTAATTCCTAGTCCCCTATTTATATTTTCATCAGCGTGTCACCATCGGTGGAGTCAAGGGTGAAAATGTAAAAAATGCAAGCAGCAGACACAATTTTCAAATATATTTATATACATTAAATTATTTTTCGTATCTTTGCAAGCTAATATTGAAAGCTGAAAGCTAAATAGATAAAACACCCTTAAAGACCTTTAAAACCTTACATCTCTCCCCTCCGCAAAACCGCAGAAACTAAAAACAAACAATAAACAACAAAACAAAAAAAATAATGGCAAGCAGAAGAAAAGAAATGTTCCCGAACGTGACTGACGAACAGTGGAACGACTGGAAATGGCAGGTGAAAAACCGCATTGAGACCTTAGACGAATTGAAGAAATACATTGATCTGACTCCCGAGGAAGAGGAAGGCGTAGCCCAATCGCTCAAGACCTTGAGAATGGCTATCACCCCTTACTATCTGAGTTTGATTGATCCTACCGACCGCCACTGTCCCGTACGCCGTCAGGCTATCCCGACTATCGCCGAGACTCACCAGTCGCCCGCCGACCTGCTCGACCCGCTGCACGAGGACGAGGACTCTCCCGTTCCGGGCCTCACCCACCGCTACCCCGACAGAGTGCTGTTCCTGATTACCGACATGTGCTCCATGTACTGCCGCCACTGCACCCGTCGTAGATTCGCCGGCCAGAACGACTGCGAATCTCCTTCAGAAAGAATCCAAAAAGCTATCGATTATATAGCCCGCACCCCGCAAGTTCGCGACGTGCTGCTTTCTGGCGGTGATGCCCTGATGGTAAGCGACCGTATGCTGGAATCTATTATCCAGCGTCTGCGCGCTATCCCTCATGTTGAGATTATCCGCTTAGGCACCCGTACTCCCGTGGTTTGCCCGCAGCGTATCACCGACGACTTGGTGAACATGCTGAAGAAATATCATCCCATTTGGGTGAACACCCACTTCAACCACCCCAACGAGGTGACTGAAGAATCAGCTGCAGCATGCGCCAGACTGGCCAATGCCGGTATTCCGTTAGGCAATCAGTCAGTACTGCTCCGCGGTGTGAACGACTGCCCCTATGTGATGAAGAAACTGGTACAGGAACTCGTAAAAATGCGTGTTCGTCCGTACTACATTTACCAGTGCGACTTGTCCATGGGTCTGGAGCATTTCCGTACCCCCGTTTCCAAGGGTATCGAAATCATCGAATTCCTGCGTGGACATACTTCAGGCTATGCCGTTCCCACTTTTGTGGTGGACGCCCCCGGCGGTGGTGGCAAGACTCCGGTTATGCCGAACTACGTCATCTCACAGAGTCCGCATAAGGTTATCCTGCGTAACTTTGAAGGTGTTATCACTACTTACACTGAACCCAGAGAATACCACGAAGAATGCCAATGCCCCGAATGCCAGGCCGAGAAACACAACACAGAAGGTGTCGCTTCCCTGCTGGCCGGCAACCAGATGGCATTGGAGCCGAATGAACTGGAGAGAAAAAAGAGACACAGAAAATAGGGATCAGGTAGAAGGTAGAAGGTAGAAGGTAGAAGGTGGAAGGTGGAAGGGATTAGAATTAAGAATTAAGAATTAAGAATTAAGAACTAAGAACTAAAACAATTAAACATTTCAACGCTTCAACAATTCAACAATTCAACATTCTTAACTTTTAATTCTTAGTTCTTAACTTAATTGGCACATTAAAACAATGAATAAAAGCATCATCGAAACGGCGAAAAAAGTGCTCCAGATGGAGTCAACGGCAGTGCTGCAACTACAGCAGTACCTTGACGATGATTTTGTCCGCTGCCTCGATGTGATTCTCCACTGCAAAGGCCGTGTGATTGTTACAGGCATTGGCAAAAGTGCCATTATAGCCCAGAAAATAGTGGCTACCTTTAACTCCACGGGCACACCTGCGGTCTATATGCATGCCGCCGACGCCATCCATGGTGATTTGGGCATCATCCAGCCCGATGATGTGGTCATCGCCATCTCAAAAAGTGGCAACACACCTGAAATTTCCGTACTGATACCATTCCTCAAACAAAGCCAGACACCACTTATCGCTTTGGTAGGCAACACCCAGTCGTTCCTGGCTTCCGAAGCCGACTATGTGCTCAACTGCACCGTCGATAAAGAAGCATGCCCCAACAACCTGGCACCGACATGTAGCTCCACCGCACAATTGGCCATGGGTGACGCCATCGCCAGCTGCCTGATAGAGCTCCGCGGCTTCAGCTCCAACGACTTTGCCAAGTTCCACCCTGGCGGTATCTTAGGCAAACGCCTGTACCTGAAAGTGGCAGACTTATACAAGTACAACGATGTACCCCTCGTACATCCCGATGCGGCTATGCCACAAGTAATTCTGGAAATTTCCGGCAAATGCTTAGGCGTAACCGCTGTCACTGTTGACAAAAAAGTGGTGGGTGCCATCACCGATGGCGACCTGCGACGTATGTTGGAGAAGAATCCCGACTATGCCCAGCTGACCGCCCGTGACGTGATGACCGTGAACCCCAAAACTATCAATGTGAATGCCCTCGCTCTCGACGCACTGAACCTGATGAAACAGAAAAACATCACCAACCTGTTCGTCGTCAATGACCAAGAAGAGTATTTGGGCGTCATCCATATTCATGACCTCATACGAGAAGGAATCTTTTAAAATGACTATTAAAAGCTATGAAAAGCACTAAATTAGCAGGCCGATACGCCAAAGCATTGTTCGATTTTGCCAATCAACAGGATGAAATAGAAGCGGTAAACAAAGATTTAGCCCTTATCAAGTCCGTGTTGAAAGAGAATTCGCAACTGAAAGCCGTCATCGAAAGTCCTGTCATCTTCCCCGACAAGAAGAATGACATCTTCGCAGATCTTTTTTCCGGCAAAATCAACAAAACCACCTTTGGTTTTCTTTCATTGATTATCAAAAAGAAAAGAGAGCCTTCCCTTTCCACCATCTGTGACGAATATTTAAACCTATATAATATTCACCATAACATCAAAATCGCTCATATTACTACAGCTGTTCCGCTTAGCGAAGAACTTGCAGCTGCTCTGAAAAAGCTGCTGGAAGAAGAGACTCACGCCACCATCCAGCTTCAAGAGAAGGTGGATAAAAATATTATCGGCGGCATTCTCGTCAGAATTGACGACTTCCTCTTCAACGCCAGCATTTTGGCAAAAATCAACAAGCTCAGGGCCGAATTCTCGCACAATGTGTATCAAGCAGCGTTTTAGAAACTGAAAGTTGACAGTGAAGAATTAAGAATTAAGAATTGAGAATTAAGAATTAAGAATTAAGAATTAAGAACTAAAAGTTAAACATAATAAATGATAGTGACCTCGAAGAGGTCAGATTTCAATAACCCCGCACAAGCGCAGCGCAGTGTGGGGGGTGTAAAAAAATCAAAATTCATATCATGGCAGAAATTAAACCATCAGAAGTGACCGCGATACTGCGGCAGCAACTACAAAACTACGATGCGAAATCCGAGCTGGAAGAGACTGGCACAGTCTTGGTCGTCGGTGACGGCATTGCCCGTGTTTACGGACTATACAACGCCTGCTCCGGCGAGTTGGTGACCTTCGAAACCCAGGAGGGAGAGACCATCACCGGCATCGTGCTGAACCTGGAAGAGGACAACGTGGGTGTCGTACTCCTCGGTGACTCCAAAAAGCTCAACGAGGGTGACATCTGCAAGCGAACCGGCAAAATTGCCTCCATCAACGTGGGTGAAGGCCTGCTCGGACGTGTCATCAACACCCTGGGCGAACCCATCGACGGCAAGGGCAAAATTGAAGGAAAACTGTACGAGATGCCCATCGAGCGTAAGGCTCCTGGTGTTATCTTCCGTCAACCCGTAAAAGAGCCGCTCCAAACCGGTATCAAGGCCATCGACGCTATGATTCCCATTGGCCGTGGCCAGCGTGAGTTGATTATCGGTGACCGTCAGACGGGTAAGACCGCTATCGCCATCGATACCATCATCAACCAGAAGGAGTTCTACGAAAAAGGCGAACCTATCTACTGTATCTATGTAGCTGTTGGTCAGAAAGGTTCTTCCGTGGCCGCCATCGTCAAGACACTGACAGAAAGAGGTGCTATGCCCTACACTGTTGTGGTGACCGCCACTGCTTCCGACCCAGCCGCCATGCAGTTCTATGCTCCCTTTGCCGGAGCTGCTATCGGCGAGTACTTCAGAGACAGCGGCCGCCCCGCGTTAATCATCTATGACGACTTGTCCAAGCAAGCCGTAGCTTACCGTGAGGTTTCCTTGCTGCTCCGTCGTCCGCCTGGACGTGAGGCATACCCTGGCGATGTGTTCTACCTGCACTCAAGACTGCTGGAAAGAGCAGCTAAAATCATCGAATCTGATGAGATTGCCGCCAAGATGAACGACCTGCCCGAGAGCATCAAGCCTATTGTTAAAGGTGGTGGTTCACTGACCGCTCTGCCCATCATCGAAACCCAAGCTGGTGACGTGTCAGCTTATATTCCGACCAACGTTATCTCCATCACCGATGGTCAGATTTTCTTGGAGACTGGCTTGTTCAACGCAGGTGTGCGCCCCGCTATCAACGTGGGTGTGTCCGTATCCCGTGTAGGTGGTAACGCCCAGATCAAGTCCATGAAGAAAATCGCCGGTACGCTGAAACTCGACCAGGCACAATTCCGTGAACTTGAATCCTTCACCAAGTTCGGTTCCGATGTGGACCAAGCCACACAAAATGTATTGGACAAAGGTGCTCGCAACGTGGAAATCCTGAAACAGCCCCAATACTCACCCCTTAAGGTGGAAGAACAAATCGCCATCATTTTCTGCGGTGTGAAAGGTCTGCTGCAAAAGGTTCCCACCAACAGAATCAAGAATTTCGAAACCGAATATATCCAAACCATGCACGACGAGCATCAGGATGTATTGGACACCTTGCGCAGTGGTAAAATTGACGACAGCATCATGCAAACCATGGAAGCTGCCTGCAAAGAAGTCTGCAAAAAATACGAGAAATAATCTATGGGAAATCTAAAAGAAATACGAACCCGAATTTCCTCTATCGAGTCCACGGAAAAGATTACCAGTGCCATGAAACTGGTGTCAGCCGCCAAGTTCCGCCGCTCGCAACAGGCCATCATTGCCCTGCGTCCTTACTCCAACAAGCTGAGTGAAATCATGCGGAACATCTCCGATGCCGCCGACGCAGTGGAAGACATGCCCCTGTTTGTCCAGCGTGCACCCGAAAAAGTGGTGGTCATTGCCATCACCTCTAACAAAGGGCTCTGCGGCAGTTTCAACTCCTCCGTTGTCAAAGAGGCTCACCGGCTGGTAAAGGAAAAATACAACAAACAGCTGCAGGACGGCAATGTGCAGTTCATTTTCTTAGGCAAGAAAGGAAAGGAGCAACTTGGCAAAGCCTACCCTGCCCTGCTGACCAATGAGCAACTTCTGGACAAGCCCGAGTTTTCCGAAATCGCCAGCATCGCAGAGGACTTGATGGACAAGTTTGTAAAGAAAGAAATCGACAAGGTAGAAATCGTTTATAACCAATTTGTTAACGCTGCCACCCAAAGAGTGACAGTAGAACAATTTCTCCCCGTAGCGGCTCCCGCCAATACGGAAGGAAGCAAATTGAAGAACGACTATATCTTCGAGCCTTCCAAGGAAGAACTGTTCAGAACGCTGACTCCCAGAATCTTGAAGCTTCAGCTATATAAAACCCTCATTGACTCCATCGCTTCTGAACATGGTGCGCGTATGACCTCCATGTCCAAGGCTACCGACAATGCCAACGAGATGCTGAAAGAGCTGAGACTCAAGTACAACAACGCCCGACAGTCGGCTATTACCAACGAACTGATAGAGATTGTGAGCGGAGCGGAAGCCCTGAACAATTAACAACGTTTCCCCAAAATGCATAAGTCGGGGTAATTCCCGACTTATTTTTTTATATATATACAAAAACTAATAGCGAATGGGTATCATCATCCGACAAAGTATCAAAGGAACCATTGCCAATTACATAGGCATCGCCATCGGCTTTGTCACCACTTTCTTCGTACTCACCAAATATCTCAGCACCGAGGAAGTGGGCTTGACGCGTGCGCTGCTTGATATCGCCATACTATTTTCCGGTTTGGCACAGTTAGGCACCACGGCCTCCATGATGCGCTTCTACCCCTATTTCAAAGACGAAGAACACAAAGACCATGGCGTGTTCTTCTGGAGCATTGTCATTCCGTTTATCGGTT
>JAEETJ010000045.1 GCA_016290295.1 Bacteroidales bacterium
TTGATTGTCTTCGTGCCCGGGAACTCGTAGTAGCCGTGGCTGTCCGTCGAGGACGGCAGCGGGTTGCCGCGCCAGGTGTAGCTGGAGAACTCGCTTTCGCAGATCGTGTCCTTGTGAATCTCCTCGACGATGAGCACGATGGTGGTGATGCTGTCGCAGCCGTTGCTGCCCGGCACCGTGTCTCGGTATGTCATCACGCCGGAGGAGACGACATGGAAGTCGTGACCTGCGAGCGTGTGGTCGAACGGGGTGCTGACAAAGAGCGTGTCGCCATAGACGGTGTCTCGCAGCACGGTGTGGTAGTCCACATGGAGGTTGACGATGCTGTCGCAACCGTTGACGGTCTTCATTCTCAGCTGGAAGTCACCGTTGGCGGCATCGACCGTCACCACCTCCACGCTGGAGGAAGAAGAGCTCACCGTCACTCCGGAGGCGGTGGTCGTGATGGTCACGTGCTCGTTCCCGCTGTAGGTCTGCGTGTGGGTCTCCTCGTAGAGGCAGATGTCGACCGCATCGCTACTCGTGTATTCGGGGTTCACCGTCAGCAGCAGGTAGGATACCGTGTCAACGGTTATGCCGTTGATTGTCTTCGTGCCCGGGAACTCGTAGTAGCCGTGGCTGTCCGTCGAGGACGGCAGCGGGTTGCCGCGCCAGGTGTAGCTGGAGAACTCGCTTTCGCAGATCGTGTCCTTGTGAATCTCCTCGATGATGAGCACAATCGTGGTGATGCTGTCGCAGCCGTTGCTGCCCGATACCGTATCCAGGTAGGTCATCACGCCGGAGGAGACCACGTGGAAATCGTGGTTGGAGAACGTGTGGTCGAACGGGGTCCCGGCATAGACCGTGTCGCCATAGACCGTGTCGCGCTCCACGATATGGTAGTCCACATGCAGGTTCACGATGCTGTCGCAACCGTTCACCGTCTTCATCTTCAGCTGGAAGTTCCCATTGGCCGCGTCGCTGGCGTCTATCACCACCGTCTCGGAGGAGGAGGTCACTGTCACGCCGGAGGCGGTCGTCGTGATGGTCACGTGCTCGTTCCCGCTGTAGGTCTGCGTATGGGTCTCCTCGTAGAGGCAGATGTCGATTGCATCGCTACTCGTGTATTCGGGGTTCACCGTCAGTAACAGGTAGGATACCGTATCCACGGACGTGCCGTTGATGGTCTTCGTGCCCGGGAACTCGTAGTAGCCGTTGGCATTGGTGTCTGCCGGCAGGTCCACGCCCTGCCACTGGTAGGTGGTCAGTTCACTCTCGCAGATGGTATCCTTGTGCAGTTCCTCGATGATGAGCACGATCGTGGTGATGCTGTCGCAGCCGTTGCTGCCCGTCACCGTGTCCAGGTAGGTCATCACACCGGATCCGGTGACGTGGAAGTCGTGGTTGGAGAACGTGTGGTCGAACGGGGTCCCGGCATAGACCGTGTCGCCATAGACCGTGTCGCGCTCCACGACGTGGTAGTCCACGTGCAGGTTCACGATGCTGTCGCAGCCATTCACCGTCTTCATCTTCAGGAGGAAGTTGCCGTTGGCCGCGTCGGTAGCGTCTATCACCACCGACTCGGAGGAAGAGGTCACCGTCACACCCGTGGCCGTCGTCGTGATGGTCACAAACTCGTTCTTGCTGTAGGTCTGCGTGTGCGTCTCCTCGTAGAGGCAGATGTCGATCGCATCGCTTTCCGTGTATTCGGGGTTCACCGTCAGCAGCAGGTAGGATACCGTGTCAACGGTTATGCCATTGACGGTTTTCGTGCCCGGAAACTCGTAGTAGCCGTGGCTGTCCGTCGCGGACGGCAGCGGGTTGCTGCGCCAGGTGTAGGTAGAAAACTCGCTCTCACAGATCGTGTCCTTGTTCAGCGGATTTGCAATCAGCATGTATGTCGTGATGCTGTCGCAACCATTGCTGCCAGAAACGGTGTCGATGAAGGTGTTTACTCCAGACTCTAAGATATGGAAAGTCTTGTCGGCAAATTCGACAGGATTGGAGCAGACATGGAATCGGATGTCACTTCTATAGGAGGTTCGGAGGCCTTCTGAAGCGGGCTTCCATTTGGTTGAGTTGTTATTATAGTACAAACATTTGGAACCAGAGGCACTTGTTTGATAAAAACGATAGGAATATCCGTCATAGTTGCCTGACTCATCGAGCATCATCACAATCAGATTGTCGCTATCGTTGTAATCAAACATGTTATTGAGGATAAAGGAGTTCCATCCTTGACTGCAGTTCAGGTCTCCGGAATAGACCAAGGTCATGTCGGACGGGTCAACCCAGTCCGTTGTGCTGGAGAAAGAGGATTTGTCCGTATGGCCCAAGTAGATTTTCACATTGTTCTTCTTTGTCATAGCGGTTGTAGAATAATATCTGAATGAGATTTCACTGATAAGACCCGCGGGACCGATTTCCTCTGGGGTGAAAATCTGTTGGGAACAGGAATAGTTGTAGTAATTGCTGACAGGAATGTAATAGCTGGTACTACTCGTATTGCTGATAGTGGGGTCAGAACAGATTACAAAATCGTCTTCAAAGGGTATGTTGTTGTAAAGTGTGTCACGCTGAATAACAACACGGTCAAAATGTACGAAGATGACACTGTCACACCCCTTGCTGGTTTTCATTTTGAATGCAAAGTCGCCATTGGCAGCATCAATCGTGTCCACCTCCACTCCTGGCACGGAGTTGGTTATCGTCATGTAGGATTCGGTCATGGAGATGGTGATGTCTGCACCGTTTATTTCATACGTGGTCAGCGTAGGTTCCCCATAAAAGCATAGTCCTACAGTGTCAGTGCCACGGTAGGTCGGGTTAATGGTCAGCTTGAGATAAGAGATTGTGTCAATCTCAACACTATTGATGGTCTTCTTGCCGGGAAACTCGTAGTAGCCGTAAGCGTCTGTGGCCACACCTGAAATGCAGTGGTCTTTACCGTTATAGTTCCAACAATAGGGTCCAACATTATCCACCCAGGTATGCTCCGCCGTATAAGTGCTGTCGCAGATTTCTTCTTCGTGCGGCTTTTCCACGATGAGGTGGCGAACGATAATACTGTCACAGCCTGTGCTTCCGACAAGAGTGTCTATAAATGTGTAAATGCCGGATTCTTTTACAACAAATGTATTGCCTGCAAATGTTGTGGCGGTGTCTTGGGAACAGATGTTGAAACGGATATCATTTCGATAGTTGTAACGGGCTCCTGAATAGGTCATATTCCAAGGAACAGAACTTTGGAAGTAAATGCATGTATTACTGGGAGATTTTGACGTATAGAATTTATATGAAGAGCCGTCTGCGTTGCCGGACTCATCCAACACCATCACCATCAGGTTGTCCGTACCATTGTATTCAAACGAATTGGCAAGAGCAAACTCGTTCCAGCCGCTGACACAGTTCAAATCCCCCCAATAAACCAATGTCATAGCGAAAGGGGACATCCAATCGTTATCACTTGTGAACGAGGATCGGTTCGTGTGTGCCAAATAGATTTCGACATTGTTCTTGCTGCTCATTCCAGATGAATACGCATAGTTAAAGGCAATGGAGTTGATGGTTCCGGCCTTCCCGATTTCCGAGGGGGTATAGATTTGTTGTGAGCAGGAATAATCGTGGTATTCGCTCACGGGAATAAGGTATGAGGAGGTACTTTGCTGGCTGACCGTGCGGTCGGTACAAACTGTAGCTGTAGTGGAAATTGTGTCATACAGCAAATCCTTATAGAGGGTGTCACGCTTGACTTCGAAGATGTTCAGTGTCAGGTTAACCACCGAGTCGCAGCCGTGTACGGAGGTGCGGTGGAAAACGTAGGTGCCTTGCATAGGTGTCCCTTCCTCGAAAATGGTGTCGCGCCAGGTGTATGGTAGTTCGTTTGAACAGATATCCACCGACAAGTCCAAGGGAACAGCCAGATTCTTCACCCAAACAGAATCTATGGTCTTGCATCCGAGCGCATTAGTAGCCTGTACGTAATAGCGTTCCTGGTATGGTGGTGCCGAAACATTAGGGGTCACGGTGACGGCAGATTCGTGCAACAATGTGTCAGATTCACCCCGCCACCATACATAAGAGCAGGGGGAGTTGTCTGTGATACGGATGTCATCAATCAGCACTCGACTCTCGGCCTGAGCATTGCCTGGTGCCTTACTGGATAGGGTTTGGAGTCTGATCGTGGATGAGGCGGTAGCGGCAGGGAGGTTGACAACGAAAGGCTCATAGCCGTGATTATCCCTGTTGGCAGGAATAATCAACGTATCAACAGGGACATCGTCCACCAAAACCCGCAATTGAGCGTCGTATGCGTCATCAGGGTTGCTGGTGTTGTAATAGCCTTTGCACATCAACGTCAGCGTGTAATTGTAGGATAGATCCAAGGGCTTTGTGGTGATATACCCTGTATAATAGCTGCTGGTTCCCAGCATGATTGCAGTGGTACCTACCGGATAAATTTTATAGTTTGTGTTTGAAATGATGTCTGTCATATCAGCCATCTGTGCGGCGATGTTGGTGCTTGCACTTCCTGTTATTCTGTTAAAGCCTTCATGGATTGTCGGCCTGAAAATGTTTGTACAATTCATACTGGTAGCCGACAGTGTGACAGAAGCACCCTCACAGGCTCCCACATACGAATCCGTGATTATTTCAGGCAAGGGCATAGCGGTTAGATTCAGCTGATAGACACTGTCACAGGAACAGCCAATGGTGGACAGGGAGTCGTAGTATATGCCGGATTCATATAATTTTTTTCCTCGCCATGTATAAGGGGTGTCGGACATACAAAAATTATCGGTTTCTTCAAACAGGTAGGAGGGATTTACTCTCAGCATGAGCGTGATGATACTGTCGCAGCCGAACTGGGACTGCAAGGTCACACGCACGGGCTGGAAGTCGTGGGAGGATGTGATGTCCAAATTTCGGAAAATCGGGTTCACCGCTGAAGTGTATGGAAGCGGCGACGAACAGACGGTTTCGTACAGGGTGTCCTTGTCGTATGTCTCGTGGACGGTCACCGTACCCGTGAGGGGAAAGGTGTCCTTTTCAAATACCACTACGGCATCGAATGTTGTGGTCACCGTTGGACTCACTTCATAGCTTTTGGTCTTGATACCATTGGCCTGAAACGGTTCCACCCAGTAAGCCTCGGCTTCATCACCGAAGTCACGGACAGGGCGAATGTATTTTTTCGTTGCTCCACGATTTCTTTCGGCCATTTCTTTTAATTCGTCCAGTGTCATCGATGACCCTATATTCCACCATGTAAAAGAATGTTCCTTGCCAGTGACATCAAGGTTAAAGAAGTAATTTTTACCCAGGTAACTAGTCGACCAATAAGCCTCTTGTGGGGTTGATGTCGTAGGATTATCATAAAGAGAACAAACTTTAACATTAATAATGCTACCTCCGTATTGTTCAAAAGTGCTTTTCGTCAGAGGAGTAAGAGCATAGATCATTTCAAGTTGGGTGATGTCAGGAATATACCATCCGTTAAAAACCCCGTATTCTCTGTCCACAGCTTCTGCAGCGGGCGACTTTCCCGATTCCAACAAAAGTCGGGTGTTTTCTTTCCCAAACCCAGTCTTACGATCAGGATGTTGCGAATCATCATCTGGCCTAACTGCATGTGATGCAGGAATCGGGGAGGGTTCTGAAACACACAGAGCGTATTTTTGGTCCAAATCGTTTAAAGCCACAACCCAGCCTTTTTTTCCGTTTTCCGGGTTGACATAGCATACAACACCCTTTGTTCCATCTGGGAACACATACAAATCTCCCACATGATAAGTTTGTGCAGATACCCTTCCTGTTAGAGTGATTAAGGTCAGCACGGTCAATACAACACAACAGAGTGAAAATATTTTATTTCGTTTCATATCTTTACGTTATATTATCAAATAAATTGCTATATATGAATTAAAAAGCTATGATAGGTCGTGCATTATACGAATCCATGGAATAATTCTTATCCCGACAAAGAAAGACCAAACCATCTTGCGAGCTTAAAAGGAAGGCTTTAGTTGAGTTATATTCAGTGGAAGTCCACCCCCCACACAGGTTGCTAAAAATGTCAACAGTGTATCTTGCCCGTAGTTTTCCTAAAGTAGCATCTATCCAAGAGCGAACTTGCCTAAGCAAAACCCATTCACCAGCTGCAGCCAAGTACCATCCTTTGTGTTCAGTTCCAACGGTGCCTGTGATGTGATCATAATAATAACAGAAATAGGCTGCCGGTGCATTCTCCTGGAATCCGCCAGGCAAAACCTCGGCATGCTCTTTAATAGAGAGGGTATTCTCCATACCATTCATATCGAAGATAGGATGATTTGTAATATCCGTCTGATTTTGGCCATAAAACCTAGAGGTCCATTGACCATTGGATGTGGCCCATTTGATATATCTGTCAGAAAATTTCCTCAAGGAAACAGCTAAGCCATGGAAACCAGTAGAATCCACGTAAAACACCACACCCTTGGCCACCTTGTCACTGGCAAGAAAAGAATCCACCTTCATAAAGCTGCCGTCGTCGCACCAAACATCGCCGATAGCGATAGCAGGGGGAATCAGGTCGTCATGGAAACTGATATCTGGGGTGGTCACGCTTATACCAATTCGGGTGGTGTCACCTCGGCAGATTTCGTTGTAGGAAGTGTCCACCTGCAGCACAATAAAGTCGAGGATGTCAAGGCTGTCGCATCCGTCGGGTAGTCTGCTGCGCTTGGAATACCGGCCGGTTTCCGTGTAGGTTTTGCCATCAACAGGCCACACATATCCTCCGTTGTCATTCAGGATGAAATTGGTGATGACCACGGTGGTGTCGTGGTGTGCTGGCGGGTTCACAGTGAGAATGAAGGTCACGGTAGAGTCGCAGCCGTGGATATCCCTGTCGGGGACTGTAACCGTATAAGAGTAAATGCCTGCCTTTCGCAGGTTGTTATTCAATTGGGATAATTGGGGCACCACATTCGGCACAACGTGGTAAGGATCGTCGTATGTATTGACTTGGCTTTGGCACACTTCATCGCGCAATGTCACTACATTCTTCTTCCATACGTCTGCTATAGACATGCCAGGCTGATGTTCCACAATGGCACTCCAGCCAGCAGCGGTCTTCATACCGGGGATGAAGTAGAGGGTGAGGGCGTTCCCGCGGGAGGTCACCATTCCCGGATTCGGGCTGCCGGCTGTGAGGTTGTAAAGTATAGAGTCTGTATGCAGGACATTGCCACTGATGATCACCAAATGCGAGGTCTCCGAAAGGTCGAGCTCCTCGAAATGGATGGTCACGGGCTTGCCATCGCTGGTGGTGTAGGTGTGGTGATAGGTCTGCTCCACCGTGTAGTTGCCATCCGCACCACCGTCGTCATACAGGCGGAACACCTTGCCACAGGGAATGGTGGTACTACCGTCGGAAATCTCCACCACATTCGTCGGAATACCGTTGACGGTGGGACAGTAACCGTCCTTTTCCACTCGGAAGAAGACTTCGGCATGATGAGTCAGTGCCAACGTGTCGTAATACGAATAATCTGCGCCGGATGGCGTCAGGGTCTCCGTTTTCAGCAGATGAGTCAGCTCGTAATCGCTGTACCAGCTGATGGTGTAGGGCCTTTCCAAGGTGGAGCGGGCGAAAAAGCGGGCATCACTGCCAAAGCAGACCGTATCCTTGGATCCGATCAGCGTGCAGACATCCACAATGTTTGTCTTCATTTTTATGTAGATAGTGTCATGTTCGTCGGCCCGTGTATAGTCGCAGTTGCCGTCGTTGATGCTCAATGGATAGATTTTGGCATCCGTGAACGTGATGTAGTCGTCTGTGACCGCCGTGCCGGACGCGGTGGAGTAATTTCTGGTTTCCACACCAAGGGCGTTCTCAAAGGCGATGGTGAAGGTTATGGGGTCATTGGTGGGGCTCACGGGCGTGAAGCTGAGGTGTGCCTCCTCACCGGGGCAGAGCGTGTCGTTCTGCGACAGCGTTATCCAGGGAGCTTGGGACACGTGCAGATGCACACTGTCCACGAGGCTGTCCCGGCAACCGCTATTGCGGATAATCACCTTATACCAGCCGTCTTCGGAGCCACGGGGAATAAAGATGTAGGGTGCCGACACCGTGTCGATCAGCTGGTTGGCAGGATTGTACCACTCGTATTTCAGGATAGAGGCAATCTCTAAGGCGTGGACCTGAATGGTAGAACCCTCACAGGTGGTCATGACGGTGAGCCCGTCATCGAACCAGAGTTTCTGGAGGCTTGCCATGGTGCGGGGATAGAAGTTAACGTGGAAGTAGGCCCCACAGGCATCCTCAATCCGGCATGACATCTCGTGCCGGGAGTCCATCGCCTTGTTGGCAAAAATGGCAGGCTGGTCGTTGTCGCTTATGACGATGGTCTCTATGACGTTGCCTTGAATGTCTGCCTGGTCATAGAGTGTGTAGGTGTATGGCGGAGTGCCGTTGGATCCTTTGACGTATGCGGTACCTTCGGTGCTGTTGGAGTCGCACAGATAGGCGTAGGCGTATTCGAACTCCACAGTGGGTCCTCCATAGTAGATGGTATCGTAATGGGAGGGTACGCTACAGAGCTCTAACGAAGTGCTGGGGGCCATCTTCACCACAAACTCGCCGGGCATGGAGACACGGATGGGCTGACTCAGCGCGTGTTGCGTACCATCGTAGCCACCCACCGGTCCGTCGATAATCTGGAAGTAGGTGGGCAGAGGGTCCGTCTCCACGGGAAGCGGGAGGCCAGTCTCCACGGAAGTGTTGCGCCGCTCGCGGGCAAACCTGCCCTGCGAGTAGGTGAAGTATCTGTCGGTACACTGCTGCGTCTCGGTAAACTGGGGTTCCTCAACGATTTTGGTGCTATACACATCGGGGAAGCTTATATTCTGCCGAAGGTTGTAGGTATCGCAGGGGGTCATCACTTTGAACCAGTAGGGGCCTGACGGCATACCATAATCGCTTATGGACATGGAGAGGCCATTGTAACCACCTGATATAGTGGCAAAGTTCTCGAAGTTTTCGCGGGTTATCCTCCAGTTGTGAGAAGCCGAACTATAGACGGCTGTGAAGTTGTATCGGTTACCGTAAGGGCTCTTCTCCAAAACAATAGTGGTGCCGTCGGGGTCCACGTCGGAGTGGGAATGCTCGCTCACGCCCACCGTACCTTTGACGTTGCAGCAGTGGTCTCCTTCCGTGTGGTACATCTCCCAGCTCGGGACCTGCATAACATGGTCGTACCAGTAGGGCAGGTAGTCGAAGCGGGTATAGACCTCACACCCGTGGGCATCCACCAACGTCCTACGGATGGGCAGCCTCAGTGGGTTAGAATAGGTGTGGTCCCGGAACGAACCGTATTTGGCCTCCACATCCGTATCGTAAAGCCTTGAGGGGGAACTGATATCGGGAACGGTGTCCTTCTTGATGGTGTCGTTGCGTTCTGTGTCATAGTATATCCAGGTCAGCGGGTGGGTGTAGTGGTGGCGGTAGTAAGCATCGTCCTCATATCTGTTGCCATAGGTGGGGTTGTAGTATTTATACTTAATTTCATAGTACCTGCGGTGCCCCCAGTAGAGGTCTTCACAGGTGTGTGACACGTCATCGGTACTGTCGATGATGTCCGTGGAGTCCCTGAGAAAATAGGCCCCATTGGGTTTGTAGAGGTGGAAGGTACGGGATACGATAGTGTCCCCACACAAGCTGCGTTTATACTCTAATTTGATGTTCTTGGACCAGATGTCGCAGTATTTGTTCGCAAATGCCACCGTATCTGTAAGCAGGACGCTGAAGCCGCTCGACACCAGCGGGAAGGGTTTCCAGTCGCTGGAGGGGGCCCCGTCGTATGTGAATCTGTATTGCGCAATCAGAGGCAGGAAGGCGGAGTAATAGGAGTAGTCTCGGTCCAGCGTCGCGCTGATCTTCACCACATTGCTGTCCTGCATGTTGCCGGAGGAGGCATAGACACCCACATGGTCGAGCAGCGGGAAATCGACCACCTCCACCACTTGTCTGGTGCGCGGGAGGCCGTAGTTGCAGCCGTCAACCACGTAGAAGTCCCAGTCGCCGGCGGGCAGCGAGTCGAAGGTGTAGTAGTCCTTGTAGTCGTAACGTGTCTCATCCGTACCGGAATATTGCGGCTCGATAATGGTGTCGGCCCGCAAGATGTCCGTAGTGCCATGCCGTACAACGGTGACATAATAGGGGAGCCTGCCGTTCTCTATCTTGAGCTGTATACGGCCCGTGTTCTTACACTCCAAGGTGGGGTGTTTCCCGAATCCGTCCATCGTGTTAGCAGTCACGTAGAGTGACGAGGCCGAAGGTTTCGTGTAGGTTGTGGGGATGGTGAGCACCGTTTGGGTGTCCACCTTCACATACGATCCGCCGCTGCCACAGATGCCCTCCAGACCTATTGTGTAGGTGCCGTAGTCGATGGTCAGCGTGTCCCAACCGTTTTGCGCCGCCATGACGGCATTCGTCAGGTAAATTCCGGAGTAGTGCTTGGTGGTGTCTCCCTCCTCGATGTAATATGCGCGCACATCGGAAAGGTCTGCGGGCATGGTGGTCAGCACATTACCTGAACCGTCCGTGAGCGCGTAGGCCACCTTGCCGTTGTTGTAGCAGGTGGCAGGGATTACCTCGAACTTGACCTTGAAGGTGCAATCCTGCGCTAATGCCATGTTCAGCATAATCAGCATGGCTCCAAAAATCATAGAAATCTTTTTCATCTTTATTAGGACATTTTTGTTTTTACTATATTACTGGTGCGTTAAAATTTGACAATTTAGAATAAAGTTAGTTCTTTGACATTTTGATTGAAATTCAGGTGACTTTGTTTCTCCTCGGGAGCTGTTAAAGTTCATTCAAGTCGGTTTTCTCGAACAAGGAGACGCTTACTAGTGTCGCGATTTCCGTGATAGATATCCAAGTTCTTCATAGATCCGATAATCCCTTTTCTCGTTCGCCCTGGACAAAGTTGTATGGTCAACCGTGTTGCCGAACCCCATGTGGTAGAGGCTTGATTCGTGTGCCGCTAAGCACAGGCAGATGTCCCGTAAAGAGTCGCATGGAGATAACTGACCGAACAGAAGATGCAACAACTGGTTATGGCAAGTCAGCTCACGCACTCGGTGATCTCCGTTGTATTTCCTGACGAATTTCTTGAATGAGGTCATCTTCAGAAAGTCAACTATCTGGGAGAAAACATACTTACCTGAGTTCATTTTTACAGAAATTAATCTGTAAAATCACCGTCAAAATGGCCATAGAAAGACTGTGCGGCATCCGTCGACCAACCGATGGGTACCCATTCTTCCCAAGAAGCTTCCTTCACACCGTTGCACAGGCCCACATTGCCCGCATTTATCACAATGTCCGCGGTCAGCTTGAAATAGGTGCCCGCGCCGCCACTCTGGATACCGACAGCATCCGTGATGCCCGTACCCACCGTGTCGAGGATGTAGGTGCCGTTGTGGAAGTAGAACGAAACATTGTCGCTGTTGGCGGTTGTCTTATTGACACCGTTGCGGAAGGCCTTCAGTTCTTCCGGGTTCTCAATGAGGAACGGATGCGATTCCGTACCGTTTTCTTGTGCATGCATACGAGCCGCCGGCAGAAGCAACAGCAACAATGCAACGATTAAAGTTGACAGTTGACAATGGACAACTGGTAATTTAGAGTTGAGACTGAAAAAGTTTCCCCGTTTCAATCTCACCTTCAGTAATTGGTCAAAATGTTTCATGTATATATTTTAATTTAATAGAATTTTCGAGCCTGCAAAATTAAATTTTAAAGTATTTCTATGCTATATGGGGCATAAATCGTCAATCAAAGGACACGAATCACCAATCGACCCCCATTGCAAATGAGGCATTTACACAAAATGTCAATACAGAAATAGCACAAATTGTATAGCTATTGACATGCTTAAAATCCACTTTTTCTGACAACAAGGCACAAAAGAGGATGGTAAGTTTCAATTTTAACAAAAAAAATTACATAGGAATCACCTATCCGTGATGCCTACATTTTCGATTCACTGATTTGCTGACGATAGAAGCTGGGTGAGATATCAAACTTACGCTTGAACTCGCGGCTGAAGACGGAAAGGCTTGAGAAACCTGCTGCTGTAGCCACATCACTGACACTCATTTCAGCATGATCGGTAAGCAGCCGACTGGCATACTCCAGTCGCAGTTCGCGTACAAAGTCGGGCAGCGAGTTATGCTCGCTGCCATGGGCAAAGGCGGCACCGATACGCCGTTCTGAAACATTGAACCGGTCCATCAACATTTGCCGTCCAAAGTTCGGGTTGGTGAAAAGTTGTTCTTGACGTATAGCTTCGCTGAGAAACTTGAATAGCTGCTCATTGGAGAGTTTATCAAGATTTTTTATTTCTACACGGCGAGTGCTTAGTTTAGCCTTTGTTGCAGTTTCAACTTTCGCTATAGTAGCTGTCGATGTTGCCACTAACGCTTCGTCTTCAGCAGTCAAATTCTGAGCATCATTTTTATACCGTACAGTTTCAGCAATCTGCTCTACCAACACACGATTCTTGCACTTGATTTTGCGATACAATATCCACAACAAGACAATAGTGCCTATTGCAATCAGAAACAGGGTAAAGCCCACAATGACCATATACATTCTGTTTTGCGCCCTTCGCTGTTCATTTTCCGCTTTCAACTGCTCTTCATGCAGCTGGTATCTTGTGGAAATATCGTATGCGCGGCTTTTGAGCAGACGGTCGTTGAGTTGCTGTTTCACTTGGTCATATCGGTGCAGATAAGCATTTGCAATGCGATGGTTCCCTTGTGCTTCAGCCTCTTTGGCCCAGCCCAGCAGCATATCCGCATACTCGTTGTTCAGCGTGTCTGTCCCCATCTTCTGGGCCATTTCAGCATATATTTCGTCCATTTTGTCATAGTCGCCTAAAAGACAGTATGTTGGCACTACCGACTTACGGCCAATATAGCTCTGGCCATAGTAGTTTTGTTCGAAAAAAGCCAGATAATGCCTTGCCGAGTCAGTCTTACCCGACTTCGCGTATAAATTTGCTATGCAGCTGTATATTTGAGCAATATAGAAGTCACAGTATTGCTGAATCTCTTCTTCGTTTTTCTGAAAACGAAAGGAGTCATCCGCGTAATCAGCATAATGCTCACGGTAGTCATCGAGTATTTCTTTGGCATGCTGGGCCACTGAGACGGTCTCCTCAAGTCTACCCAAATAATTAAGTATAAGTGCTTTACGTTTAAGAGCAACGACACAGGCATCCATTTTGTCAATGCTACGCTGTCCGTCAAGTTTAGCAATGATATGATTGATTTTGGCGAGGCCTTTCTCTTCCTCGCCGAGTTGCGCATGGGCGAAGGCTATTTCGGCTTCGGTACGCAAAGCTTCCGTCTCGTGTCCCAGTTCGCGACAGCATTCCACTTTCAAAGCACCCCAGTGTAACAATAGTTCCAAATGCTGTCGTTTGTAGGCAATGTTGAGGAGCAGGTCATACACCTTCTCGCGTGTAGCTTTGTTTTCTGTATAGCTGCTATTCAACAGTCCAAGCAGAAGCGTTTGAGCGGAGTCCAACCGCTCATCGGCCAGCGACTGGCTAAACACCTTGGCCCTCAACATCTGAGCAAGATCATAGTCGATATTGTCCAAGAGCAAGGCCGAATCGATAATGGTCAGTGCACGTTCTGGCTCGTAGGCATAGACATTCATGGCTGCCTCGGCGGTATAGGCTGTGTCGTTCGCCTGAGGTTTGTGGTCCGCCACTTGGTCATTACCGCCCGAACAGGAACACATCAAAATTGTTAGTGCAATGCATAAAACTGCAACTCCAGGGTTTCTACTTTGTATTAGGAACATCTTGCACTTTTTTTAATGTTTCATGCGAATTTATTTATTTTGTAGAATTTTTCAAGCTTACAAAATTAAAATTTAAAACATTCCCCTACAATAGGGGACATAAATTGTCAATCAAAAGACATAAATGAATAATTAATCCCCATTGTAAATAAGCCATTTACACAAAATATCAACACAGAAAAAAGCACAGATTATACAGCTATCGACGTTCTTAACATCCACTTTTTTCTTATTTCAAGACACAAAGAAGACGATAAGTTTCAATTTTAACAGAAAAAAATGACACAGGATATATGAACCTGTCCATCAGCATTTGCCGTCCAAAGTTCAGTTTGGTGAAAAGCCGTTCCTGACGGACAGCTTCCCTGAGAAAGAGGATTAGAGGATTTTTGGATTACAGGATGAAAGGATGAAAGGATTACAGGATTACAGGATGAAGGGATTACAGGATTACAGGATGAAAGGATGAAAGGATTACAGGATGAAAGGGTTAGGAAGGTTAGAAGGGTTAGTTTTGAATTTTGAATTTTGGATTCAAAAAAAAACGGGGCGGCGAACCGTCCCGTTTTCATTTACCATATTTTCAATTAACAAATTTGCTAATTTACTAATTTGCTAATTTTAGTGTTCATCCCAAATACATCTGATGCTGTAGCCACTGCAACGAGAATCTGATGAAAGAATAATCTTCTCACAAATGTAGTCAATCATTGCACCGGTAGCCATATCATAGACCGGATGACAGGTCCAATAGTAGGCATTACCCATGATGTTTTCGTATCTACCGCTAGTACAGCTGTACTTACCGCCAGGCAGTGAGTTGAAGCCTGTTGCGTTGGTATTATTAGCACCATCAATCCAGTAGCTGGTTGATCTCAGATCTTCGGAAGGATAGATATTCAACTCTTCGTATTCAACGTCTGATGGCAGATACCAGCCGTCAGGACAGATACCCTGGATACGATGACCCATGTTGTAAGCTCTCTCAACAGAGTCAACAGAACCGTATCTTCCAGTATCGGCAGCAGCGTACCAGTTGTACAGATGACCGAAGATTCTCACATTCTCATTAGTGTTAGGATACTCGTATGAGTAGTAATCCATAACATCCTCGATCTGACGACCATCGCTGTACTTCGTTGATTTCAGGTTCGTAGTTGTCCAGCACTTGCAACCGCTACCCAGACGTACTGAATGATAAACTGTATCCTCGTAGTCAACAGCGTCAGGACAGGGCTGGAAGCTAACCTTGATAATCTGGTCGCAAGTCAAGCTGAAGCCGCAGCTGTCAGTGATGGTCCAGGTCACTGTGGTTTCGCCCACCTCGTAGATGCTGTCAGCGGGAGCATTGTTCGTAATCACAAACTCATCGTCGTTCAGAGTAGTATGGTTATCCACAACCGGTACACCGATATAAGCCAGCTTCAGGTTACAGCCACCATGTCTGATCACGGTGTCGATATTAGCCGGGCAGGTGAAGTCCATATTACCAGCGGCGCTGATAGCCGGACGGACGTAGATGTTCTGAGTCTGTTCTGAATATTTGTCGCACAAGTCGGTCACACGCCATACACGGTGGATTACACGTCTCTCGTTGTCAGCACCAATAGTGTCAGCATCGTGGAATGTAACCACCAGCTGGCTCGGGTCGGTGCAGTTGTCGCTGAAGCTAGCTGCATCGGGTTCACCAGTTACACTAATAGAAGCATCAATTTCTCCAGCTGCGTCACGGCAGATAGTGATGTCATCAGGACGTGTGAAGGTCGGCTTCATTGTGTCGAGCACAGTGATTACCTGTACGGAGTCGCTCACGGAGACGTTGCCGCAGGCATCAACAACCTTCCAGATTCTCTTGAAGCTGTATGAGCTTGGACATGTGCTGCTGAACTCGTCGTTGCGATAGGTCACAACAAGGTCGGTAGCTTCAGTGCAGTTATCCCACAAAGCTGTCGGAACACCGATAGAGGTCGTTGTTGTATCAGCCTCGCAGAGGTCGTTCTTGTACAGTGTTGTGTCAGCAGGTTTCGTGAAGGTCGGTTTCATTGTGTCGAGCACAGTGATTACCTGTACAGAGTCGCTCACGGAGACGTTACCGCAGGCATCAACAACCTTCCAGATTCT
>JAEETJ010000046.1 GCA_016290295.1 Bacteroidales bacterium
TCGGCGATTTCGGGATAACCTTCACGGTCGGCCTGACGGCTCATGGCCAGGTACATACCTACTTCCGTAGCCTCGCCCATGAAATGAGCGTTCAAATCCTTCTTCATCTCATCGTCAGTATCTTTGGCAATACCGATAACGTGTTCGGTCACAAAGTTCAAGCCTGCGCTCTCGTCCAGAACTTTCCATTCCACAATCTGTTTGCACTGAGGACATCTTTCGGGAGCTTCGGTACCTTCGTGAACATAGCCGCAAATGGGGCATACAAATTTTTTCTTCATAAAATCAGTCTTTTTTAAGGGTTAATGTTATTAGGTTTTTTGATGAATTACATATCCTGCAAAGATACAGCTTTTTTTTGAAAGAAGAATTACAGATGTGAAAAATAATTTTGGACGTTGATATTTCGCCATTTTGATGATTTTTATCAGTTTTGGCGATTTGTACATGTTATATTTCGCCATTTCTATGTTTTTTTTCTACTATGGCGATTTATAAAAATAAATTTCCCCATACAATCTTTTCACTTTATAAAAAATATTACCTTTGCCAAATATTAATCCATTATTATGCGAAAGATTTTTTTACCGATAATCCTATTGATGATGACAACTGTTTCCGCACAGAAAGATTATACCCAGTATGTTAACCCGATGATCGGGACCAACGGCATGGGGCACACCTTTCCCGGCGCGTGCTACCCCTTCGGGGGCGTGCAGGTGAGTCCCGACACGGACACCATCCCCCACAACATCAACGGCCGCTACCAGCCGGGCGTCTATGACTACTGCGCCGGCTACCAGTACCGCGACAAGACCATCGTGGGCTTCAGCCACACCCACTTCAGCGGCACCGGCCACTCCGACATGGGCGACATCCTGCTGATGCCCTTCACCGGCGAGGTGCAGCTCAACCCCGGCACTGCCGACAATCCCGATGCCGGCTACCGCTCGCGCTTCAGCCACGAAACCGAGAAATGCTCGCCCGGCTATTACGAGGTGCGTCTCAGCGACGACGACATCCTCGTGCAGCTTACCGCCACCCCGCACTGCGGCATCCACAAATACACGTACCCCGAGGGCGAAACCCAGAAGCTCATCGTGGATCTCAACCACGCCATCTACAACTATGACGGCAAGGTGCTTTGGGCCTCCCTGCGTATGGAAGATCCCTATACGCTGACTGGCTACCGCATTACCAACGGTTGGGCACGGGAGAATTACGTCTATTTCGCCATCCATTTCAGCAAACCCGTGGCGCACTACGGCTATCAGGATTTCGGGAAACAAGACTACAACGGCTTTTGGCGCCGCTTCGACCTCAACCATGACTTCCCCGAAATGGCGGGCCGCAAGGTGGTAGTTTGGATAGAGTTTGAAAACGATAATGACCCTGTGTTGGAATTGCAGGTTGGGCTTTCAGCAGTTTGTACAGAAGGTGCGGAACTCAACTTACTGGTCGAAACCATAAAAAAAGACGTCGTTCAGTTATTGGGATTAAATGGAGGCCACCTTAACCCATACAATTTTACCAATACAAAGGAGGCTCTTCTTCCTTTTGATAAAATATATCAACAAAACAAGCAAGCCTGGAACGACAAGCTGGGTATTTACCAAGCAAAAGGCACGCCCAACGAACTCGCAATGTTCTATACTTCGCTTTATCACACGATGATTAATCCCTCTATCTATCAAGATGTTGACGGAAAATATCGTGGTGTGGACCACAACATTCATCAAAACAAAGAAGGGCATACCAATTACACGATTTTCTCCTTGTGGGACACCTACCGTGCCGAACATCCGTTGCTGAATATTATCGATCCAAAAAGTGCAAGTGATATGGCGGAGTCCATGTTGAATCATGCCCGGCAGAGCGTACATCACATTCTGCCCGTTTGGAGTCATGCCGGCAACGAGAACTGGTGTATGATTGGCTATCACGGCGTGTCGGTGGTGGCGGACGCCTGGCTTAATAATGCAGGAGGATTTCAACAACGAAACCCATACGCTCTTGTTGATCCATTTGATGAAGGACCTTTCTCCTTAGTGCAAAAAAGCGCAAATTTAGACTACTACGATCATACAGACACATATAAGAAATTAGGATATGTACCCTATAATCAATCCACCGTTGGAACTTCCATTACCTTGGAAAACGCTTACGAGGATTGGGCAATTTATCAACTATACAAAGGCATCCCAAGAACGGTAAAAAGCGATAATGGCAAGTACATAGAAGATTTGATTTGCGAAGAGTACCGCCAGCGCGCGCTAAACTTCAAGAACGTCTTCAATCCCGAGACGGGCTTTGCGCAGGCAAGGTACGAAGACGGCAGATGGAAGACTCCCGCTGACCTGCTCTCTACCTCCAACGAGGGCTTCATCGAGGGCAACAGCTGGAACTATTCGTTCTACGTGCCCCACGATGTCAACGGACTCATTCAAATCATGGGCGGCGACAAGGTATTCGTGCAACGACTCGACCAGCTCTTCGAGATGTATGTGCCGGACGATTTCTTCGCTGAAACCGAGGATGTTACCCGCGAGGGTATGGTGGGTGGCTACGTGCACGGCAACGAGCCCAGTCACCACATTCCGTACCTCTACATGTGGACATCCCAACCATGGAAAACGCAGCAGCGCGTACGCGAGGTAATGAACAAAATGTACAAAAACAACATTGACGGGCTGTGCGGCAACGACGACTGCGGACAGATGTCAGCGTGGTACATCTTCAGTGCGATGGGCTTCTATCCCGTCTGTCCCGCCAGCGGTCAGTATGTCTTCGGTGCACCCTATCTGCCCGAAAACGTCCTCCATTTGCAAAACGGCAATACCCTGACTATCAAAGCCCCCAACGTCAGCGACAAGAATTGCTACATCCAATCCATCACCCTCAATGGCAAATCCATCCATTGCGCCTACATCACCTACGAACAAATCATGGCTGGCGGCGAACTGGTCTTCACCATGGGCAGCAAGCCAAACAAGAAATGGTTCACGGAGAAACCATACTCGTTGGAGTAAAAATTTTCTTTTTCTTGTAACGTTTTTGGGATTTAGAGCGTCATATAGTTATCAAATGTCATATCATGAAAAAAACAACTTTTCTTCTATTCTTATTGCTGACAAGTGTTTGCGGACTCATGGCGCAGCCTACCATTACGCTGAAATTCACAGGGCATGACATTTATGGCAACTATGCTCGGCTTAGTCAAGTGCGAATCACGAACCATACCAAGGGCTGGCAGGAAACCTTGACGTGGCCTGACACGGTTCTTGTTTTGCAGAATTCTGTAGGAATAAGAGAAGATGTTCCCTCTGGTGATTTTGAATTGTTGCCTAATACACCTAATCCTTTTAACGGAGAGACAGATGTGCGTCTTAGAACAGGAATATCAGGAGAGGTAGTGATGAGAGTTTTCGATCTCATGGGGAAAGAAGTGACCAGCTTTTCCTCCGCTTGTGAACCTGGTGACCATCATTTCAGGGTGAAACTCAACACGGCTGATATTTATCTTTTGACAGCAGTCTGCAACGGAAAATCATCTTCCATTAAAATGGTGAATAGTGGCACTTCCGGCATAAATTCTATTGAATACATCAATGAAGAAAAAACAGCGACAGGACCTTCGAAGGGTACGGTCACACGCCCCTTTAACTTTGGGGATGAAATGGAGTATATCGGATATTGTGACCTGACAAATGGAACGACTGTGCAAAGCACTCCCATGACACAAAACCTGATGTATTCTCAAACGATTCCCCTTCTGTTTCAAGTGTCAACCAATGGAGATGGCTATCCCTGCGCTGAAGCCACTACTGTAACCGATTATGATGGGAACACATACAATACGGTGAAAATCGGCAACCAGTGCTGGATGAAAGAGAATCTGCGTACCACAAGATATGCCGATGGCAGCTTGATAAGCACGAGCACATCGCCCAGCACAACCACAGCGTATTGTTTCTCGCCGAATTTGGCGGACAGCATGATTCCCATGTATGGCCGTTTGTATAATTGGGCAGCGGTGATGCATGGCAGTGATGGCAGTACCAGCAATCCATCGGGTGTGCAAGGCGTATGCCCCACAGGCTGGCATGTGCCCAGCAATGCCGAATGGTCCCAGCTGAAAAGCTATGTAAGCATGCATAATGAATTTGTGTGTTCTGGTGTTGCCACCTATTGTGCCAAAGCCTTGGCAGATTCAATAGGATGGAATGAAAGCTGGGAGACATGCTCACCCGGCAATGACCCTATCAAAAACAATGCCACAGGGCTCAGTTTGCGACCCTCCGGGGGTTTCTACCCCCCTAATATCGTCACCAATGCCGGAAATACCGCTGACTACTGGACCTCCACCAGCGTAGGGGATACGGGAGTGAACGCACATGCGCGGATTTACCGTATCTTGCATTCTTCCGCCACGCTCAACAACACCATGGCGTTCCGGAGCTCCGCCTTGCCCGTACGATGTGTGCGGGATTAAAGCGGTGCGCGACACATCCGCGCCGCGACATACAATGGATTAACAACCATATCTATTGACATGGAATCCCTGACGGAATTCGGTGGTGGTGGTGGTGTGCACATCTATTGATATTAATCTCCCTAAAGGGAGAATTTAGGAATGTCTATGCAATCCCGTTCTGTGCGGAGGGGATGCCGACATGCGGTGCGGACGCGATAAATCGCACCCCTACAGGATATTGAGGTAAGCATCAGACCCTGATGATGCGTGCGGTGGGAATGCCGACATGCGGTGCAGACACGGTGAATCGCATCCCTACAGGATATTGAGGTATGCATCAGACCCTGATGATGCGTGCGAAAGCAAGGCCGACGGTTGGGGGGAGCAAGCTTGTGCGGCTGCACTTACCGTCGGCTTGATTTTTTGGATACTTTTTTCTTGATAAAAAAGTATCGGAAAAAGAATGCGGTAGCCGTGATTAACACTTTAACTAATTGGCTAATTAACCAATTTGCTAATTTAATTGGCACATTAGCACATTAATCAATTAGCACATTTACGAATTAACTAATTTGCTAATTGAAAAATTTTGTATCTTTGCGGCTTCAAAATAAAGTATCTTTAATTTTCAAACCTACTATACTATGGGAAGAGCATTTGAATTTAGAAAAGCAAGAAAATTTAAACGTTGGGGTAACATGGCCAGAACCTTTACCCGCTTAGGAAAAGAAATCACAATGGCGGTGAAAGCCGGCGGTCCCAACCCCGATATGAACCCCAGACTCCGTCTGCTGATGCAGAACGCCAAGTCTGAAAATATGCCCAAGGAAAATGTCGAAAGAGCCATCAAGAAAGCCCTCGAAAAAGACACTTCCGACTACAAAGAAATGTTCTACGAAGGCTATGGCCCCCACGGCGTCGCCATATATATTGAGGCAGCTACCGACAACAACCAGCGTACTGTGGCCAACCTGAGAAGCTATTTCAACAAGTTAGGCGGCGCATTGGGCACCTCCGGCATGTTGGACTTCCTCTTCGACAGAAAATGCCGCTTCACCGTGGCTAAAAAAGACGGTGTCAACCTGGAAGAACTCGAACTCGAACTCATCGATTACGGTGTGGAAGAAGTTTTCGAAGATGAAGACGACATCCTGATTTTCGCAGAGTTCCAGTCCTTCGGTCCCATTCAGAAATATCTGGAAGACAATGGTTTCGACATCAAGGAGTTCAAATTCGAAAGAATTCCCAACGATATGAAGAAACTGACTCCTGAACAGCAGGAAGAAGTAGAGAAACTGTTGGAGAAAATCGAGGAAGACGAGGACGTTACCAATGTCTTCCACAACATGGTTATGGAATAAGATTAAAAATCATTCATCATGTTTTACTACAAATTCAGAGTTTATTTTGATGAAGTGGAAGACTTTGTCCGCGACATAGAAATTCTGGCCAACGACAATTTCGAATCACTCCACAACATATTGTACAAATCTATCGGTCTGGAAGGCAATGAGTTGGCCTCATTTTCATTGTGCGATTCCAAATGGAACAAGCAGAATGAGATTACCCTCATCGACATGAAAGATGATGAAGTTGAAGATGCTCCCGAATATGAGGAAGAAGACGGTTACACCACCAAGACCCATCTTCCGAAATATATCATGAAAGAAAGCATTCTGAACAAGATGATTTCAGACCCTCATCAGCATATCCTTTATGAATATGATTTTCTGAATCCGAAGGTCTTCTACCTTGAGCTGATGAAAGTGGCCCAGGCACAAGATGGTATCGAATATCCTCGCTGCACCCACAAGGCACAAGAGCTGCCCAAGGCTATCAAAAACGCCCATCTTCCCGATCCCGACGATTTGATTGAAGACCTGACCAAAGATGATATTTTCGATGACTTTGAAGATGGTTTCAACGATGAGGATCAGCTTGATTTAGGCAGTATCGATGATTACGGCAGCTACTAACCAACCCACACTGATTGTCATTGGTGGTCCGACGGCTGTGGGGAAAACCCACTATGCCATCGAGACCGCAAAAAAATTTCATACCAGCATTATTTCTGCCGATTCGCGCCAATTTTACAAAGAGATGCGAATCGGCACTGCTTTTCCGAGCGAGGAAGAATTGGCCGCGGTAAAGCATTATTTTGTCGGTCACCTGTCGATTGGCGAGTATTACAGTATCTCACGCTTCGAGCAGGATGTGTTGAAGCTGCTGCCTACGCTTTTCGCCGAAAACCCCGTAGTGATAATGACTGGTGGCAGTGGCCTATACTTAGATGCCGTGTGCAAAGGCATTGACGACCTGCCCGACCCCGACCTCAACATCCGTCAGCAGGTCATAGAACTGTTTGAAAACGAAGGGATTGAAGCCTTAAGAAGACGACTGAGACATTTAGACCCCGTGTTTTACAACACCAACGACCTGGCCAACCACAAGCGCATGATGCGTGCCCTGGAAGTGTGTCTGCAAACTGGCAAGCCTTATTCCGAATTGCTTACGCAATCGTCCAAAAAACGGGATTTTGAAATCCAACGATACTACCTCAACCGTCCCCGGGAAGTATTGTTCGACCGCATCAACCGACGGGTGGACCAAATGATGGCCGACGGACTCTTGGAAGAGGCCAAATCGCTGTACCAGTACAAAGGAACGAATGCCCTCAACACGGTAGGTTACAAGGAAATGTTCGACTATATGGAGGGCAAAATGACGAAGGAAGAGGCGGTGGAAAAAATCAAGGTGAACACCCGCCGCTACGCCAAACGACAAATCACCTGGTTCAAGCGGGAGTATGAGGAAGTGATGTTGTAAAATCAAAATATGTTATAGACCATGAAACTGTTGAGACGTATTTTCATTGCTATTCTGTTTGTTCTGGCCTTAGGAAATCACATCGCAAATGCCACCGAACAAATAAATGATATTTTTATTGAGAATGGTAAACAATACATGTTGTCTGTCAGTTGGACGCATCCATCTCCATTACAGGTCCTATACATTCGTACAGACACGAAATCGCCATTCAGATGGCATTGCACAAGTAATTACCGTGGACATGTTGCTACTTGGCAAATCTGCGACAGTGCTCTTTACCTCATCTCGGTGAACGCGAGCAAAAAAGTCTGTGGAGAGTTTTGGTCTAATGAGAACACTCGCATTGACACGATGGCTGATCCAAGCTTTTTTGGTATCAAATCCTTGTCTGGTACTGCACCCAGAGAAGACGGCTCTGTATTTGCCGATTGGTTTTCAGGAGTTCTTGAAATTACCACGACATCCAAATGGAAACGATATGAAAGCGGACCTTTTGAGGAGGAACGGTTTATTTATATTCGAAATGGTAAATTAGTAAAAGATGTTACCCTGACACCATTTGACCAGTGGTGGTTACAAGAAATAGAAGATGACGTATTCGATGATGTGCTAAAGAAAGATTATCCGATAGTCTATCTTTACAATTGTTTTCTTTCTTATTATTTAAGAGCCGGTCTGAGTCAGGATAAAGTGGAATATGGGAAACATCAAGGACGATTCCCGGTGAATGATTACCGCACGATGCTGATGCTGCTGTATGACAACGACCCTCTTCAATTTCCATTCAATTGGGAGAATTTTGAAAAGAACGGAGCACCTGTCTGCACATGGATTATTAAAAACAATTCTTTATTTCTCAGCCAAGTAACCCTACAAAGCGGGGGATTATTCGAGTACGATGAAGAAAATGTTTCTTTGTCGGAATTGTTCCAACCAGAACAAATTGTCAACAACCGCGTTTTGGCCTCTTGGATGAACGGTGAATTTGTTGTGGAATATGGTGAAGAAATAGTAAACGATTTCGGAATGAAAGAATTTAAGGTGGAAAGAAAGCAGACAATCACATTAAATTCAGGCCGGATAGTGAAGACAGAATGGTCACCATCAGCTTTTGGAAAGAAGGAAAAGGGCAAATCAGTTGCCGAAAGAAAAAAGAAACATTGAATCATAAAATAAAAACACACAAAAATGATAAAAACAAGAATCCCCTTACTGGTATTATGGATAATGCTACTATTCATGCCGTTTTTTGGTTTTGCTGAAACAGCCCAATCCTCTGTTAAAGTTACCGATATCGTTTTAACAAGTCCAGATAAAAATTTAGGACTGTCATTCGAAGTTGTTGACGGCGTTCCCATGTATGCTCTGTTTTACAAAGGAAAAACCGTAATACTGCCCTCAAGAATGGGTTTCACCTTGGAATGGCGTGATGATTTGGCACATGCTTTTGTGCTGAAAGACACGAAATACAGCACTTTCGACGAGACTTGGGAACCCGTATGGGGCGAGGAAGCACACATTCGCAACCACTATAACGAGATGCTGGTGACCCTCGAGCAGCCGGCAGGGGCAGTCGAGAGTGCCGACGGACGCTCAAAGACGATGGCCACCGTGATGCAAATCCGTTTTCGTCTGTATAATGATGGATTGGGGTTCCGGTATGAATTCCCTATGGAAATCCAGAATTCAGAATTCAAAATTCAGAATTCAAAAAATGACAATAATAAGCTTTTCAATGCGCTGGTGTGCTTCTGGTTTAAGGAAGAATTGACGGAGTTCGCGATGGCAGGCGACCATACCGCATGGTGGATTCCCGGCGACTATGACACGCAGGAGTACAACTACACGCAGTCACGGCTATCGGAGATTCGCAGACTGTGGGATGCCAGCCACAAAAACGGCGGCTGGCCGTGGACCGCATTCTCGAAAACGGGTGTGCAAACCGCCTTGCAGATGAAGACCGATGACGGCTTGTATATCAATATCCACGAAGCGGCTACACTTGACTTTCCGACCATGCATCTTGAATACCTGGATGATTTGGCAACCAACCCTTGGGACACGTTATCCTCTGTTCCTCATTTGAATCTGACCCCTGAAGGACAAAAGGCTCATACCTTCCGTGCCTGGCTTTGTCCCGATGCCACGGGCTACAAAGGCCGTATCCAGACCCCCTGTGTCACCCCTTGGAGAACGGTGATGGTCTGTGAAAAAGCCACCGATGTGTTAGCTTCGAGACTGATTCTGAACCTCAACGAGCCCTGTGCTTTGGAAGATGTCAGCTGGATTCATCCTGTGAAGTACATGGGTGTTTGGTGGGAGATGATTTCCGGCAAGAGCACCTGGAACTATACCAATGACTTCCCTTCAGTGAAATTAGGCGAGACCGACTTTGAACACGCCACTCCCAACAGCACGCACGGCGCCAACAACGCCAACGTGCGCCGCTACATCGATTTTGCCGCTGCCAACGGCTTCGACGGATTGCTTATCGAAGGTTGGAACATCGGCTGGGAGGACTGGTATGGTAAGCAGAAGGAGTTCGTCTTCGACTTCCTCACTCCCTACCCTGACTTCGACCTGCCCGCACTGAACAAATACGCCCACGAAAAGGGCATCCGTCTCATTATGCACCACGAAAGTTCCGCTTCCACGGTCAACTACGAACGTTGGATGGAGAAAGCCTACACGCTGATGAATCAGTACGGATACAACGCTGTGAAAGGCGGTTATGTGGGCACTATCATCCCGTTTGGCGAGGGCCACTACAGCCAGCCCATCAACAACCACTACCATTACGCTATCGTGGAGGCAGCCAAACACCATATCATGGTCAATTCACATGAAGCGGTAAGACCCACTGGTTTGTGCCGCACTTGGCCCAATATGATTGGCAACGAGAGCGCCATGGGCACCGAGTTCCGCGAGCGCATCCATCCCGGACACACCTCCGTTCTGCCGTTTACGCGTCTGCAGGGCGGTCCGATGGACTACACCCCTGGCATCTTCGAGCCCGACATGGGCAAAATCGTGCCGTGGGGAAAGAAGATGAGCCACACCATCTGCAATCAATTGGGACTTTATGTCACCTTCTATTCGCCGCTGCAGATGGCCGCCGACTTCCCCGAACACTATGAGCCCTACATGGACGCTTTCCAGTTCATCAAGGACGTGGCCGTCGACTGGGACACCAGTATCTATATCATGGCAGAACCCGGCGACTATATCGTCACTGCCCGCAAACCGAAAATCTCTTCCTTGAACAAGGCCGCCGAGGGATTGGGACAACTACCTGACGGCAAAAAAGGCGTTATTTCCAACACCACAAAATACGTATACAATCTTCCCGATGACGCCCAACTGTCAACTGTCAACTATCAACTGTCAACTCCACACGATGTATGGTATGTCGGCGGCATCACCGACGAGAATTCCCGCGAGGTTTCCGTAAAACTGGATTTCCTGAAACCCGGTGTAAAATACGAGGCCATCATTTATGCTGATGCACCTGATGCCTGCGGTCTTCCTGATGATTCAGAATTCAGAACTCAAGATTCAAAATTGAAATATAATCCTCAAGCCTATACCATTACAAAGAAAACGGTGACAAGCAAGAGTGTGCTGAAACTGAAAATGGCACCGTGCGGAGGATTTGCGGTAAGCATCAGAGAGCTTTAAGCAAAGGTTAAAATACAAAGAGAAAAGGAAACACCATGGCCTTCACCTATCAATACCCGAGACCCGCTATTACTGCAGACTGCGTAGTGATGACAAAAGAACCGATGCCATACGTGCTGCTCATTGAGAGAGGTCATGAGCCTTTCAAAGGGAGCTGGGCATTTCCGGGCGGATTCATGAACATGGACGAGACCACCCAGCAATGCGCCATCCGTGAGCTGGAAGAAGAAACTGGTCTGCATGTGGACAACATCTTCCAAATCGGGGCCTATTCAAAGATAGACCGAGACCCCAGAGGTAGAACCATCACAGTGGCCTATCTGGCTATCATTGATCAGCCTATCCCTGTGACAGGTCAAGACGATGCCGCCAAGGCACAATGGTTTCCCATTGACGCACTGCCTCCTCTGGCTTTCGACCATGCCGACATCATGAAAGACGCGATGAGGCTGTTTAATGAGCAATACTGAAAAGCTTACTTTTGAAGTCTGCGGTCGTGCCGCCACAGTTGCCAGCTATTGAAAAGATTCTGCCAGATGGCATAGAAAGCCACATACACTGATGCCAAAGGATTGAGGTAGCAATTGGCCATCCAGATACCGAAAGCTGTGTTTTTCTGTCCTAACAGCTGGCCTCCCGCCACTCTGTCACCGAATTTGGCCCCTAACCATTTGCCTATCGCAAACTGAATACCACAGAAAAGTACAGATACAAGGCCCAAGACAACAATATTTTTCTCGTTGCCAGGGCCGTGAATGGCGATAAACTCGAAAGTTTTGCCCATCACTAATAGAAAAGCGCAAGCCCACAGGTAAAAAGAAATGCCTCTGTACTTGTCTAAAAAGGCATTCACCTTAGGCATTGTATATTGCATAATCAAAGCTAAGAAGAATGGGAAAACAATCACCGGGCTTATTCTTTTCAATATCATCCAGAAAGAATCTAAAAATGGCATATCCTGCTGCAAACCGATAAAGGAAAAGTAGATGGGAGCCACCACTGCCACCATCATATTGCCCCAGATAGTGTAAGTTGTCACGGTTTCACGGTTAGCACCCAAGAGGCAGGCAATGACCACCACCGAGGCGGCCACCGGGCAAAGTATGCCCACCAAAACACCCTCCGCCACCATATCGCTCACATGAAAGGATTTCAACAACAGATAGCAGCCCAAACTCACCACAATTTGAAAGAGCATCAGCCATACATCTAACCAACCAAAACGCAGCTTTTTGATATCCACTGACACAAAATTCAGCAACAAAATAGCGAAAATCAGATACGGCACCACGAAGTTGAAGCCTGCCAGGAAATGGTGGAAGATAAAGCCAAAAACAAGGGCAAAGGGCAATACTAAACTTCGGTATTTCGACATAATCCGTATTCAATTTTCGGGTGGCAAAAGTACGGAAATTTATTCAAAGAAAATTACTCCTCAGTCAAACTCGAATAAACCTCATCCTTAAACATCGCTACCCGGTTAAGTACGGGACAGGCCAAGGATTCATCAATGCAAATTCGGACAGCTTTGGTAGTACACATTGGCAAGAGGACTATCCGTTTGTAGCCGATAGTGGTTTCGTTTGCCACAGTTTGCCACATGCCATCGGGCAGCATAATTTCAATATGGAATTTTGAGACTCGCTGTCCCAAGGGGATGTACTCCTGAAGCATTAGACGGTTGAATTTCACCGGCTGGTTGAAGCTCAACACCACCTGAGCCGAAGTCACGCTGTCATCTACAGTCCAATAGGAATGATAGGATGTATCTATGAGGTTGGCTGCCCCATAGGCTTGCACGTTTACTGAAAGTGAAGACCTTTGAGCTCCATTTTTCAAATTCTGAATAATCGGATTTTTCTCGCCCCTGATATGGGTAGCCTTGATTTCCACTGCATTTTGAGCCAAATCCTGCGCAAAAACCGACTGCAAAGCAGCGGCAAATTCCATGAGGCGGGCAGAGTCCTCCGCAGCAATCAGTCCCCGCTGATCTGGCGGCACATTCAGCAGCAATAAGCCATTGCGGCCTACACTTTGGTAATAGATACGCATGAGTTCCTCCACGCTCTTGGGATGCTCACTATCACGATAGAACCAGCCAGGGCGAATAGAGACATCAACTTCGGCCGGAATCCAATATTGTCCCTGCCGGTTGCCTACAGTTAGCGTATCCTGAGGAGGAGCTCCGGCACCGGGGGTAAAGCCATCGGTATTGAGCAGCGACCAGCAGGTACGGCCTGCCCTGCCCTCTTCATTGCCCACCCAACGGCAACCAGGACCCACATCGCTGAAGATAAGTGCCTGCGGCTGCAATTGATGTACAGTATTGTTAAACAGCGGCCAGTCATATACTTGTCGTTTACCATTGGGCCCCTCACCACAAGCCCCGTCAAACCACTGCTCGAAGATATCGCCATATTGTGTCAATGCTGATTCCAATGTTTTTCTGAAAGTCTCGTTATAGGCTGGTGTGCCGTATGTGGGTGCGTTTCTGTCCCAAGGAGAAATGTATATGCCAAAACGCACACCCTCATAGCGGCAAGCATCGGACAATTCCTTCAGCACATCCCCCTCTCCGTTGCGCCAAGTGCTCTGCACCACGGTATGCTCGCTTTCCGGATTCGACCAGAGGCAGAAACCATCATGATGCTTGGCGGTGAGAATGATTCCTTTGAAACCAGCGGCTCTGGCAATCTTTGTCCATTGGCGGCAATCCAACTGAGTAGGGTTGAAGATATCTTCCACCTCAGTACCGTCGCCCCACTCTTTTCCCGTGAAGGTGTTAGGTCCGAAATGGCAGAACATGTTCATCTCCATGCGCTGCCACTGCAGTTGCGCCTCGGTGGGGACAGGACCGTATAGAGCTGGTGGTGCCACCAATTTGTCCTTTTGCTGGCAGGAGGCGGCTAGCAAGAGAATCAAAAAGAAATGGGTAAAAGGGTGTTTCATAGTGATGAATTTTCTAAATGCAAAGGTATGCATTTTTTTACTATTTTTGTCTTCTTAAAAATGTAAAACAGATTCATGGCAGACAATTATTTGGAAAACAGATATGACGAGCTTTTCGGCTCGGGACGGAAGAAAACCGTGGTGAAACATGTGGGGCAGTCGTTAGACACCCTGCTGAAGAAAAACCGCAGCTACCGCGGTTACGACAAAAACACCAAGGTGAGCATGGAGCACCTGAAGAAAATCGTGGCGGTGAACCCCCTGCTTCCCTCGGGGCGAAACCAGCAGGCCTTGCGTTTCAAGCTGGTAACCCATGACACAGGAGCGGATAAGGTATTAGCCAATATCAAATTAGGCGGTGCGCTTCCTGAACTGCACCTGCCTTTTGAAGGCACCGAACCCGAAGCCTTCATCATCATCTGCGGCATCACTCCTGAAAACAAAATTTTAGATATTGACCTTGGCATTTCTGCCCAAAGTATGTTGCTCAAAGCCGTGGAGATGGGGCTGAACGGTATTATGATCGGGGCATTCAACAAAGAAAATATCAAGCAAGAATTCAACCTGACTTACGAGCCGCTGCTCATTCTCGCTATCGGCAAGGGTGCGGAAAACATCCGCTTGGTGGAAATCAATGAGGATGAAAGTCACAAATACTATCGGCAGGACGGTGTTCATTTTGTGCCAAAAGTGAAACTTGAACAACTGATTCTATAATTTCAATCTGACTAAAAACAAAAAAGCACCTGCATAATTATCAGGTGCTTGCGTGATCTGTACTGGATTTGAACCAGTGACCTCTTGCCTGTCAAGCAAGCGCTCTAAACCAACTGAGCTAACAGATCGTAAAAATCGGCGGCAAAAATACGGAATTTTTTCGAATAAAAAGCAGTTTTATGAAAAAAGTGAAAATCACGGCCATCCGCAAAGTCTGGTATCAGGATTTATCAGCAATATACGAAAACCCCATTGAGCACAGCTGCGACATTGAGGAGGGGCAAGTTTTCGTCTCCTGCGAAGGGCAAAAACCCGAAGGATTGTGCGACAGTGCTTGGGAAAGTATGCAAGCTTTTGTGAAAGAACTGGCCAATGGCGGCGGCAATTTTTTCGACGGCTGGATGAAGAACCCCCATTCCGCCATGATTTCCTGCAACGACGGTTTCCGCCCGGTAAGTTTTTTGTTGGAGACAATCGAGTAGTGACGCACCATGACATGTCTCTACATACCCACAAAAACATTGTAAAGATGCTGTACACTATGTCTCCACAATAAAATTTCATAAGACAACGTTTATTTCAAGAAATTTATGTAACTTTGCAAAAAGTTTCCGTGAACAAACGGAATCGTTCTTCAACAGATTATTATAGCATGAAAAAAATTTTAATCACAGGAGGAGCCGGATTTATCGGTTCGCATGTAGTACGCTTATTTGTCAACAAATATCCGCATTACGACATCTATAATTTAGACGCATTAACCTACGCTGGTAACTTGGAAAATCTGACCGACGTTGACCAGAAACCCAACTACCATTTCATTAAAGGTAACATTGTGGATGGTGATTTTATCCAGAAAATCTTCGAAGAACACCAATTCGATGGTGTCATCCACCTGGCCGCAGAGTCACATGTGGACCGCTCCATCGAGAACCCCATGGAGTTCATCTTCACCAATGTGGTAGGTACAGTGAATTTGCTGAACGCCGCCCGTAAAATATGGAAAGACAACCCCGAACGGAAACGTTTCTATCATATCTCCACCGATGAGGTATATGGTTCTTTGGGCGAAACCGGTTCTTTCAAAGAAACCACCCCGTACAGCCCGCACAGTCCATACTCCGCAGCCAAAGCCAGCTCTGACCATTTCGTACGTGCTTACCACGACACATACGGACTTCCAACCGTGATTTCAAATTGTTCGAACAATTATGGTCCCAACCAGTTCCCGGAAAAGCTGCTGCCACTGTTCATCAATAACATCAAGCACAACAAGCCGCTTCCTGTTTATGGCAAAGGGCTCAATGTGAGAGA
>JAEETJ010000047.1 GCA_016290295.1 Bacteroidales bacterium
TGGACGGGATTCACGCCTTATTCGGAAGACAACTGCCTCTACACCCGATATGTCGCCAACGGGCCTATCATTGCTAAAATCACGCGGCAGGTGGATCCTTTTGTGGGAGGTTTCGGTTTAGGTCTTCGTGTCAGTGTCTTTGGCTATTTCCTGCGTTTCGACTACGCCTGGGGTGTAGAGGACTACAAGATATACAATCGCAAGGGAATGTTCAACTTCTCCATAGGATTGGATTTTTAGAGGGAGTTTTATTAATGTGCTAATGGGCCAGTTGAATTAGCAAATTAGCAAATTAGTTAATTAGCAAATGATTTTAATGTACAAGTTAGAAGATACGCTATTAGACTTTTCAAGTTTCGCACTATATACAAAGGGAAAACTGATGTAAGATTAAGCAATTATGAAACAATAAACTGAAATAATATGAGCAACATCAAAACCAAAATCAAAGACTTGATCCAAAATATGAAACAAGTGTTTCTGCGCTTCCCGCTGGCCTGTTTCTTTGCCCTCGTTTTAGCAGTCTTACTCTCCTATTTGTTTGTTGCATATGCTCACGGACGGATCCCCCATCACAGGGAATTATTCTTCAGCACAACATGGGGTTGCGGAGCCGCTATCCTGTTAGCTTTTGCGGCCGACTTATTCTGCCATTTCCGAAATGCCGGTCTGAAGCCACGAATATGGTGCAATATCGCCGTAGTACTCGCAGCGGCAGCATGCACATGGCTCATTTACAAGCAGTACAACAACGACTTTATCGAATACTATTTCTACACAACGCTGTTTGTCACCCTCCTGTTGATGTTAGTATGGCCTACATTTGGCCAACGCAATATTGAAATGACATGGAATTACCACATTCGCCTTGTTTATGCCGTTGTCATAACTTGTATTTTGGCCTTTATTCTTGCTATAGGGATTATAGCGATACTTCTGTCTATTTATTTTTTATTCAACATTCAAACTGACGATATTATCGCTGTAGCCATTGCTGTTATCCTCGCTTTCTTCAGTCCTTGTTGTGCCATGGCCTTGATGCCCATCAACAAAGAACATTACGATAAACCATTGGCATACAGCAAATTCTTAAAAGTGCTGGTGCTATATATCCTGCTCCCTTTGGTATGTATTGAAGCCATCGTTCTTTATATATATGCCATAACGATTTTGGTTTCCTGGCAGCTACCGGAAGGAGGAGTGACTTATTGGGTTTTCTCATACGCTATTGCCGCCTCCATCGTCTGGTATCTGCTGATGCCGGTTTTCCGCTCCGAACAGCCTTCCAAACTGAAATTTATTGACCGTGGTTTCTTCATCTCGCTGATTCCACTGTTAGTGCTCTTGTTCGTGGGCTTGTTCCGCCGCATCCACGATTACGGCTTCACCACCAACCGTTACATTGTGTTGGCTATCGCCATCTGGTTTACAGTTATTTCCTTGATTATGATTTTCAGAAAATCGAGGAATGTTACTCCGCTGTTAAGTTCCTTAGTGGTAATTTCCCTGTTGGCATTAGTCGGTCCCTGGAGCATGTTCTCCCTGCCTAAGAGTACGCAAATAAAGCGTTTTGAGAAAATCGCCAATGAATATCATCTGCTGGAAAATGGGAAGATTGTTCCTTCCGCAGAACCTTTAAGTCGTGAACAGAATATCGCGCTCAGTGAATCAGTGGACTTTTTCATGGAGAGCAAAGATTATCAACAAGATTTCGCTGAACGATACTTCAACATTACCCCTGCGGAGGGCGACTCCATCATCAAAAAAAACAGCTATTACTATTTTAAAGAAATGCTGATGTACAATATGAACGGAGAATACATTAGCGAATATGATCGTCGGGAAATATCTAACGATGAGGAAACAATCGACGATGAGGATGTCGGTCACGAACTTTCATTTTATAATGAGGACGACAAGATATACAGTATTGCTCAATATGATTATGCCTTCTCATGCACCGTTGAAAATAATGATTACCGTGATGATGGATCCTATAAATCACAGTCTGACGATGTGAGACTTGGCATCTGGATAAATTCTCACAAACAGGATATTTTACATTTCGATATCAATAATAACATACTTGATATCAATGTTATAGACTCATTAAACTTAGAATCTCTCTATAAACACAAGTATGGCTCCCCCTTGGAATCAAACGAGATTTCCCATGAGGATGCCCATGTAAAGTTATACCTTAATGTAAAATACTGCAGTGTAGAAAAAAACAAGACGGATACCTTATCACTAAATAGGATTCGTTTTGACGGTTTCGTTAAACTGAAAAACTAAATTTCTGAAAAGTTCAGTCCGTTTTGTTGGGACACACGGTATTTGCAACATATAATAATTTTATATACACAAAAAGTGTAGAAAAATAATATCCTAAAAATGTCAACAAAAATGTTGACATTTTTTTGTATTTTTGCACAATCATTTATAGTAAAAATTGTTTTGAAACAAAGCGTAGGACAATATATCGGGAAATTGATGGTTCGTGACCACTACAACCAGTCAACGTTGGCGAGGGAATTGGGCATCTCTCGCCAAATGCTTAGCTATATTATGCTTAATCAAAGAGAAATTTCTCTTCCCCTATCATTGAAAATCGAATCTTTGTTTTCGCTTTCCGAAGGCAGCTTGCTAAAAATCCAAAACGACTATAAAATTCATCAATACAAGGAAAAACTCCGTAAAGAACTTTTCAGAAAATTGGAGCATGCACATGCTTTTTGGTCATACGACGATATTTCTGCGAATAATCTGCCAGATGAATTGCTCATTGAAAAGGTGTTTGTGCACCTTGACATGGATGATATTACAAAATTATTCGAACTTTTCTCCAAAAAATATATTGAACGAATATGGCGTAAGAATATGGCCGTTCAAGGCGAGTATCTCTTTGACCTGAATGTGATGATTGCGCTATATTTCTTCCATATCAAACATCCCGAAACTTTTCTCCGTCGCCAAGAAATGTTACACCTGAAAAATTTGATTTGCCATGCGTAAAGGATTAACCCCAAACATTGAAGCCATCATTGATAATGTGGCCCAACTGGAATGCATCAAACCTTATACCCTTTGCGGAGGCACAGCCCTTGCAATTCAACTCGGACACCGTATTAGTGAAGATTTGGATTTTATGATGTGGAGAATCTCCAAAACCGAGAAACCTGAGGTGGATTGGCCTTCTATCGAAAAAGAAATTCAGGAAAAGGTGGGCGAAATCGAACATCGTGACATCCTCGGATTTGACCAAGTTTCCTTTGTGGTCAAAGGGGTTAAACTATCCTTTTTCGTAAGCAACAACTACACCCCCATTCATCAAAAAACTGAGTATCAAGGCAATATATTTATGGCGGATGTGCCTTCTATTTTGGCGATGAAAATGGAAGTGATGCTTCGACGACTTAAGTACAGAGACTATTACGATATATACTCCATTGTAAAAGCCGGCTACTCTCTACGTGAAGGAATAGAGGCAGCTGTGAAGTACTCCGAACATAAACTCTCTACAAAATCCCTAATGATAATGCTCTCAACCAACCGGATTCCCATTGATGCCGGATTCCCTCAAATGTGCCCTATATACAATGTCTCACTAGAAATAATGCGTGAGTTTTTGATTCAACATCTTAACGAGTAAAACAAAAAAAATCACACGCAACATAAAAACAGTCTTTATGCGTAATTTCACCATTTTAATTCTCCTTTTGACTACCGTTTTGTGTGGCAAGGCACAGGATTTGTTGGTGCCATGCTCTCAATTATACTACGGAGGAAAAACATACCACGAATTGATATACAAATATTTGATATATGACAATCCCAAGCAAGCGTATGCCGGTTATATCGGATTATGGGAGCCCTACTATCTGGTGATCACACAGTATAACACCCATCCCGAACCCCCCGAATATGCTTTTGTGGTAAAAGACAGTTCCATAATTTTAAAACGAGCATCGGTAAATATATATGAGGCCTTATTTGCCAAAGATAGAATAAAAAGACATCTACTGAAAGATTATGACTCCTCACAACAGAAAGTCATGAAAAAAAAGGTGGCAGCATTGAAATCGCTTCATGTAGATAGGTGGGAAATGTCCGTCTCGCCTGATTTCTCACAACGACTTGCTGATTTGTTCGAATGTGTGAACCTAACTGCTACGTATATCCAATGTCCAGATGAGGACTCTAACCGTGACAATTCTAATATATTCAATACTCCCCAAGGAGCCCGCTATTTCAACCATCAATATCGTGTGGCGGAAGGTTGGCCTTCTTCTACTGATACCAGAAAGGGGCGATTAAATCAAATGGCAGACAGTATCTGTTACGCTGTAGAGCACCATGACAAAGTAGTCTTGGATCGTCAGTACATTATATGCGAGAAGCTTGCGAAAGATTTCAAAACCGAAATACCCGTATGCTATTTCACACCTTGGTGCAAAAAATCGCCCGGATTACGTCAACCCTACCAAGTTCAACTATTCAGCCGAAGACGAGCAGATTTCGAGTTAGACATTAACCTTAATGAACCAGCTGATGACAACACTGTGGAAAAATACAGATTGCTGTATGCCGACAGTGTAGCAACGTGGACTCGCGAAGCTTATATACAACATCCTTTCAGAAAACTACAAATCACGCTGGAGGATACAGATTCAGTGGTATGTCACATATACATTGAACCGCATGATAGGGTTTACCGAGAGATTTGTGAAATACATATCCCTGCTGATTTATGCCGCCGTGACATCATACTGAGTACACTGACACTCCCTTTCGGCCACTATCATTTAGATAGCAACCACCGATGGATGCCAATTGTACAGGATTAATTACTATATTTGCTTTAATAGAGGTGTTTCATGTTAGTTTTTTTTCTATCTTTGCAGCGTTAAAAAAGCATGAATGAAATACTCTGAACTGGAAAAGAAATTGAGAAAGGCTGGCTGTTATCTCGTTGGAAATAACGATCATCCAATATGGTTCAGCCCTATCACAGGCTTGCGATTCCAAACAGGCCATCACAAGTCAGAGGAAATTAAAAAGGGTACTTTAGAGAAAATATTGAAAATGGCAGGAATTAAACATTAATGTATATTGACTGTCACAAAGCAAAATAAAATTATGATAGTAAAAGCAATTATTGAGACCGGAAAAGATTTAGATTTCGACATCTACACCGATGACGGCACTCTTGGATTTATGTTGCTGGGTCAGGGTAACACCATTGAGGAAGCCAAAGCTGACTTGCAGAAAAGCAAGGAAGAAATGAAGGCGGCATACGCTGAAGCTGGTGAAAAATTTGATTTCGACAATCTGGAATTTGAATATGTATTTGATACCGTATCATTTCTCAAATATTCACCATTTACCCTTACAGGTTTGTCAAAAGCCACAGGCATCAATCGCAAACAATTGAGCCACTATGTAACAGGATATCGTAAACCCTCAGCAAAAACCATACAGCGTATTCAGACAGGTGTGACCAATTTTGCCAAGGCATTACAGCATGCTGTATTAGTGTAGAAATTTCGCTATATTTGCAAGTTTTATTGATTTGGACTAAATGAAAAGAAATATTCGCATACTAAGCCTACTGTTTCTGCTGGTTACCACTTGGTTATCAGCATATTCCACTTCCATCCTCATTCCGATGGACATGGATCAGAAGAACCATCTGAAAGCCTACGGCATCGCCTATTTCGCCATCAAAGAAGGCGTTGATGCCAGCTGGCTGCTCAACTACCGTGGCGGAAGCTTCATGTTCGCCTACTCCAGCAAGGTGGAAGACGAGTGCATTATCCGTGGGGTAAGCTATCAGGTGATTGCCGATGTACAAGCCAGTACCATCCGTCAAGAGATTGCCGCCGTGGAGAACAACATGAACGAAATCAAGCTAACCAAGGTGCCTAAAATTGCCGTTTATTCCCCAAAAAACAAATTGCCATGGGATGATGCGGTGACCCTGGTTTTGACTTACGCGGAAATACCCTACGACGTGATTTACGATGAGGAAGTCATCAAGGGTGATTTGCCCAAATATGACTGGCTACACCTGCATCACGAAGATTTTACCGGCCAATACGGCAAATTCTGGGGCAGCTACCGCAACGCCGCCTGGTATATTCAGGATGTGAAGGAAAACGAGGAACGCGCACAGCGACTGGGCTATAGCAAGGTTTCTGATATGAAACTGGCTGTGGTGAAGCAAATCCGCAATTTTGTGGCTGGTGGCGGCTACCTCTTCGCCATGTGCTCCGGTCCAGACAGCTTTGACATTGCCTTGGCCGCTGAGGATGTTGACATCTGCGACGTCATGTTCGACGGCGACCCGATGGACCCCAACGCCCAGGAAAAACTCAACTACGACAACACCTTCGCCTTCACCAACTTCAAAATCGAGAAAAACCCTTACAAATACGAGGTTTCCGATATTGACGTGGACCCAACCGTACATATCAATAACCGGAAAAACGATTATTTCACCTTGTTTGAGTTTTCAGCCAAGTGGGATCCTGTACCCACCATGCTTTGTCAGAACCACCTGACCGTGATTCCCGGTTTCATGGGACAGACTACGGCTTTTCGCAAAAATCTGATCAAACCTACCGT
Organism: Bacteroidales bacterium; assembly: GCA_016290295.1. Classification (GTDB taxonomy): domain Bacteria; phylum Bacteroidota; class Bacteroidia; order Bacteroidales; family WCHB1-69; genus RUG11690. The sequence goes on from JAEETJ010000047.1 coordinate 6,628, forward strand.
CACCATCATGGGTGAATCCAAGATTTTTGACGAGGCACGATATATCCACGGTGAATACGGCAAGGGCACCTGGACTTTCTATGCTGGCCACGACCCCGAGGACTACCAGCATTTGGTGAATGACCCTCCCACCGACCTCAACCTATTCCCCAACTCGGCAGGGTACCGTCTGATTTTGAACAATGTGCTCTTCCCCGCCGCCAAAAAAGAAAAACAAAAAACCTAATCTATACACCACTACAAAAAATCTTTCATGGAACAGAAAACAGCCATTATTACCGGTGCTAATGGAGGCATGGGTGCCACTTTGGTCCGTGATGTAGCCAACGCGGGCTATCATGTTGTCATGGCATGCCGAGACCTCAACAAGGCCACACCCGTCTATGAGCAACTGAAAAAGGACCATCCCGACCAAATTCAGCTGATGCAGGTGAACTTGGCGTCTTTCGAGTCCATCAAAGATTTTGCCAGGGAAGTACAACAGCAATATCAGCACATAGATTTGCTTTTGAACAACGCCGGCACCTTATGCCACAAAGCGGAAGAAACCACCGAACACTACGAGAAAACCGTGGGTGTCAATTATTTAGGGCATTATGTACTTTCCCACTTATTGCTTCCTTTGATGGGAAATGGCACCAGAATTGTTAATATGGTTTCTTTGACAGTCCGCTACGGACACTTGAAACCCACGCTGTTCCAGCCTGTCAACCAGAAAGACTTCGACCGTTTTGTCACCTATTCCGACTCCAAAAAAGCTTTCTTCTATTTCACCATGGATGCAGCGGAAAAATGGAAAGAACGTGGCATCACCGTCAACTGTGCCGACCCTGGCATTGTGAGCACCGACATTATCCGAATGGGCAACAAGGTGGTGGACAAGCTTTGCGACTTATTCTTCCGTCCCATCATCAAAACCCCAACCAAGGGTGCATCCACCATGCTGATGTTGGCTTTAGACCCGGCATTAGAAGGCAAAACTGGCGGTTTATATGTCAACAAGAAACTGAAAAAAGTTAAAGATAAAGTACTCAATAGTCCTGAACGCACTATGTTGCGCGAATTAACCCAAGAAATCACCCGTAAACACGGATTCAATTTTTAATTTATGTCATCACAAACTATACAAATACCTCCCTTTCTGCAAGCAGGCGACACCATTGGCATTGTAGCACCCGCACGTAAGGTTTCCGAAGAAGAAATGCAACCCGCCATCCAATGGCTGACCAAAGAAGGATTTCAAGTGCTGCCAGGCGAGCACCTATACGCCGACAACAACCAATTTGCAGGATATGACTCAGAACGTGCCAAAGACTTTCAAGCCATGTTGGACAATCCTGAAGTCAAAGCTATCCTTTGTGCCAGAGGCGGTTACGGATCAGTCCGAATTATCGACAGGCTTGACTTCAGCAAGTTCATACAACAGCCCAAGTGGATATGCGGTTTCAGCGACATCACCGTTTTTCATTCACATGTGCATCGTCACTGCCACACCGCCACACTGCATTCAACTTTAGCTATCAATATACCCACCAATACACCTGCTGCCAACACCAGCTTTTTGGATGCCTTGCGTGGCAAAAAACTCACCTATAGCGGTCCATCACATCCGCTGGATCACCCTGGAGAAGCTACCGCTGAGATTATAGGGGGCAATCTTTCCATGTTGTATTCCTTGCTTGGCTCCAATTCCGACATTGACACAGATGGGAAAATCCTGTTTATTGAAGATTTGGACGAATATCTTTATCATATTGACCGCATGATGATGAACCTGAAACGTAACGGCAAACTGGAGCATCTGGCTGGTTTGGTTATAGGAGCTTTATCCGACATGCACGACAACACCATCCCCTTCGGCAAAACCGCCGAGGAGATTGTAGCAGAACATTGCGCCAACTATACCTACCCTGTCGGTTTCGGTTTTCCCGCCGGCCACATTAAAGACAACAAAGCCATTATTATGGGAGGAACGGCCAGACTTGAGGTTCATGACACCAATAGTGTACTTTCTTTCAACATTCAGTAAAAAAAAACACCGCTAACAATCCAATACTGCCATGAAAAAATTCTGTCATATCCTGCTGAAACTGTTGGGTTATAAAATCGACACTGTCAACATTGCCCCGGAAGCCAAAAAATGCGTACTGGTCTTTGCTCCGCATACCAGCCTCAGCGACTTTATCATCGGCTGGATGGCCCTCAAAGACATGGGTGTGAAGACTGCCTTCGTGATGAAAAAAGAGGCCTTCTTCTTCCCCGTCAAATACATCTTCAAAGCCATGGGCGGCATTCCGGTAGATAGACAACATGGTGCTCATTTCCCGGAATTTGCAGCAGACCTCATCAAAAACACTGACGAAATCGCATTTCTCATAGCTCCGGAAGGCACCCGCAAACGCGTGGATAAGTGGAAAAAAGGCTTTTACAGAATTGCACAATTAGCTGAAGTTCCCCTATTGTTGGGCTATCTGGATTATCGCAGCAAACGTGGTGGTGTTGGACCAGTTGTCTATCCTTCAGGCGATTACGAGAAAGACTTGGAAATAATCCAACCCTATTATTACGGTATGCGTGGCTTGAAAAAAGGAAGATTCCATTTGGAAGACAAGCCTTATGCCCATGAGGATTGGTTGAAATAAATATTTGAAATTCAATTTATTATGTCAAATTTTGAGCCCACTATACTTCGTCAGTTAGCGGAGAAGTACTATCAGAGCCCCTGTATCAAGATGGAGAAAATCCCGCAATCTGGCTCTGTCCGCATATACTGCCGTCTGCTTTTTGATGGCAAACCCAGTTTGATGGGTGTCTATAATGAAGATGTAGCCGAAAACCGTGCGTTTTTTGCCTACACCCGTTTCTTTGAGAAACAAGGAGTTAATGTACCTCAACTTTTTGACATTCATGAAAATGAACAGTATTACTTGCTGAGTGACCTTGGGGATGAAACCTTGTACTCTTTTTTACTGCAACACCGTGATGGACAATCCCTTGCACCCGAAGTCATCGAATATTACCAAAAGGTTATCCGTCAACTGCTAATGATTCAAATGACGGGCAAACAAGGCTTGGATTTCTCTGTGGCCTATCCCCGCCATGCCTTCGACAGGCAGTCCATGCAATGGGACCTCAATTACTTCAAGTACTATTTTGTGAAGCTGTCAAAAATTACTTTTGATGAGCAGAAATTAGAGGATGATTTCCAAACCCTGATGAACGACCTTTTGCAATGTGACAGTGACTTTTTCCTATACCGGGATTTTCAGTCACGCAACATCATGATTCACGATGGCGAGGTTTATTTTATTGATTATCAAGGCGGAAGAAAAGGCTCTTATTTTTACGACATAGCTTCATTGCTCTTCGATGGCAAAGCCGACCTGCCTTTTGAACTGAGAGAATCCTTATTGGATTTATATCTTTCTGAATTACAGAAGTATATCACAGTTGACACTACTAATTTCAGAAAACACTTTTACAGTTTTGTCCTGATCCGCATCATGCAGGCTATGGGAGCATACGGTTATCGCGGTTATTTCGAAAAGAAAAGCCACTTTTTGCAGAGCATCCCCTACGCAATGACCAACATCAACTACCTGTTAACGGGTGACAAACTGCCAGAAAATATCAGCTACCTGAAAAACATACTGCACCAGCTGACAAAGGTTGACTGGACCTTTATCACTGGCGGGAAAGCACCTGCCAAAGATGACAAAAAACTACATGTTCTGGTGCAAAGTTTCTCCTTCAAAAAAGGTGTGCCGCAAGACCCCAGCGAAAATGGCGGAGGTTTTGTGTTTGACTGCCGCTGTCTGCCCAACCCCGGTCGTGAGCCGCAATACCGTAGTTTCTCAGGAAAAGATGCCTGCGTGAAAGAATATTTGGAGAAATACGAGGAAGTGGACCGCTTCAAACAGCGGGTTCACAGTATCATAGACATGGCAGTAGATAACTATATTGAACGCGAGTTCAACCACCTGATGGTCAGTTTCGGCTGTACCGGAGGCCAGCACCGCTCTGCCTATTTCGCCGAATGCGCCGCCGCCCATCTCCGTGCCAAATATCCTGATATCCTCATTGAGTTGCGACATAGGGATTGCCCGTGCTAGAAAAAATTTATACTATGCCATAATTTTTCATAGTTATATTTTATCTTTGCATTATCAAAGATAAACAACCATGGAAAGTAATCAGTACAGGAGTGATTTCACAAGCGGCACACATCCCGCTATCACAGAAAATCGTCTAAAAAAACTTTCGGAACAATACAAAGAAGAGATTAAAACTGGGAATATAGATTCCCTGCCCAACATCAATGTGCGATATGTGGTAAAAGACGGAAAATTCGGCTATGCTTTTTTGGGGGAATTCTTTTTCTATAACAATGAGATGTATGTCTTCGAGAAAGATGACCGATGGAAAGATGTGCACCAAGCTGAAGTGGTGATGAAAGTTTTCAACGATCCTTGCGAAAAACTTGGCTATGCCCATAAAGTTATGTATGCAGGAGTCTTCACAAACTATCTTGACAGCAATGGGGAAGAAATTTATACAGGGGATGTAATACAAGTGGAAATGAAAAGTAACAGAGTATATTTTTGGGCATTGAGCATAAAAAATCTTGATGATTACGAAGAGACTGGACAATACGCGTTTATGCTCGACAATTGCTTCGTTCCACTTGACGAGCCCGAAAAGATGACTCGGATGGGCACCGTTTTTTACCAACTCGATTGGGATATTCCAAGAACTGTCAATCAGCGGTGCTTCACATTCCAGAACATCTATGGCACTGACAAACTAAGCCTAAAAGACCGACTCCTGATGGCGCGTTATACTCCTTGTTTCGAACAAGAGTTCTGGGCTTATAAAGTTTTGGAAACAATCGGTGCGGAGTACAATTGGAGAAACTAAACTTGGAATTTGGGTAATAGCATACTATTTCAAACCTGATTTTGAATTATCGAAAACATTAATTATCAAAATAAAAATATGAAAACAACAGATGAAGATCTAAAAAAAATGAATCCATGGAAAGATTATTCATTTGAACATCTTTACAATGATGAAAACACAGATTTGATTCATAAAGCTGACAAAGAGGTTATCGAAAAATACAATGAAAAAAAAGATGAAGACCATAAATTCATTAAATGGGTTCCTGCCATTCCTTTTCAAGGCAATCCCTATACCGCCAAAGTGATTTTTCTCAGCTTAAATCCAGGTTATGTTGAAAAACTCAATAAAGATGCCGCAAAATTTCTAAGAAACAACTGTAAAAAGATAAGCGAAGATTTAGCCAAACACTGGCATAAACACCTGACTCATGAGGTAAATTCGATGATGCCTTCAAAAGAAGAAAATGAGAACCTATACACAGCCTTCCAGCTCATTGGAGATTGGTACTGGGTGGAAAAACTTGAACAATTAAAAACTGATACTAAACTGAGTGATAAAGAATTTTATGAAAAGGTAGCGCTCATAGAACTAATGCCATACTCTTCCAGATATTGTAACGATATTACCACTGAACTTACAACTCAAGAATACACAAGAAATTTGATCAAGCATTTGCTGAAACGGTCCAAATCTGACAAACCCTTATTTGTTGTCATGCGTAGTGAGAAATATTGGGGAAAACTTCTTTTTGATAATGAAAATAATAATTTTGAAAACAACAAAGACTTTATTATCCGTAAACGAGATAGTAAAGGTCGACCACTAAGAGCACAAAGTATTAATGGAAACGCATTCTTAAACTTAAACGTTGATTATGATAGGATTAAAAGTAAAATTAGTCTAGAATAAATAATTGCCGTTAGCTTAAGTATAACTACTCCTCCTTCATTTTTTTGAAATCTTCTTCTGTGATATCTTTCAACATATTTTTGCGAAGATCTTCCTCGGAAGGTAACTGCAGTCCATACTTGCTAACGAATAGATTTTGCGAGAGTCCCTCTATAGCATACTGCACTGTAGTCTCACCATAGTCTGTACACAGCAATAAACCAATGGGTGGGTTGTCGTCCTCCTGCATCACCTCATGCTTGTAGTAGTTCATATAGAGGTTCAGCTGCGAGGCATACTCATGGCGAAAGCGGTCAATTTTCAAATCAATAATGACATGGCACTTCAGGATGCGATGGTAAAAAATTAGGTCGGCCTTATAGTAGTCTTGATCAATAAGGATGCGTTTCTGACGATACTCAAAACAGAAACCTCGACCCAGCTCCAAGAGAAATCTTTGCAAGTTATTCAAAATGGCTGCCTCGAGTTTAGTTTCTTTATAGACATCTTGCGACTCTATATCAAGGAACTCTAACATAACTGGGTCGTGTAATATGTCTTTAGGTGTCAACTGTTGAGCTTTTTGTGCAATAAGACGTTGAAGTGCTTGTTTACTATTAGAAAGGCCCAAACGCTCGTAATATAGGGAGGAGACTTGGCGGTCGAGTTCCTTCTGTGTCCAACAGCCACGAATAGTTTCCTGCTCATAAAAAGCCCGTTTCAAGGGATCTTCAATCGTAGCTAAATAGGATAAGATAGTATAATTTAGACGATAAAACAACTTGTCTGAAGGGGTTTCCCACTTTTCCAATTTGGCTGTTTTGGGCAGCCAAATTTCATTCTCCTGATTACCAATGATTTGCAATTTGGCGGTTTTTAACTGCCAAATTGAAGAATAATCAGAATTAGCTATCCCAACAAAGTTGTTCTGCAGATAAGAGTATTGTAAAAATGCGACCATAAGCCATAATATGGTGAAAAATTTGTATTTTTGTCGTCGAAATCCAGACCACAATATTAAAAATAAACAAAATATATGAGAAACCTTATACTAATAAAAACAATGGCTATACTTATGGTATGCATTTTAATGCTTGCCACCGGTGCAAAAGCCCAAGATGTTATTGTGCTGGTGGACGCTTCTGAAATCCAAGCCAAAGTCATCACTGTGGGGACCAACGAAATCACCTATAAACGATGGGAATCCCCCAATGGGCCAGACTACCAGATACTCAAAAAAGATGTCTTTTTCATCCGCTACAAGGATGGCAGCAAAGATGTCTTCAACAGCAGAATGCTCGGAAGTCAGGAAGAAAACACAGCCGTCTCATTGAAAGGCAAAAACATCCACAACATTCTGCTTAACGGATATCTTGAGCTTGGGGTTCCATTTACCGCAACGGCTGTCGGCCCGGGATTTTCAGGTACCATAGGTGTGAGATTCTACGACTACGCCTTTGTGGGATTCAACGCAGGCATTGACGCCTTGTTCACCTCATACATTTTAACAGGCGTACAAGGATGCGTGATCAGCGTTCCCCTCATGTTTAATTTCAGAGCCTATTATCCCATTAATAATGGACTTTACCCCTTCTTTGACTTTTCCGTCGGTCTTAACAACATATTCTCCTCTGCCTATTACCATACTCAAGAAGAAGAAAGCATAGTATCTCACAATAAAAGAATGAGTTATGATGGGCTTGCCACTCGTGTAAAAATCCTGTTTGGTGTTGAATACAAGCGATTAGAAGCAGGTTTCGGCTACGACTGCATTCCCCTTGGCGGCGGCAATGCCATGCATCTGGGCTACTTTAAAATCGGTATGCGTTTAGGAAAAATGAAATAATAAATACAATGAGAAAAATATCAGCCATAGCAATGACCTTGCTCCTGACAATTGTCGGCTTGTCCACAGCCTTTTGTCAGAATGAAAAGCCCTCTTTGGACAAACGGCACAGTGTGAGAATCGGTTGGGGTGACATGCTCTTCGAGACGATGGCCTTCCGCCCGAAACTGAGTGGCACGTGGGCTAACCCCGACGCACTGCCAGACAACTATCTGCACAACGAGACCTTCAAATACAGATATACTGGACATATCTTCGCTGAATACCAGTACCGGGTGACTAAGGTGGTAAGTCTTGGGGCACAAGCCGACATAGAAGGAATCTTCTGGAAAGAGGGTAAATTCGACAGATACCACAACCAAGTATCACCCACAACAAACGTCAGAAATTGGGATCTGACACTATTATTCACAATGCGCTTCACCTACCTGGATAGGGAGTGGGTAAGAATGTATTCGGGTCTGGGAATCGGCGGACTCATGGTCTTCGACAACCATGGCGGTTTCGGTGCGGCTCCGGCCCTCAACCTGAACTTTGTCGGTCTCGAGGTGGGCAAAGGTTCATGGGGCGGCTCCTTCGAATTAGGCGGCCTCAACGCCATTGCCAGCCCGCGTGCTATATATCAAGTTTTTTCACGCATTTTTTCAGTCAGTGTCTATTATAAATGGTAAAAAATGAAAAAGTGGATTTTTTTCAGCCTTGCAGCAATATTTTTGGCAGCCTGCCATAAGCCGAAAATTGACATAGTGGATTTCGACACTTTTCACGTGACAAGCGTGAAGAATAGTGAAGTTATCATTGACGGGACACTGAACCCCGAAATCCGCACCATGGAGTTAGGCGAGGACGAACCCAAAGTGGCCAGTACCTCTGTAGCTGACTTGGTGGAGAACCTGCTGGAAACGATGAAGAGCAACAAGGTGATACAGGTTGCTGGTACTTATACCGGCCACGATATCGACGGATCACCCCTTACGTTGTCTGGCAAGGTACTGCTTCCTGCTAAAGGCAAAATTAAAAACATGGTGATAGTAAGCCACTGGACCATCGGGGCCAACCGCGAATGCCCGTCGGAGAGCTTCCAATTGGAAGGTATTCTGGCATCGAAAGGTTATGCCGTGGTGATGGCCGACTACATCGGCTACGGTGTCACAGCGAACCACATCCATCCCTACATGCACATGGAAAGCACTGCCCGGAGCGTGGTGGACATGGCCTTGGCGGTGAAACCTTACCTGAACGCCATAGACCGGAAACCCGAAAGCGATGAGGTGATTCTGGTCGGCTATTCGCAAGGAGGCTCAACAACCTTGGGAGTGATGAATCTCCTGCAAGATGAATACAGAAACGAGATGCCCATCAAGATGGTATATGCCGGTGGCGGTCCATACGATATGGCAGCCACTTTTGATGTGGCAATTCTGGAAGACAAGACCGGCATTCCATGTGCCATACCGATGATTGTTCAGGGTGTCAATGAAGGCGATGATTTGGACTTGAATCTTGGTGATTTCTTCAAACCGATACTGATGGAACATCTTGACGAGTGGGTCAACTCAAAGAGATACTCTGTGGGTGAAATCAACAGTTTGCTGAATGCCAAGAAAGTAAGTGACCTGATGACTGAAGTGGGACGTGACAAGAATAACCCGCAGACCGCACAACTCTATCGGGCATTGATGTTCAATTCCATA
>JAEETJ010000048.1 GCA_016290295.1 Bacteroidales bacterium
CGTGGCGCCTTGATGCTTTCCATCTCTATCAAACACCCCGATGCAGACCGCTTCATCGATGCGAAAATGACAGAAGGCAAAATCACAGGTGCCAATGTGTCTGTGAAAATTGACGACGAGTTCATGGAATGCGTCAAAACTGGCAAACCCTACGTTCAGCAATATCCCATTGACTCTCCCAATCCAAAATTCAGACAGGAAATTGATGCCGCTCAATTGTGGCAGAAAATCACCCACAACGCGTGGAAATCCGCTGAACCAGGTGTGCTGTTCTGGGATACCATACATAGGGAAGCTATTCCGGATTGCTATGCCGATGAGGGATTTCTGACCGTATCTACAAATCCCTGTGGTGAAATTCCATTGTGCCCCTACGATAGTTGCCGTTTGATCGCTATGAACCTGTACAGTTATGTAGACAATCCATTTACTGAGCAGGCCAGCTTCAATATGCCGCTGTTCAGACAGCATGTGCAATACGCCCAGCGTCTGATGGATGATATCATCGATCTGGAACTGGAAAAAATCGAAAAGATTATCGCAAAAATCAAAAGCGATCCGGAAACAGATGATATCAAGCGCGTGGAATTGGAACTGTGGAACAAAATCAAGAGACAGTCTCTGAAAGGCCGTCGTACAGGTTTGGGTATTACCGCAGAAGGTGACATGCTGGCCGCTTTGAATATCCAGTATGGCTCCGACCATGGCAATTCTTTCTCGACGGAAGTACATAAACAGCTGGCTTTGGCCGCTTACCGCTCATCCGTGAATATGGCCCGCGAAAGAGGCGCTTTCCCGGTTTACAGTTGCATTAAGGAAAGCCGCAATCCTTTTGTGCTCAGACTGAAAGAGGCTGACGAAAAGTTGTATGACGACATGATTCGCTACGGCCGTAGAAATATCGCCCTGCTGACCATCGCTCCTACAGGTAGCGTAAGTATCTGTACCCAGACCACTTCCGGTATTGAACCAGTTTTCAATGTGGTGTATATGAGAAGAAGAAAGGTGAACCCCAACGACATGAACCGCCGTAAAACCGTACGCGATTCCGTGGGTGATCTCTTTGAAGAGTATATGGTCTTCCACCCGAAGTTTATCGACTGGGCCGCTGTTCATGGTATCAGCAAACAACAGCTGGAAGAGATGGACAAAGACGCTATCATGGCTTTGGTGGAAAAATCGCCTTACTACAAATCAATGGCAGCAGACACCGACTATATCAAGAAAGTGGAACTTCAGGGTATGGTGCAGAAATGGGTGGATCACTCAATCTCAGTTACCGTTAACTTGCCCTCAGATGTCAGCGAGGAAACAGTTGCCAATTTGTACATCAAAGCATGGGAAGTTGGATGTAAGGGTATGACGGTTTATCGTGAAGGTTCCCGCGATGGTGTGCTCAATACTATCACCGAGAAAAAAGAGGAAAAGCCTGCTGAAGACCATAAGAATTACAAACGTCCCACTTCTTTACCCGCTGAAGTTGTGAGATTCAAAAACAATTGCGAGGATTGGATTGCTTTTGTGGGTCTGCGTGATGGTCGCCCGTATGAAATCTTTACCGGTAAAACCGAAAGCGACCGCTTCGTTATCCCGAAATGGGTGGAATCTGGTTTCATTATCAAAAACCGTCACGAAGATGGTACTAAGACATACGATTTCCAATACTATGATAAGGATGGTTACGAAGTGCTGATGAGTGGCTTGTCCCGTACTTTCAACCCTGAATTCTGGAATTATGCCAAGATGATTTCCGCATTGCTGAGACATGAAATTCCGATGGAAAGTGTCATCAATATCATTTCCGGGTTGAATTTCAGGGAAGAATCTATCAATTCATGGAAGAATGGTGTGATTCGCGCATTGAAGAAATTCCTCCGTGATGGTACCAAAGCCAAGGGTGCGGTTTGCCCGAAATGTGGTCAAGAAAATACCATGGAGTACAAGGAAGGCTGCTTGTGCTGCTCCAACTGTGGTTACTCCAAGTGCGGCTCGTAACAAATGTTAATTTATTAGGGTTAATATGTGGAGAGGGCCATGCCCTCTCTTTTTTTATGTAATTCATGGAATATTTCGTAATTTTGTAGCCTGAATTATGGAGGAGAATTTCAAACAACATATTGCCCAATTGGTACCGCAGGCTCAAGAAAAAAGATTTCTGCTGGCGGTGAGTGGAGGTGCTGATTCTTCGGTGCTTGCCTATCTTTTCCATCAATGTGGTTTCTCCTTTGCTATTGCTCATTGTAACTTTCATTTGAGAGGGGAAGATTCCGATAAGGATATGGAATTGGTGCGGAAAAAAGCTGAACAGTATGGAGTGCCATATTTTGAAAGGGAATTTGACACGATCGCTTTTCAGAAACAGGAAAGCTTGTCGCTCGAAATGGCAGCCCGGCAACTTCGTTATGATTGGTTTGCCCAGATTGATGGGGATTTCGATTATCTGGTGACCGCTCATAATGCCAACGACAATGCCGAAACTTTCCTGCTGAATATGTGCAGAGGAACGGGTTTGAAGGGCTTGACAGGTATTCCTGAACAAAATGGGAAGCTGTTGCGACCTCTATTGCCCTTCAGTTCGGCCCAAATTCGTCGTTTTGCGGACGAGAAAGGGATTGATTACAGGAATGATGCCTCCAACTTCTCCGAGGCGTTCCAGCGCAATAAAATCAGGCTTTCTGTGCTGCCTAAACTGGAAGAACTGAATCCGGAGCTAATATCTACCTTTTCCCGCAATATTGATTTGTTGAAACGTCAGTATATTTTTTATCAGCAGCAGATGGGGAATGTCCTATCTTCAATGGTGGAAAAAGAAAGAGACACTTTGCGTATTTCAATTGAAAAATTGAAAGAATGCGAAGACCCGGCGCTGGTTTTGTATGAAATCCTGAAAGACTATGGCTTTAACGCCTCATCGGTGGAGCAGATATTCGACTCTTTGGTAAAATCTTCAGGAAAACTTTTCTATTCATCCCAATATCAAGTGCTGAAAGACCGGAAACATCTGATTGTTAATCCTATAGAATCTGTATGTGCAAAAGAAAAATCAATTGAAAATATAAAGGATTTGGAGCAACTGGGTTTTGTCGTGGAGGAGTTTTCCATGGAGGAGACGCCTGATTATGAACCTAATCCTGCTATTTTGTATGTTGACGCTCAAAAGCTTAATTTCCCACTGATTTTGCGGTATTGGCAGGAGGGTGACCGTTTTCATCCTTTTGGCATGAAAGGCAGCCAAAAATTGAGTGATTTTTTTATCAATCAGAAAATCAATTTGTTAGAAAAGAAAAATATACCTGTTTTGTCTTCTGGAGGTAAAATTGTGTGGTTGGTGGGGTATCGCAGCGACGACAGGTTCAAAATAGATGAAAAGACAAAAAAATATTATAAAATCACATATCATGGATCCTTTTAATGAAAACAAACCGGCAAGATCGCCTTGGCTGGTAGTATTAGCAGTATTGACATTTATTTTTTCAGGAATGTCCTTTCTGGGCTATTTCATGATGTCTATGACATCCGGAGCTATCCCTTCAGCCATAGAAATGTATGAGAATATGGGCATGCCCAACGAACTTATCGAAGCCATGCGTCATTTAACAGAAGTGCCATCATGGCAATTTCTGTTATTGTCCTTAGGTTATGCTTTGGCGGTGATTGGCGCAGCATTAATGTTGAAAATCAATAAAATAGGTCTGCATTTATATATTATCGCCCAAATATGGCTTTTTGTGATGTGCAATTTGGTGATAAGGGGGATTTTTTCTATGAGTTTGCTTTCGATTTTTATGACCATAGTGGTGATTTCATGTTATTGGCTTTTAATGCGTGAAGCACTGAGAAATAAAGAGAATGAAAATCAAATTGCTGATTACGAAGAAATTACAGAAGATCAAGACGACGATGATGATGAATAGAAATGATTTTAAAATATTAGATCAGAAGATATACGGAAGGCCATTGGTATATTTGGACAATGCCGCTACCACGCAGAAACCGCAGGTGGTGATTGATGCTTTGACCAGGTATTATGAGACCATCAACAGTAATATTCATCGAGGGGTGCATTACTTGAGCCAGCTGGCTACCGATGAGTTTGAACAGTCGCGTGAAGCGGTGCGTCGTTTTATCAATGCGCGTCATGCTTACGAGATTATTTTTACCCGTGGAGCCACGGATTCCATCAATTTGGTGGCGGCTTCTTTTGGGCGTACTTTCTTGCAAGAGGGCGATGAAATTATTGTCAGCGAGATGGAACATCATGCCAATATTGTGCCTTGGCAATTTCTGTGCGAAGACCGGGGCTGTGTGCTGAAAGTGCTCCCTTTCAATGAAAAAGGAGAATTATGTATAGAGCAGTTAGACAATTTGATTTCTCCGAAAACCAAGATTTTGGCCGTTTCGCATGTGTCTAATTCATTGGGAACGATTAATCCTGTGAAAGAAATTATCGAGATTGCCCATAAAAGAGGCGTTCCTGTGCTGCTTGACGGGGCACAGGCAGTCTCCCACTGTAAAGTGGATGTTCGGGCTTTAGACTGCGAATTTTACTGTTTCTCTGGGCATAAAATGTATGCACCTATGGGAATCGGTGTGATGTATGGTAAGGAGGAATGGTTGAACAAGATGAAACCATACCAAGGGGGAGGGGAGATGATTAAGCAAGTGACATTCCCTAAAACCACTTATAATGATTTGCCGTTTAAATTCGAGGCAGGCACTCCGAGTGTCGGCGATGCCATGGGCTTGAAGGTGGCTATAGAATATATGGAAAATATTGGTATTGAGAATATTGCCGCATACGAGAAGGAGCTATTGGATTATGCGGAAGAGCGTTTGTCCGCCATTGAAGGACTTCGTATTTATGGTAATGCTACTCAAAAGGCGGCCATTGTTTCTTTCAATATCGATAAAATACACCCTTCTGATATAGGTGCGATTATTGACAAATTGGGAGTGGCTGTCCGCACAGGTCATCATTGCACTCAACCCATTATGGATCATTTTGGCATACCTGGCACGGTACGTGCTTCCTTTGCCTTATACAACGATAAAAAAGAAATAGACGACCTCTATGAGGCCGTCTATAGGGCAAAAAACATGTTATTGTAATTTTTCCGTAGAGACGTGCTACAGCACGTCTCTACAATCACATTTTAGTTCTTCGAAAATTTCTTGTATACCACCTCGTTATCGATTGTGGTCATACGCAGGAGATACATGGCGTTATCTAACTGTGAAACAGGGATAATCAGTGAGTTGTCACCATTGATGTTAGCGCTATATACCACCTTACCCAACATATCGATGATTTCAACTTTGCTGAGGAAATGTTCCACAGATTCAATGTTGATTTGGTCGTGGGCAGGATTGGGATATACCGAGAATTCCTCTTCTGGAATGGCTGTAATACCTACAGCAGCTTCTTGTTTTACTACCAATTGGAAAGTAGTGCCATCAGCTTTGGTTACGGTCATATTGCAACGTCGGGTTGTTGTTGCAGTATTAGGTTGACAAGTTACTAAGATAGCATCATCTCCATAACCAGATTCTTTATTAACGGTAAACCAGCTATGATCATTTTGAAAGCTTAATGTCCATGATTGGTTGCTGAACACTATGTAATTGTATGAACTGTTACCAGCGGAGAAAACATGGGCGGCGGGTATGACATAGAAAGAACTCGTGAGATCCAAGTAATTACATGTGGTTTGTGAAAGTGGAACGGGGTCTAACCAAGGTTGCAGTCTCTTGTTATTGGCAGAACCATTGGATTGCCAGTGGTAAGACATTTTACCATAATACTCACGGCCTGAAGTATTATAACATTGTGAAGATCCACCTGTAAGTGTTCCAACCACCAAACCATTGTTGTTAAATAAAGGTGAACCAGAAGAGCCTCCTTCAGTAACACTGGTACCGTGGGTGGTATGTGCCCATGACACAAGCCAATATGCATTTGTCGCACCTGTCTGTTGATTTGGACTTTGACCAAGAGTAGGAGTGGCTGAGGTCAGAGCTGTGGTGTACGTGGAAATTTTCTTCACGTCACCTGCGGGGTGGTGAATAGAAACACCTGAAGAACTTGCATTTGCCGATTTGCTCCAGCCATTCAATACTAAACCATCGTTTTTCAATTTATTCCAGTTGGCATTTTTCAACTTCAACAACAAAAAGTCAGAACCTCCACTAATAGGGCTGCTGGCGATTTTCTCACAGCCAGTATAAGTAATCATAGCGGGTTCGGAGGTACAAGTGCAGTAAGGGCATTCGTAATGGAAATAGAATTCAAAATAATTGTAATAGTTGTTGGCTGTACCATCTGAACAGTGGTTGGCAGACAGAAAATAAGCGGTTCCATCACCCATGGTGTTGTTAATCAATGTGCCAGAACACCAGCCTGCACCTAATTGTCCATCTTCTACGACGTATCCGAGCATTCTGCCTACTCCTTTTTGCTGAATTCTCCAGTTATCACCTTCTGAACAGTTTACATTGATCATACAGCTTTGAGAAGCACCGTAACCAGTATCACCATCTTTAGCTTCACTGACTCTCAAATCGGGTAAGCCTTCAGAACGGTAAAAATAGGTGTATCCGTTAATGGTAATGTTAGGTGTTTCGGTTTGGTTAAACTGATGTCTTGGAGAGACATATTCTAAAATGACATCACCTTCAGGGAACAAACCAGAGCTGTATCCTTCTCCAGAGGGATTGTCTTCTCTGGTATAAGGACCATAAATTAAGGATTTGTCATTGTTGTATGCAAAAAACTGTGCTCCTTCGGGTAAATCGAAATGATCAAATAAAGCACAGCAACCCAAAGCATTGGCGTTGTGTAATTTGAGACGCCAAATGTTATATCCATCCGTTGTTCTTTCCCAAATACCTGCGTTGTCAGTAGTAAGTTGCAAAGGCATTACAACGGCAACTTTCAAGGGAGTGCCGTTTTTAATGGAGGTCTCAGCCTTGGTTTGCAATTTGTTTAAATCCGGAGTAGCCACATCATACTGTGGAACAACAGATTCAGAAAGTTGTGCAACTGCACTCTTGGGCATAACACCACTGTTTACTTGTGCGAAAATTGTCTGACATAGAGTCATTAACAAGGTCAGCAAAACGAGTGAGATAACTTTTTTCATAGGCTTGTTTTTTCTTATATTATCATAGAATTATTATCCATAATTTTGAAGTTGCAAATTTATAACTTTTTTTTGATTTTTTGGAGGTCATGCCATAATATTAAATTTTTTTTGTATTTTTGCCGTGTTATTCGCAGACGGCAATCTAATATCTTTTCACCAGCTGTCAGCATGCGGATGATATTCAGGAAAATTTTCGTAAAGTTAACTAAATTAAGCACTTATATTACTTTTTATGGACAATTCTTTGGAAAAGCAATCGAAAAGAAAGCGTATTACTGTTCCTGGTAAGGCACCTGTTGCTACTTCAAATATGAAGAAAATTTCTTCAGGTATTGTAGCTCCTAATGATGTGAAAAATAAGGAGGAGAATCCTACTGCTTTGGCGGAAAATATTGATAATCAGGTTGAAATGCAAGTGGATTCGGTCAATGTGGAGCAGATTCCTGTGATGACAGCCGAAATTGAAACGATTCCAATGGTGGAGAAAGCAGAGAAAAAAACGGCTAAATCCAGAAAAACGAAAAAAGCAAGTGCCCAACAGCTGGATATGGATTTAATTGATGACAGTGTGGATATTACTGCTCTCCAAAAGCCAGCCGAAGAAGAGGTCAAGGAAGATGTTCAACCTAAAAAATCAGCCGCGAAAAGAAAAAAACAGTCCAAAAAGCAGGGAAAAAAAGCTGAAAGCACAACCCAGAACGAGCAATTATTGGATGATGACACTTTAGCAGCTCGGAAGAATGATGGATATCAGCCGCTGGATGGAGAATCATCTTATGCAGAAGAAGGAAGAGCGTCAACTCCTAAGGAGAAACCGTCGGTGTATGACGAGCAGTGGGGTATGGTGGC
This sequence comes from Bacteroidales bacterium, assembly GCA_016290295.1. GTDB lineage: Bacteria > Bacteroidota > Bacteroidia > Bacteroidales > WCHB1-69 > RUG11690. The sequence continues at coordinate 7,992 of JAEETJ010000048.1, forward strand.
AGATGCCAATTACGACGGTTCGGTAACCGCTGAGGGTGTATTAGAAATCAATAATGACAATTCCTGTGGTTTCTTGCGCTCTTCAGATTATAATTATTTGTCTTCTCCAGATGATATTTATGTGTCTCCTTCCCAGATAAAATTGTTTGGTCTGAAAAATGGGGATACCATTAAAGGGTCTATTCGTCCACCAAAAGACGGGGAGAAATTCTTTCCTTTGACAAAAATCGAAAAAATCAATGGCCGCAATCCGGAAGAAATCCGCGACCGTGTGCCTTTTGATTATTTGACACCGATGTTTCCGGATCAGAAAATCAGACTGACAGGCCATCCGGGAGAAACACTGAGTACTCGTGTCATCGATTTGTTCGCTCCCATCGGTAAAGGTCAGCGTGGTTTGATTGTGGCGCAGCCTAAAACGGGTAAAACCGTGTTGCTGAAAGAGGTTGCCAATGCTATTGCCGCTAATCACCCTGAAATATATCTGATTATTCTTCTGATTGATGAGCGTCCTGAAGAGGTGACCGACATGCAACGTAGTGTAAACGCAGAGGTGATTTCATCTACTTTCGATGAACCAGCGGAGCGTCATGTGCGTATCGCCAATATGGTGCTCGAAAAAGCCAAGCGTATGGTGGAATGCGGACACGATGTGTGTATTTTGCTTGACTCTATCACTCGTCTGGCAAGAGCATTCAATACCATGGCACCTGCATCAGGAAAGGTGCTTTCCGGTGGTGTGGAAGCCAATGCTTTGCAGAAACCCAAACGCTTCTTCGGTGCAGCCCGTAAAATCGAAAATGGCGGCTCATTGACTATTATCTCCACCGCTTTGATTGAAACTGGCTCCCGTATGGATGAGGTTATCTTCGAGGAATTCAAGGGTACGGGTAATATGGAGTTGCAGTTAGACAGAAAATTGTCCAACAAGCGTATTTATCCGGCAGTGGATATTGTGGCGTCAAGTACGCGTCGTGACGACTTGTTGCAACCCAAGGAAGTGTTGCAGAAAGTATGGATTTTGAGAAATCAGTTGGCGGATATGACCACGTTGGAAGCCATGACTTTCTTGAAAGACAAAATGCAATACACTCGTAGCAACGAGGAGTTCCTGGTCTCGATGAATAGCTAATAGCTTGATTGTTGATTGAATAGTCTTATGGCTTGTGTAGGTGGCCAGTGGACTATCGGGTGAGCTGGCGGAATAATTCCTCCATCTCCAAATTAGTGGTGCGTTCTTCCTGACGCTTGAAGCCCATTTTCTCCGTCATCTTTCTAATGTCGTCAATCTTGGCATCGGCAACGATTTTGCCTTTGTTGATGATGATGATACGGTCGCATACGGCCTCTACTTCCTGCATGATGTGGGTGGAAAGCAGGACGGTTTTGGTTTTTCCGCATTTTTTGATGAGTTCACGGATTTCCAGCAATTGGTTGGGATCAAGACCGGTGGTTGGTTCGTCCAAAATCAGCACTTCGGGGTCGTGAATAAGGGCTTGGGCGATGCCTACACGTTGCTTGTAACCACGTGACAGAGCTCCGATTTTCTTGTGCATTTCAGGAGCAAGGCCTGTCAGCTGGATGATGTGTTCCACTTTTGCCTTTTTGTCTTTCAGCTGATGAATTCCAGCGATAAATTCCAGAAACTCACGCACATACATGTCGTAGTACAAAGGGTTGGCTTCGGACAGGTAGCCCACTTTTTTGCGCAGTTCCAGCGAATCGTTCCAGATGTCCAGACCGCAGACTTCCACATCGCCTTTGGTAGGCGGAATGAAGGAGGTGATGATTTTCATCATGGTGGATTTGCCTGCTCCGTTGGGACCTAAGAAGCCCACAATCTCTCCTTTTTTGATTTCAAAACTGACATCGTCTAAAGCGTATTGGGTGCCGAAAACCTTGGAAACATGATGAACTGCGATGGACATGGCGTGGAATTTTATTTTTTTGAAGAATGAAAAGGCAAAAATACGAAAAATTTTTACTCCCCGTTTCGGTAAAACTCCAACAACTGCACCTTGTAAATATAGTCGTATTGCGCTTGGAGCAGGTCTGAGGTGGCTTTCAGATAGTTGTTTTTGGATTCGTTGAATTCGGTGAAGGTAGATTTTCCATTTTCGTAGCGGGCACTTTCCAGCGTGAAGGCTTCCTGGGCACTTTCTGCCGCGGCTTTGCTGCTGTTGTATTTGTCACGGGCTGCTACCGCTCCGTAATAGGCCTGCTGAATTTCCTTATAAAGTTTTTTCTTCGCATTGTCTAACTGCAATTGCTGGCTGCTTAACTGCAGTTTGGCACTGCGTACATTGTTGCGGGTCACTAATTTGTCGAAGATAGGAATGTTCAAGTTGAAACCGAGGTAAGGACTGAAATTATCTTTCAGCTGCTGCCCGAATTTTTTGTTCTGATAGCCTAAAAGGGCATAATAATTGCTGCCGATACCGCCATTCATGGAGAGGGTGGGAATGTAGCCGCTTTTAGCTAAGGCAATGTTGGTCTTGGCGTATTCGTAACGTATCTCTTCCGCCTTGATAGCAGGTCTCACTTCTACGGCCTGGGCATAGATTTGTTCGGGATTGGGCAGTTGGCGAAGGGTAAAACTGGAAATATCCATAGGTACTACTGTGAAACCTTCAGGAGTACTGAGCTCCAGCATTTGTGTTAACTCCAAAATGTCCAATCTTAATTGATTAATCGCTTGTGTGTAGGTGAGTTGGCTTTGTGCCAATGCGGATTTTTGAGTGGCAACTTCGGAAGGAACGACTTTGCCTGCTTTTTCCAAGGCTGTGAGCCGTTCCACTTGTATGGAGTCGATGCTGATTTGTTCCGCGGCTACCTTGCTGATTTCCATGCTAAATAAAATCTGCGTATAGGCTTGCATTATGGCAACGCGAATATCGTCTTTCGCCTTCTCGTAGTCGGCAGTGGCAGCCTGCAGGTTGAGTTTGCCCATCGTAATGTTGTTCTTGACTCTCAAACCGGTGAACAAGTCTAAACTGCCACCAATGCTGAATGAAGTGTTAGCGGTGTTGTTTTTTGTATAGATATTATCTTCTGTCAGGCCTCGTCCGAAATTGAGACTTTGCGATCCGTTAGCCTGAAGAGAGGGCCAGACACTGTTTTTAGCCGTGTTCAACTCGATAGCACTTTGCTCTACCGAATATTGGCTTTGTTTTATCCCGTTGTTGTGCTCAATGGCATAATTGATGCACTCTTCCATGGTCCATGGTCCACGATGGGGATTGTTTTCCTGTCCAAAAACAGCAAAAAACAAGAAACTTACAATGAAACTAAGCAATATTTTTTTCATGGTTTATTCTTTATCAATGATTTGTGAACCCCTGACCATATCGCCTTCTTTTAATCCGTTGGTAATTTGGATGTTGATACCATCGCTCAACCCAGTTGTGACAGCCTGACGGGTGTAGTCGCCGTTCTTTTTGACGTAGACAAAGGAGGAATCACCTTCGAATTCGAGGGCACTCTCAGGAATGGCTAACACATTGGTGGCCTGTTCGAGGATGATTTTGGCGTTGGCGCTGTAGCCAGAACGGATTTTATGGTCTTTCTGCGGCAATACGGCGGCCTTGATTTCAAATTTGTTGGTACCGTTGTTCTCGGTCGCTTTGGGTGCGATATATTCCAGAGTGGCTTCAAAAGTCAGGTTTTGCAAAGCACCGATGGTAATAATCAGCGGCATGCCTTCTTCCAAGGTGCCCACTTCGGTTTCATCTACGCTGCCCGTGAAAATCAGGTCGTTCATATTGGCGATGGTGGCCACAGTGGTGCCGTCGTTGAGGGTGTTGGCCTGGATGACGGAGTTACCCACTTTGACGGGAACGTCCAGAATCAGTCCAGAAATGGTGGAGCGCACCAGAGTGGAACTGGATGTGGCGTTGGAGGAGGATACACCGTCGCGGACAATCTCCAAAGCGTCTTGTGCCGCTGATTTCTCCTCGCGGGCTTGGTTCAGCAGTTGTGTGGTTTGCTCAAAGGATTCCTGGCTGATTAACTTTTGGTCGTAAAGAGCTTTTTCTCTTTTGTAGTTGCTCAAGGCCTGCTCATAGTTGATTTCTGCCAGTCGGACACGGCTCTGGGCCGCACTCAGTGAGTTCATGTCGGGAATCACCTTCAACTTGGCAATCACCTCGTTCTCTTTCACTTCCTGCCCCGCCTCCTTGTACAATTCGGCAATGATGCCGTTGATTTGCGGCTTGATGGCCACCTCATTACGAGGATTGATTTTGCCTGTAATCAATGCTTCTCGCTGGATGTCCATCTTCGTGACCTCGTATTCGTTATACTGAATTTCTTTTTTTCTGGATTTCTGAAACAGAAAAACGAAAGTGCCGATAAAAATCAGGCCAATCAGCGTGAAAATGATAATTTTGAGTCCCTTTTTCATGATATGTTATTTTATTGTTTTTTCGTTTCTATTCGTCTCTCATCGCATCCACAGGTTTTATATGCATGGCTCGGTAGGCTGGGGCGATGCCCGCTAACATGCCGAGTATAGTGAGCAGGAAAAAGGCCGCCACTGCCGTGCCAAAATTAATCTGGAAGGCAGTCTCATGGTGAGCGATCACTTCAAGTGCGTTCAGCATAAAAACCGAGAACACAATGGCCGACAAACCCGCTATCAAAGTAAGTACAATGCCTTCCATGACAATCTGGAACAGAATATCGAAGGGTGTGGCGCCAATGGCCCTGCGGATGCCGATTTCGATGGTGCGCTCTTTCACCACCACCATCATGATGTTACTCACCCCGATGGCTCCGGCCAGCAAGGTGCCAATGCCTACTAACCATATTAAAAAGTTTACACCTCTGAAAAGGTTATCTATTATTTTGAAAATTGGTTCCATGTTGAGCATGAAAAGAGCTTCGTCATCGTCGGGGGCGATGGTATGCTTGCGGTAAACAGCTTGGCGGATGCGAGGTTCCATGTCACTCATCTTCACACCGTCTCGGCCCACCATGCAAATCATTCCGACCGCATCTCCCGTGTTAAGAATGTCACGTAAAACTGTAATAGGCACGGTAACACTTTCTTCACTTCGGCCACTGATGTTGATGTTGGAGGTGCTGTAATTTACTCCAATTACTTGATAATAAACAGAGTTTACACAGATAAATTGTCCGCAGGGGTCACCGCCTTCCGGAAACAGTGACTGATAAATTTGCTTGCCGATAACACAAACCTTACGGTGTTGTTGTAAATCTACATTGTTGAGGTAACGTCCATACTTCAGCACAGGGGTTTCCACATACTGGTAGTCAGCATCTACGCCCACCATGTTACAGTTGACCGTATAGCCCTCGTTGACCGCTACCGCGCCCCATTGTGACAACTGTGGGGTAACAATGGCCAGTTCGGGAAACAGATGTTTCAGCCGTTCCACATCGTTGAATTCCAATTGCCAATAACGACCTTCCTCGAATCCCTTGTAAGGCTTACTTGTCTGGTCCGCACCCATAATGATGGTGTTGGTGGCGAAACCTGAGAAATTCTTGGACAACAGGTCTTTCAGCCCGTTTCCGCCACCGATGAGGAACAGCAGCATGAACAAACCCCAGAAGATGCCGAAGCCGGTGAGGAAACTCCGCCTTTTGTTCCGCATCAGCGAATCAGAGATTTCTTTGTAGCTGTCCAGGTCGAACCTCATTTCAATTGTTAATTATTAATTGTTAATTGGTAATAGGTATCATTCGTTTCTCAGTGCTTCTATCGGTCGTATGCGTGCTGCTTTCAGGGCGGGGGAGAGTCCGGCGATAGTGCCAGCGATAATCAGTACGAGTGTCACTCCGAAAGCCACATCCAAGCCTACCGTAGGGTCAACAAATACGCTGACTTTCTCTCCGAACATCTCCAACGAAGATTTTCCCACGGTGGCATCCATGATTTCACAGGCTACTAAGCCGAGTATCATGCCAATGTAGCCAAACAAAGCTGTAATGGTCACACTTTCGGCCACAATAAGTTTCATGATAGAGGCTGGCGTGGCGCCAATGGCTTTGCGGATGCCAAATTCGTGCGTTCTTTCCTTTACCGTAATCAACATGATATTTGAAACCCCTACAATACCGCCTAATAGTGTTAAAATGCCGATAATCCACAAGGCTTTGCGCAGAATGCTCGTGCCTTTGTCCATCTGCATGTTCTGGGTGAAGCGGTTCCATATCCACAGTGCTCCGTCGTCGTCAGGGGCGGCACGGTGCGACTGGTTGAGTACTGCTCTGTATTGCCGCTCAAACTCTTCGTTTTCCTGTTCGGTGTTCAAGCCATGGAAGGTAAATACAATGTGGTCTTCGTAATTGTAATTGTTGGTGAGCATCTGCATGGTGGTGAACGGAACATAGACATCGTTGTTGCGCACATTTTCTTGCGCTTTATAGATACCCACAATTTGATACATTGAATTACCTATTTTCAGCTGTTTGCCGATGAAATAAGCATAGTCTGTGCCCCCGTTCAGCAGTTGCTTGGCGTGAGAGCTGGCAATAACCGCCGTTTTTCTCCGCAGCTGCATGTCTATATTGTTGATAAAACGGCCTTCTTCAATAGTGATTTTATCCATCTCGGCAATCTTGGGATAACTGCCCGAGAGACTGACATTGACGCTTTTGTTTTTCCACACCATGGGATAAGGCCCCTGTGTGATGTTGGCGGTCACATCATCAATATGGTTGACAAATAACTGACTTTCAGTTAGTTCAATATCTTTGTCATTCAGATTAATATCCCGACCTTGTTCCAGTCCGTCGTAAGGCTTAGTGGTATAGCCGCCGAAAATCATCATGGTGTTGGAGGCAAAATCGCGGCCGTTGAACATGAAAGCGTTCATCAGTCCGTTGCCCGCTCCCAACAATACAATCAGCATGAAAATACCCCACGCCACTGCGAAGCCGGTGAGAGCGGTACGCAGTTTATTGCGTTTCAAGGATTCCCATATTTCGAGGAAAAGGTCTTTCATGCTGAGTATAAATGTTTTATAATATATTTAAAAGATTATTTCATAATGGTGTCGCTGCCGAAAACAGAAGAATGGTGTTCGGTATTCATCGTTGTTTCGCCGATGATGCCGTCTTTGATATGGATGATTTTGTCGGTGCAGTTGGCCACCCCGCTTTCGTGGGTCACCACAATAATGGTGACTTTTTCCTCACGGTTGAGTTGGGTGAGCAAATCCATTACCTCGACAGATGTTTTGGAGTCGAGGGCACCGGTGGGCTCATCGGCCAGCAGAATGCGGGGCTGCGTAATCAGGGCACGGGCGATGGCCACACGCTGTTTCTGTCCGCCCGACATCTCGTTGGGGTAGTGCAATGCCCAGTCGGCCAGCCCGAAACGCTCAAGGTAGTTCATGGCCAGGTCGTGACGTTCTTTGCGGTTTACTCCTTGGTAGAACAGCGGAAGCTCCACATTCTCGATGGCGGTTTTGAAATTGATGAGGTTGAACGATTGGAACACAAAGCCTATCATCTGGTTGCGGTAATGTGCTGCCTCTTTCTCGCTCAGGTTCTTGATCAGCTTGCCGTCAATATGGTATTCTCCCTCGTCGTAATTGTCCAGGATGCCGAGGATATTCAGTAACGTTGATTTTCCTGAGCCGGAAGCGCCCATGATGGAGACAAACTCGCCTTTGTCGATGCCAAGGTCAATGCCTTTCAGCACATGTAGCGGCTGCCCGTTGTCGTAGGTTTTGTGAATGCCCTTTAATTCAATCAACATAATTGTACAATTCTGATATTTATAACGTTATTGCTGGACGCTTATTGTATCCGTATGGGTAGTATTTTTAGTATTTTGTTTGGTATGTTTTTGGGGTTGGCTTTTACTGCTAACACGTATAGTTGTGCCGGAGGC
>JAEETJ010000082.1 GCA_016290295.1 Bacteroidales bacterium
CGCCGAAGGCGTAGCTGTTACCGTGGCAGATGGCCACGTTAATAGTGTCGCGGAGGTAGTCCTCAATGGTAAGGTGCAGCACGGTGATGCTGTCACAGCCTGCCGCGGTGCGAGTGGTGTCGGAGTAGGTGCCTGCCGCACTCAAATCCTCTCCGCCGAAGGCGTAGCTGTTACCGTGGCAGATGGCCACGTTAATAGTGTCGCGGAGGTAGTCCTCAATGGTAAGGTGCAGCACGGTGATGCTGTCACAGCCTGCCGCGGTGCGAGTGGTGTCGGAGTATGTTCCTTCCACACTTAAGTCCTCACCGCCAAATGCGTATCTGTTACCGTGGCAGATGGCCACATTGATGGTGTCTCTCAGGTAGTCCTCGATAGTGAGGTTGAGCACGGTAATGCTGTCGCAACCTGCAGCGGTACGAGTGGTATCGGAGTAAGTGCCAGCAGCACTCAAGTCCTCGCCACCGAAGGTGTAGCTGTTACCGTGGCAGATGGCCACGTTGATTGTGTCGCGCAGGTAGTCCTCGATAGTGAGGTGCAGCACGGTGATGGAGTCGCAACCTTCAATTGTACGTGTGGTGTCGGAGTAAGTTCCTGCAGTACTCAAATCCTCTCCACCGAAGGTGTAGCTGTTACCGTGACAGATGGCCACATTGATGGTGTCACGCAGGTAGTCCTCAATGGTGAGGTGTAGCACAATAATGCTGTCGCAACCTGCACTTGTTCTTGTGGTGTCGGAGTAAGTGCCAGCCGCACTCAAGTCCTCTCCGCCAAAGGCGTAGCTGTTACCGTGGCAGATGGCCACATTGATGGTGTCGCGGAGGTAGTCCTCAATAGTGAGGTGCAGCACAACAATGCTGTCGCAGCCTGCCGCGGTGCGAGTGGTGTCGGAGTAAGAGCCTGCCGCACTCAGGTCCTCGCCACCGAAGGCGTAAATATTACCATGGCAGATGGCCACATTAATGGTGTCGCGGAGGTAGTCCTCAATGGTGAGGTGCAGTACGGTGATGGAGTCGCAACCTTCAGCGGTACGAGTGGTGTCGGAGTAAGTTCCTGCCGCACTCAAGTCCTCTCCGCCAAAGGCGTAGCTGTTACCGTGGCAGATGGCCACATTGATGGTGTCGCGCAGGTAGTCCTCGATAGTGAGGTGCAGTACGGTGATGGAGTCGCAACCTGCAGCGGTACGAGTGGTGTCGGAGTAAGTGCCAGCAGCACTCAAGTCCTCTCCACCGAAGGCATAGCTGTTACCATGGCAGATGGCCACGTTGATGGTGTCGCGGAGGTAGTCCTCAATGGTGAGGTGCAGCACAACAATGCTGTCGCAGCCTGCCGCGGTGCGAGTGGTGTCGGAGTAGGTGCCTGCTGAACTCAGGTTCTCTCCACCGAAGGCGTAGCTGTTGCCGTGACAGATGGCCACATTGATGGTGTCACGCAGGTAATCCTCGATAGTGAGGTTGAGCACGGTAATGCTGTCGCAACCTGCAGCGGTACGAGTGGTATCGGAGTAAGTGCCTGCCGCACTCAGGTCCTCTCCACCGAAGGCGTAGCTGTTACCGTGGCAGATGGCCACATTGATGGTGTCGCGGAGGTAGTCCTCAATGGTAAGGTGCAGCACGGTGATGGAGTCGCAACCTGCCGCGGTACGAGTGGTGTCGGAGTAAGTGCCAGCCGCACTCAAGTCCTCTCCACCGAAGGCGTAAATATTACCATGGCAGATGGCCACGTTAATAGTGTTGCGGAGGTAGTCCTCGATGGTGAGGTACAGCACGGTGATGCTGTCGCAGCCTGTCGCGGTGCGAGTGGTGTCGGAGTAAGTTCCTGCCGCACTCAAGTCCTCTCCGCCAAAGGCGTAGCTGTTACCGTGACAGATGGCCACATTAATGGTGTCTCTCAGGTAGTCCTCAATGGTGAGGTGCAGCACAACAATGCTGTCGCAGCCTGCCGCGGTGCGAGTTGTGTCAGAGTAAGTTCCTGTCGCACTCAAATCCTCTCCGCCGAAGGTGTAGCTGTTACCGTGACAGAGGGTTACATTGATGGTGTCACGCAGGTAGTCCTCAACGGTGAGGTTGAGGACAGTGACGGAGTCACAGCCTGCCGCGGTCTGTGTGGTGTCGTAGTAAGTACCCGCCTGTGTGAGGAGGGTGTCACCGAAGGAGAAGCTTGATCCATGGCAGATGCTCCTATCGATAGTTCCGACGATGATGTCCTCAACGGTGAGGTTGAGTACGGTGACGGAATCGCAGCCCGCCTCAGTCTGTGTGGTGTCATAGTAAGTGCCCGCCTGTGTGAGGAGGGTGTCACCGAAGGAGAAGCTTGATCCATGGCAGATGCTCCTGTCGATAGTTCCGACAATGATGTCCTCTACGGTAAGGTTGAGGACGGTGACGGAGTCGCAGCCCGTAGCGGTCTGTGTGGTGTCGTAATATGTACCCGCCTGTGTGAGGAGGGTGTCACCGAAGGAGAAGCTTGAACCGTGGCAGATGCTCCTGTCGATAGTTCCGACGATGATGTCCTCTACGGTAAGGTTGAGGACGGTGACGGAGTCACAGCCATTTACAGTCTGTGTGGTGTCGTAGTAAGTACCCGCCTGTGTGAGGAGGGTGTCGCCGAAGGAGAAGCTTGATCCATGGCAGATGCTCCTGTCGATAGTTCCGACGATGATGTCCTCTACGGTGAGGTTGAGGACGGTGACGGAGTCACAGCCCGCCGCAGTCTGTGTGGTGTCATAGTAAGTGCCCGCCTGTGTGAGGAGGGTGTCACCGAAGGAGAAGCTTGAACCGTGGCAGATGCTCCTGTCGATAGTTCCGACGATGATGTCCTCTACGGTGAGGTTGAGGACAGTGACGGAATCGCAGCCTGCCGCGGTCTGTGTGGTGTCGTAGTAAGTACCCGCCTGTGTGAGGAGAGAATCTCCGAAGGAGAAGCTTGAACCGTGGCAGATGCTCCTGTCGATAGTTCCGACAATGATGTCCTCTACGGTGAGGTTGAGGACGGTGACGGAGTCACAGCCATTTACAGTCTGTGTGGTGTCGTAGTAAGTACCCGCCTGCGTGAGGAGGGTGTCACCGAAGGAGAAGCTTGAACCGTGGCAGATGCTCCTGTCGATAGTTCCGACGATGATGTCCTCAACGGTGAGG
>JAEETJ010000083.1 GCA_016290295.1 Bacteroidales bacterium
CTTTATGACTTTGTGGATTTTAATCGAAGTATTCTTATGATGGATATCGGCTATGTCAATGATCCATATATTATTTCGATGAATCCCAAGGTCGTTGCGGTCAACTCGGCTGTTCAGATGGACCTGACCGGACAAATTTGCGCGGATTCTGTCGGCAGAAGGATTATTTCCGGAACAGGTGGACAACTTGACTTTGTCAGAGGGGCAACTCTTTCAAAAGGGGGGAAGTCCATAACGGCGATTCCTTCCAGAGCCAAAAACGGACAAAGCAAGATTGTGCCCATACTCGATGATGGTTCCGGGGTTGTTACACCCAGGGCTGACGCCCATTGGGTTGTGACGGAATATGGTGCGGTTGATTTAACGGGGCTGTCATTACAAGAAAGGGCTAAGAGGATTATCCGTATTGCTCACCCTGACGATAGAGCCATGCTTGAGATGTCAGGATTCAGCCGGTTTGGGAAGCACTTTTTTTTGGTATAATTAATTGTTTAAAGATTGTTATCTATGCAGAAGGTTATTATTATTGGCGGACAGGGAAGCGGAACCGTTATCGCGCAAGCAATTTTGGATGCAAATAATAGAGGGGATGATCGCCTGGTTGTCGAGGGCTTCATGAGCCATGATAAGGAAATAGGAGAGTTGATAGAGGGTATTCCCGTCGTTGTCAAGCAATCCAGAGATAATATAACTAATTGTTTTAACAAAGGTTATCGCTTCATCTTCGCCTTACATCGAATGGATGGGGGAGAGTATTTCACAACGCTTTACGAAGACTTGGGGTTAAGGCCGGAAATGATGGCAACCTTTATTCATCCCACCGCATTCGTTGCGCCCAATGTTGTCGTGCATCCCGGTGCTGTTATTTTACCATATGTAATGATTTCAGCAGGGGCGGTTATTGGAGCGAATACACTTATCATGACTGGCGCTACAATTGGGCATAATACAGAGTTGTCATGTTTTACCCATGTCGCGTCTCAAGCCGTTGTGGGGGCTTATATCAAGACGTCTATTGGTACTCATGTCGGATTGAATGCTACCATCCGTGAATATATCACGATTGGAAAGTACTCAACGGTTGGTATGGGAGCCGTATTGACTAAGAATGTCGGAGATCATGAGATGTGGGCCGGCAATCCGGCAAAGTTCTTAAGGAACGCCAAATAAAGTACTCTATATTCAGCAACAAGTATGATCGACTCGCTTTATAATCGGTTGTCTATTAATCCATCTGTTTCGTTGCTTGGGGCAATGAAGATAATGGATGATAATAAAACCAAGACCCTTTTTGTTTTTAATGATGAGCATTTTGAAGGTATCATCACGATAGGTGATATCCAGCGAGCTATTATTCATAACGTTGACTTGAATACGCCTGTGTCACGTATTTTGGACAAAGACAAAATTTATGGATACGTAACAGAAAGCGAAGCGAGTATTCGTGAGAAAATGAGCCGTTTACGTGCAGAAGTTATGCCCATTCTAGATGAAGCCGGAGAGTTGGTGGATGTTCGTCTATGGAACGACATGTTTATTTCTGAAACGGAACACTCTCGCGAACTGATTCATCTTCCTGTGGTTATTATGGCTGGCGGCAAAGGGACCAGATTAAAGCCTATCACCAATGTGATTCCTAAACCCATCGTACCAATCGGGGATAAAACAATTCTGGAGACCATATTAGATCAGTTTGAAGCTATCGGCTGTACAAAGTTCTATATGTCCGTGAATTATAAGGCTGACATAATTAAGTATTATCTCAGCCAATTGGATCACAAATATGATATCGAGTTCTTCCAGGAGGACAAGCCGCTGGGGACCATCGGAAGCGTGTCTTTGCTGAAAGGGAAAATCGACACCCCGTTCTTCGTCTCGAATTGCGACAGCATCAATGAGCAGGACTACCGTGACGTCTATGACTACCACGTCAGCAATCAGAATGACCTCACCATTGTCACGATGGTGAAGAGTTTCAAGATTCCCTATGGTGTGATTGAGACCGGCGAAGACGGATTGATGGTTTCCCTGAGCGAGAAACCCGACCTGACCTATCAGGTTAATACCGGCGTTTATATTCTGAACCCCAGTTGTATCGACGAGATTCCCGAAGGGGAACTTTTCCACATCACCCACTTAATGGAGAAGATCAAAGCCCGCGGAGGCCGCGTAGGATGCTTTCCGGTCAGCGAACACGCCTGGAAGGATATGGGTGAATGGCCGGAGTATCTGAAGATGATCAATATTCTATAACGAGCCGCTACTTTTTGTATGAAGAAATACAGCATCCTGATCGTCGGCCTCGATTGTTATTTTGGGCACATTGGAGAGTTCATCATCAACTTGAAGAAGAAGAATCCTCTTGTTGAGATTACTTTGTTGACGACACCCATTCTTAAAGATCGGCGGAAAAGCATTATAGATTATGTTGACAGGATTGTCTTCTACAAACCCCTTGACATTAAATTCCTTCCTCGTTTTTTGGTTCAGTGGCTGCATCCCTTGTTGTGCAATCTGCGCTTACGTAAATCTCTGAAGAAAGATCACTTTGATATCCTGGATATTCATTTCCCTGCTCCGTTTATCATAAAACTTCTCCCCTTTTTCAGAAAAAAAGCAGACCATATTGTCATCTCTCCGTGGGGCAGCGATGTGATGCGGGTGGAGGACGAGCAGGCTCGGCAGGATTTGAGCCGGATCTTTGCTAAGGCAGAATACGTTACCGTCGGCAAAGAGTCCAGAATCGGGAAAGTCCTCCGGACAGAGTTCAAAGTCAATCCGGACAAGATGGTCAAATTGGAATGGGGAGGGGAATTCTTCGACTTTATCCAGAATATGTCCGGAACAGTATCTGTCGAAGAGGCTAAAGATCGCTTTGGCTTGAAAGACAGGTATGTGATTACCTGCGGCTACAACACATCGGAAGCACAACAGCACGAGAAAATCATCCGTGCCGTTGCTGATGTCAAAGATCGTCTTCCCGACAACCTGACTTTACAATTTCTCTGTACCAATGTATTCTTCAACAAGATGGCACCGGAGAAAGAGCAGTACCTCGAACTTTTGAAAAATGAATGTGCTG
>JAEETJ010000049.1 GCA_016290295.1 Bacteroidales bacterium
CACTTGATGCAATACCAGTGGAAGTGATCGCGCCCAATCGATTGTTGCCATTCGGATACGTATATCGGATACTATGCATTACCTGACCAGATTGGTTTTTACGCTGCAAAAATAGCAAATTTCCGTTCCAGTCGTAGGTGTAATCCGTGGCAAAATTGTCGGAGGCTGATTCCCAACCGGGGGCGTTGTCATAATGTACCGCTGTACGCATCCTTTTGATCCTGTTCAGCTTGTCGTAGCGGAAAAGTTTCAAGAGCCCTCTGTCGTACAAGTTATAGATACTTTCGGAAAGGGCGGAAATGTTCCCGTTGTAAAGGGGAACGGCCTCCTGCGAATAATCGTTGAAATAGTTGCTGCCCGCCACTGGCGTATAGTCGCCTTGGAAGTATTGGATGGAGGAGGTGTAGCCGTCATGGGCAAACAACCGATTGACATTGTCTGTTTGGATGACACCGTCATTTCCGATGTCGTAACTGTCATAGCTGTCATACATGTCTAATCCCGAACTCCTATATCCATTGATGTCTTTCAACCACCCTTGTAAGGTGTAGGCATAGTCAATCCCTTGTATCTGCTTGTGTCCCAGCTCTGTTCGCGACAATGCTCCAGTGGGCAGGTAGAAATAGCGGGCTTCAAGACGCTCCTGGGAGACGACGGAATCCCGTTTAACCTTGAAAATGTTGGAAGTATAGACATGGGTGATTCGATTGTCGGCATCGTAGCGGTAGCGGTGTGAGAATTGCTCCAGTGCCCCCTTTTGGTACCACACGCGGTTCACGTTGCCGCTGATGAGATCATATTCATAATCCAACACGGTGAACCGACGGTCATACGTGGCAAGGTTCGGAATATCCTGTACAAGCCGCTTCACATTGCCGTGGATGTCGTAGCTGTAATGCGTGGCCGACTGGTAGTTGTTGTCATCCGCAAGTGCAAACGACACGGCGGCGATACGGTTGCGCAAGTGTGTCTGGTTCAGGTTCAACGAAAGTGACATTGGTTCGTCATACCATGTCTTTGTGATTTCGCTCTTCACACCTCCGTTTAAGAACTCTGTGATGAAATTCAGGGTGTCGGCATCATTGCGAGAGAAGGGTGTGCTGTTTGTCACTTGTCCAACTTCCTTTATGCGTCCCAAACTATCGTAATCCGTATAGCTATATTTGTGTTGCGGTTTCTGTTTCCCGTCTTGGCTCAATATCGGTCTAGACAAGATGTCGTAATAGACGTATGATACGTTGTCATAATCCGGCTGATAGCTTTGTATTACCTGATTCAGGGTGTTGTAACGGTAATTGGTGACCATCGTATGATTCGGACGGACAAATCCCGGCTGAATTATGTCGTAGCGGGCAACATTGTTCCGATATGCGGCTACAGCATCTAAAGTAGTTTGGTTGTCAATGACATGAACACCTTCAGGAGGAACTGTTTTTATAAGATTGTCCGCTTGGTCGTAATAATACAAGGTGTAAAGGAACTCTGTAGAAGAATCTATTATCGTCAGAGATTCCTGCAAATTTCTCATACAATGCGAAGCATAAATTGCACGATGTTCGGCTACAAGACTGTCCAATGCATGATAGAACGAGATGGTGTCTTGTGCTGCGGCTGCAAGGATGGCTTGCTGATGGCAGAGAACACTGTCTGGCAGGTCAGGATAGCAGCGGAATTGTTCAGGGAAATGCAAACCATAAAGGGCTGTCGTGTCATCAATGCCGTGTAACATGTTGCTATATCTGGTTTTTATGCAGAATCCATTCCATTTGGAGACTTCTGATGTTGACGCAGTTATCCCTCCTAAGACTAGACTTTCCACGATGTCACGCGGATCACTCCAAAAAGTAAGAGCGTAGCTGTTCAAATATTGATGATAATTTTCGCAACCGCAATCCGAATACTGGTTGTTTACGCGTGGGTACACGATAGGAGGGTAATTTTCGGAAAAGTGGCGGCAGTATTGAGTCAACAGTCCCCTGAGAGCAACGCTGTCCAACCGCTGGTGGGCATAAAAGTTCTGGTAGTCCAACGATTCTTGACAACTCTCTGTACAGATTGCTATCAAATCATTGCGGAGGTTCTTCCATGTCAAGGTGTCAAGCAAAACATCTTCGCAGAAATTGGCGAAATAATCCCGCAGTTCGCTCATCCAGGAGTTGGCGTATGCCTCGCAATCCTCCCGACAGTTTTCGTATAGGCTATTCAGGGCTGTTGCGGATGAGTTCATAAGGTTCTCCGGTGTAATACCATGCACCGGGTTACATAGAAAACGAATTTGGAATCCACCCTGTTGCCCGAAACATCGTCCTGCTGTCAACGGACATGCCGGGCAGTCATCGTTGGCGGAAAGATAGTAGTCGCAACAATTGTTGGTGCCGACATCAAAATAATCGCTCCACAAGCCACTTTGGCCCCAATAAAACTCTGGTTTGTGGCAACAAATATCATGCATGGTGTCACCATCTCCTATGGAACAGCTCAACATACAACCTGGCAACACCGTTCGTCGTATTTCGTCTTTTAAATAGGTGTAAATGCTTTTAAACAACAGCCATCTAGCATCACTGTCAGAGCAATGATAATTCTCTGCCCATTGATCGACAATGTTCTTTTGAAAATCAACCATTATCTTTTCTATTTCGTCACTATACTTAATGCGCTGTCCGTTGGCAATTTTAGCAGGGTCGAACAACAGCCACCAAATGCTCGTACAGTGTCCTTCCCAAGAAAAGTAAGAGAAGAGTCTCTCGACCATACTTATGTACATTTTATCGAAATTTTCTTGGCAACAAGCTGTTTCCTCTTTGAAAAACGGGTCGACCATAGCAGCGTTGAATGGTTGGAATCCCGTTTCATTAGAATTTTGGATTTCAATGTCTGTATTGACGTCCATTCCCAAAGGATTGAGCAACCCCAATTCTAATGCAGACTCGTATGTATAAGTGTTCATAAACACACTGTCAAAATAATGTTGTGCTTCAGCATCCCCACAATCACATAAAGCCTGATACAGATGGTATTCGGGGTGATATTTGAGCATCACTTCAGCATATTCCTCAATCCAATGGTCACGCATATAGTCCCAAAGGGTGTCCTTATAGGTGACGCATCCAGCATCGGACATAATATTATGAAAGAAAACAGAATCCTCCATAAACCTCCAAGCACATATCGAATCTAAAAAACTGTTTGGGTTGGTTTCACAGTAACAGTTGGTGTCATTGGGACAGCATGTACGGATGTTGTCGAAATATTGGCCACCAGGGCTCATGTCGGCCAACATTGCCGCCCGCTTTGCCTCACACTCCGTATTGAAACTTTGTGGCGGATTTTCACATTCTGCCAAGGTCTGGACATACGTCGGGTTTGTCGGGTCGGGCTTTTTTATGTCGGCTACTTTCATGGCATATTCCTCACAGGGTGTGTAGCAAGGACACACTTCGGCTGTATCGTAATGTACGCAGGGACGCTGCCTATTCGCGAATAATTCGAAACCGTAAGCAGTCATATCATCGTTCACCATCGTTATATTTTTATACAACTGATAATTACCAGGCAAGAGGATTGTGTCATGGATAATAGTGTCTCTTTCTGAAACAACAAGCGAATCCTTAAAAACATATTGCATATTTTCAGTATTCCATAGACTGAAAATGAGCTGGTATCTGCAATCAATACAACCAACAGTTCCAGAACAAGTATCCCTCAACCCTTCAGAAGGCGAGACGAAATAGGTGAAATTATAATATGTCGGCATGCCAACGGCTATGTTTTGTACATACTGGCGGCTGCTATCATCAAAGAAGATTGTGCTGTGCAAGTTGTGGACGGGTGGTGTACTGTCAACAGCCAGCAGGGATGTGTCAGCGGACGGGACGATGGCGGAGGCGATAAGTCTCTCTTTCATGTCATAGTAGGACACCGTCACCTCACCGTTGGCATCAACGGCCAACACTTTCTGATAATGCGAAGCATCTCCTACCTCGTTGCCGAAGAGACGGTCAAGTTCCACTTGGGAAGGGTTGCCGTAAAAGTATCTGGTTTCTCGTCCGCCGCCCATTTTAAAGGTGCTTCCAACGGTGCTTTGAGAATGAATCCTGTCGGTCCCGTCGTTTAAGTATCGCACATGAGTGTAGGTGTATCCGCTGTCCCAAGGTGTCTGATTGACATTTGGCCAGTGCGGATGGTTTGCGAACGGATTATTTGACGAATAGTACAACACACTGCCTGCATTAGCCGGAAACATCTGGTTATGGGCAATTGTAACGTCATAGTCGTATTGTGATTTTGGGAAATACCCGTTGAACTGCCCGACAGCCGTTCCATTGGTGCCATAGTATCGGATTCCTCTGCTTGGCGTCGGAGCGGGAAGTGCCTGCAAGGCCTGTCGCCCGATATGATCATAGAACGTCTCACCCACTACCGCAATACTGTCTGTGTTCAGTACCGTGACTTCTTGTCGGTTACGGAGAGTCCCGTCATAGAATGTAATCACTTCCTTGCGCTTACCCTCTTCAGCATATACTGCGGTGTATTGCCAAGTAAGACTGTCCTCCAAACCCGCAAAGTCATAGCGGCAGATGTGATTGGAATCTGGGATGACGATGCCCGAAGAGGTGGCGAAACTCCATGGCCCGAAGACAGGATAATACCCACCATTGTAGTAGTGGGTGCCCCGGCCACGTACCCTGCATAAGATATTCCCTTTGGGGTATGCCAGCGGAATCTTATAATAGTTGTTGGAAGTAGTAATCCGCGTTGCATTGGCAAAATCGTACGAAACGTTATTGGACATCATGGGATTGTCCACAAACAGCCATTCCAAATCATATTCATCAGCACCGTCAAGATAGCCCCAAGTGAGCAAGAGTTCATTGGTGCTTTCGAAGTATTTCCGTCTCAAGTCAAAAGGGGTACCAACCGAGCCCGTCTTTGTGAATCGAGGGTAGCATAGTTGCAGCTCAAAGACAATGTCTTCCGCGATGTTGGGTAAGTCGGAAGTTATTTTCAAGGATGCTGCTTTATAGTTTTGATATTCGTTAATATCCAAGTCTCGGTACGGAGAGTTTTGACGATAACCTATGTTTAATGTGTCGGTTAATGTGATTGATGGAATATTATTACCTGTTAAAGTGATGTCGTAGGTAACCAAGATGTTTTCGTTGTTGGAGTGTACCACATAACGGTCTTCTGCAAGGTACAGTCGTACTCTCACAAACGGATTAGATACGTTCCAGTTGAACCGATCATATTGTTGCGCATTGATGGCCAGCTGAGCGTTATAATGAATATCCGACCCACGCAGACACCTGCTGTAGGTCTCATTCGAAGCATTTGAACTCATCAGCAGTCCAAACAGTGTCAAGACAAATAGTGATAACTTTTTCATAATTAATCATTTTCATTGGTTGTTTGGACTAATCTTGGCATAGAATGAACACATCGGAAGCGCAGGAAACTCCTCTCCCCTTTGCTGTCCCACACTTCAAGGTAGTAATCATCAGGATAATCATGTGAAAAGCTGTCGTAATAAGAGCATAATCCAACAGAAAAACTGAGCCAGTTCTCGCCCGTTTGAATGGTCGGGGAAGTCATTGAATATCCAGCAGGTTCCACAATAAGACCATTGTCATTGGTTCGAAGGACAATGTCCCTGTGAGAGTCATAAACGCAAAACCGCAACTTTTGGTCTGTATTCACCTCGTATGGTTCGGTGTAATGTATGCGTAGCACCCTGTCGTAAGCGATATGATAGCTCCCGTCTAGTTTTTCTTTGGTGTACATCCATACATTCTGCGGTGTAGAAATTTCATAACCAGAAGAATTCACTTCGCCAATGACAAAATGGGTTGTCAGAAGTGTCTTTCCATCGGCGTTTTTAATCTGCCAAGCGTATTCGCCAAACACTAAAGGAGGCGCGTCGCACGGGTATTGGACATAATAGCTTCTAATATCATTTTCCTGCACTATTGGTTTGTTGTCCGACAAAGCTTCCTCTACTGTCTGACCTTTGTTGACTGCCACCAAAACAAAAGATAGGCTGGATTTCGCCGACCACTTTTCCGGCCATAAAAAAGTGAAAAAGTCATTCGGGTCAAAAGTCACGGTTACGCCGTCTCCTGGAAAATAAGACGGTGTTTTGGATACGTTTACACCTTCTTGCCAGTCACAAGGATTGGTTGCCATGGAGACCAGTCCGGACAACAGCAACAAATTGATTGTCAATAAAGTTATTTTATTCATACGGATGGTTTCTATGGATTTTGGGATTGTGATAGGTTGGTTTTAATATGCTGGCGTGTGGTTTTTACCGTCATAATTCCTCTTTCGGTCTCCTTTTTTATTTGGACCAAGGTCCCTTCCTCGTCATAATTGTAGTATGTGGCATAATGGTTCTCATCCAGTTCCGCTAACAATCTGTAATTCTGAGGACTATACACGTATGTCTTACAAGTTGCATCGGCGGGTGTAATTCGGATGTCATCCACATAGAATTCCCTTCCTGAAAGCGGTTGCAGTTCGAATGTATTACTGCCGTTATAGGTAAATTCCACTTCAATCCGCTGCCAACATTCCACTTTTGGCTCTTTGATGAAAATGGGTGCCATATTGCCGTACGAAACGAGGTAGTCATCACCCAAGTTGCCAGATGTCGGGCATTCGATTCTTCGGACCCAACAGGAGAACAAATACTTCTTGCCGGCTTGCAGATTCAGATTAGAACGCTTTTTGTCCAAATAAATTTTCAAATTCTGAGTGTAAAGCGAATGTTTGCCCGTGTGTGCGAAATCGGTTGAGATCACGGAGCTACTTGATGTTGCGCAGACTATATGTCCTCTTTTGTTTCCAATGAGGATGTCCGGGTCGTTTTCGAAGCTGTCGAACCCGATTTCATCATATCGGGCGTTGTTCGCTACGGCTGTCACCAAAGAGTTCTTGTATCCATACAAGGCGGAAGAATAGATGCCGAGCGCGTTCACATTTTCAATCTCAAAGTTGAAGGGGCTGTATTTGGTGATCTCGGCCGTCCATGTCCAGGGGTTTTGCATATTGTTTGCATTGCCGCGCCCGTAATAGAAGGGCGAGAACGAGGCAAACGTGCCGTCATACGCTGAATTGGTGGCGTATTGGTTGTGCGAGCCCGTCTGATTCCTTTCCGTCACATACAGGTTTGCCCGGAGACTGCGATAGATGTTCGGAATACCAAGATAATTTTGGTTGTCAATATCAATATTCACGTCTTCATAATCGTATGGCCATACAGAGCTGTATTCTGTCGCCGAGGCTTGCAGAACCCCGTCCATGCACTCGGGAAAGATACCTTCAGGGTCGTTCCAAATAAAGGATTCCACTAATGTTTCGGGATTGGAAGTGTAAATATTTACAGTGCCACCTGACTTCTTGAAAATAAATTGGCTGAGAGGAACAGACACAGGCAAATCAATGTTGTGAAACACAATATGAGGATACTCAGGAATGTTGTCAATCTGAATTCTGCACAATCCCTTTGTCGTGTCTCCTGTGACAAAATATAACTTATGTTTTAATTGATCATACATTACCCGAACCCACTGTGTCTCGCCTGCGCAATCCTCAAACTTCACACAAGAGGTGTCCTGTACTCTATTAATGGCATCCAGCACTGGCAAACGCCTATTGTTCAGATCGGCGGCATTCCGCATGGAGACAATTTCCGCCGCCATGGCCGACAGCTGGTTTGAATTCCGGGAACGGATAATTTCCGTACCCGGCAAGGGGACTAGAAAAGAATCACTTGCGGTCCAACATTGGGCAGCATATCCGGACGCGAATTTAATCCGGTAATTTTGAGGTTCATCATAGATCATATCATATCTGGCAAAAGCTGGCTGGCCGTTCGCAAGTCTGGTCGTATCGAAGAAGGTCGCCCTATAGTTGTCGGCCGCGCTGCCCATATTGGGGTAATACCAATAGGCGGGCATGTTGTAATGATAAACAGGTTGCTCAAATTCATTGGTCACGGTGGTCAACAAAGGCTGTCCTGTGTAGGGGTCGTATTGCAGATTGGTTGTGGTGATGACAGAACCGTTGTTGTATGCTTTGGTTGACTCCAAAACCCCAGTCCTATAGATGATTTTCGTGGTCGCCACGGACTTCACATCCTCCTCAAAGCAGTCAAAAGAGGGAAATGCCGACACCCCTGCAATAGGTGGTGTAATATTACCTAACATAAACTGGGCGTTTGCACCTCCACCAATACTCTTGGAGTGGTTCCTCCGCTGGTCGATGACGAAGTCATACGTTTGGCCAAGTACTTTCGTCTCTGCTTTGCCGTCGGCAAGCAGAACTTCCACCCGATTGTCCAGTTTCCGCACTTCGCCTTCCAATTTGGTTTTGTAGTAGTATTCCACTCTGGAAGTGTATCCGGCCTGTTCAACATTGGCAATCAGTGAGTCATTCACGGTGCCTTTTACAAACGGGCATGTGCTGATGGCCTTCTGCTTTCCATGCATGTCGTTCAGTTCAATCAGATAGCCCTGCGAATAACAGGACGAGCTGGCCTGCTTGAATCCCGATGTAATTAGCGCAAAGACGTTGGGTACAGGGTCAACCATGCATTGCAGATTGGTTTGGGAAACAGATATGGGGAAATCCTTTGCCGTATAAAACTCGAAACGCTGAATCCCTGCTGTTGACAGTGTCACACTGTTTGGTGTATATGTTTTCACGATAATCTGGCTGTAGCCGACATTGGCGGCCGGGAAATAGGATTCCCCGTATGGCTCTTCGCTGTAAATCTCATCCTCTATGAAAAAAATCTCTTTCTGTTCATCATAGACGGGATAGCGCATGGCGTTTTCCTCTGCCCCTACCGTAGGCTCATATTCGGCCACACCGCTACTGATCAGTTTCCCGTTCTCTATTTTCCTGTAGAAATACTCCTGCTTGTAGGAACTGCTGTCAGATTTTCTCCACCTATCGTGTAAGGTGATGGACTTCACCCTGCTCCCTCCGCCATATTTGATCTTGTCAGGTACATTCAGCCGGACGTACGAGGGCATATTAGATGTTCCAATCGCCAAGTGGTTGAAATCTTCCCTGTTGACGCAATGGCGGTAGAAGTTGTCTTTCCCATACATGGCTTTCACTTTGCCGATGACTCCGCCAGATTCCAGGGCTCTGAAAAATGCCTGAGCATCGCTGTCTTCATAAACATCTGCTCCATCAAACATAAGGTCTGGGCGATTGTTTTTCAGATATTGCAGGGCAAAGAAATAGACAGGGTGGATGTCGTAGGCAGGGAATGGCTTGACCTCAATTCTGCCCACTGTGGACGATACGTTCATGGCAGACTTTACTTTCGCATAACCTTGTATGTAGTCGGGGGCCTTGTTCACATCATACTTTACAGCTATCTTGAAGAACATCAGATCGTTTTTAAAATCCGACACGTATTCCGTTGCATCAATATCCGGCTTTTTCTTGAAATAGATATAGTATTTGCCTCCATTGTCCTTCTGGAATGAGGTTTGGCTGTCAACCTCGGCCATATACATGGCCTGCGTATTCTGCACGTATGCGTAGTCATCGCTTTCGTATTCAATTTCAATGGATCCTCCCTCTGGCAGTTCAATTCGTGTCAGGAGCCACGCGCTCGCCCATCGATTCGCGGAATCAGCGTCTTGGGTTACGTAATGTTCGAAATAGTTGGCGTCGCCCTTGTAATTCCCCCACCGATCCATTTTTTCAGGAGCGTACGGCGGATTGGCCCCCTCATAATGGAAAACGTATGGATTTTCCATCCCTTTGATATTGTTGGCATATCTAAAATACAGCCTCTTCAGCGTAAGTTTCCCTTGGTTGTCAGCGGTGCTGTTTGGAACACCCTGACAGAGGGAGTAGTCATATTCGAATACGGCTGTCTTTATGGCGACAGCGGGGTCTTCCTTGCTGAAAAGTTTGATGCTGTCCAACTTGAAAAGATGTTGTGACCGCTCTGGTGAGAACCCGCCCATCTGTTCGTTATTCGGATCGGCTCCGCGTGCATCGTCCCTTGGCGAGACGTAGAAGACCGCATAATGGGTTTTGGTGCTGATGGTGTCCACGTATTCGATTTCTTTTTTCCCGAAATTATAGCTGCCTATGTCATCGTTCAGGTTCGACCTGTCTCCCATGAAATAGTTGGCACCCCGATAAGGGAAACGCCAGCAGTAGGCGGTGTCACCGAAACACTTTGTCGAATATCCGAGTTTCACCCAATAGCCCAAATCGTCTTCGGAAGGCCCGTTTCCGGTAAGGTCAACGTAATCCGGTGAAGTGATGGAGGTGAGCAGGTATGAGTAGGGATAAGCAGGGGTTGTAGTGCTGGTAAAAAGCTTCTCCTTACCAACTCGCTGACTGTTTGGGGTGTTTGCACAGGCAAGGATGGAGTCGTAATTAGTTGTCACGGTACCGCCCGTCAAAGCGTAACCAGGCCAAATGGAAAACGAGACTTCCTTTTCAATATAATTGTACAGTGTCCTACCATACGTAAATCGTTCCCCATTGGCGTTCAGAATGGAGAGTTGGGAAATATGGTGTCCTTTTCTGTAACTGTCGGAGCCATCACCCGTTGTGTCATATTCGATGGAATTTGTCCTGACGGTGCGCTCCGCCTGTTCGTAATGGGATGATGCATCCCTTCCAGGAAGATTATCTTTCGTATAGTATCGGAACCATGCTCCTTGCCAAAATGTTTTCTTGGGTTCTTTACAGATATGGAAAAACACAGCTTTTTCAGATCCAATTGCCAGCAGTTGATTCACATCAGATGCAGTCTGCTCCCCTGACATTTTGAAATAGAAAGGCTCGTAAAGGGTAGGATGTATGCTTCGGGAAGATTGTCCATGGTAAGTCTCCTTGTCCTTGAATATCAAAAGAGTATCATAATCTTCAGTATTCCAGTCTCCCGTTTCGGATTTTCCTGATGTAAACGAAAGATTTGTACCCAACTGTGTGCCATTGCCGAAAGCCAAATCAACTCCCGCATCTGTAGAGAACGTACTGTTTTCAATGCGGTTGTCGTAGAAATGACCATAATCGGATCGGTAAGCCCTAAATGTTCCACCTTGTAGTTCACCCGTGATATGGTACAGGTCGTTGGTCATCACGGGAAGTGGCAAATTACGGGAATCATGATCCACAAGAAGTTCCTTTTCCCTATTAAAATCTTGTAGAGAGTTTACATCAGCCTTCTCAGCGTATAAAATGCCACAAGCGGGGTTTAGCACAGGATTTGAAGGTGTTTTCTGAGATATAATATTGCAATTGACAGCCCCGTAACCTTCCGCAAACCCTCCAGCGCCTCCGGCCTGAAAAGAGATGCCCCAGCTGGTCGAATTCATGGGTATGCGTATAGGTGGGAGGCTGGCTGCTGTTGAGAAGGATAGACCGACACCCCCGTAGCCAATGTGCATGGGGTCTTCTCCTTTCTCTTTTGATTCCTTGGATTGAAAAGGAGCAGTTAGTGAAATCTGGTTGCCATACGTGAAAGAACCGCTCTTGCTGTTATAGCCATAGTGAAAACCGCCTTTCAGATATTTCCCGCCATTCATGGAAAAAGAGGGGGTTATCCCGTTGTCCGAATCAAGGTTTAACGCTACGCCAACTGTCGCAATTTTGTTATGTTGTACGCTGGAGTCCTTCTCTATTGTCTGCTCTCTGGCGTATGAGGCTGAAATCCCGAATCTTTGACAAAGGGTGATACCGTGATAGGTGTTGTAGATGAATGAACTCGATTTGGTCAGGCCGAGCCCAAAGTCTCCGCCATAGAATTCTCCGCCTCCTGAGGGGGAAAACAGGAAGGTGTTGTTGTCACGCCGGTGATAGACTTTCTCAATCGTGTCGTTCCGGAAATCGTCAGGAACGCCCCGCACTTGCCGGTTGATGGCTCCTGGATTGAGATTCCAGCCGAGACCGACCCACGATGCCTCGTGTTCCATACCCACACCCGAGGTGTAATTCAGGTTTATTGGGAAACCACCGTTTGGTCCGGGAACCGTCATGATTGGAATCGTGTAGTGGAAATCCCCGCTGAAAAGGTCCACCATACTGTCTGTGTTTGTCGGGGTGAATCCAGCCATCTCTGGTTGGCTTGGACCACCCGTGATGGCGTACAGACTTAAGGGATTGATTATTTCCGTAAACATCAATATCACTAGCCCCAAAGCGACCACTTTAGACCATTTGCTATTTCTAATGCGTTGTAACATGTTTATCTATTTACAAAAGTAAATCATTAAAAATTGTTGTAAGCTGCCGTTTCACTGAAGAACAACCCCGTGAAGGTGAACTGCAGGGTGGCGGTGTCACGATAGACCATCTGTTCGGGGATGTTCAGGAAGATACGTCTGCCTTTCTCGTCCGTGTAGTTCAACGAGCGATCTGGCATGAGAAAAAAGTCCTCTGATGTCAGGTCGAACGTGTCAGTAGTGGTAGCGGTCACGGAAGAGGCGACCTGGTTTAGGGTGACGGCTGCAGAGTGAAGGCAAGCGTCCCCCCAGCCTTGACAATTGATGTGTATCAGTCTTCCATTGAACAGGATGCATCCCGAACAGTCTTTAGCATCATGTCCCGCATAAGTAAGAAGAACATAGTTGTTCGAACTTTTTTCACATGTCTGAACTGGCACCACCCTGTTTAAATTATCACAATTTGATGCGATTTCCTTACTACATGAATGACCACCGAAAAACAATGTGATTAGGACAACAAACCTGATTACTGCTGTGTGATTTTTCTTCATAATTATATTATTTATTTGCTGACAAAAATATTCATTTTTCTTCATTAAAGACGTGTGATTTCGTTATTATCGTTTCATTTATGACGAACATTCGTATTTGGATGGATAAACAAGAGAATAAATAGGAATAAAGAAGCTTATATTAAACTGACAACCAGAAAAATAGATTCACATCTCCTTTCAAGAGTTTTTTTCGGACTTTATCGTGCCATATATGACTAGTTTTGTTATTTGAATGGATAAAAAGATTATTTTTGCAAAAAAAAATTAATATGGAAAATCCAAAAATCGCAGTAAAATGGAAGTACATTGCCTTGGTGATAATCTGTTCCTTGTTTCTGTACTTCTTCGCTAACTATTCCATCCTCCGTCCAAGCCCATTGAATATCCACACTAAGGAATATTGCATTGGGGTGCTATTGCTGGTTGTCTATTTCGTGAATGCTTTTGTCCTGCATCCGCTGTTTTACCAACAAAACAGGGCTGTGGCTTATGCTGTCGGTTCTATCATCAGTGTGCTTTTGGCGATTGTTGTCGAATTTACGTGGCTGTATTCCGACATTATGAGTTGCATACCCGACGTGCTGACCCCTAAGGAAGCTCATTCTTATTATTGGGGGTGCGTGTGGTTCGCCACTCTTAGAAACTCAGGACTTCTCGCCTTCACCTTTCTTCTTTGCGAGTTCCATCGAAGTCAGAAGGAGGGGAAAAACACGGAGGCTCTTTTGTTAAAGTCGGGCGACCAAATATTGGTCAGAGATTCGGCCAGCAACACAATACTGCTGAATTACAAAACCATTCGCTATTGTGAGCAAGAGCAAAATGTCACAAAAATTTATGGGAAAGAAGACAATATCTTTTTCAGATATGGTTCGTTGAAGAGCTTCAAAAATCTTTTCGGCAGCGAAAACTTTATACAAATAAATCGTAATACTCTGGTTGCAAGCAAACTGATAAGCGCATATTCGGGAGGACAATTGTGGCTCGAAAACGAAAACACTCCTTTTGAAGTGTCCAGCACCTTTTTGGAACAGGCAGATTTGCATGCTCTGATTCCGAAACTTGATTCCTCTTCGGAAAGTACAAGGGGGGCAAAGCAGAACAAAACACCAATCCTTGAAAATAAAAAGACTGCAAAAATACTTCAACTTATAACCGACAGCCCCATAATTTCTGCCGTCAGGCTTTCTGAGATCACCCGTTTTTCTCAATCCACCATCAACCGCATCCTTTTACAACTCAAAGCGGAAAATTTAGTCGAGTACGTTGGATCGAAAAAAAGCGGTGGGTATCGGGTGGTTGGAGCCACACAAGAAGGGGAGACGGCAAAAACTGACCGACAGGAGAATGCGATTGAAAAGGGAACAGTCCAGTAAATGAAGAATCTATGTACAAAAAATTTGAAGATCACCTACGCAAAAAGAATCTTGCAAATAATACGATACGATCGTATTCGACAGCAGTGGAACGCTACTATTCGTTTTACGACACTGTCAACAAAGCTAATCTGCTGAATTTCAAGGAACATTGCGTCACCCATTATAAGCCGGCTTCCGCCAACATCCAAATCTTTGGGCTCAATCAATACTTGGAATATTTAGGAAGAGAAGACCTGAAGTTAAGGTCGGTCAAGGTACAACAGAAACGTTATTTGGAAAATGTTATAAGTAATGAGGATTACCAGTATTTAAAAAAGAGAATGAAGAAGGACGGGCGCATGAAATGGTACTTCATGGTATGGTTCATGACGGCCACAGGTGCACGAATCAGCGAACTTTTGCAAATCAAAGTGGAACATGTGCATACGGGCTACATAGACTTGTGTACAAAAGGCGGAAAAATCAGACGTATCTACATCCCCAAAACACTAGTGACGGCGGCCTTGGAATGGTTGGAATCCCAGCAAATCGAATCGGGTTTCATCTTCAGAAATCGTTGGGGAAGGCTGATTTCTCGGGAAGGCATCTACCGGCGGCTACAGAAATACGCCAAAGAATACGGCATTGACCCCAAAGTAGTTCATCCTCATTCTTTCAGACACCGTTTTGCAAAGAATTTTCTAGAAAAATACAATGATATTGCACTTCTGGCTGACCTCATGGGGCATGAAAATATCGAAACTACCCGCATCTATCTGCGTATGACAGCCGGCGAGCAATATTCGATTGTGAACAAAGTGGTAACGTGGTGATTAGTAAAAAATGTATTTTTGCCACATTAATTATCAAACGATTTTGAATATTTCATAGTGAATTTATATCACAAATGATTAATTATCAACAATATAACAGTCAAAGTTACTATAACGGGGGTTATCGGTACTTCTTCAACGGGCAGGAGGCTGATAATGAGGTGCTTGGAGAAGGGGCGAGTTTGACCGCTGAATTCTGGCAATACGACAGTCGGTTGGGCAGGAGGTGGAACGTT
>JAEETJ010000050.1 GCA_016290295.1 Bacteroidales bacterium
GTGACCGTATCGCTACTTTGGTGAGCCTTTCGTTAACTCCGCTGCGTATTGACGAGATTTTGGAAATCCGTCCCGATGTTGACCAAGTTGACATCAAGGGTAAGGCTATCCTTTTCGAAAGCGGTATCTATGCCAAGATTCCGACCGATATGCCTGAAAAGCTCGCTTTGAGTGCATTGGATGTTGCCGGTGCCCCCGCCCAAACCGCTAAATTGTGCCAATATGGCCAGACCGTTGTTATCCTCGGCGCTGGTGGCAAGAGTGGTATGCTTTGCTGCTACGAGGCTAAGAAGCGTGTTGGTGTAACTGGTAAGGTAATCGGTATCGCCAACAGCCCGAAGTCAACCCAGCGTATCAAAGACCTCGGTTTCTGTGACATCGTGGAATCCGCTGCAGGTATGACTCCTGTTCAGGTTTACGAATTGGTTGAAAGACTGACCAATGGTAAAATGGCCGATGTGACCATCAACTGCGTCAATGTTCCCGATCAGGAAATGACCGCTGTGCTTTGCACTAAAGACGATGGTATCGTTTACTTCTTCTCTATGGCTACCAGCTTCACCAAAGCTAGCCTCGGTGCTGAAGGTATTGGCAGCGATGTGAACATGATTATGGGTAACGGCTATACCAAAGGCCATGCTGAATTCACTTTGCAGGAACTGCGTGAAAGTCCCGAATTGAGAAAGATTTTTGAAGAATTATATGCATAATTCTTATTTCGTATTCAAAAACAGGGCTGCCATTAGGTAGCCCTGTTTTTTTATAGTCGCTTCAGCCGCAGCAGTTCCCGCAAGCGCACAATGTATATGCGTGACACACAGAATTGCTCACCTTGAATATAAACCTGCTGGTTCTGGAAACTGTTGATTTTGGTGAAATTCACCACCACGGATTTGTTAACCCTGGCGAATTTTTGAGGTGGCAACATATTGAAAAATTTCTTCAGTGTGGATCTGTAATAAAAACTTTTCCCATCTATCATCCTGATTTGAAGAGTGTTGCCTGCATTCTTTATGTATAAAACCTCGTCAAACACAATCTTATAAGAGATTTTACCGTTTTTGAGAAACATCTGCTCTTCGTTTCGCATAGGCTCATTCATCTCGTATTTTGTATCTTTTTCCGAAACCATAGGACTTGTTTCTGTAGGGACTCTGTATGTGTTGGCGATCTTGAAAACCTTCCCGAGCACATCACACAGGTTCTGTTCCTGAATGGGGGTGGTCAGTACGTCAAAATACAAGTTGCGTTTCCTTTTATCTGATGGAAATGTTTTACTATCAACGATGATAACAAAAGGAGGCTGATTGATGTTTTGTAATATCTCACAGTATTTTGAACCAATGAATAGTATATCCGTTGGCTTTTGATGTATCTTCTCTACAAGTTCCAAGTAGTTCCTCAATACATGCAGCACATTGATACTGGTGGTCTTTCTTATATTTTCAACAAGTTGTGATTCGGCAAGTTTGTCGTCAACAAAAATAGAACATGTTAGTGATTTCATGTTTATAGCGTCAAATTTTTCTAAATAATTATCTGCAAATATATGAATTTAATATTTTGCTTTAACAAAAAATCAAAATAAAGTGTTGAGTTTGTTGTTTTTGTTGAAAAATTTACAGCTTTTGTTATATAAAAAACAAAAATCGAAGAAAAATCCGCTTTTTAGATAATAATTAGTACAAAATTTGAAGGATTAACATGTTTTATGTTATTGTTTGTTGTTTTTTTAGAAGCTAATTAGAGCTAAATTGTATAATAAATAGAAAAAATAAACCCCCACTGTCGTAAAATAAACAGCAGGGGATAACCAAATCTATAAAATGGAAAAAGTGTCTTAGTCGGGAATGTCCTTGAAGAAATCAGACATGTCGTTATCAAGCTCGTAAGCACGGCTGTTCTGCATGTCAAAGTCCTCTTGACGTTTGTTTCTCAGAATGGCCGGGGTGTTCACCAGGTCGTTGAAGAAATCGTTGTTCTCGTATTGGGACTCGGCATTACCAATGCGTTGCGGACCATATTGTTGCATGCGTGCTTCGCCAGAAAAGACGGGCTCGCCACTCATCACGGGCTCAAAAATGTTGTTCTGGGCAGTTTCTGACTGTGTGGCGGGACGCTGCTCTGTTACAAAGGTGTTCTGGTCCTGCATGCTGAAGAAATCATCCTGCGATTCTTGGGTGTTTTCCGTTGGGTTCTCGTTGCCGAAGAGGTTTTTCATATCATCTTCTGCAAAAGGCCAGTTGGGATTCTGGGACATATCGGTGACATTGGCTGCCACATTGTCCACAATCTGGTTTTCGTGCTCATAGTTGGTGATAATAACGGACAAGCGGATTTTGTCGCCCAGATTTGGATCTTTGGCACGGCCCCAGATAACATCGGACTCGCTGGTTTTGAGACTATTGAATTTCTCTGTAAGTGCTTCGAGTTCAGATATTTTCAATACTTTGTCAGGACCATAGCTGATGAAGAAGAGGAAGTTCTGTGCTTTGGTGATGACATCTTCGCTCAGCAGCGGGCAGGCGAGGGCGTCTTCCACCACCTTGTCGATACGGTTGTCGCCACCGGCTTCTGCCAAGCCTAACATAGCGTGACCGCTGTTCTTCATGATGGTCTTGATATCGTTGAAGTCGATGTTCTGGTCAGCATTGACAGTAATTAATTCGGCGATACATTTGACTGCGTTTTTCAGCACATCATCAGCGTATGCGAAACCAGCATCCACATCCTCGTCGTTGTAATATTTCATGATATTCTGATTCTTTACCACAATCAGAGAATCAACATATTTTTCCATCTCGGCAATACCATCCTTGGCGTATTTTTCACGTATCTGGCCTTCGAATTTGAAGGGGAAGGTCACCACGCCGATGGTCAGGATACCCATTTCATTGGCTACTTTAGCCACCACGGGAGCGGCGCCGGTACCTGTACCTTTGCCCATACCTGCAGTGATGAAGAGCATTTGGGTTTCTTCACCGATAAACTCTTTGATCTTTTCGATACTTTTTTCAGCCAATTCGCGGCCAACTTCAGGTTTGGCGCCCGCACCCAGTCCGGTATCGCCTAAAACCAACTTCGAAGGCACCACATTTTTATGCAGTGCTTGGGCATCTGTGTTGCAAATCAGGAAGTCAACGCCCACAATACCTTCGCTATACATGTGTTTCACAGCGTTGCTACCGCCACCACCCACACCAATTACTTTGATGATGGAGGTGTTTTGCTTGGTGCCATAATCTGGTGTAAAATCAATTCTGTCTCTCATGTTATATTTTTTGTTTTATTTATTATCTTTAGTTAAAGTTATTGCTGTTATTGTTGGGCTTTTTAGGAGGTCTTGTCCACCAGTCCTTCGAAGAAGTCTTGGACTTTTTTCATGATAAAGTTGGAACCCCAGGGTTTGGAATCCGTATTTTTGGGTTTGCTGGTGTTTTTCCCTTCGTTTCCAAGCTTTTTGCCGCTGTTTTCGGGTTTGGGATTCTCTGGTTTTGGATTTGTTTTTCTTTCCTCTACCACGGGTTTTTCCTCTTGTTCCGTTTCCAGTGCGTATTCCTTCTTGTTGATACCATACTTCAACAAGCCCAGTGCGGTAGAGTACATGGGGTGTTTCAGGTCGTTGGGGATATTACGCACAAAGCCGAATTCGGGGATACCGATACGGACAGGTTTTTGTAGGGTGTATTGGCACAACTCTTTGATATGTTTGAGTGTTGCGCCGCCACCGGTGAGCACCACTCCTGCTCTTAATTTGTCGGCATAGCCAGAGCTGTCTATTTCGCGTTTCACCTGGTCGAGAATGTCGTTCTGTACACGCATGTTGATGATTTTGGCCAGATGTGTTTCGTTGATTTGTCGCGGTTGCACAGCATGGAACTGGGGCAGGGTGATATAGTGGTTGGAGTTACTCTTCTCGACAATGCAAGTGCCGCAGGTAGTCTTCAGTTTTTCAGCCAGTTCTTCTGTAATCTGACATACAGTAGCGATGTCGCGGGTGATAATGCTGCCGCCGATAGGAATCACCTTGGTGTACACTGGGTTTCCTTCGCAGTAGATGGCTAAGTCGGTGGTGCCGCCACCGATGTCCACCAATGCCACGCCTTGTTTCTTTTCCTCTTCGCTGAGGCAGGACAAACCTGAGGCGATGGGCTCCAGGATGATGTCTTCAGCTTTCAAACCTGCGCT
Organism: Bacteroidales bacterium; assembly: GCA_016290295.1. Taxonomy (GTDB): domain Bacteria; phylum Bacteroidota; class Bacteroidia; order Bacteroidales; family WCHB1-69; genus RUG11690. The sequence continues at coordinate 4,189 of JAEETJ010000050.1, forward strand.
CTCCACGCACATCAGTATCTTTTTGATTTCGCTCTCATTACCGGTGATGAGTTGGAAATAACCTTCGATCAATTCTCCCAACATGCCTACGGGTTCGTTGGTGTCCATCTCTCTGTCGATGACGTAATGCTGGGGGATAACCGTGATGATGCGTTCTCCGGAAGGTACCGAGATGTTGTACAGGTCGTTCAGCATGCGGTCAATCTCTTCCTGTCTGATGACGAAATCCTTGCCGTTGATGCGTGTCAGCACATGTTTGTATTCGATGCTTTTGATATGGCGACCGGCAATGCCCACAAAAACGTTGCGGACCTTGAAGCAGTCGGTGCGGTTTTCGGCCTGCTCCTTGGAAATGTTGATGCCATCCACGGTTTTGTTGATGTTGTAAATCAAACCGTGTTGTACACCAGTGGATTCTCCGCGTCCGTGGCCGATAATGTCAATCTTATCGTCGCTCTTATAGCCGATGATGGTGGCTATTTTTGTGGTTCCTATGTCGAGGCCGACTACGAGGTCGGGCATATCCGTCATCTGATCTTCTGTTTTCATGCCTTGTTATTTTTTCTTAGCTATCACCCGGTTTTTATATCTCACATCCAAAGTGGAATACTGGTCCATACCCATATAGGCCAGTCCCTGCTGGTATGTTTGTTGCAAATTGAAAAGTTTTTCCTCCATGTTTTTGTCTGTCCCGAAAAGAATCTTGTGTCGGCCTATGGTCGGCACCAGCACCACTTCATTGTTGTTCTGCACATACAGTTGTCTGAACTGTGCACGATAGAAGTCGTTGCCATGCATGTAAGAGGCAATCTTGAACACGCGGTGAAGATTGCTTTGGCTGTCTTTCACATTCTTTCCGTAGACAAAGGCATCGGTGATTTTGCCATTGACGACAGGCACATTTTCCTTTACCGCAAGGGAGAAAGGAAGCATGTTTCCATCTTCATCCACAAAATACTGCTGGCCCGTCTGGGTATATACGTGGAGTAAAATATTTTTCAGGGTTACAACAATTCTCAGTTTGGTGCTTGAAAAGCGAACTTCGTTTACCGTTTTGATGTAAGGATTTTGTTTCAGCAGCTCCGCGATTTGTTCCAAATCGATGTCTTTCATCGGAGTGCCAATGGTTTTGATGGGGGTGGTTTCAATCATCTGACGGATATCGTCTTGATTGACAGTGGGATAATTGCCGTCGTATTTCACCGTCAAATCATAACCGGAACAAGGGCGTTTCGGCATGTTGACAGCTGCAAAAACTATGCCTGTCACAACGGCCAGGCACAGTATAACAGCGGAAATAAAACGGAATATTTTCATTTATATCTTATTCTTATGGATAGCGTACAAAATTATAACTTTATTTTACGCTAATTTTAAAAGAATAAAGATATAATAAACAGGCAAATGTTAATATGCAAAATGGATGAACATACTTATTTTGCAGTATATGGGATAACAATATCGTCGCAATATTCGCAGCGATATGAGCGTTTCTCCTTGTCCACCAAATGGAAAACATGGTCAAAATAGTGCTCCACAGAGGTTACACAGCGTGGATTTTTGCACTTGATAATGTTGCGCACCACCTGAGGAACTTCCAGTTTCACTTTCTTGATGGTTTTCCCGTTGTCAATGATATTGACGGTGATATTCGGGTCGATAAGTCCCAAAAATGTGTAGTCAATGTCAATGACATTGTTGATTTTGATGATGTCTTTTTTGCCCATTTTCTCACTGTAAGCATTGGTGATGAGGGCTACATTGTATTCGGCCTTGTCAAGATTCAGATAATTATAAACTTTGAAGCCGAAGCCTGCCTTGATATGGTCGATGACAATACCTTTGTCTATACTTGTGATTTCTAACATGACTTTCTTTTTAATAAATTCCTAAAAGTTTCAATATCAGAGCCATACGGACATACATGCCGTTTTTGGCCTGGGCGAAATACTGTGCACGCGGGTCTGCGTCAACTTCCACGCTGATTTCGTTGACACGTGGGAGGGGATGCAATACGTAGGTGTCAGGACGGGCATACGACATTTTCTCCATATCCAAGATGAAACGGTCTTTCAAGCGGATGTAGTCTTCTTCGTTGAAGAAGCGTTCACGCTGCACACGGGTCATGTATAAGAAATCCAATTGGCCCATATAAGGTTCCATTTCCTGAACTTCCTGGAACGGAATGCCTTTTTTCTTGATGACTTCCTCGCGGATGTATTCGGGAACTCTCAGTTCTTCGGGAGAAATCAGAATGAACTTCACACCTTCGTAATTGCTGAGGAATTTGATCAGTGAGTGCACGGTACGGCCGAACTTAAGGTCGCCGCAGAAACCGTAAGTTTTGTTTTCCACATTGCCTCTCAGACGCTCGATGGTCAGGATGTCGGTCAGCGTTTGGGTGGGATGCTGGTGACCACCATCGCCGGCATTGATCAAGGGCATGTGAATGTAATGGCTGGCTACACGGGGAGCACCTTCCTTGGGATGTCTCATAGCAGCGATATCCGCATAACATTCAATGGTGCGGATGGTGTCGGCAATGCTTTCACCTTTGGCAGTGGAACTGGAATTCGGCTCGGAAAAGCCGATCACTTTTCCGCCTAAACGCAGCATGGCTGCCTCAAAGCTGAAACGTGTACGTGTGCTCGGTTCATAAAAAAGAGTTGCCAAGATTTTACCCTCACAACTCTTACTGAACTTTTCTGGATCTGCAACGATTTGATGTGCCAAATCAAATATTTCACGAAATTCTTCGCGCGTGAAATCCGAAGGGTCTATAAGGCATCTGTTTTTTAACACTATAAGGTCCTCCTTTGATTATAAAAGTTATTATTTTGATAAATTTAAATTCATGGTGGGAATATTTGTGCAAAAATACGAAAAAATTTTTTTTGATTTTTATGGAGAAAAAATTTTTTTCGTGAAAACGTGGGTTATCGCAAGCCCACGACCGCTTGCTTGCTTCGTTTTTTGCCCGATAAATTCCAGTATTGCATTCGGACAATATACAAGTCTGGCGGTGCCAAATGTCCGTTCTCATCCGTCCCGTCCCAAAGATAACTGACTTTCCCGCCACATACTTCATTATGTGCCAGCTTTTTTATCAGTAGCCCGTTCCGATGATAAATTGCTACAGTCACTCGGTTTTCCGTATCTTGAAATTGGCAGTATATTTCCGCAAAGTCTTCAAAGCCGTCATTGTCAGGAGAGAAAATGTCGGGTTCTATACGCAATATATCATCAGAAGATAACATTTCAGCAGCCTGGGAGTTGGGATAGCCAGGAGTGCCGAAACCTACATGGGCCGCTGCCGATTTCCAATTGTTATCATCTTGTGTATCTCCTTCATAATGAACTCTTTCTAAAGCAATACCATCGGTCGAAACAAGCATGGAATAGTGCATGTCCTCGTTGTATTGGAGGCGGTCAATAGCTCGCAAAGCCAAGTCCGTAAGGTGCACCACTCCTTCCGTATTGGGAAAGGCGGGCAAGGAGTCACAAGACAATAGGTTTTGAGGGTATAACGGATGATATTGCTCTTCAGTGAGTTCCCGATTTTTACAAAGGGCGACCATCTGCTGCGGAAAGAGTTGATAACCTTGACTGACCGCTATGGCGGTTTTCTCTGGAAAATCTCCGCCACCACTGCCTATTTTTACTTTTTTCAGGTCGATTATTTTGGAAGAGCGATTGTAAATTTCAATATAATCCGCATCGTCATTATTCAAAGGATTGGTTAAAATCTCATTGATAATCAAATCTTTATGCCATGGATTTTGGTCCAAACCAAAGGAAAGGATTTGTCCATCGGAGGCACACTGTCCGGCACAGTCGCAAATGTTTCCGCAAAGGGTTAGTTGGTAAACGATTCCTACTTGCAAGGCTTGGTCAAACCTGAGGTCGAGAGCATTGTTGTAGGGATTGACAGGCTTAATGTAAGTAATGTTCAGATTATGGTCCAAAGAAAAAATGGGCACCTCAGATGGCAAAAAGATGGTCTCTGAAAAATGTACTTGTAGCAGGTTGCTGTCTAAGACTGTGGCCGAAAGCATCACGGGTGCTTCATAATCGCTGTTCTCATGGGCAATGGAGTTGGCTCGCCCTGGGGTGCCGCCGCTTGCATCGCTTGAGGAGTCCCAGTTTTCCCCGCCCGCACAAGGATTTTGGCTGTCCATCATTTCCAAAGACCAGCCGCCTTCTCTTTTGATGCTGTTACGATGCCAGCCATTTTTGAATTTCACCACATGAATAACTTCGTCATAGTTATTATAAAGAATGATTTCCTGTCCGCCATCGGTAATGCTCAAAGAGGAAAGCGGATATATGTTTTGGCAGAAGGCGGAAAGTTGCTCAACATTTTCATCAGCGGTGATAACAGCGAAACTATGGGCATCCAATATCATTTCAGGCAGAGTTTTCAGCGTTTTGCCCAATTGTATTTTCCAGTTGTCAAGGAGCAGTTTTCCCTCTGTCCGATTGTACAATTCCAAATATTCCACGGGTGGTAGGCCTATGGTGGGCGTGGGGTCGGCCATGATTTCATGGATTAAAATATCGTTCCTTTTGATTTTGTGGCAGTGGAATTCTACCAAAGTGTCTGTTATGCTGTTGCCAGCTAAATCATGGACATTACTGACGAAAAGCTGGTAAGTTCTATCTTCTTCAAATGCATTGGGAAAGAATAGCATTACTTTTTGATAATCAGGAAACAGGTATTCGCAGTCTATGGGATGTCCGTTGGTTTCCTGAATTGTATAGTGTTCCGGTTTGAGTCCCGAATCATCCACAATCTCGGAAAAATCCACCACCACCGTTCTGAAATCATCTTCGCCATAACAGGCTGTAACGTGGGGACGAATGCTGTCTGTTTGTTGCGGACCGATGTAGATGTCGTCAAAATAGAATTTGTTGCTATTCCCAATGGTGTACTTGCAGTAAATGCCTGCTGCCTTTGCGGAGAATTGCTGGCTGAATGTCGCTGAAGCCTGTAAATGATACCAATTCAATGTCGTTTCATCCACATACAAACTCCATTCTCCCGCACTGGTACGGATTAGCTTTACTTTTAGGTCAAAATTATTGGCGATGAAGGCTTCGGTTCCTCGTAAAATTGAGATGTTTTGCTGACCATCCGTATAAAATATCTCAATGGCGTCTTGTGCGAGATTCTCCCCGAATTGAAGATAAAAACCGTGTAAGTTTGTGGATTTCAGGTCGGAGGTGTCAGCCAAGACATAAAAACGGGCGAAATTGTTGTTGGATGGCGAAAAAGCGAGCCGGATTTGGAAATTCCATTCCATATCCTGCTGCCAAACGGCTAAAGAATCAAGTTTTAAGCTGATAGCGGAAACACCTGCCTGAGAGGCGTTCAGTTGTAGTTGTCCGTTGCTGTTGATGGCAAAATCGGCGGTGTCACCTTGCCAAGAGGGGTGTGCTCCCATGTTCCCATCGGTAAAATCCTCGTGGATTTGCGAGAAGAGTAGGGTGGAGTATAAAATATTAATAACCAGTAGTATAAATATTTTTTTCATGCGTCTTCATTTAAATTTTCAATCCTATGTTTATCAAGTCCACAAAAGTAGTATTTTTGCATTAGAAAAAACCATACTGTTAATAACTTTTTATAAAATTGTAATAAAAATGAAAATAGCATTAATTGGAGCCACAGGATTAGTCGGCAGTGTCATGTTGAAAGTATTGGAAGAGAGAGGTTTTGGAGCTTGCGAGTTGATACCGGCGGCATCATCCAAGTCTGTGGGTAAAGTGGTGAACTTCGCTGGTCGCGAGGTCAAGGTGGTTAGTGTAGAGGATGCGATTGCCCAGCGGCCTGCCATAGCTGTTTTTTCTGCCGGCAGCGGAGCTTCTTTGCAATATGCCCCGAAATTTGCCGAACAAGGCACATACGTTATCGATAATTCGTCGGCTTGGCGTTACGAGAAGCACATTCCATTGGTGGTTCCGGAAATCAATGGCGATGTCATAACAGAAAATGACCATATCATTGCGAATCCCAATTGCTCTACCATTCAGATGGTGATGGCTTTGGCTCCATTGCATAAACAATATAAAATCAAGCGTTTGGTGATTTCCACTTACCAGTCGGTGAGTGGTACTGGGGTAAAGGCGCTCAACCAGTTGTTCTCCGAGCGCGAAGGGAAAGAATGTGAAATGGCCTATCCATATCGCATCGACTTGAACCTGCTGCCTCATGGGGGTACTTTTGAAGAGAACGGATATACCACAGAGGAGATGAAACTGGTGAAGGAAACCCGCAAAATCCTTCGTGATGACGATATTCGTGTTACTGCCACTGTGGTGCGCGTGCCGGTTACAGGCGGCCATTCCGAGGCGGTGAATGTTGAGTTTGAGCAGGATTACGAACTTCAGGATGTGGTTCGTTTGCTTACGGCCATGCCGGGAGTCGTGGTGGTTGACAATCCTGCGAACAATGAATACCCCATGCCTTATTTTGCCAAGGACAAAGATGAGGTTTTCGTGGGACGTATCCGTCGCGATGAATCCCAGGATAAAACTTTGAATTTATGGGTTGTGGCTGACAATCTCCGCAAGGGAGCTGCCACCAATGCAATACAGATAGCTCAGTTGCTTTGCAAAAAAGGCTGGGTCAAATAGTATAGCGAATTACATCACTAATTTGAAGCCCACACCGTGCACATTGATAATCTGCACCTGTGGTTCCGACACGAAATATTTACGGAGTTTGGTGATATATACATCCATGCTCCGGGCGTTGTAGTAGCTGTCGTCACCCCAGATTTTCTTTAGAGCGAAGCCTCTTTCCAGTACTTCGTTCTTCTTGTTGATCAGCATCATGAGCAACTCGGTCTCACGGGTAGTGAGTTTCTTCTCTTCGCCATTGATATTCAGGGTTTGGCGCATTTTGTCGAAGGTGATGCTTCCCAAATTGATGATGGTGGGTTCCTCTTTATCTTCAGCTTCTACCGTGCGGCGCAGCAAGGCCTGGATACGGGCCAGCAGCACTTCCATGGTGAAGGGTTTGGTCACATAATCGTCACCGATGGATAATCCTTCAATGATATCTTCCTGCTGATTTTTGGCGGTCAGAAAGATAATAGGAATTTTCTTGTCCAATTTCCTGATTTCTTTGGCCAAGGTGAAGCCGTCCTTGAGCGGCATCATCACATCCACAACACAGATGTTATAGTCTTCGGAGCAAAACATGTCGTAAGCCATCTCTCCGTTGCTGGCGTGTCCTACAACATAACCTTTCACCTCAAGATAAGTAGATAAAACTTTTCCAAGGTTGACATCATCTTCGGCTAATAAAATTCTGATAGGTTTATCCATAGTTTTTACATTTTAATCGGCAAAGATACAATAAAAGTGCTTCCCTTTCCCAACTCACTCTTCACATTTATATTTCCATGGTGCAAAGATACGATTTTTTTGACATATCCTAATCCCAAACCGAAACCTTTTGTGTCGTGGCGGTTGCCATGCGGTACTCGGTAGAATTCGTTGAAGATTTTCTTGATATCTTTCTTGGCGATTCCTATACCCTTGTCTTCCACTTCAATGACCAGATTCTTGCCTTCGTTGTGGGTGCGAATCTCAATGAAAGGTTTGTCTTGGGAATATTTGATGGCGTTCTCTAGCAAATTCATAATGATATTTTCAATATGAACAGGATCGGCAAAGATATAATGTTCCTCGGCATTCAGTTGGGAGGAAATCTTACCGCCTTTGCTGATGACTTGTAAGGAAAGGTTATGCAGGATTTTTTCAATGAGTGCGCGTACATTCACCAATTCCACGTTCATGCGCAGCTGGCCTTTGTTCAATTGAGCAGTCAAGAGGATGTTTTCCACCATTTTTTGCAGTCGTGAATTTTCATCTTTGATAATAGAAACGTAGGCCATTTTGGCGTCCATGTCATTCAAACTTTTGTCTTCAATCACTTCGCAGGCCAAGGAGATGGTGGAAATGGGAGTTTTGAACTCATGCGTCATGTTGTTGATGAAATCGTTTTTGACATCTGCGGTTTTCTTTTGGCGGTAGAGGGCGGTCATGGTGGCCCCGCATATCAGCACAATCAGAATGATGAAGCAGACAATCAAAATGACGATGGTGCTCATTCTTTGGAAGTAAATATTTCTTTCAGAAGGGAAAAATAAAATCAGATAATGTGGTGCGATGAATTTTTCGTTGTTTTTCAGCTTGAAAAGATATTCACTTTTCAAAATCTGCTCGTTTTTTATGAAGGTGGGTTCCACCACAAATTGTGAGGTGTAGGCGTTGTACAAGGCATAGTCGAAAGTACTGTTGATGTTTTCTTCTGCCAAAGCCTCTTTGATAATTCTGTAAAGGAAATCGTGATTCAGCAACATTCTGCTGCTGCTGTCCATTTCCACCAATTGCAAATTTTTTTTGTTGATGATATTTTGCGTGTTTCCAGGAATATTGCCGCTCCATATATCGTCAAATTGCTGGATAGAAACGAGATAGGTCGTGTCGAAATAAACTGTATCGACAAGGGCATAGATGGTATTATCCTTGTCGAAGTCAAAAGTGGTTTTGATAATACCGACAGGTTTTTGGGAGAGCGAGTCAAGTAAAAATCTGTTGGTGAATTTCTTATAAATAGTAGAAACGGGAATAGAATCAGGGTTCACCTGGCGGATGGCCGACAGTGCAATGGTATCGTTTTTCAGGGTGGCATCTATTTTATTCACCACATTTTCACCTGCAATCAGCACTTCGTTGACAAAAATGTTGCGTTGCACTTTTTCTGCTTCTTTATATAGCTGGAAGATTGTCGCCACCAGTAAGATGGCGATGCCCGCAATCAGAATCAGCAAAGGTATGAGCAGACGTTTTCTCATTTTCCGTTTTTTGAAAATGCAAAAGTACGAAAATAAATTAGCAAATTCAACAAAAGCATGTGAACAAATTCTCTCATGAACCTGTGAAAACCGCATAATAAAGTTGTAATTTTGCGTTATGTGAATAAATATAATATTGTGAACACGGAAGCTGTAACCACATATTTGGATTATCTCCGCTACGAAAAACGTATGTCTCCCAACACGTTGATAGCCTATCAAACGGATTTGGAGCAGTTTGGGCAATATGTGGATCAGAGCTTTCAGATGAAAGACCTTGTCAAGGCTGATGCCGAAGTGGTACGTACGTGGATTTTGACCTTGATGGAGGAGGGAGTAACAACCCGTAGCATCAACCGGAAAATCAGTTGTCTGAAGTCTTTTTATAATTACCAGCAGAAAATGGGGTTGGTGGAGGATAATATCATGCGTCAAGTGGTTTCTCCCAAAATGTCAAAGCGTCTGCCGCATTTTGTGGAGGAACACGACATGGAGAGGCTTTTTACCGCCGATATGTTTGGGGCTGATTTCGAGGGTATCCGCGACAGGGCCATTATGGAGTTGTTTTATTCCACAGGCATGCGTTTGTCGGAACTGCTGAATATCAAACTGGGGGATATTGACTTTTACGAGAGAACGGTTAAGGTCTTGGGTAAACGCAACAAGGAACGAGTCATTCCAATGAATCATCTTGCTATAGAAGCACTTGAAAAATATTTTGCGGCTTATCGAGAAAAGTTTGGCGAAATGAACAAAAATAGTTGTATCTTTGTTACGTCAAAAAACAGAAAATTGTATTCTAAGGCTATATATAATATTGTAAGGAAATATTTGGATTGCGTCACGACGATCGACAAACGTAGTCCGCATGTGTTGCGCCATACCTTTGCCACCCATTTGCTGAACCATGGAGCTGACATTAATGCCATCAAGGAGATATTGGGGCACAGCAGTCTGGCGGCCACTCAGGTATATACCCATAATTCGATTGAAAAATTAAAAACCATTTATAAACAAGCCCATCCAAGGGCATAAAAAAGGAGGTTTAATATGAATGTAACTATTTCTGCAATCAAGTTCAAAGCTGACCAAAAGCTGGAAACTTTCATTACTGACAAGCTGGAAAAACTTTCAAAGCTGCATGACGGCATTATAGGTTCCGAGGTAACCTTGAAATTGGATAATACCGACAAACCCGAAAATAAAGAGGTTGACATTCGTGTAAAGATAAGAGGAAACGATGCCATGGCATCCAAAGTTGCCAAAACTTTTGAAGAAGCCACCGACCAAGCCATCGAGGCTATCAAAAAACAATTGGTGAAGAGCAAAGAGAAAGAACGCAACAAATAATATACAATAGGTATTGAATTGGAAAAAACTCCTGATCTCAGGAGTTTTTTTTTGCCCTTCAGTCAGTCATTCCATCATCAAATAACTCCCCTCGAGCACAAAGTGCGAGACTCCCCTTATGCACAGCATAACTCCCCTCGAAGGCGTAGCCCGAGACTCCCCCTTGATTTAGCCTATATTTCTGTAATCCAAAAATCCACTTTTTTTGCGTGTTTGAAACACGCTTTTGTGCGAAATTTTCAGAAAAGTTTCCAAAACCACTTCCAAAATCGTCAAAAAAAGTGCCAAAAAACAGCTTTTTTTGCCTGTTTTTTGATAAAAAATGGGCTTGATATAAATTTTTTCTCATTGATAATCAATAAGATAGCAAAAAAATGCAAAAAAAGTTTCGAAAGGTATTGCCAGATAAAAAAAAGGTAGTACTTTTGCAATCCCAAAACGAACGGAACGGGGCGCGAGGGAAAAGGGAGGTTTTGGGAAGTTCTTTGAAAGAATGGAATGATGTAGCAAATGGCTCAAAAGACTTTTGAGAGATTCGCAAGCGATAAAGTCGGGACAGACAAAAAAAAGAAAAGAAATTAATTAGGATGGAGAGTTTGATCCTGGCTCAGGATGAACGCTGGCGGCAGGCTTAATACATGCAAGTCGAACGGTAACGACCGGTAGCAATACTGGGGCGACGAGTGGCGC
>JAEETJ010000018.1 GCA_016290295.1 Bacteroidales bacterium
TGTTGAAGGCGATGGTGCCCTCGATGCCGCCGCCTGTCAGTCCCACGCCCATAAAATCGAAGCGCACATATTGATTGCCAGGGGTGATGAGGTCGATGTCGATAATTTGGCCACCGTGGAGGCCGTTCTTGATGCCTGTGCCTGCTTGGAAGTCGTTGGCACTTTTTTCAAGGTAGCACGAGCGGGTGCCATCATTGCCAGCCGACGAAACAATAATACGGCCAGGTCCTGTCAGTGCCTGCATGGCTTCGCCTTCGAGTACACGTTGAGAGGTGAAAATAACGCTCTCACCGCTGCTGAAGTTTACCACACAAGGCTTGCCTTCGGCTGCTGCACGGTCGAAAATTTTCTTGAAGCCCAACACAGCAACAGCCGAGGTGTTCTCGTCAGGATTGGCAAACTGCTCGCGGTCGGAGTTGAAGTCCACCAGGTAGATGTCAGCTTCAGGGGCCATTCCTTGGTATTGACCATTTACCGCTGAGCCGGTCATGATGCCGGCCACATGGGTACCGTGAATACCATTTCGAGAGTATAGCGAATGCTGCTGGGCGGCAATCTCGCTGGAACTCACCAACGCATGGCCGTATGTGCCATCGGCATTAGGCCATTGGAAATCATAATAATAGCTGATGCGCAAGTCTCCATTGACATCACGGAAAGCGGGATGAGTGAAGTCGTAATAGCAGTCGAAGACTCCTGCCACTACACCTGCACCCGTGTATGCCTGTGGGAGGTTGGTGCCAGCATAGACGCCGGTGGCATTTATTTGTTGCGGAGTGACATCCATCAGTGGCTGCGGCATACGCTCTGCCTCAATTCGCTCGATAGTGTCGTTGTTCGACAACGGGCCCACTTCGCTGAGTGGAATGCTCACAATGTAGATTCGCTCCACGTTGTCAATGAGGCGACACCCGTGCCGCTCAAAGAATGCAGGAGCATCGCAGGCTATGGACAGTGTAGCCAAGGCGTTGACACTCCTGTGACTGTCTTTGGCCGCCGTGTTGACGACCATTTCTGTCAGATATGTCGATACCTTGCTTTTGTTTATTAAATTTTGTGCTGATGCTGAGATTCCTATCAAGAATGCCATCAGTAGCAATTTTGCTTTAAATATTATTTTCATGTATCAGTTAAATCACTATTATTTTTTTAAGAAATATACTATAAATCAATTTATTATGTTAAATTTTTATGGCTTTGATGTATTTGGAAGCAAATGCAAAGGTACAAAAATTTTTTTCAACAATTAAACAGTTCAACAACTCAACAATTCAACTGTTTTTTTCGTATTTTTGCACCATGTTGAAAACCTCTGTTACCAATCGTGAAATATGGCGTATTGCCTATCCCATTATGCTGGGCAATCTGGCACAAACTGTCATCACTTTTACCGACACGGCTTTCTTGGGGCATTTAGGCACTATAGAACTGAGTGCGTCGATGATGGCAGGCTTGTTCTATTACGTATTCACTACGCTGGCAATGGGTTTTGCGGTGGGCATCCAAATCTTCATCGCCCGGCGCTACGGTGAAGGTAATCTGAAACAGATAGGTGTGGTTTTCCAGCATGGGGCTCTTTTCGTCATGCTACTCGGTTTATTGTTACTCAGTCTTTTGTTTTTTTTCAGCGATGGATTGATGAATATTATCATTGAGTCGGAGAATATTTACGTGGCTTCCATGAAATACCTGGATATCAGGCGTTTTGGCATTGTTTTCGTGGTATTTAATTTTCTATTCCGTTCGTTCTATGTGGGTATCAGTAATACCAAGGTTATCACGTATTCCACCCTTCTCATGGCGGTGGTCAATATTTTCTTCGACTGGGGTCTGATATTCGGGAACTGTGGTTTGCCCGAAATGGGCATAGGCGGTGCGGCCTTGGCTTCGCTGTTGGCAGAGTTGACAGCTTTCTGTTTCTTCTGGGTCTATACTTTTTTCACCATTCCTCATGAGGAATATGGTATGTTCCGTTGGCACAAGCTGCAGCCTGCGCTGATGGGCAATATCTTGAAAGTGGCATTTCCCTGCATGATCCAGCGACTGTTCTCCTTCGGGGCCTGGTTTGCCTTCTTTATTCTGATCGAAAAGATGGGCGAGACGGCTCTTGGGGTATCATCGGTGGTTCGCAGTACCTATATGATTCTCATCATTCCGTGTTTCGCTTTTGCGGCCACAGCCAACACACTCACCAGCCGCATCATCGGCGAGGGCAAGAGCGATGAGGTGATGGCAATGCTTGGGAAGGTGGTGAAAAATGCGGTGCTTTGCTCTTTGGTTTTGGCCATTTTCACAGCCATTTTCCCCGATCTTGTCCTGCGGATTTATACTGATGACCTCAACTTGGTGGCGGCTGCCATTCCTTCGATTTATGTTATATGCGTAGCCACTATTTTGGGTTCTGTTGGTGTTATTTATTTTGAGGCGATTTCGGGCACTGGCAACACTTCGGCTGCCATGGCTTTGGAATTTGGAGTACTTATTGCCTATATGTTTTATATCTACTTGACAACCAGGGTTTCCACTATTGCCGTCGTTTGGACCGCTGAGTGGTTCTATAATATTATCATTGGCTTTATCTCTTTTTGCTATATTTGGAAGGCCGACTGGCGGAAGCGGGCGATATAGTTATTCTGTGCATCTGTTCTCACTTCCGCAACGTTTTGATTTTATGCCTTAGTGCAAACACTTTTTGCACTACGACTTTTATGAGATAATTCTTGTTCGTTTTTAATTTCGCTTTTAATCAATTCTTTAATTTCTTGTTCGGGGAAATCAAGTAAATATTCTGCGACGCCAATGGGTGCACTGGCAGTCTGCAACGCAATTTCCACTTCGTCATTATCTTTATCAGCACATAAAATAATTCCTATTGATGGGTTTTCTCCTTCCAAACGAACATTTTTGTCAAGCAACGAGAGGTAAAATCCCATTTTGCTCACATATTCTGGTTTAAATTCTCCGATTTTCAGCTCAATAGCCACCAATGATTTAACACACCTGTTAAAAAATAACATATCCACAAAGTATTCTTTCCTGTTGAGTTCCAGTCTGTATTGGTTGCCTATAAATGAAAACCCATTACCAAGTTCTAGAATGAAGAAACGTATTTTTTCCATCAACAGTTTCTCAAGTTCGAGTTCTTTTAAGGGACGGTCAACTTCAAGAAAAGCAAGATTATAACGACTTTTTAATATCTCTTCTGCCTGATTCTGCAGGTCATTTGGCATAACTTCTACAAAATTATGTAGCTTTACTAACTTGTTCTGCCCGTATGCATCCGCCTTAATGTAATTTAACAAAACATTCCGAGACCAACCTAATGTAACTGCTTCTTTGGCATAATACATCATTTCTTCTTGAGTTGATAATTTATTCATCAACAAAAGGTTATGTCCCCATGGTAAAACTGCAACAACTTGTTGCAGTTTTTGGTCAGTAGAGGAAAAAGTATCATAAAATTGTTTCATATTCCACAGATTACGTGGCGAAAAACCCATATTTGGAAATTCTGTCTTCAAGTCGGAAGAAAGCCTCTTGATAACAGCGCTACCGTATCCTTCTTCAATTTTACGTTCAGAAAGTTGTTTGCCAATATTCCAATATAATTGTATGACAGTACTATTCATTCTACGAGCCATAGATATCTTTGTATTCTTAATGTCAGCAAATAACTGATTTAATAAAGTGTGATATTCTTCCTCGTTTAGAATTCTTGAAATTTTTGTTTTAGAATGTTCCTTGTCAATCATGGTATTCTTGAATTAAATCTATATCTAACAGTTTAGTTTATAATAAAATGTATATTATTATTAATATTTGTAATAATAAAATATAAATATTAGAAAAATAATGCAAATGTACAAAATTTTTTACTATTAAACAGATAGATAAAAAAAAATTATTACTTTTGCTCCATAAAAAATCTTAATCATGGATAAACACATTATCTGGACTATTGTTTCCTCCATTATTTCGGGTATTATTGCGGCATTGATAGGCAAAAAGAGTAAGATAGGCCCTTATTGGTCATTTTTAATTGGTGCCGTATTGCTGATGATAGGATGGCTTATTGTGGCATGGGTTAGAGAGACCTATCCCAAACCAGTTGACAATGAACAATGAATAATTAGCAAATTAGCAAATGTGAAAATTAGCAAATTAAATCCATTAACCAATTAACTAATTTGCTAATTAACCAATTAACTAATTTGCTAATTAACTAATTAACTAATTTGCTAATTTCCTCATTATTTTCTCACAACTTCCCAAATTGCTCTGTACAAATTCTTTGCAAATTTGGCAGACCTTGGTATATGCTTCGGGGGAGGAGGCGTAGAGTTGGCACTTTTGCAGCATCTCTTCGTGGCTGGTGATGGAAAAAGCTCCTTGCAAGGCTACCAGCTGCATCGCCTCGTTGAATTTCTGATATTTTGGGCCGAAGAAGAGGGGTACTCCAAAAACGGCGGCTTCCAGAATGTTGTGCAGGCCCGTCTCGAAGGCGCCGCCAATGTATGAAATGTAGCTGTATTTGTAAATTTTGCTCAAGATACCGATGGTGTCAATGACTAACACCCGATAGCTTGATAAATCTTTTCCGTCTTTTTCGGTATAGCAAACCGTAGGGAACTCCTGAAATAGTTCTTTGATCTGCCCAATGTGCTTGGCATCGGTGACATGCGGAGCCAGCACTAACTTGTAATGAGCGGGCAGTTTTTCTAATAGTTGTTTTAGCAGGTTCTCATCTGGTCCCCAAGTGCTGCCTGCCACTATCAGTTTAGTGTCTTCTTTATAGAAATTCTGCACAAAATCCAGTTCGTAATGCTGCTGGGAGATGTCGTACACGCGGTCAAAGCGGGTGTCACCAGTGATTTCCACCTGATCAATGCCGATAGAGTGGAGTAACTCTTTTGAGATTTCATTCTGCACGAAGAAATAAGTGCAGGTTTTGAGCTGTCTGGCGAACCATTTCCCGTAGGGTTTGAAGAAGTATTGCGAGGAGCGGAAAATGGCGGAAATGTAATAAAAAGGCACTTTGTGCAGGCTTAGCTGGTGCATGTAGTTATACCAGTATTCGTATTTCACGAAAACGGCTTTCTCCACAGGCACAATGTCCATAAACCGACGGGCATTTCTGGGTGTGTCGAGCGGCAGGTAACAGATGATGTCGGCTACCTTGTCGTTTTTCTTGATTTCATAGCCGGAAGGGGAGAAAAAAGTGACCAGGATGGTGCAGTCGGGGTGCTGTTGACGATACAGTTGCATCAGCGGCTTGCCCTGCTCAAACTCTCCCAATGAAGCTGCATGAAACCAAATAATATGTTCTTTCCCAGTGCATTGTTGGGCTAAAAAGTCAAATACGCCACGCCGTCCCTGCACCCATTGCCGGGCCTTAAAATTAAATAATGCAGCAAGGTGTATTGCTGCATTATAAAGGTGTATCGCGATGGAATATAAAAGTCTCATTTTTAGTAAGTGTAAAAAGTGGATACTTTTTTCTTCTCATACAAAGGAATAATCCAAGCTACCTTGATGCCTACCAGGCCGCTGAATTTGGCCTTGGTGCCTTCGGTAGGGCCGAGACCGATAATGTAATTGCGGTCGGGCTTGGTCCACATCTCGTGGAACTCGAGGCCGGCATAGAAGCTGGCGACACGCACTCGCTGGATGAACAAATAACCGATGGACTGCGACATGTGGAAGCCTGTGGAGCGACGGTCGTAGGCCTTCTTGTAATTGTCTCTCAGCATGGGCACATAGTCGGCTGCCTGGCTACCCATGTGAATCTTATGCTGGGCAATGCCAAAATCGGCATAAAGCTTGATACCAGAGTTTTTCCAACGGTTGACAGGTATCACATAGCCAAAGCCGGCGGCCACATACCAATAGCGGCCTTCTATTTCTTTGTCAAGGTAGTCTTGGTTACAGGTGCCGTCGGAGTTGTAGGTGTAGCCGTTGTGGTCCTTCAAATTGTCCAGTATGGTATTATCGCGCATGGCGGCACCAAAACAATAGTTGCCGCTGATGCCGAACAGCCAGTTGGATGCCGTTTTGACGGTGATGCCGGTACCCACGCTGCCATTCATCTTAAACAACTCGCGAATACCACCAACAGGAAACTGCCACGACATGTTGACCTCAGTCCACACCATCGTTGATGCCGAATCCACAAAGGATTTGTCATACTTGATAGACTGGCCCACAAGCATGGCCGGCATCAACGACAGGATCAGTATGAGGACTTTTATTTTTCGCATTTAATTTATTTTTTGATACGCATACCGTAGAAGGAACGGTAAACGAAAATCAAACCAATCACAAAGAATACCAGACCGATAATCGGTGAGTAGTCAGTTGAGGTGGCGGACAGCTTCATGGCGATAGCGATTTCCACTGCTAACATACCGAACAGGGTGGAGAACTTGATGATGGGGTTCAAAGCCACAGATGAGGTGTCTTTGTAAGGATCGCCTACAGTGTCACCGATAACGGTAGCGGCGTGCAGGTCGGTGTTCTTTTCTTTCAGGTCAACCTCAACCACCTTCTTGGCGTTATCCCAAGCGCCACCGGCATTGGCCATGTACATAGCCTGGAACAGACCGAATACAGCGATAGAAATCAGGTAAGCCACGAAGAAGTTAGGATCGAAGAAAGCGAAAGCCAAGGTGAGGCAGAAGATAACGGCGAATATGTTCCACATACCCTGCTGAGCGTATTTGGTACAGATTTTCACAACAGTTTTGGAGTCTTCAATATCAGCTTCGGTCTTATCAAGATTCATATTCTTCTTGATGAATTCCACAGCACGGTAAGCACCTGTGGTAACAGCCTGCATAGAAGCACCGCTGAACCAATAGATAACAGCACCACCGGTGATGAAACCTAAGATAACAGCGGGATCGGTGAGGTTCAACTGCATCATACCGTTGTTCTTCAATAACATGATGATAGCGAAAATCATGGTGGTGGCACCTACCACAGCCGTACCAATCAGCACGGGTTTAGCGGTAGCCTTGAAAGTGTTACCAGCACCATCATTAGCTTCCAGATAGTATTTGCCCATTTCGAAATCGGGAGTGAAACCGTAGTCCTTTTCAATTTCTGAAGAGATATTCGGAATCTGCTCGATTTGTGACAATTCGAACACAGACTGGGCGTTGTCGGTTACCGGTCCATAGCTGTCCACAGCGATGGTTACAGGACCCATGCCCAAGAAACCGAAGGCTACCAAACCGAAGGCGAAAATTGAGGAATATTCGCCGAAGATATCCAAACCGTGAGAAGCGACAGCCACACCACCCAACATCAGAGCGGCCATTACTAAACCTTTCCAGAAGGCGCTGAAGTTACCGGCCACCATACCTGACAGGATGGTCAGGGAAGCACCACCTTCGCGAGAAGCGGTCACCACTTCCTGCACGTGACGGCTGTTGGAGCTGGTGAAAGCCTTGGTGAATTCGGGAATGATAGCGGCAGCCAAGGTACCGAAGCTGATGATAGCAGCCAGACGCCACCATAAGTCAGCACCGTAAGTGTCTGAAACAGAGTTGTTATTCAGCAACAGATAGCTGATGCAGAAGGTCACGATGATAGAAATGATAGAAGTAATCCAAACCAAAGAGGTCAGCGGAGTCTCAAAATTGAAATTCTTGGAGTTTTTATATTTGGCAGCTGAAATAGCGTGGTTGATACCGTAGGACAAAACAGAGGTGAACACCATGAGGATACGCATAGCGAAAATCCAAGCGATCAAGAGAGCCTGAGTGTCAACATTGTTGCCTAATACCAAGATGATGAAAGAAATCAGAGCTACACCGGTCACACCGTAGGTTTCGAAACCGTCGGCGGTGGGACCTACGCTGTCGCCGGCATTGTCACCGGTACAGTCAGCAATCACACCAGGGTTACGCGGGTCGTCTTCGCCAATCTTGAAGATCACCTTCATCAGGTCGGAACCGATGTCAGCGATTTTGGTGAAGATACCACCGGCGATACGCAAAGCACTAGCGCCCAATGACTCACCAATAGCAAAGCCGATTAAGCAAGCGCCGGCACTTTCGGAGGGCACGAAGAGCAGGATGATGAGCATCATCACCAACTCGATGGTGATCAGCAACAAACCAACGCTCATACCGGACTGCAGGGGAATAGAAACCACATCCCAGGGTTTGCCTCTCAGGGAAGCGAAGGAAGTACGGCTGTTGGCATAGGTGTTGATACGGATACCGAACCAAGCCACTGCGTATGAACCCAGGATACCCAGCACGGTCCACAAGAGGATCAGCAGTACCTGAGGAGCGGTTTTGCCGCTCAGCACGCCGAAGTAAAAAATGATGATGGCGCCGATGATGGCAAAAAGGATGAGCAGGAACTTGCCTTGTTGCAGCAAGTAAGTCTTGCAGGTGGTGTAGATGGTGTTGGCCACATTGCTCATGGCTTTGTGAACGGGAAATTTCTGGATTCTCATGGCCTGGAAGAGACCGAAGAGCAAGCCCAGAATAACGATGATGGAGCCCCAGAGCAGCAGTGCTTTGGCACTCAGCGCACCGTTAAAAAAGGTGACATCACCGAAATTAGGCAGTGTCAAATCCGCTTCACTCGCAAACATAAAGGCGGGAAGCAGCAGCAACATTAAAGAGGTTAGGATTTTTTTCATAGTTTATAATATTGATTAATACATAATTATAAGCATAGAACAAATTCATCAGGGCATTTTACACGAAAATGCTCAAATGAATTTGCAAAGTTAAAGTTTTTTTTTGATAATGAAACAAAAAATGATAAAAATTAATTCACCAAAAAACTGATATCTAATCAATATCTAATCAATCTTTTTCGTAATTTTGCATCTTACAGAAATGAAAAAAAATTTAAAAAACATAATCATGAGAAAATTTACTTTGTTTCTATTTGTTTTGGCCGCAATGTTCATTTTGCCGGCCGGGTTGCGCGCACAGTCATGTTCCGCCCCCACCAACCTCACCGTCTCAAACATCACCGACCACACTGCCGATTTGACCTGGGTAGAGCCGAGCGGCGTCACCTGGCGTGACGTTCAATACAGTCTCCATTCTGATTTTCATATGCGCTACAACGATTATCCCTCAGGACCATCCGTCCAGTTGACTGGCCTCACCGCGGGCAAAATCTATTATGTGCGCGTCAAATATGAGTGCCCCGGCACTTGGTATGAAAGTTCTTGGAGCGACGTGGTAAGTTTCACCACCACGGGAGGCTGTCCTACTCCCACCAACCTCACCGCCAACGTCGGCCTCACCGACGCCGTTATAAGTTGGAGCCAGCCCGGTGGCGCCGACGACTGGGAGGTTGAATTCTCCTCTAACCCGGACTTTAATATGGCAGTCATTGAGACTACCGCCGACACCTCCCTTGAATTTTCCGGACTTACCCCCAATACCACCTACTACGTGAAAGTTCGCGCAAACTGCGGTGCCACCGGTGAGAGTTACTGGAGCAACGAAGTGAGCCTCACTACGGCGGACGGCACCAACGAGACATTCGTGGAAATCGGCCATAACCAATTTATGGAAGTTCTGCCGACACAGGCACAAATGAATTATTCCCTGTCAGAGCAAATCTATACGCCCGCCGAAATCGGGCGGTCGGGCACAATCCGCAGCATTGGGTTCTTCAACACCGATGGTACGATGACTCGCAACATCGACCTTTATCTGGCACACACTAACAAAAATGCTTTCAGCAGCGATATGGATTGGACAACTGTGACCGCCGCCGACCGCGTGTTCAGCGGCAATGTGACCTTCGCTGGACTCAACTGGACCATTATCGAGTTTGACACCCCATTCGACTACAACGGCAGCGACAATCTTATGGTTATGATGGAAGATAATACCGGTGGTTCCGAGCCAAGCTCCCACTATTTCTTATCTTACGATGGCCCGAACCAAGCTCTTTTGACCTATAGTTCTGCGAATTTTAATCCTCCCCCCTATTTTTCCGGCAATTTGATGAGTGCGAAGAACTATCTCCTGTTGGGATTTGCCTTGATGCAGTGTCAGTCTCCTCACAACTTCAACATTTCCTGCAACAATCTCCAGCGCGAAGCCACTCTGACTTGGGACTGCAACGCCACGGACTTCATTGTCGAGTACAAGCTGACCACCGATGCCACGTGGCAGAGTCTCACCACCACAAGCAACTCGGTCACGCTCAGCAATCTGGCCGTGGGCGACTACAATGTCCGCGTGAAGGGCATCTGCGACCCCGGCGTTTCCGAGAGCAACTGGGGGACCACCGCATTCACCATCATCAACATCCAATCCACCGCCAACTGGTACACGCGCGTATTTTCGAGCGCCGTCCATTCTGAATGGTCAAACAAATACGTCACATTCTCGATGCAGGACCTTGACTCGGGCGCGACAGCTTCATCGAACTTGCCATACACCATCCCGGCCATCACTTACGCCGACGGGTACGTGTGGTCCGCCAACTATAATTATAATCAGCAACATCACGACCTGTTCCGGGCACCGATAAACGACACCACCCGGACCATTGGGGCTTTCGAAACCGTAAAGAGTGCATTCGAAGACAACTTTGTTGAATGTATGTCGTACAATCCCATCGATGGCAGAATCTACTACGTTATGAGCGGACATATAGTCAAGAGCTTCCATCCCTCCTCACCGGACGTGAAGACGGTGGTTTGCGACGTCGACAACCTTAGCATCGTCAGCATCGCCTTCAACAACCAGGGAGAAGCGTTCATCATTGGAGAATATGGCAGTCGGAAACTCTACCGCTTGAATCTGACGGACGCTTCATACACCTCCGTGGGGAGTATTTCAACCGGGGCCTATCTGGCTTTTGACCTGACCACCGGCGAGCTGTTCTGCTCGTCTCAGAATTCCAACGGTGGATATCAGATGTGGCTGGTGGATCCCGTCACCGCTGATATGCAAAGCATTGGTTTTCTCGGTAGAGACACCAACATTGTTTGCAAAGGATTGTTTATGATCCCCAACACCAGCGCCACTTTGGTGAATGTCGGTTCTTGCTCGAGCACTCAAAGTTTCATACCCAGCGCCAGCCAATTCGACTACACCATCTCAGAACAGATCTACACGGCAACGGAAATCGGCGATGCCGGCATCATCAACAGCATCTCATTCTTCAACACCGGTTCCGCGGTGACCCGCAACCTCGACATTTACCTCGTCCACACCAACAAAACGGAATTCTATGGCGACGACTGGGTGCCGGTCACTGCCACCGATCTCGTGTTCAGCGGCAATGTCACGCTGCAAACGAATGTCTGGTCGGAGATCACCCTCGACGTCCCATTCTCCTACAACGGCACTGACAACCTTGTGGTGCTTACGGACGACAACACCGGAACCCGCCTCAACAACTTGCTATGCAGCTCATTTGTAGGTTTGAGTCCTGGCAACAAATCTATGTACTCTTGCGGCTACTCCGAAAATTACAATCCTCTGACACTGTCCAACTACCCGGGCTTCACCACGCCCGCCGCCAATTGTCTTCAACTGAGGATGACTCCGACTTGTCAGAAACCCTACAACCTCACCGTCACCTACGACAACCAGCACAACACCATCCTGACTTGGGAATGCAACGCCACGAACTTCAATGTCGAATACAAGAAGACCAATGAAACGATGTGGCACAGCCTCACCACCACGACCCATTCAGTCACGCTCAGCGGTATGGATATGGGCGATTACGAAGCACGTGTGCGGGCCGTCTGCACGCCCGGTGTTTCCGAAAGCGACTGGAGAAGCATCACATTCCCCATCCTCAACATCCAATCCACCTCCAAATGGTACACGTATGTGACTTCCAGTTTCGATCATTATGATTGGTCAGACAAATGCGTCGCCTTCTCTATGCAGGACATCACCATAGGAACACCAGTTTCCGCCGCCCAGACGTTTTCACAACCTTCCATCACCTACGCCGACGGATACGTGTGGGCCACCAGTTACGACCCAAGTCATCACTATTGTCTGCTCCGGGCACCGATGGATAACGACACCCGCATCATTGGGGCTTTCGACACCGTAAGAAGTGTTTTTGAAACCGACTTTATGGAGGGTCTGTCATACAACCCGGCAGACGGTAAAATCTACTATGTCTCAAACAACCATACAGTCAAAAGTTTCCATCCCTCCTCTCCCGACAATGTCTCAACGGTTTGCACAGTCTCCCCCAGCATCTATGTCCGCGACCTCGCCTTCAACAGCCGGGGTGAGGCGTACGCCTACGATGAATTAAGCGGCTCACTCTACCGCCTGAATATGACCGACGCTTCCCTCACCTTCGTGGGAAATCTGACACAGGCTGTCTTCCTCTCATTCGACGACACAACCGACGAGTTGTTCTGCTCGCGCTTTATAGGCAACGGCTACACGATGGGGTTGGTAGATACCGCCACTGCCGCCGTACAGGATATTGGCTATCTTGGCGATGACGACTATATTGTTGCTCTCGGGTTATTTATGGTCAGCGGCACTGCCAACATAGTGGGTCTCGGCTCCTGCAGCACAGGGAGCAAAAACTTGCCGAGCAACACCTATAACGACTACGGCCTGTCACAGCAGATCTATACGGCAGCGGAAATCAGCCGTGCCGGTTCCATCTCCAGCATCTCCCTCTACAACAGCGGCGACACCCAAAACCGCAACTATGACATATATCTTGTCCATACCAACAAAACGAGCTTCAGCAGTACCAATGATTGGGTTCCCGTCACCGCTGCCGACTTGGTGTTCAGCGGCAATGTTGAGATGAAGACCGACGAATGGACATCTATAGACCTGGATGTGCCTTTCGCCTACAACGGCACTGACAATCTACTGCTTGTAATGGATGACAACACAGGCTCCTGGATCAGCAGTATGAGTTGTTATTCCTTTACGACCACAAATATGCAAGCCTTGTACATCAATAACGACAACTCCAATTTTGACCCGACAGCTCCTGGCTCATATAATGGTTCCCTAGCGAGTGAGAAAAACTGCATCCAATTGAACTTCACCAC
This sequence comes from Bacteroidales bacterium, assembly GCA_016290295.1. Lineage (GTDB taxonomy): Bacteria > Bacteroidota > Bacteroidia > Bacteroidales > WCHB1-69 > RUG11690. The sequence continues at coordinate 13,046 of JAEETJ010000018.1, forward strand.
GATATGCCCGAAGCCCAAAGATCTCGCAGTTTCCAACATCAACCATAATGAAGTCACCCTGACGTGGAGTAGTAGTGCCACGGACTTCAATGTGGAGTACAAGAAGACTACCGACACGCAATGGCAGCAGACCAGCACCACGGGCAACACCATCACGCTCAGCGGTCTGGATTACACGAGCTACCAAGCCAGAGTGAAGGCCGTATGCGATACCAATCTCCAAAGCGATTGGGTTGAGACCTCCTTCATCCTCTTCGACCTCCAATCCACCGCCAACTGGTACAGCTTCGTCATCTCATCCACGGCCCACTCCAACTGGACGGACAGATACGTCAGTTTCCCTATGCAGAATATCAGCTCCGCAAACACCGCTTCGGAACTGATCAACAACTATTTTACATCCAATGCATACGCCAACGGATATGTGTGGTACACCAACTATAACTATAACCAAGGCACGATTGACCTTGGCCGTGCGCCTCTGGACAATGTCAACAAGACCATCGGATATTTCGAGACCGTAAAGGAGAATTTTGACACGACTGACGTTTTCAGTATGGCATACAATCCCATTGACGACAAATTGTACTATGTGGGCGGCGACTACAAGCTCAAGAGCTTCGATCCCGCCAATCCGAGTACGATTACGGCAATCGGCACATACGCCCAAGATTTCAAGAGCATTTCCATCAACAGACTTGGGGAGGCTTACTGTGTTGCCCAAGATGACAGCCTCTACAGGATGAATCTGGCCAATGCCTCCGTCACCACCGTGGGATATTTCCCAGATGTTGAAGTATTGGCTTTTGACATGGAAACCGACGAACTCTTCTGCATATCCCTTTCTAACAACGGCCACATAATCTGCTCCGTGGACCCCGCTACCGCAGCCAAACAGGAGTTGACCTATGTGGGTGGAGACCCTGACATTATCCTCAGACATCTATTTATGGCCAGCAGTTCGGCACAAGTCTGCTATGCGCCGACTAACCTTGACTTCTCTTCCATCGCTATGAACGACGCCACGCTCACCTGGGACACCAACGCCAATGCCAGCGGCTGGGTCGTGGAATACGCCACCCTCCCCGACTTCTCCAATGCCACGGCCGTGACGACCACGACAAATAGTTGTCTTCTTACCGGGCTTGTCGGCGGAACTACCTACCACGTTCGGGTAAAAGCCAACTGCGGTGCTGGCAGCGAAAGTTACTGGACCGTCCGCAGTTTCTCCACTACTTTATGCGAAAGCTCAGATCAATGCAAAATCAGCTATAGTCTGGCGGACAGCTACGGTGATGGTTGGAACGGCTGCGCCATCAACGTGGTGGATGTCACTACCGGCTTTGTCTTTGGCACGTTGACCATAAACAATGGGGACAGCCTTTCGGGCACCCTGTCCATATGCGACGGCCGCGACATCCGCTTCGAGTGGGTGCAAGGCTCCTATGCCAACGAGACATCATACACGGTTTATGATGCAGAGGGGAACATTATCTTCAACGGCAGCGGCGCCATGAGTGCTCCACTCCCTTATACCGTAATCTGCCCGGTGTTGCCAGAACTAATTTCCATCGGCACCTGCACTTCTGGAAACGATCAACTGCCGAGCGACGCCTACTACAATTACGGCCTGTCGCAGCAGATCTATACGGCAGCGGAAATCGGCCGTCCCGGTTCCATCTCCAGTGTTTCCTTCTACAACAGCGGAGACGCTAAAACTCGCAGTTATGACTTATACCTCGTCCATACCAACAAAACGAGCTTCAGCAATGACCACGATTGGGTTCCTGTCAACACTGCCGATTTGGTGTTCAGCGGCAATATCGAGATGAAGACCGACGAATGGACATCTATAGACCTGGATGTGCCTTTCTCTTACAACGGCACTGACAATCTACTGCTTGTGATGGATGACAACACTGGTTCCTGGAGCAGTAGTATGAGCTGCAACACTTTCACCTCTACGGATCCGCAAGCCCTGTACATCAACGATGATGATCCCAATTTTGACCCGACAACTCCTGGATCATATTATGGTTCACTACTGAATGAGAAAAACTGCATCCAATTGAACTTCGGCACAGTTTGTCCGAAGCCCAAGAATCTCACTGCCTCCACCAACCATAATGAAGTCACTCTGGCATGGACTGGCAGTGCTACGGATTTCAATGTAGAGTATAAGAAGACTACCGACACGCTATGGCAGCAAACCAGCACCACGGGTAACAGCATCACGCTCAGTGGTCTGGATTACACGAGCTATCAGGCCAGAGTGCAGGCCGTATGTGATACCAGTGGTCACCAAAGCGATTGGGCCGAGACCTCTTTCATCCTCTTCAACCTCCAATCCACCGCCAACTGGTACAGCTTTGTCATGTCATCCCCGGTCCATTACAACTGGTCGAACAGATACGTTAGTTTCTCTATGCAGAACATCACCTCCGCAGACACCGCTTCGGAGGTAATCAACGACTATTTCCCCTCCAATGCATACGCCAACGGATACGTGTGGTACACCTTCTATAACTATAACCAAGGCTCGATCGACCTTGGCCGTGCACTTCTGGACAATGTTAACAAGACCATCAGAAATTTCGAAACCGCAGTGGTGAATTTTGACACGGTTGACATTTTCAGCATGGCGTACAATCTCAGTGACAACAAAATGTACTATGTAGGCGGCGACTTCAAGCTCAAGAGCTTCGATCTTGCCAATCCGAATTCGGTTACGGTAATCGGTGCATACGCCCAAGATATCAAGAGCATTTCCATTAACAGACTTGGGGAGGCATACTGTGTTACTCACAATGACAGTCTATACAGGATGAATCTGACCGATGCCTCCGTTACTCTCGTGGGGTACCTTCCGGATGTTCAAGTATTGGCTTTCGACCTGGAAACCGACGAACTCTTCTGCACATCTTTTTCTAACAAAGGCCACATAATCAGCTCCATAAATCCCTCTACCGCAGCCAAACAGGAGTTGAACTATATTGGTGGAGATTCTGACATTAACCTCACACATTTATTTATGGCCAGCGGTTCGGCACAATTCTGCTATGCACCGGCCAACCTTGAGATTACTTCCATCTCTACGCACAACGCCTCACTTAGCTGGGACACCACCGCCAATGCCAGTGGCTGGGTCGTGGAATACGCAACCCTCCCTGACTTCTCCAATGCCACGGCTGTAACGACAGCATCGAACAGTTGTCATCTTAGCGAACTTGTCGGCGGAACCACCTACCACGTTCGGGTAAAAGCTGACTGCGGCGCTGGCAGCGAAAGTTACTGGACTATCCGCAGTTTCACTACTGATATATGTGAAAGTTCAGATCAATGTGAAATAAGCTATAAACTGGCGGACAGCTTTGGTGACGGTTGGAACGGCTGCGCTATCAACGTGGTGGATGTCACTACCGGCTTTGTCTTTGGCACGTTGACCATAAACAATGGGGACAGCCTTTCGGGCACCCTGTCCATATGCGACGGCCGCGACATCCGCTTCGAGTGGGTGGACGGATCCTTTGCCGACGAGACATCCTACACGGTTTATGATGTGGAGGGGAACATTATCTTCAGCGGCAGCAACGCTATGAGCGCCCCCGTCTCTTATACAGTGAACTGCCCTGCGAACCCCAATATCACCGAAATCGGAACTTGCACTGGAGGCGGCGACTACCTCCCGGTCAACTCAAGTTCCAATTATTCTATATCCCAACAAATCTATACAGCTTCAGAAATCAACCGTACGGGTACCATTTCCGGCATATCCTTCTATAATGCAGGCACAAGCCAAATCCGCAACTACGATATGTACCTCGTACACACGAACAAGACGACCTTCAGTGACAACGTCGACTGGGTAGCCGTAACCCCCGCCGACCTTGTGTTCAGCGGCCCCATTGAGCTGACGGCTGGCAGTTGGACCGAGTTCGCGCTCGATGTCCCGTTCAACTACAATGGCACCGAAAACCTTTTGCTCGTTATGAACGACAAGACGGGCACCAGCGCGCCCGGTATAGGATGTCACACCTTCCACACTACGGAATTGCAAGCCATATACGCCTACCGTAACGGTTCCGGTTACGACCCGATGTTCCCCAACAACATCATAGGCGACTACAATTCTGAGAAAAACTGTGTCCGTCTGAACTTTGGCATAAACTGCGCAAAGCCCACCAACCTGACTGTATCCGAAAATGGGATGAACAAAGCCAGGATTATCTGGGACAACAACAGCAATGCCAACAGCTGGATTGTGGAATACAGTACAGCCGCTGACTTTTCCGGTTCCTTCACCACATTTGTTTCCACGAACAGTTGCCTACTCACCGGACTCACCCCCGAAACCGAATACCACGTGCGGGTGAAAGCCAACTGCGGTGCTGTCGGCGAAAGCTATTGGAACGTCATCAGCTTCACCACCAATTCCTGCCTGGTTGAAAACCAGTGCGTAATCACCTACAAGTTAGAAGACTCTTTCGGTGACGGCTGGAACGGCAATGCCATCAACGTGGTGGATGTCACCAGCAACATTGTTCTGGACACTTGGACCATCTCCCACGGCGACTCCGCCTCCGGTTCTCTCTCCGTGTGCGACGGCCGCGAAATCAGGTTCGAATGGGTGCAAGGCTCCTTTGCCAATGAAACCTCCTACAGTGTATTTGATGCTAACGGATTACAGATTCTCAATGGAGTGGGTGCCTTCCTCACCTCTATCACGTATATGGTAAACTGTGTCAGCAGTCCCTGCCCCACTCCCAACAACATTGCCGTCTCCAACTTTAGCGGAGGAACGGTCACTGTGAGTTGGACGGAGAATGGCAGCGCCACATCGTGGCAGATTTGCCTTGACGGCGACGAGACCAACCCCATCACTGCCAACACGAACCCCTATACTCTGTTAGGACTTGACTCCACAGTTTTCCACAACGTAAAGGTGCGCGCCAACTGCGGCAGCGACTATAGTTTCTGGAGCACCCCTGCCTCCTTCGCCCAGGTCCAATCCACAGGAAATTGGTACGCATTCGTACATTCTTGTCCCAACAACAACGATCTATGGAGTAAATTTGTCAGTTTCTCAGCACAAGATCCCGCTGGCGCGACAGCAGCCTCAAACGTTATCCCGAGTGTATTGGCTGCCACATACGTCAATGGTGAAGTATGGTTCTGCGACGAGGATTACACCAACTTGTTCAAGGCACCGCTTGATAACAACAATAAGACGATTGGTGCCCCTGTGTCTGTTGTGACCAACTTGGAACCTAACTGCAACATTGCTTCAATGTCTTACAATCCTGTTGACGGGCGTATCTATTATATCGTTTACACCTCTACTAACACTGTGAAACTGAAGAGTCTCAACCCGTCCAATCTCAACGATGTCACAGAGATTGGCACATTCAACAACTACGCGTTTTCTATTGCCATCGACAACAATGGCAATGCCTACTGTACGGATGTGATGACAGGGAACCTCTGTCGAGTGAATCTGACCGACGCCACCACCACTCCTGTTGGAGATCTGGGATTTTCCATCACTATGCCCTACATCGCATTTGATATGAATACTGGGGAACTGCTTATGGGACAGATGAGTTCTTCCAGTGACAACGGAATTTACTTGGTCAACGCCGCCACTGCCGAGAAACAGCTCGTCGGATACCTTGGCGGCGGCACTGGCGCCAACATCTCTGGTCTATTTATGGTCGAAGCGTCTGCACCGATTGTGACTTGTCCCGCACCCACGAACCTGGCCGCGAGCAACATCACCGATGAGACTGCCACGCTGACGTGGACCGAGAACGGCAGTGCCACTGAATGGCAAATCTGCGTCAACGGTGACGAAAACAATCTCATCAGTGTCACCACGAATTCATACATATTGTACGGACTCGATCTTGGAACATCTTATACGGTCAAAGTCCGTGCCAACTGCGGTGTGGATGGCACCAGCCAGTGGAGCGATGAGGTGAGTTTCACCACTTTGGCTCCTCCGCCCTTCTTCTTCATCTTGGGCGATGAAAGCATTTGTCCGAACCAGACTACCGTTCTGCAAGTCAACACCAATATGGGAACCGACTACCTGTGGAGCACTGGCGAGACGAGCCAAGAGATTACTGTTTCCGCTGGTACCTACTCCGTGACAGTGAGTAAAAATGGCAATGAGGTGGCACACGGCAGCTTCGAAGTGAAGGAAAAACAAACCTACGACATTACACTCAATGACACCATCTGTGAGAGCGGACTGCCTTACACTTGGAATGGCATAAGCTTCAACGCAGCTGGCGACACCACTATCACGATGACCGCCGCTAACGGCTGCGACTCTGTTGTTACCATGACCTTAATGACTTTACCGACCTTTGCGGTAACCGACAGCAAGACTGTATGCGAAAGCGAGCTGCCCTACACCTGGAATGGCATAAGCTTCAACGCAGTTGGCGACACCACTATTACGATGACCGCTGCTAACGGCTGTGACTCTGTCGTTACCATGATTCTGACAACCTTACCGACCTATGCGGTGACCGATACCCAGACTGTTTGCGAGAGCGAGTTGCCTTACACATGGAATACCGTTACTTTTACCGCTGCTGGAACAAAGGACATTACTTTGCAGTCCTCTACTGGTTGTGATTCTGTTGTGACGATGACTCTTAGCGTGAATCCAATTTACAGTGTTTCTGAAAGCCGTGATGTATGTCCTGGCGCTCTTCCTTATACCTGGAACGGTGTCATATTTAATGCCGCCGGTGATACGACAGTCACTCTGCAAACAGTTAATGGTTGTGACTCTGTTGTGACCATGCATCTTACTATCAACTCAACCTACACAGTGACTGACAGCAAGAGCATCTGCGAGAGCGAATTGCCTATAATCTGGAACGGCGTAGAGTTCACCCAGGCTGGTACCCAAACCGTTACCTTGCCATCTACTTCTGGTTGCGACTCTGTGGTGACGATGACCTTGACGGTCAACCCAACCTTTGCGGTAACCGATGCCCAGACCATTTGCGAGAGTGAGTTACCGTACACTTGGAACAACGTCGTCTTCAATGCCGCCGGCACGCAGAGTGCTACTTTGCAGACGGTCAACGGCTGCGACTCCGTTGTGACGATGACCTTGACGGTCAACCCGACCTACGCTGTGACCGATGCCCAGACCATCTGCGAGAGTGAGTTGCCTTATCAGTGGAACGGCATTACCTTCAACGCCGCTGGCACACAGAACGCTACGTTGCAGACGGTTAACGGTTGCGACTCCGTGGTAACGATGACCCTGACGGTCAACCCGACCTACGCGGTAACCGATGCCCAGACTATCTGCGAGAGTGAGTTACCGTACACCTGGAACAACGTCGTCTTCAACGCTGCTGGCACACAGAACGCTACGTTGCAGACGGTTAACGGTTGCGACTCCGTGGTAACGATGACCTTGACGGTCAACCCGACCTACGCGGTAACCGATGCCCAGACTATCTGCGAGAGTGAGTTACCGTACACCTGGAACAACGTCGTCTTCAACGCTGCTGGCACACAGAGCGCTACGTTGCAGACAGTTAACGGCTGCGACTCCGTGGTGACGATGACCTTGACGGTCAACCCGACCTACGCTGTAACCGATGCCCAGACCATCTGCGAGAGTGAGTTACCATACACCTGGAATAACGTCGTCTTCGATGCCGCTGGCACACAGAGCGCTACCTTGCAGACGGTTAACGGCTGCGACTCCGTCGTTACTATGACTTTGACGGTCAATCCGACCTTTGCGGTGACCGATGCCCAGACCATTTGCCAGAGCGAATTGCCCTACACCTGGAACGGTGTTGTCTTCAACGCTGCCGGCACGCAGAACGTCACGTTGGAAGCAGCCAATGGTTGCGATTCTGTCGTTACGATGACACTCTCTGTCAATCCGACCTATACGGTGACGGATGTTAGAAGCATCTGTCCGAGCGAGTTACCTTACACATGGAATGACCTCGTCTTCAATAGCGCGGGTTCGCAGAATGTGACCTTGCAAACGGTCAATGGCTGCGACTCCACCGTCATCATGATTCTGACAGTAAACCAGACGCATGTTACAACGGACAGCCGGACCATCTGTGAGAACGAGCTTCCTTACACCTGGAACGGTGTCACCTTCAACGCTGCCGGAATGAATTCTGCTACTTTACAGGATGTCAACGGCTGTGACTCCACCGTGATTATGACATTGCTGGTGAATCCTGCCTATGCGGTCACCGAGACGATGAGCATTTGCGAGAGCGAGCTTCCTTACACGTGGAATGGCGTTACCTTTACCGCTGCTGGCACGCAGATCCTTAACCTGCAGACGGTCAATGGCTGCGACTCTATTGTTACTATGACCTTAACGACCTTACCGACTTATTCGGTAACCGACATCAAAAGTGTCTGCCCGAGTGAGTTGCCTTATACATGGAACGAGGTTATCTTCAACACCGCAGGTACGCAGACTGTAACCTTGCAAACTGTTAATGGTTGTGACTCTGTGGTTACCATGCTCCTGACGGTTAACCAGACGCATGTCACGACGGACAGCCAGACCATCTGTGAGAGTGAGCTGCCGTATGAGTGGAATGGTATCACCTTCAATGCTGCAGGCGTGAATACCGCAACCTTGCAGGATGCCAACGGCTGTGACTCTACTGTGATTATGACCTTGCTTGTAAATCCTGCTTACTCAGTCAACGTGTCGATGAGCATTTGCGAAAGCGAACTGCCTTATACATGGAATGGTGTTGTCTTCAATACCGCTGACACGCATACCCTTAATCTGCAAACTGTCAATGGCTGTGACTCTGTTATTACCATGACTTTAACGACCTTACCGACCTATGCAGTGACCGACAACCAAACCATCTGCGAAAGCGAGTTGCCTTACACTTGGAACGGTATCACCTTCACTGAATCTGGCACCCAGACCGTGACTTTGCAAACCACCAACGGTTGTGATTCTGTGGTGACCATGGTGTTGACTGTAAATAACTCAGTGACGGAAATGGTTGAAGTTACTGCTTGCGACAGTTACGAGTGGAACGGAACAAGTTATACCGAAAGTGGTGACTACACCCAGACCTTCACGGCGGCCAACGGCTGTGATTCTGTGGTGACCTTGCACCTGATTATCAATGAATCGGTAACGGTTGAGTATTACTTGACTATTAATGAAAGCGATCTCCCATACACATATGGTGATACCACCTTTGAGCCAGGTAGTGTAGAAACCGGAGATTACACCTTCTACCTCACAACAGAAGCAGGCTGCGACTCCATAATTATATTACATCTCACTGTCTTAACTGGCATTGACGACCATTCTATGTCGGCTACTGTGAAGGTATTTCCAAATCCTACGACGGACAATATTAATTTACAATTGTCAATGGATAACGAGCCATCAGGAATTGTGGAAATTCAGGTGTATGACATCTATGGAAAACGACTGGAGATGTTAGAGATACCTCATGAAACACCTATGCTGACTAAACAAATCGACATGTCTCGCTATGCTAGTGGGGTATATTTCATTAAGCTTGTCACCAATGATAATGTATTGGCTGTAAAGAAAGTAGTGAAGAAGTAAACCCCCAGTGATTATAAACAAAAAAGAGGATGACTATTTTTAGTCACCCTCTTTTTTTATGCAATATTTTTGAAGATTTTTAGTAGCGATACAAGTCACTCTTGAAAGGACCATTGACAGACACGCCGATGTAATCGGCCTGTTTTTGCGTGAGTTTGGTCAGCTTGACACCGATTTTGGACAGGTGCAGACGGGCCACTTCCTCATCAAGTTCTTTGGGCAGGTTGTAAACGCCTACCTTGTAGTCGTGTTGCCACAAGTCGAGCTGGGCCATCACCTGGTTGGTGAAAGAGTTGCTCATCACGAAGGAGGGGTGACCAGTGGCGCAACCCAGGTTCACCAAACGGCCTTCGGCCAGAATGAAAATAGAATGTCCATCGGGGAAGATGTACTCATCAACTTGCGGTTTAATGGTGCGTTTGGTGATGTTCTTCTGGCTCTCGAAAGCGCTGACCTGAATTTCGTTGTCGAAATGGCCAATGTTGCACACGATGGCCTGGTCTCTCATCTTGTTGAGGTGGTCAACGGTAATCACATCGCAGTTGCCGGTGCAGGTGACAAACACATTGCCTTCGTCGAGGGCGTCTTCAACGGTCTTCACCTCATAGCCTTCCATGGCGGCTTGCAGAGCGCAGATAGGATCAACTTCTGTCACGATGACGCGGGCACCGTAGGATTTCATGGACTGGGCACAGCCTTTGCCCACATCGCCGTAGCCGCAAACCACCACCACTTTGCCTGCCAGCATGATGTCGGTAGCACGCTTGATACCGTCGGCCAAAGATTCGCGGCAGCCGTATTTGTTGTCGAATTTCGATTTGGTCACCGAGTCATTCACATTGATGGCGGGGAAGAGCAGCTCGCCTTGCTCCATCATCTGGTACAGACGGTGTACACCGGTGGTGGTCTCTTCAGACACACCCTTGATGTCCTTAATCATGCGGTGCCAGCGCTGCGGGTCTTCTTTGAGCAGTTCTTTCAAGGTATTGAAAACCACGGCCTGCTCGTGCGATTCAGGAGTTTTGTCCAGGATGGAGGCATCCTCTTCAGCCTTGAAGCCAGTGTGGATCAGCAGGGTAGCGTCGCCACCATCGTCCACGATGAGGTTGGGGCCTTTGCCACCGGGGAAGGAGAGGGCTTGGTTGGTGCACCACCAATAGTCTTCCAGCGATTCACCCTTCCATGCGAAAACGGACACGCCTGCAGCAGCGATGGCGGCAGCGGCGTGGTCTTGGGTGGAGAAAATATTACAGCTGCACCATCTCACCTCAGCACCCAAATGCACCAAAGTTTCAATCAGCACAGCAGTTTGGATGGTCATGTGCAGGGAGCCGGTGATACGGACACCTTTCAGGGGCTTGCTGTCTCCGTATTTCTCGCGCAAAGCGATCAAACCGGGCATTTCTTTCTGGGAAACCTCAATATCCTTGCGTCCCCATTCCGCCAGACTCATGTCGGCAACTTTGTACTTCAATTCGTAATCAGTCATGATATTCCTGTTTAAAATTCATAAATAAATACGGCGGCAAAGATACGGAAAAATTAGCAAATTAGTTAATTGGCAAATTAGTTAATTCGTTAATTAGCAAATGATTTTTGCTGAGCGAATTAAATATAAAAACAAATCAACAGTTCAACAAATAAACAAATCAACAAAAAAGACCGCTGAAGGCGGTCTTTTTTTCTTTTTTTATGAGCTTCGCTATTATTTGTCAGCTTCTTTGGATTGAAGTTGCTGTACATAGATAGCTTTCAGCTTCTGCTCCCTTTTGATAACACTGGGTTTGGTGAATTTTTGTCTTGCACGTAATTCACGGACAACACCGGTTTTCTCAAATTTTCTTTTCAGTTTTTTCAGCGCTCTTTCAATGGTTTCGCCTTCTTTAACGGGAACAACGATCATAAAAAATACCTCTTTCTTTTAATAAGTTAATACTATGATTTTTTGGGGCTGCAAAAATACACTTTTTTTCAATATGTTGCATCTTTTATTAATTAGCAAATTAGAAAATTAGTTAATGTGCTAATTATCAATGTGCTAATGTGCCAATTTTTTTCTTTGCGATTCCACATTTCCATGTCTATTGGTCTAAGCGCATAACCAAAATTCAAATAATTGTGCATATTTCGAAAAAATCCCGTAATTTTGCACCTCAAATTTCAAAACATGAAGAAAAATACATTATATATCGTTATCGCAGCCGTGTTGGTTGTGGCCGCTATTATTGCGGTGCTGTTCAAAACAGGTGTCATCAAAAGCTCCGACGATCATCTCTCATTTGACGCATTTGCCATCAAAGATACCAATAACATTACCAAAATCTTTTTGGCAGATATGCAAGGAGAATATGTACTGTTGCAGCGTACCAATGCAGGTTGGGTGGTACAGGACAGCATCCTGGTTATGAAGCCTATCATGGAGGAATTTCTGACCACCATCGCCAGTTTGTCCGTCAAGCAGGTGGTGCCCAAGACTGGCCAAAGTACTATTAATAAGGTGCTTTCCACAAGTGCCATTAAGGTGGATATATATCAAACCAAGCCTAAATTTAAAATCTTTGGTATGGCTTTTGGAGTAAAAGAACGCAAAACCAAAACCTATTATATGGGGCCCGCCACGATGGATAATTTGTCGAATTTCGCCCTTTTGGAAGGCTCTGACGATCCTTATATCGTGTATGTGCCTGGTTTCAGAGGTTTCGCCACCCCGATTTATTCCACTAATTATGCCGATTGGATTAATCATGATATCTATCAGACTAAAATCACTCGTATCCAGACTGCTGAATTTGTTGATTTGGAGCATCCAGAAGAATCCTTTAAAGCAGTGAAAACAGGTGCCCGTTTCTTCGATTTATATGATTATCAAAATCAGAAAGTGCCCGGTTATGATACTTTGAAACTGATAGATATGCTTTCAGAATTCAGAGATAAGAATTTTGAGGATATTGTGCTTTCTTTTACACCTGAAAATATAGACTCCATTTACCGTACCCAACATTTCAAAACTATTAGTATTACAGATTTGGAAGGAAATACAACCACTATGGAGTTGTGCTATAAGCTGAATCCGGAAGAAAAGGAGGATGGTAGTGTGGTCATGGAGGCTGATGAGGATAATTTCTATGGTATCATCAATCATAATTACCAGAATATTTATCTGTGTCAATTCTATCATTTCGACAGGCAGATTCAACCACTTTCTTATTTCACCAGGGCAAGAATTCAAAAATAAGTGCCGATGACTCGTGATGAAGTCTATATGTCGCGTTGCCTACAACTGGCTGCATTGGGTTTAGGAAAAGTGCAACCCAATCCCATGGTGGGTGCAGTCATCGTGCATCAGGACAGGATAATAGGGGAGGGCTGGCATCGCCAATATGGTCAGGCACATGCGGAAATCAACGCTTTCGCTTCGGTAAAGCAGCCCGAATTGCTCAAGGAATCTACGATGTATGTGAGTCTGGAGCCGTGTTCCCATTTCGGCAAAACACCGCCTTGTGCCGATGCCATTATTCGCAATGGTATTCCCAAAGTGGTGATTGGTACCGTTGATAGCAATGCCAAAGTAAATGGTGGGGGTATAAAAAAACTGCAAGACGCAGGAATAGAAGTGGTTACGGGTGTGTTGACCGACCAATGCAAAGAACTTAACCGACGTTTTTTCACTTACCATGAGCAAAAACGTCCTTATGTCATCCTTAAATGGGCAATGACCCGCAACGGTTACATGGACATTGACCGCCAACAGAATCCTGCCGGTCAATATTGGATTACTAATCATGAGCTGAAAACCATTGTCCACCAATGGCGTAGTGAGGAAGACGCCATTTTGGTGGGCTATAACACTATGGTTAATGACAAACCGCAACTGACGACACGGTTGTTTCCGGGGAAAGATCCTCAGCGTTATGTATGTCAGAGAAATCCCGAAAATTCCGAATCAGATTATTATCAACAAATTCCTGAAAACCCCGCTGAGGCATTGCAGCAGCTGTATGAGCAGAAAATCCAGTCGGTAATTGTGGAAGGCGGTCGCAAAACCCTGCAACGCTTTATCGATAGTGGTTTGTGGGATGAAGCCCGTATTCTGATAGGTGACCAGCTGTGGGAGTCGGGTGTGAAAGCCCCCTTGCTCGACGGCATTTGCGTCAAGGAAGAAATTATTCATCATAATACCATCCGATATGTTCGAAGACACCTATAAAACCATTGCCGGACCGTCGGAAGGAATCTACCGTGAAAAGGGCAGTAAATTCATTGCCTTGGCTTTTCCTGTGGAAACAGAAGCAGAGATTAAGGAGAAGCTGGCCGAAATCCAGAAGCAGTATTTTGATGCCCGCCATCATTGTTATAGCTATATTTTGGGTCCTAATAAGGATGCATACCGCCTTAACGACAATGGAGAGCCGTCGGGCACGGCGGGAAGGCCTATCCATGGTCAGTTGTTGTCCAAAGATTTGACGAACACGCTGGTGATTGTGGTCCGCTATTTCGGGGGTATCAAGTTGGGGGTCAGTGGTTTGATTAATGCCTACAAAACTGCCGCCAAGGATGCTTTGGATAATGCTACGATTATTGAGAAAACAGTGGATGAAACCTACAAAGTCAGTTTTGATTACAGCGTGATGAATAGTGTGATGCAGCTGCTCAAAGATCCATATGTCAGTATTTTAGGTCAGGGTTATGAAGACCGTTATTTGATTACTTTTAAAATCAGAAGGCGTGAAGCAGACCGCATTGTCACAGCCTTGAAAAAAATCAACACGGTGACAGTGGAATAACTTACTTCCTCCTTTTCTGAGAAGGGGCATATCCCGTCTATACAATAAAATTATACATTGGTGTATAATTCGAGAAATTTTTCTATCTTTGCACGAAATTTTTTTCGAGTATTAAAATTTCACAATCATGTCATTTATTGAAGATAGAGTTCAGTTGGAAGGGTTGACTTTTGACGATGTTCTGCTCATTCCTTCCTATTCCGAAGTATTACCCAAAGAGGTTTCTTTAACCACACAATTCACCCGTAATATTACGCTGAATACACCTTTTATTTCGGCGGCTATGGATACGGTGACCGAGGCGACGATGGCTATTGCCATTGCCCGTGAAGGTGGTATTGGTGTGATTCACAAGAATATGCCTATTGAGGAGCAAGCTAAGCAGGTGGCTTCGGTAAAACGTGCGGAAAATGGCATGATTAACAACCCCATTACGATTCTGCCGCATAAAACTGTAGGCGATGCCTTGTCGATTATGGCAGAATACAAAATCGGAGGTATTCCTGTGGTGACAGAGGAAAATGTTCTCATCGGTATTGTCACAAACCGTGACCTTCGTTTTGAGAAGGATTTCAACAAGCGTATCGACTTGGTGATGACGCGCGAGAATTTGATCACTACCTCCCGTTCCACCGACCTGAACAAGGCCGCTGACATTCTGCAGCAGTATAAAATCGAAAAGTTGCCTGTCATTGACGAAAAGGGCGTTTTGCAGGGACTTATCACTTATAAAGACATCACCAAAGCTAAGGATAAACCTAACGCTTGCAAGGACTCTCAGGGTCGTTTGCGTGTGGCTGCCGGCATTGGAATTTCCAAAGAAACTTTGCCCCGTGCCGAAGCGCTGATTGAGGCTGGTGTGGATGCTATCGTGCTTGATTCCGCTCATGGCCACTCCAAGGGCGTGTTGGATGCGCTGATAGAGGTAAGACGACATTTTCCGAATGTGGATATAGTGGTGGGTAATATTGCCACTGGCGATGCTGCCCTGCGTTTGGTTCAGGCAGGTGCTGATGCTGTGAAAGTCGGTATAGGACCGGGTTCCATTTGTACTACCCGTGTGGTAGCTGGTGTAGGTGTGCCTCAGCTGAGTGCTATTTACGCTGTATATAAGGCTTTGAAGGGCACAGGTGTTCCCTTGATTGCCGATGGTGGTATTCGTTATTCAGGCGACATTGTCAAGGC
Organism: Bacteroidales bacterium; assembly: GCA_016290295.1. Taxonomy (GTDB): domain Bacteria; phylum Bacteroidota; class Bacteroidia; order Bacteroidales; family WCHB1-69; genus RUG11690. The sequence continues at coordinate 28,628 of JAEETJ010000018.1, forward strand.
ATTGGCCGCTGGTGGTAGCAGCGTGATGTTAGGCGGTTTGTTGGCTGGTGTGGAAGAGTCACCCGGCGAAACCATCCTGTACAATGGTCGTAAATTCAAGGCCTATCGTGGTATGGGTTCGTTAGAGGCCATGCAGCGTGGTTCCAAGGACCGTTACCTGCAAAACGATGTGGATGATGTGAAGAAATTGGTGCCCGAAGGTATTTCCGGCCGTGTGCCGTTCAAAGGCAACTTGTACGAGGTCATTTATCAGATGGCAGGCGGTTTGCGTGCGGGTATGGGCTATTGCGGTGCCGAGAACATCGAGAAACTGCACGAAGCTCGTTTCTGCCGCATCAGCAATGCTGGCGTATTGGAGAGCCATCCACATGATGTGACTATTACCAGCGAGTCTCCGAATTACAGCAAAGGAAACTAGTTTTCCACTAAATATCAAAAAAAAACGCACCGTCAAGGTGCGTTTTTTTTCTTCTATCTGGTTAAAGTCTTTTAGTATGCAATAGTACGAGTTACAGTACGGGTCAATTCTCCTTGTGATTCAGTGTGAGTACGCTTCACAGGATATTTACCATTATATTCATAGGTATAAGTGGTGGTTTTGGAATTGTTGTCAATGCTTTCAATTTCTTCAACCATATTGTTTTGTGAAAACATTTCGCTGTAAGTGTACACGCCAAAACGCATAAAATCTTCGAAAGGATTGATTTTGTTATCATATTTCCATTTGAAAGAATGGGTTTGCTCGCCATTGTTCATCACAGCTTCAACGACATTTTTGCCATCCCAAGTGAGTTTGATTGTGGAAGTACCCTTGGTAGTCGGAGCTTTAGCAAGTTCAGCAGCAACTTTTTCTGGCATGAAAAGCACAAAGGGATTAGCCACCATGGCAACATCTGATTTGCTGGCGGTTGTACAATTCACCTCAACAATATTTTTGTTTTTTCTAACGAAAGTATAGGTGCAAATTAATTTTTCATTTACGGAATATTCCACCTTATCCAAATATTTGCCGGAATAGGTGTACGCGAATGATTCATTAGAGGAGGAGGAGACAATTCCATCAATGCGGTTGTCTTTGTCGTATCCAAGGACTAAGGTTGTTAAGACGTTGCCATCATGGTCGAAATATTCAATGTAGCTAAGGACATCCCCACCCCATCTCCATATTTGTGTTTGGCCAGTAGTACTAGAAACGCCAGCTACAGAGGTTGTATAGGTGTCAATAATTTTACTGATTTTCTTTTTAGGCATGTACTGGCCTTCTTTTTGACAGGCTGAAAAAATCAATGCAAAGATTATCAGTGCGATGCTTGATAAAAATACTCTTTTCATTTTGATAAAATAATTGGTTTAGTTTTTGTTCAAAAGAATTACATTTTGCAATCAATCTGCTTAAGATCGGCACCGATTGCTGCATAGTGTTGTTCCAATTCTTTATTTTTAGCGCCACATTCAGTGTGTGAGATTTTACCATAAGCGTATGACGATGATTGACCGTCTTTCAGTGTAACGGTGCAGTTGCATTCTTTGTGACAAGAGGTGAAGCCTAAAACCAAAGCTCCCATTGCTAAGATACATACTAACTTTTTCATAGTTTTCGTTTTTAAATTATTAATTGAATTAAGTTTGAAAGAATAATCGTAATTATAATGCGATTTCGGCTTTGAATTTGAGTCTGTCGGGATGACTTGCAATATAGTCAAGGAACTGGCTTTTTGAGGAAAATGTGTTCGTATTATCATCTTGGGTGTGTTGTTGAACACCATTTTTCGTGTAGTAGATAACGGGAATACCACCGAAAACTATAGTACCGTCAGGAAGTTCACTTTCATTATAAGTGATGGTACCTTCGATTTTGGCGGTAAACGGAGATTTAACCTCAAAAGAAGTGGAAGCCCATCCGGAACTGACATTGGTTACATTTACCATTTCCCCTTTGGCATTTACATAACTGAGATTGTAATGAAAACAAGAGGAGATTTGCTGGGGTGTCGGCATTCCTGTAGTGGGAAACATACTTGTTTCCATTTTATATTGGATTGGGATCGTTTTGTTAGAATTATTATTTTCTTTTTTGCAACTGGTGAAAGCAATTAATACACTCAAAACGATGGTGATTGATAACAGTACTTTTTTCATGTTTTTTTTATTTATGGTTGATTTTTATATTTCCCTGAAAGAAATTTTGTCTTTGGTGATAAATGCGCCGGGGAATTGTCCCTGAATCTTCATCAGGAAGCGATAGGCATCGATACGGTTCTTGAAATTGCCCACACGCACGCGGAATGTCGGTTCTGTGTAAGACAAATAAGCGGATACATCGGGATAGGAACCTTTGAATTCATTATACACTTTTTGTGCCCCGTTTTTAGTGGAAACCGCTACCAGCTGTATGCGGTATCCTTCAATATATTTCACTGATTTCCATGCATTTTCGTAGGCATTACTGATGCTGTCGATAAGGGGTTCCTTGTCGTAGCGGACTTGGATTTGCCCAAACAGCAAGGCATTCATGCCTAGGAGTAATATGATGAGTACAAGGCGTTTCATCTCAAATTTTTTTGCAAAAATACACAAATTTCCCAAAATACATACAAATTGTGCAGAAGTCAAGAAAAAAGGGAGTACCTTCCGGCACCCCCTTATATTCTTTCGTATTGTTATGACTGATTTATCAATCTTTAACGCAGCGCAGTGAATTACCGTGGCTTTGAGCTGAACTTCCAATCGGATAACTAGTAGAATTATCTATATACAAAATCGTTGGAGTACCATTTGACCCAATGCCCCATAGTATAGTGTACTCTCCAAAACCTTGGTATATAGCTGCGTTTCCTGAAGGATACAATCTTCCGGCATATTTGGCTGCAAACCCAGTGGCAGATGTCAAGCTTGCTCCTGAATTCCTCAAAGCAGAAAAATCTGAATCAGTAGGAATATGCCAACCTGTCGGGCAAATGCCCTTCATACCTTGAGTGGGAGAGGAAGCATTGTTTGTGACAGCCTTCCAGTTATACAAATATCCGTAAGTGCTCAAATTGGAGGAATTTCCTTTCGGATAATAACGATAAGCTGTTGTGGAGGATGGAGCAATAGTAGAATCCTTTAAAGTGCCTACAGGATAGCGCAAGTTCTCCGTCATCCAGCACTGGCTGCCGAATACCTTAATAGAATAGCTATTACCATTATTGTCCGATACCATGGTGGCACGGCCGCAAGGACCTGCATCCTCCAACACGAATTTCAAAGCAAAACCAGCTTTAGTTACGGATACATCGCTCGTGAAATGAATGGTAAGGGCACCATCAGAAGATGTGGAGGTGTAAGCCGTTACTGTACCACCATTGGTACCAGTATACTGGGCCACACTACTTGCTGAGGCTGAAGTGTTTGTACCATTAAATACCTGTAAGACATCGTAGTCGGTTTCTATAGCATACGTGCCGGAAGCCAATTTCACTCTCTTGTTGATGGAAGAGGGCTTGACAATCAGATAACCATCCCAATTGTTGCCATAATTGCCATTAGGGCCGCCAGCATCATAAACCCAGACGGAGTCGGAAGATAGTGTAAGTGTTCTATCTCCAGTGGTAGGCACTGTCTGGACAACCGTAAAGTTGAGGTTGTTACTATAGGCTGTACCATTTATAGTGGTGGCAAAGGCGCGTACTGTGTAGGTGTAATTCATAGAGACGGAGAAGGTGAGGTCAAATGTGTTGGCACTGGTGTCCTTGGTAATGTAGGTGTTGTTGAGCGTTGGTGTGTTGGTGCCAGATACAAAGCAAATACCCTTGACTAACAGGTGCTCACCTTGGCCATTGACCGTCACTCTTACGGTAGCCTTGTTGTAGTCCATGGAAACAAGACTAACAGTAGCCGTAGGCAATGAACCCTGCTGGTCGTTAATCTGTTGCTGCAGACTGTCGATGGTTTGCTGCATCTGGTATAAAGTACCATCCACAGCATTACGCACACAGCGTACGGAATATCCGTTTCCAACATGATAACTATTACTTACATTTCTCATCACATAATCATTGCACCATCTGAAAACATAGGTCACTGGAAGGGAAGAGCTTAGTGTTGAAGTCCAGAAATAGGTTTCCTCACCAGGTAAATAATTATAAAAGGGAGAATGGAAACCGGCCGGTCCAGCGTCGAAACCGGTAGCGTTGTTAGCAGATAAATTATAACCAGGGGTACAACTATTGCTTGTGAAGGATCTCCAGTTGTATTGCGAAGCCAAAGCTCTGGCTACATAGAATCTTTCACTGTTATTGCTATTGTTATAACCGCTGCATAAGTATAGACTGTTACTGCTCACAGAATTTAACATTTGTGACCATTCAGCATCACTCGGCACATGCCAGTTGTCGGGACAAATACCTTGTACACCGCTGGGATTGTTATTGCTGCTTGATGCATCGTGCATCACAGCTGCTTTGTTGTATAAGTAGCCATAAGTAGACAAATTGGCTTCGTTATTACCTGGATAGTAGCGGTATCCATAAGTGTCAGAAGAATCACTCATATTTCCTAACCAAATATGGGCTCCATCAGCATAAGTGGTAGTGCGAAGGTTCTCCTTCATCCAGCACTGGTTACCGATCTTCACGGTGTTGTAGCTGTTGCCGTCAATATCATACATCTTGGAGCTGCCACACAGGAACAAGGGATCGTCATTGTTCTGATCTTGCTGCTGCATCTCGTTGATTTGCTGCTGCATCTCGTTGATTTGTTGCTGCTGTTGGTTGATGGTCTGATTCTGATTGTCAATCGTCTGTTGCAACTGGCCTATGGTACCTTCAGCCACATCGCGCACGCAACGTACAGGATACAGTAAAGCCTTCTTCTCAATATTGTTCATGTCGTCGATGTCAGCATCGTAAGCACTTATCTTCATGGTATATGCACCATAAATCGAAACACTTGATTGGTCATTGCCATAGTCGTAAGACAAGGTAGAACTCCAGAAGTTTGTTCTTTGTTTAGGAGACAGTTGTGCATAAGTGAAAGAAGATGTGATTTGTGCATAACCGAATCCAATGGCGGAGAAGCCAGAGGCATTGTTGGCAGAGAGATTATTACCAACAGCACATGTAATACTGTTGGTGTTCCAACTACCGGGAAGGTTGGAAGCCAGAGCCTTGGCAATGTCTCCTGTGTTGGTGCCACAATACATTTGGTTATTGACCAAGGTGTTTTTCAAGGTATTCCAATCAGTCCAATAATCAGGAATATGCCACCCGTTGGGACAGATACCTTGGTATACAACACCACCCGCTTCATTCTGATTCCAGTTGCCTACAGGATTTTGCTCGGAAGCAGTGGGCAGGCCATACAAAGCAGCGGCCAAGTTGTACACACCACTCTCGAAATCATTGCCTGAATCGGTGTATGACATATGGTGATAGAGCGGTGTTGTTCCACTTGTATCGTGTGATAATATAGCACTACTTAAATTACTGATGGCGGTACCGTCAGGGAAGTGCGTGGTACGGAGGTTTTCCTTCATCCAGCACTGGTTGCCGATCTTCACGGTATTGTATGCGTTGCCGTCCACGTCGTATACTTTGGAGGTGCCGCAGGTGAAGGTGATATCGTTGTTACCCGTGCCGGCATTGGCCTGTGTATTGGCCAGCTCGTTCTCCAGACTGTCGATACGGTTGTTGAGTGTGCCCATGCTATTGTTAATCATTGCCTGAACATCGGCAGCGGTAAGGAATCCGCTCAAGTCGGGCGTCGTGAGATTGATAGTCTGGTTGTCGCAGGCGTTAGCAGAGAAGGTACCCACCGGCTCGTTGTTCTGCATAATGGTGAGCACACCGTCGCACACAGTAGGACTTTGGTTTTCACCTTCGTCGCCGTTGTCGGCAGTCTCAGCAATGTCGCGCACGCAACGGACAGACATACCCCAAGTGTTGAAACTATAACTGATTCCAAAATTTGGATTAGCATAATTAATGATAACAGTCCATATACGACCTGCAATTTCCGGATATAAAGTTGTGCTGCTGAAGTATGCGTTTGTATTATGGATTGACGAAGTTCCTCCATTATTGAATCCTGCCGGCAATGCAGAAAATCCAGTAGCATTATTTTCAGAAACATTATATCCAACATTACAATTATCTGCATAAGAGGTAGGAATGTTGGTATTCCATGCTGTGGCAGCGGCCAATGCTTTAGCAGTATAATTGGGTTCGCCGCAACCGTATTCGCTGACACTGTGTACATAGTCTTTCAAGAGTGTCCACTCGCCGTGACTGGGGACGTGCCATCCTACAGGACAAATACCCTGAACACCGCTGGGAACCGCATCACTACTGGATTCATTGTTCATCGCGGCTATCCAATTATAGAGATAGCCGTATGTGGCAACAGAATCTACACCTTGTTCTGGGTTGAAACGACAACGTTGGGTTGACGTAATTGACATGTTTCCGTATGGAATATCCGTTCCGTCGCTGTAATGTGTAGATCGGATATTCTCCTTCATCCAGCATTGGGTACCAATCTTGACAGTGTTGTATGTATTACCGTCATAGTCTTTCACCTTGGAAGTACCGCAGGTGAAGGTGGCATCTTGGATATCATTCATCGTATTTTGCATATCAGCTATCACATTTTGCAAGCTGTCGATTTGATTTTGCATGCCAGTGATGTCAGGAACAACAGGGCTCACAATGTTGACTGTTCGATTTTCACTTTGGTTAGCGGTGAAGGTACCTACAGTCTGGCCATCCTGCTGGATGGTGAGTGTGGCGTTGTTCACTGTCGGGAGATCTTCAGATGTAATATATCCCGCGTCGTTTTGGAATTCACTTACGTTGGAAGGTACTGTCGGGAGATCTTGAGATGTAATATATCCTGCATCGTTTTGGAATTCACTCACGTTGGAGGGTACTGTCGGAATGGTGGGTGCTCCGTTCAAATCGCTGTAATTGCCCGTAAAGGCCACGGTGGCCAGGCTGTCGTGCAGGTTAAGACTTGTCTCTTCATCCTGCGGGTCACGGAGGCAACGAATGGAATAGCCGTTGGCAGCACAATTCTTTGTGTAACGGACATTGTTTATATAATATGAATGATGCTCTCTATACACCACTGGTTGAGCTGGTAACATTGTTATGGAGCAGTAACCCTTGGTATATTGATTATTATCATATGTGGAACTCCAGAAACCAACAGTATTAGACTCAATGGTACCACCGTTCCAAAAATACTCACCTACGGGGAAAGCAGAGAAACCCGTGGCATTGTTGGTGGAAAGATCATAACCCACTGCACAAGGATGATAACTGGTAGATGTATATTGCCAACCAGTGTTCGATGCCAAAGCCTTGGCCACGTAAGTGGCATCACCATCACAAGCGTACTGGTTTTGACTTCCCACATAGTCGAGAAGCTGAATCCATTCTGCTTCGCTCGGCACGTGCCAGCCCGTAGGACAGATACCTTGTACCCCACTTGGGATAGCATTGCTGTAGACAGCCCCATTCATAACCGCAGGCCAGTTGTATAAGTATCCACGCTCTGTCAATGACAAGTTGCAAGCAGTGTTATCATAGTAATGGGGAATCGTGGTACTGGTATCTGTGCCAGCGGATATTGCCGTACCATCTGCATAGTGCGTGGTTCTTAGGTTCTCTTTGGTCCAGCACTGAGTGCCAATCTTGACGGTTTTATAAGTATTGCCGTCATAGTCTTTCACCTTGGAAACACCGCAGATAAAGTTGGCGTCATTCATTTCATTCAGCAAATCCTGCAGACTGTCGATTTGGTTTTGGAGAGAGCCCAACTGATTCTCAGTATTCTGCATCTGGTCACTAACGCATCGCACGGAAAGACCTCTTTCTTGATTTTCATAGCTTATGAGGGCTTTAGTCCAAGCATAGTAAAACTCAAAAGTATAAGCTCTGTTCAAATTAGCGCCGACAGTTTTCCAACTGGAAGAACTCCAGAAATATGCATAAGCACCAAAACTACTATAATAATTGTGATTAAAATAGCCAGTAGGCAGAGCTGTGAATCCAGTTGCATTGTTGGAACTTTGATCATTACCTACATTGCATTCTTGCGAATAGTTGGTCCATCCTGTATTCGAAGCCAAAGCTTTTGCTATATTTTCATTGGAAGAGCCACATATATATTCATTTTGATTGCTTACATAGTTAATAAGAACATTAAATTCTGCCTTACTGGGCAAATGCCAACCTGTAGGACAAATACCTTGCACTCCACTCGGGTTTGCAACACTGGGAGTAGCATTGTTCATGGCTGCCATCCAGTTATAAAGATAACCATGTGTGGCCACCTTTCCCGCTTCATTATGAGGATAATAACGATAAGCCGTGGTAGAGGAAGTGTCGTTGCCAAGAGCAATCTCTGTTCCGTTGCTGTAGTGAGTGGTACGCAGATTTTCTTTCATCCAGCATTGATCTCCAAGTCTAAGTGTATTATATACATTTCCGTCATAGTCGGTCACCGTTGCAGGGCAAACTCCCAGAGGATTATTATTCGACGATTCTTGTTGATTTGCACTGGATGATTCTTCATCCCGGACACAACGAACGGAAAGACCATTTGTTTTTTTATTATATGTCATTTGCGGTTCAAAAGAATTTGCATATAGTTGGAAACTACTTGCATTAGCAACATTTGCTCTTTCCGTCGCACCCCATATATATGCATATCCACCTGTTTGACCTATTGTTTTTGTACCTGCAGCTCTGGCTGAAAAACCTGTAGCATTATTGGTGGACATATTATTTCCCACTACACATTCATTATTTACGTTCCACCATCCTATGGTGTCTGCCAAGGCTTTGCCGTATGCTGTACCATAATTGTTGCATAAATATTCGTTTTGGCTGCTTACATAATCAATAAGTTGGTTCCATTCTGCTTCACTTGGTACGTGCCATCCAGTGGGACAAATACCCTGTACTCCACTGGGATTTGCACTGCTGGAAGAGCCACCTCTCATGGTTGCCGCCCAGTTATATAAACGACCGTAAAGAGAAGCATTACCAAGAACGTAATGATAAGCTATGGTGGAAGAGGTATCGCTGTTTCCTGCAGCAATTTCAGTACCATCGCTATAGTGTGTGGTTTTCAAGTTTTCCTTGGTCCAACATTGGTTACCAATCTTCACCGTATTATAAACGTTACCATCATAGTCCTTTATAGTGGAAGTACCACACACGAAACCAACGGCATCTATCTGGTCTTGCATATTGGCCAACACATCCTGCAAACTGTCAATCTGGTGCTGCAGACCCGTGATGTCAGGAACAACAGGGCTCACGATGTTGACCGTCTGGTCCTCACCCTGGTTGGCTGTGAAGGTGCCTACAGTTTGGCCATCCTGCTGAATGGTGAGCGTGGCGTTGTTCACAGTTGGGAGATCTTGTGATGTAATATATCCCGCATCGTTTTGGAATTCACTTACGTTGGAAGGTACTGTCGGGAGATCTTGTGATGTAATATATCCCGCATCGTTTTGGAATGCACTCACGTTGGAGGGTACTGTCGGAATGGTGGGAGCTCCGTTCAAATCGCTATAATTACCCGTAAAGGCTACTGTGGCTAAGCTGTCGTGCAGGTTGATGTTTTCAGAAGCTTCATCCTGCGGGTCACGCAAACAGCGGATAGAATATGCCAATGTTGCAGAACTAGCATAAAACTTAACTATACATGAGTCTTTATAAATGTTCAAAGATGACATGTTGGCAGTATAATAAGTTGTTGCTTTACCAAAGTAATTGTAGGGAAGAGTGTTGTTGGGATCATATTGTTGATAATAATAAACTCCTTCGCCTGCAGGTAATGCGTTAAAACCTGTTGCATTGTTTAAAGATAAATCATTACCGACAGCACAAGCAAAGTTACTACTACTCCAGTCTGTGGTTGAAGAAAGGGCTTTGGCGATGTTCACACTATTGTTATCGCAGAGATATTGTGGTTGAGAGCTTACGTACGCTGTCAACTGTTGCCATTCCGCTGTACTTGGCAGGTGCCATCCAGTAGGACAAATACTCTGCACGCCACTGGGAACAGCATTAGATTGTGATGCCCCGTTAAATGCCGCAGGTTTATTGTATAAAAGACCGAATTTCGACACTTTATTGATGTCATTGTTAGGCAAATAATAACGTCCCTCTGTTGAAGTCTGAAATGCCGTACCGGCTACTATTGCTGTGCCATCAGCATAGTGCGTGGTTCTCATATTCTCTTTCATCCAGCATTGTTCTCCAATCTGAATGGTGTTGTACTGGTTGCCGTCATAGTCTTTAACCTTGGAGGTACCGCAAATGAAATTGGCGTCATTCATATTATCCACATAATCCTGCAAGTCACTCATCTTATTCTGCAAACTGTCAATCTGATGCTGCAGACCCGTGATGTCAGGAACAGCAGGACTCACAATGTTGACCGTCTGGTCCTCACTCTGGTTAGCGGTGAAGGTGCCTACAGTTTGGCCATCCTGCTGGATGGTGAGTGTGGCGTTGTTCACTGTCGGAATAGTGGGCTGGTTGATGAGGTCGTTGTAATCGCCAGAAGTGGCAACGGGTTTGAGATCCGGTTTGTTCAGAATCATCTGTGCGCCACTGGTGGCATTCCAGTCAGCCGGCAATTGTGTGATTTCACCGCTGGTGGTCGGGATGGTATAGGTATGTGTGCCTGTTCCATCAGTAACGTGAATAAGGACATTGGAGCCGTTGCCTTCGGCTGTTACAGTCGGAGAGACACCGTTCTGTCCATTTTCTCCGTTGGTGATGGTAAAAGAGGAAGAGGTTCCATCGGTATATGTAATAGTGTAAGTATCTACTAAACCTGCAGTGCTGGTCTTAGCGATAGAAGAGATTCCGTTTCCAGCAGGACCTTGCTCGCCTTGGGGACCTTGAGGACCAGTCTCACCTTGCAAACCCTGTTCACCCTGGGGACCTTGAGGACCTTGAGGACCAGCAGGACCTTGCTCACCTTGTGGACCTTGCGGACCAGTCTCACCTTGCAAACCTTGCAAACCCTGTTCACCCTGAGGACCTTGAGGACCAGCAGGACCTTGCTCACCTTGTGGACCTTGCGGACCAGTCTCACCTTGCAAACCTTGCAAACCTTGTTCACCCTGAGGACCTTGTGGACCAGCAGGACCTTGCTCACCTGCAGCACCATTGGTTACCGTGAACACACTGGTGGTGCCGTCAGTATAATATATTGTATAAATGTCTTGTAAACCAGTGGTCACCGGACCTGTGATTTCTTGAATGCCGCGACCATCATTGCCGCCACCGGTACCGCCAGAAGGCAATGTTATGGTGTTACCACCAGAAATGGTCAACTGGTTACCAGAAATGGTCAACGTCTGGTTTGTGCCCTGACCATCCACACCGTTGGTTACCGTGAAAGTGCTGGTGGTGTTATCTGTATAATTGATGGTATAGGTATCCACATTGCCATTGGAACTTGTCTGGGTGATGGAGACAATGCCCTTGCCAGCAGGACCTTGCAAACCCTGTTCACCCTGTGGACCTTGCGGACCAGTCTCACCTTGCAGACCTTGTTCACCCTGGGGACCTTGCGGACCAGTCTCACCTTGCAAACCTTGTTCACCCTGTGGACCTTGCGGACCAGTCTCGCCTTGCAAACCCTGTTCTCCTTGGGGACCTACAGGACCTTGCTGGCCGTTGTACACTATGAAAGTATGAGGGCCATTCTGGTCGGTGATGGTTACCACTGTGCTGTCACCAGCTGTGATGGCGGCCACTGTGGGTGAATAGCCATCAGCGCCATTTTCTCCATTAGTACCGTTGGTACCATTTGCACCGTCAGCACCTTTCAGGGAGTTGAGGAAGTCGGCCACTGTGCCGGTATTGCCAGCCGCTAACCATAAGTCGTAAGCGGAAGCGCCATCAGCGCCATTTTCTCCATTAGTACCGTTAGTACCATTTGCACCGTCAGCACCTTTCAAAGAGTTGAGGAAGTCGGCCACTGTGCCAGTATTGCCAGCCGCCAACCACAAGTCGTAAGCGGAAGCGCCATCAGCACCATCTTCTCCATTAGTACCGTTGGTACCATTTGCACCGTCAGCACCTTTCAAAGAGTTGAGGAAGTCGGTCACTGTGCCGGTATTGCCAGCCGCCAACCACAAGTCGTAAGCGGAAGCGCCATCAGCACCATCTTCTCCATTAGTACCGTTAGTACCATTAGCACCGTCAGCACCTTTCAAGGAGTTGAGGAAGTCGGCCACTGTGCCAGTATTGCCCGCCGCTAACCATAATTCGTAAGCGGAAGCGCCATCAGCACCATTTTCTCCATTAGTACCGTTAGTACCATTTGCACCGTCAGCACCTTTCAAAGAGTTGAGGAAGTCGGCTACTGTGCCAGTATTGCCAGCCGCTAACCATAATTCGTAAGCGGAAGCGCCATCAGCACCATCTTCTCCATTAGTACCATTGGTACCATTTGCACCGTCAGCACCTTTCAAGGAGTTGAGGAAGTCGGCCACTGTGCCAGTATTGCCAGCCGCTAACCATAAGTCGTAAGCGGAAGCGCCATCAGCACCATCAGCACCATCGGCACCAGCGGCTCCTTGCGGTCCTTGTGGTCCCTGTGGTCCAGGAGTTCCTTGGCGCAAGAAGAAAGTCTGTGGTGTGCCACCAGGCTGGGTAATGGTAACCACATAACCACTGTCTGTCGGGATAATGGCAAATGCGGGAATGTTGCCAGCTTGGCTGGCATACAATGCGTAAGGTACACTCAGCAACTGCTGAATACCTGCAATGTTGTAGTTAAAACCTCCTTCTGGATCGATTTCGGATTTAAGGAAGAAGGGACCATTGCCCCAGTTGATACTGGCGAAGTTGCCTGACACTGGGGTGCCGTTACCAACCTCCACGGTCATCAAACCGTTGGCATTGGTTTGTGTAGTATGGGTCTCCATATACACGGGAGTTCCACTTTCGCTTCCTTGCAAAATGGTTATCTGCACGGAAACATTCTGATTGGTGACCAAACTGTTGTTCGCATTACGAACCACTGCCTGATAACTCATCTTTTGGGGTGACTGGGCCAGCAATGCGGCCATTGAAATCACCATTGCAAACAGAAAGAGTAAAAGTTTTCTCATGGCAAATATTTTTGATAATAATTTTTGTTTCACGTTTTTTTCAGATGCACAAAGGCTTACCTCAACAATTACCAATTGTAAATTGTTAATTGTTTACAGACTATTCTTCACCACCTTGAAGGTTTTGAGCAGTGTTTTGTTGTCCACAATACGCAAATGATAGGTGGCTGCAGCATAGTCGGAAAAATCGATCTCGGTATCCAAATCTTTTACAATGAATGATTTAACCAATTTTCCGTTAAAATCGTATAGCTGTGCTGTCAAGCCGTAGGAGGGAATATCGTATTTCCTGATACTCAACAGAACCTTACTTGTGGTGGGGTTAGGATAAAGTATGGCTTCCAGGGTTATGTTGGGATAACTGTTGATGCCCACCGCCTGGATTTCGAATGGCTGTTGAACACCTTCGATGATATATTGGCCACTGCCTTCCACTTTCTGATCTGCAATTTGGCCAACGGTGTAGGTTACTGTACCGCCGCTACCTGTTGCACTACCACCTGTGGTTACCACTGCGGATTGTCCGAATACAGATAACGACAAAAGACTGATGGTAAAAAGTGTAAATAAATATTTCTTCATAATGTTATAAGGATTTAGTTAAACATTTTGTTTTCTTACGGAGGTCTATATATTCCATGCAAATATAGATGTTTTTTTTTATGAAATATCTATTGTTGATAACTTTTTTTAAGAAATCTTGTTTTTTTCAAAAAAAAAAGAGGGAAACATTTTTCCCTCTTTTTTTTTAAAACTACCTCTTTATGAGGTGCTTATTCAAGAATTATTTCTTTTCACAGGGTTTCTGACCGTCTTTGCAGCAACCTTCGCCTTCTTTCTTGCAGCAACCTTCTTTAGCTTCTTTGCAGCATTTGTGGCCTTTGCAGCAGGGAGCGTTCTCATCAAAGAAAGCTTTTTGCTCTTCAATGGTCATATTGTCCCAGTTAGCCATAACTTTTTCGATTTCAGCTTTCTTAGCTTCACATTCGGCTTTCTTGGCTTCACATTCAGCTTTCTTAGCTTCGCATTCGGGTTTGTTAGCTTCACATTCAGCTTTGTGGGCTTCGCATTCAGCCATTCTCTTGTCGAAGCATTCTTTTGCTTTGGCAATCAGTTCGGCTTTTCTTTCTTCGGTCTGGTTTTCCCAGTTTTCCCAGTCAGCTTTGAATGCTTTCTGTTCTTCTGTCATTTGGCAGCAGTGTTGTTCTTCAGCGGCAACTTCTGTGTTTTCTTCGGTAGCAACGGTTTCTTCAGCGGGTTTGTTGTTGCATGAAACGAAAACGAAGCATGCGGCTGCAATTAATAACATTAATTTTTTCATTGTTTTTTCTGTTTTTTTGTGTGAATAATAAATTTATTTATGTTCAAATTTTGAGGTTGCAAAAATACAATTTTTTTTTATCTTTGCATCCTCAAAAATACAAAAAATTTTAACCCCTTAAATAGTTCAAATTTATGCAGAAAAAAGGTAACAAATACGGTACACACCGTGTCATCGAACCCAAGGGTGTTCTTCCACAACCCGCTAACAAATTGGATAACAACATGGATGAAATCTGGGACAATGAGATTCTCATTGACGTTCAAACCCTGAACATCGACTCTGCCAGTTTCACCGATATTCACAATTATGCCAAACAGCAAGCAGGTGAGGGCGCTTCAGAAGAAAAAGTGATGGAAGAGGTGAAGAAAGAGATGCTTCTCAATGTTGAATTACAAGGCAAACACCGTAACCGTCGTACTGGTTCTGGCGGTATGCTTCTCGGTAAAGTGGAGAAAATCGGTGATGCTCTGAAAGGCAAAATCGATCTCAAGGAAGGTGACCGTATCGCTACTTTGGTGAGCCTTTCGTTAACTCCGCTGCGTATTGACGAGATTTTGGAAATCCGTCCCGATGTTGACCAAGTTGACATCAAGGGTAAGGCTATCCTTTTCGAGAGCGGTATCTATGCCAAGATTCCGACCGATATGCCTGAGAAACTCGCTTTGAGTGCATTGGATGTTGCCGGTGCCCCCGCTCAAACCGCTAAATTGTGCCAATATGGCCAGACCGTTGTTATCCTCGGCGCTGGTGGCAAGAGTGGTATGCTCTGCTGCTACGAGGCTAAGAAGCGTGTTGGTGTAACGGGTAAGGTTATCGGTATTGCCAACAGCCCCAAGAGCACACAGCGTATCAAAGACCTCGGTTTCTGCGACATCGTGGAATCCGCAGCAGGTATGACCCCTGTGCAGGTTTATGAACTCGTTGAACGTCTCACCAATGGCAAAATGGCTGATGTTACCATCAACTGTGTCAACGTTCCCGATCAGGAAATGACCGCTGTGCTCTGCACCAAAGACGATGGTATCGTTTACTTCTTCTCCATGGCTACCAGCTTCACAAAAGCCAGCCTCGGTGCTGAAGGTATCGGCAGCGATGTGAATATGATCATGGGTAACGGTTATACCAAAGGCCATGCCGAATTCACTTTGCAGGAACTGCGCGAAAGCCCCGAGTTGAGAAAGATTTTCGAAGAATTATACGCTTAATCAATTGATTTTTGTGAAAAAAATAGGGTTGTCGAGAGACAATCCTATTTTTTTATTGCCACTCAATTAAGTTGTCTGCCATTTTGTATGTCAGGCATACCGCTTTGTCAGGATCGTTTCAACCGCAGCAATTCCCGTAAGCGCACAATATATATGCGTGACACGCAGAAGTATTCATCTTGGATGAAGACTTGCTGGTTTTGGAAACTGTTGATTTTGGTGAAATTCACCACCACAGATTTGTTTACCCTGGCAAATTTGTTTGCGGGCAATATGTTGAAGAATTTCTTCAAAGTGGAACGATAATAAAAACTCTTTCCATCCACCATTTTGATTTGTAGGCTGTTGCCAACATTCTTGATGTATAAGACTTCATCAAAGACAATCTTATAAGAGATTTTGCCGTTTTTGATGAACATCTGTTCGGCACCACGCATAGGTTCGCCCATCTTGTATTTCATCTCTTTTTCCGAAACCATATAACTTGTTTCATTTGAAGTTCTATAAGCGTTGGCAATCTTGAAAACCTTGCTGAGCACATCACACAGGTTTTGCTCCTGGATTGGAGTGGTCAGCACATCGAAATACAAGTTTCGCTTTCTTTTGTCAGTACTTGCGGTCCGTTTGTCAATGACTATGACAAACGGGGGCTGATTGATGTTTTGCAGTATCTCACAATAGTGTGAGCTGATGAACAGTATATCAGTGGTTCTCTGATGGATTTTCTCCACAAGCTCCAAGTAGTTTTTCATCACATGCATTACATCGATGCTGGAAGTTTTTTTGATATTCTCAACAAGTTGCGCTTCTGCAAATTTGTCATCAACAAAAATAGAACATGTTAGTGGGTTCATGCTTACAAAGTAAAATTTACCTAAATATTTGTCGGCAAATATATAAATTTAATGTTTTGGTTAAACAAAAAAACAGAATAAAGTGTTATGAATGATAATTTTGTCGAAAAATTTACAATTATTGTTAAGTAAACAACAAAATTTGCAAGCATTTTATACTATTAGACAATAATTAACTCAAAATCCAAGAAATTAACATATTTTTGCACGATAATTGTTTTTTTCCTGTGTTTTAAAAGGGGAGAAGAGAGCTGAAAATGGAAAAAATAAACCCCCACTGTCGTAAAAAAAACAGCAGGGGATAACCAAATCTATAAAATGGAAAAAGTGTTTTTAATCGGGAAGGTCCTTAAAGAAATAAGACATGTCATTGTCCAGTTCGTAAGCACGATTGCTTTGCATATCAAAGTCTTCTTGTCGTTTGTTTCTCAAAATGGCAGGTGTGTTAACCAGGTCGTTGAAGAACTCATTGTCGTCGTACTGTGACTCAGTGTTTCCAATGCGCTGAGGGCCATATTGTTGCATACGTGCATCGCTGGGGAAAGCGGGTTCACTGTTAATCACAGGTTCAAAAACGGCGTTTTGTACGTTTTCTGCCTGAGTGGAAATTTTTTGATCTGTAGCAAAGCTGCTTTGGTTTTGCATATTTGAGAAATCATCCTGTATGTCAGTTTGATTTTCTGTTTTTTTGTCACCAAAAAGATCGCTCATGTCATTCTCGCCGAAGGGCCATGTGGGATCTTTTTCAAGGTCAATCTTTGTTTCTTTTTCAACCATCTGGTTGTTGTGTTCGTAATTGGTGACAATAACAGACAAGCGGATTTTGTCGCCCAGATTTGGATCTTTGGCACGGCCCCAGATAACATCGGACTCGCTGGTTTTAAGCTTGTTGAATTTCTCTGTAAGGGCTTCCAATTCAGATATTTTCAATGCTTTTTCAGGACCATAGCTGATGAAGAAGAGGAAGTTTTGTGCTTTGGTGATTACATCATCGCTTATCAGCGGGCAGGCGAGGGCGTCTTCCACCACCTTATCGATACGATTGTCGCCACCGGCTTCTGCCAAGCCCAGCATGGCGTGACCGCTTTCTTTCATGATGGTCTTGATGTCGTTGAAGTCGATGTTCTGGTCGGCATTGACAGTGATCAGTTCGGCGATACATTTGACGGCGTTTTTCAGCACATCGTCAGCGTAGGCGAAACCGGCGTCAACATCCTCATCGTTATAATATTTCATGATATTCTGATTCTTCACGACAATCAGAGAATCGACATATTTCTCCAGTTCCGCAATACCGTTTTGGGCGTATTTTTCTCGTACTGCGCCTTCAAATTTGAAGGGGAAGGTAACTACGCCGATGGTCAGGATACCCATATCGTTGGCGACTTTGGCCACTACTGGGGCGGCACCTGTACCGGTACCTTTACCCATACCTGCGGTGATAAAGAGCATTTGGGTTTCCTCGCCGATAAACTCTTTGATTTTATCGATACTTTTTTCAGCCAATTCGCGGCCTACTTCGGGTTTGGCTCCTGCACCCAATCCGGTATCACCCAAAACTAATTTTGAGGGAACCACATTCTTGTGCAATGCTTGGGCATCGGTGTTGCAAATCAGAAAGTCAACACCTACAATACCTTCGCTGTACATGTGTTTCACGGCGTTGCTGCCTCCACCGCCCACACCAATTACTTTGATGATGGAGGTGTTTTGCTTGGTGCCATAATCTGGTGTAAAATCAATTCTGTCTCTCATATTATATTTTGTTTTTATTTATTATCATATTGTTTGCGCATGAAATTCAGACCATAGAACTATGATGTTTTATCCACCAGTCCTTCAAAGAAGTCTTGGACTTTTTTCATGATAAAGTTGGAACCCCAGGGCTTGGAATCTGTATTTTTGGGTTTGCTGGTGTTTTTCCCTTCGTTTCCGGTTTTTTTGCCGCTGTTGTCGGGTTTGGGATTCTCGGGTTTGGGATTTGTTTTTCTTTCTTCTTCCACAGGTTTCTCCTCTTGCTCCGTCTCCAGTGCATATTCCTTCTTGTTTATACCATACTTCAGCAAGCCCAGAGAGGTAGAGTACATGGGGTGTTTCAGGTCGTTAGGGATATTGCGCATAAAGCCGATTTCGGGAATGCCGATCCGGACAGGTTTCTGCAGTGTGTATTGGCATAATTCCTTGATATGTCTGAGTGTTGCGCCACCACCGGTGAGCACTACTCCCGCTCTCAACTTGTCGGCATAGCCAGAGTTTTCTATTTCTCGTTTCACCTGGTCGAGAATGTCGTTTTGCACGCGCATGTTGATGATTTTGGCCAGATGTGTCTCATTGATTTGTCGTGGTTGCACAGCATGGAATTGAGGCAGGGTGATATAGTGGTTGGAGTTGCTCTTTTCGACGATACAGGTACCACAAGTGGTTTTCAGTTTCTCTGCCAGTTCTTCCGTGATTTGGCATACTGTGGCGATGTCGCGGGTGATGATGCTGCCACCGATAGGTATCACTTTGGTGAACACGGGGTTTCCTTCGCAGTAAATGGCCAGGTCGGTGGTGCCGCCACCGATGTCCACTAACGCTACACCCTGTTTCTTTTCCTCTTCGCTGAGGCAGGATAAACCAGATGCGATGGGTTCCAGGATGATGTCTTCAGCTTTCAAACCTGCGCTTTCCACGCACATCAGTATTTTTTTGATTTCGCTCTCGTTGCCGGTTATCAATTGGAAATAGCCTTCTATCAGTTCTCCCAGCATACCCACGGGTTCGTTGGTGTCCATTTCCCTGTCGATGACGTAATGTTGGGGAATAACCGTAATGATGCGTTCTCCAGAGGGTACGGAGATGTTGTACAAGTCATTCAACATACGATCAATTTCTTCCTGTCTGATGACGAAGTCTTTGCCGTTGATGCGCGTCAGCACGTGCTTGTACTCGATGCTTTTGATATGTCTGCCGGCGATGCCTACAAAAACGTTGCGTACCTTGAAGCAGTCAGTGCGGTTTTCCGCCTGCTCTTTGGAGATGTTGATACCATCGACGGTTTTGTTGATGTTGTATATCAAGCCGTGTTGTACACCCGTGGATTCTCCGCGTCCATGGCCGATAATGTCAATTTTGTCGTCGCTTTTATAGCCGATGATGGTGGCTATTTTGGTGGTTCCTATATCGAGGCCGACTACGAGGTCGGGCATATCTGTCATCTGATCTTCTGTTTTCATGCCTTGTTATTTTTTCTTAGCTATCACCCGGTTTTTATATCTCACATCCAGCGTGGCATATTGGTCCATACCCATATAGGCCAGTCCCTGCTGGTATGTCTGTTGCAAGTTGAACAATTTCTCCTCCATGTTTTTGTCCGTCCCGAAAAGAATCTTATGTCGGCCCACAGTTGGCACCAGCACCACCTCGTTGTTGTTCTGCACATAAAACTGCCGGAATTGTGCACGGTAAAAATCGTTTCCATGCATGTAGGAGGCGATTTTGAACACACGATGGAGGTTGCTCTGCTGGTTTTTCACATTTTTGCCATCTGCAAAGGCATCGGTAATTTTGCCATTGGCGACAGGCACATTCTCTTTCACCGCAAGGGAAAAAGGGAGCATGTATCCGTCCTCATCCACAAAATACTGATGACCAGCTTGGGTATAGACGTGGAGTATGATATTTTTCAGTGTGACGACGATTCTCAATTTGGTACTGGAGAATCTGACTTCATTTACTGTTTTGATATAAGGATTTTCTTTCAGCAGATCAGCAATTTGCCCTAAATCAATGTCTTTCATCGGAATGCCGATGGTCTTGATGGAATTTGTCTCTATCATCTGGCAGATATCGTCATTGCTGATCGTTGGATACTTTCCGTCGTATTTCACTGTCAGGTCATAACCGGAACAGGGGCGTTTCGGCATGTTGACAGCCGCAAAAACTATGCCTGTCACAACGGCCAGGCACAGTATAACAGCGGAAATAAAACGGAATATTTTCATTTATATCTTACTCTTATGGATAGCGTACAAAATTATAACTTTATTTTACGCTAATTTTAAAAGAATAAAGATATAATAAACAGGCGAATGTTAATATACAAAGTTAACGAACATACTTATTTTGCGGGATATGGGATGACAATGTCATCGCAGTATTCGCAGCGGTATGAGCGTTTGTCTTTATCCACCAGATGGAAAACATGGTCAAAATAGTGTTCCACGGAGGTAACACAGCGTGGATTCTTACATTTGATGATGTTGCGCACCACCTGCGGAACTTCCAGTTTCACCTTTTTTACGGTTTTGCCGTTGTCAATGATATTCACAGTGATATTGGGGTCGATAAGGCCTAAGAAAGTATAATCAATGTCAATGACATTATTGATTTTGATAATATCCTTTTTGCCCATTTTCTCACTGTAGGCGTTTGTGATAAGCGCCACATTGTATTCTGCCTTGTCGAGATTCAAGTAATTATAAACTTTGAATCCGAAGCCTGCCTTGATATGGTCGATGACAATACCTTTGTCTATACTTGTGATTTCTAACATAACTTTCTTTTTAATAGATTCCTAAAAGTTTCAATATCAAAGCCATACGGACATACATGCCGTTTTTGGCCTGGGCGAAGTATTGTGCGCGGGGATCGTTGTCCACTTCCACGCTGATTTCGTTGACACGAGGGAGGGGATGCAGCACGTAGGTGTCGGGGCGTGCGTATGACATTTTTTCCATGTCAAGAATGAAACGGTCTTTCAGACGGATATAGTCTTCTTCGTTGAAGAAGCGTTCACGCTGCACACGGGTCATGTACAAGAAATCCAACTGGCCCATATAGGGTTCCATTTCCTGCACTTCCTGGAAGGGAATGCCTTTTTTCTTGATGATTTCCTCGCGGATATATTCCGGAACTCTCAGCTCTTCGGGAGAAATCAGAATGAATTTCACGCCTTCGTAATTGCTGAGGAATTTGATCAATGAATGAACTGTACGGCCGAATTTAAGGTCACCGCAGAAACCGTAGGTCTTGTTCTCGACATTGCCTCTCAGACGTTCGATGGTGAGAATGTCGGTCAGTGTCTGTGTGGGGTGCTGGTGTCCGCCATCGCCGGCATTGATTAAGGGCATGTGGATGTAATGACTGGCCACACGGGGAGCACCTTCCTTGGGATGTCTCATGGCCGCGATGTCAGCATAACATTCAATGGTACGGATGGTGTCGGCAATGCTTTCACCTTTGGCGGTGGAACTGGAGTTGGGTTCCGAGAAACCTATCACTTTGCCGCCTAAACGCAGCATGGCCGCCTCAAAACTGAAACGTGTACGCGTGCTCGGTTCATAAAAAAGAGTTGCCAAGATTTTACCCTCACAACTCTTACTGAACTTTTCCGGATCTGCAACGATTTGATGTGCCAAATCAAATATTTCGCGAAATTCTTCACGTGTGAAATCCGAAGGGTCTATAAGGCATCTGTTCTTTAACACTATAAGGTCCTCCTTTGATTAAAAAAGTTATTATTTTGAAAATTTAATTTCATGGTGGGAATGTTTGTGCAAAAATACGAAAAATTTTTTTTTGATTTTTATGGTGGGGAAAATTTTTTCGTTAAAGCGTGGAGACGCTCACTTTGTTCGCTCGTTAAGATGATAA
>JAEETJ010000051.1 GCA_016290295.1 Bacteroidales bacterium
GGTAGTTATGCCAAACAGAAAGAGGCCCTTATCGACACCTCTAAACATTATATTCTCTCAACTGTACACCCGTCACCTTTGTCTGCCCATCGTGGTTTCTTTGGCTGCAAACATTTCTCCAAAACCAACGAAATACTGAGAAAATTAGGCAAAACAGAAATTAACTGGCAATTGTAATCAGGTCAGCATGGATGCGACATTGTGACCGTCAAACCTGATGACGGGCAGGTGATGTGGGTTTTATTATCAGGCAAGATTTTTTTAACGTCGCTTCAATAAAAACACAGAACCGTCTGTGTCGAGAATTTCATAATGGGTAGTGTCAGCAATCAGCTGTGCCACTATTTCTTCTTCCCCTTCGTAATAGCACCAGTGATGCTGCAACAACAGGTAATACTCGTCTGAACCGATGCTGATGGGGAAGATATGACACTTCTCCCGTGTGGCCAGATGAGGGGTGAACATGGTTGTGGCACAAACAGACGCGTCATCAGGAATTTGTTTGAGCATGTGACGAGCCCGCTCGGCGTCAAAATCCGTTTGATGCCAGTGTTTCGCATCAAAATGGTTGACATGATCACGCCAAATCCATGTGTTTGGTTTATCTTTTGTATAGTATAGCGTTCCGGCAGTCATGATCAATGCCAATACAGGCACAATAGCACTCAAGCTGAACTTTGAATTCTGAATCTTGAATTTCTCTTCTATTGCTGGTATTTGGGCCAAAACAATAGCACTTGCTATGCATATAACTACGCATATTTCAATATTGTAATGACAATTGACACCCCAGAAAGCTTCGGGATCTTGCGCGAACATCTTCAGGCATAGCGGCGGGAATATCATCAGCAGGTAATTCGGCTTAAAGAAGGTAAAGAACAGTCCGGAACAGAGTGCGCAAATGTAAAATTCCTTTTTGAGGATGGCACGGTTAGAATCGGTAATAAGGTCGGTGAAGAGATTTTGAAAAGCCTGGAAGGGATGTGTAACCAGCCATATCGCCATTTCAGTGAAGTTGTTACCCATCCAGCTATAGCGCCAGAAACCGGGAGAACTTCCTTTATGGAGTGATGGCATGATGATAAACATGACGATAAAGGTATAGACGACCGTTCCCAGCATGTTCCATAACAACCAACGGCGTGTGCGAACTTCTTTGCGGTAGTCCCACAGCAAGGCTAACAGCACAAAGAAAACCCATAAGGCTTGTGTTTCTTTGGCGATAATGATGGCGAAAACCATGAGCGAGGCAAGACCGAGTTTCTCGCGTTTGATGAAGTATAATAACCAAGGCAATAGCATGGCCGATGGCACATTGGAGTGGTAATCGGAACCGATGGCCGACCATACGCCAAAAGATAATAGAAGCAGTAGGGGTGCGATAAGTGTGAGAAGGGTAGAGGATGTGTAAAGTTGCATCAGTTTATACAATCCCAAGGCACCGAGCAGCACAAAGACGATTTGTAAGATAAGTAGCGTGTATTGTCCGAACAGATAAGTAAATGGAGCAAAGAGAATGAGATACAGGTCAAAGTGGTCGGAGAGCAGGGGACGGGATTCCCATATGAAAAAGGAACAGTCGGCAAGCCTCAAATGGGCGTAGTTGTAAGAAGCGTGTGTATATACGCCAAGGTCAAGCCCGTAAGTTTTGAAGCACAAATGATTGCCAATGGAAAGGAGCCCGAAAAGAATGCCAAAAAGTACCAGTATTCCAATGAGAATACCCTTTTTATGCCGGAATAAGAATTGTTCCATGACGTGGAATTAATATGATTCTGCAAAGTTACGAAAATTTCTTTTATTGAATGCAAATTCAATCACCCAACAGATTTACACCATTTGGGCCTTATCTGGTGGTTTTTGTGACCATAAATGCAAAAATGCACCGACAATCGTTTGATTATCAGTGCATTTTTCTTTTGTTTTCGGGAGTCGTCCTCCCGTTTCAAGTGGAGCCGGAGGGAGTCGAACCCTCGTCCAAACGTGTTGCAAAAGTGCTTTCTACATGTTTAGTCTCGGCTTAATTGTCGGCAACAGGGAGGTGCCGGACCAACCGGCCTGTCGCTTATCTTCTAAATTTTCGCTTCCGCATCGAAGCCTGCGGTCACTAGCCTGCCATTTCCGATACTTCGGTCCGGACGCCGGCGGGCGTGGCTTCCGGGGAAGCACCCGCAACTACGGACCTTGTCCGTGTCGCGAGATTCGCGGCAATTAAGCTGCGAATGCATAAGATTCGCCATTTATTGGCATGGAGAGTTAGTTTTTAACGGAACCGTCTCACAACCTCCGACATGCTTACAAATCCACATACCCGCTGTCAAAACCAAACGACCCCAGGTGGAATTTGTGCGGCTTAGTTCATCACCACATTGGCCTTCAAGGTCAAGATAACCCTGTCAGTCTTGGCGTTGGAATCCACCGTGATTCTCTTGGTTCTTGCACCCACGTCATCGGGCTTGTCGGCTTTGAAGATGACCTTGATGGTGCCAGTCTTGCCAGGCATCACCGGTGCGGTGGAATATTCAACTTTGGTGCAGTTACAGGCTGCCGTCACATTGTACAATAACAAGGGTTTCTTGCCAGTATTGGTGAAAGTGAAGGTATCGGTCACAACCTCATTCAACTTGACAGTACCCAGGTCACATACATTTTTGTCGAACTGGATTTCAGCACTGGCAGTTGCCGCACTGCTGGCAGCTTGTGATTTGGCTTGCTTGCTGTTTTGTGCAACGCAAAACGTTACAGCAAAGACTAATGTGATGATGGCACAAATTCTTTTCATGATTCTATATTATTGAGCGTTTAATGGAGTGGCACTGTTTTCAGGAGCTGCTTCAGCAGGTCTGGCGTTCACATTGCCCTTAATTTGCAATACAACTCTGTTGTTGGTGGCATTGGATTCAACCGTAATGCTTTTGTTGATGATGCCTAAACGACCAGTGTTGTATTTAACCTTGATGCTGGCTTTCTTACCAGGAGCGATGGGTTCGCGGGGCCATTCGGGAACCGTGCAACCACAGCTGGAACGGCAGTTGGTCAGAATCAATTCAGCTTTGCCTGTGTTTTTGAAAACAAACTCACATTCACCATTGTCATTTTGGTAAATCTGGCCGTAATCGTGAACCAATGTCTCAAAAGTGATTTCAGGTTCTTTCACTTTTTTGGGCTTTTCAGCCGGTGCATCTTGTGCTGACAAAGAGAGCGCAAAAATCATAAGAATTGCAATACTTAAGATCTTTTTCATAGCTTTTATATTTTTGTTGAATTGTTGATTTGTTTATTTGTTGAATTGTAATTTTCCTTCTTTAAAAATGGGTGGCCGAAGGCCGGGGTAGTGCTTTAATGTTATTTTCTTTGATGCGAAAGAATATTTTTTAGTTTAGACTGATGTTTGTTGTGTAGGTTTAATGGGCGGCAAAATGTCTTATCGCTAACTCATAGCCCTGTAGTCCAAAGCCGCTGATGAAACCGACACAGTGGGCGGCAATGACAGAACGTCTGCGGTATAACTCGCGACCAAAGAGGTTGGAAATGTGCACCTCTACGACCGGTGTGTCAATAGAACGGACCGCATCAGCCAATACGATGGCAGTGTGGGTATAAGCCCCTGGATTGAGAATGATACCGTCACAGCTATCGCCTTTGCGCAGCGCATCAACCAACTCTTCAATTTTGTCCGACTGAAAATAGGTCAACTCCACATCAGGAAACAGTTGTTTCAGCTGGGCAAAATAATCCTCAAACCTCTGGCTACCGTACACATTTACCTCACGTGTCCCCAAACAGCCTAAATTCACTCCGTTAATAATCGCTATCCGCATCCTTACAATTAATAGTTAACAGTTAATAATTAATAGTTGTTTTTCCTCGTCACCAAACTCTATAGAATTCTGTCCCCTGTAACCTGTCCCCTGTAACCTGTCCCCTGTAACCTGTCCCCTGTAACCTTTATTCATATACAACAATAAACACATCCTCATCCTTCTTTTGCATATTCAGGTTCTCGCGGCCGTATTGTTCCAGTTTGCTAGAGTCTTTTTTGAGTTGGTCGTAAGAGTAGTTGTTTTCGATTTTGTTTTTGGTGTCGGTTATGCTTTTCTCCAGATTGTCAATTTTCTTGTCCAATTCGCGTCTTTTCCGCAGGTTATTGTCAGAAAAGAAAACCAAATAGAGAATAAACAATATGATGGTGACTCCGAACAGAGTCAGCCAAAATATTTTCCCTTGAAAGATTTCCTTTTTCATGACAATTAATAACTGCTTTATCTTGCATAATTGACGGAACGTGTTTCACGGATGACCGTGATTTTGATCTGTCCGGGATAAGTCATCTCGTTCTGAATCTTCTTGGAGAGGTCGAATGACAGTTGGTTAGCCTGCTCGTCGCTCACTTTTTCGGCGCCTACGATAACACGCAGCTCGCGGCCAGCCTGGATGGCGAAGGTCTTCACCACACCGGGGTAGGTGAGGGCGATATTCTCCAAATCATTCAGACGTTTGATATAAGCTTCTACCACTTCGCGGCGTGCACCTGGACGTGCGCCAGAGATGGCATCGCAAACCTGTACCAACGGAGAGATGAGGTTGTCCATTTCCATCTCATCATGGTGGGCACCGATGGCATTTACCACTTCGGGACGTTCTTTATATTGTTCAGCTAATTGGGCACCATAAATGGCGTGCGGCATCTCCAATTCAGTGTCAGATACCTTGCCGATATCGTGCAACAAGCCGGCGCGTTTAGCCAGTTTTGGATTCAGTCCTAATTCAGCAGCCATAGTGGCACAGAGGTTGGCCACTTCCTTGGAGTGCTGCAAAAGGTTCTGGCCGTATGAAGAACGGTATCTCATCTTACCCACCATGCGCATCAACTCGTGGTGGATATTGTGGATGCCTAAGTCGATACAAGTACGTTTACCAATTTCGGCAATCTCCTGTTCGATGTGTTTCTTGGTCTTAGCCACCACTTCCTCGATACGGGCGGGGTGGATACGGCCGTCGGTGACTAATTTTTGCAGTGACTGACGGGCAATCTCGCGGCGGATGGGGTCGAAGCTGGAGAGCAAAATGGCGTCGGGGGAGTCGTCGATGATGACATCCACACCGGTTAGGTTCTCCAAGGTTCTGATGTTACGGCCTTCACGACCGATGATACGACCTTTGATCTCGTCGTTTTCAATGTTGAAGACGGATACTGCATTTTCAATGGCAGCTTCCACTCCGACACGCTGTATAGATTTGATAATCACCTTTTTAGCCTCATTGTTGGCTGTGATTTTAGCCTCATCGATAATGTCTTTTACCAGTACCATGGCATCTGCCTTGGCTTCTTCTTCCATCAGTGTAATCAACTGTTGCTTAGCCTGTTCACTGGTCAGTTCGGCGATGGATTCCAGTTTCTGTTTCTGAATGGCAGTCTGCTTGTCCAATTCAGCTTGCTTTTGAGCGGTAGCATCCAGTTGTTTCTTGAGATTTTCCTTAGTAGCGTTGTTTTCGTTGATTTTTTTGTTGGCTTCTTCTAATTTTTGGTTCAGCGTGTTCTCTTTTTGTTTGATTCTGTTCTCGGCGGCGCTGATTTGTTGGTTTTTCTCGTTAACAGTCTTTTCGTGTTCACTTTTCAGTTGAAGAAATTTCTCTTTAGCTTGCAGTATTTTTTCTTTTTTCAATAATTCCGCGTCTTCTTCTGCTTTTTTCAGGATTTCCTTGCTGCTTTTAGTGATTGAGTTCTTGAGAATGGTAAAAGAGAGGACCATGCCGATGGCTAATCCTACAATTATACCAATAATAATCCATAGTAGTATTGTCATTGTTTTTAGTTTTGAATTTTGGTTATATATTTGGTTTGATGTTTTTTCTTTTTGAGGGGTTGGTTATGAGGAGTTTAATGAGTTTAAGGTCTTAAAAGTCTTTAAGGAGGACTCTTAATTAACTTTCAGTTTTCAGTTTTTAGTTTTCAACTAAAAAAAAATCCCGCACAGTCCATAGGGTTTCATTAAACTCCTATGTTAATAATGATGAAGGAGCCGCAATATCGCAATAGTCCACCGGATGCCGAAACATCCCCTTGCGGGTGAGGCCTTATTTTGATAGTACGAGCCGTGCCTTCGTTTGTAAAGTGTTGAGTTTAACAAACGTTATTGACTTGTGCGGGTAGGGTGTTTTTCAAAGAACGTCTAATCAATGTCCAAATTATCGGCCAGCTTTTTCAAAGCTTCCATTTTGGGAATCAAATCCTCTTCGTATTCATTTAATCTTTCTTCAGTATCAATTAATTTCACTGTATATTCGATGAGTATTTTGGAGAGTAGGTCTTGATGGTCGGTGTAATTGAATTTTCGGGCAAAAGCCAGAAAGCTATCATTGATTCTTTTTTCGGCTTCTCGGTAGTAATATTCCCATTCCTTCTTGATGATAACGTTAATCTTCCTTTGTGCTACCTCTATCTGTATTTTTATCTGATCATCTTCCATCGTTAACTATTGAGAAGTCCTATGCAATTATCTATTTCCCGCACTAACTCTGTTATCTTTCTTTTGGTTTCGGTTTTATCTTCTTTATGTATTATGGTTTGTGTTATGGTCATTAATTTCAGTTTCTCTTCCAAGTCTTTCACACGTGCCTGCAATCTGTCATTTTCGTTTTTCAGAAGCTGCTTTTCATCTTGCAACTGCTTGTTTTCCTTGGATATATCTATTAAACGCAGCTGGGCCTGTTTTATTTTATACTCAATATCGTTGTATAGGTTATAAAATGACGCCATGTTGTTTTAATAGAATTTGCAAAAATACAATTTTTTTTTGGATTAATTCATGCCCCTCGATTTTTTAATCCGTTCATAGGCTTCGTTCACCTTGGCGAATTTCTCTTCGGCGGCCTTGCGTACCTCTTCTCCCAAGTGGTTTACTTTGTCGGGATGGTGCTTGATAGCAGCCTTGCGATAGGCTTTCTTTACTTCCTCATCAGTGGCATCAGGGGATACCTCCAGAATCTTATAGTCATCGTCTAAGTTGTGATAACTTCTTGAACTATAGTTACTTGAACCGGAATTGTAACCATGGCCAGAGCTGTATCCTGAGTTATAGCCTGAATCATAACCGGAAGTGTAACCGCCTTGATAGCTGTAGCCTACAAACATGGATTTCAATGCTTCAAAGGTAGAAGATGGAATGCCAATGCCGTATGCGATGTTGCGGATAACATCAATTTCTGTCTCATCAATATGGCCGTCGGCTTGTGCTAATCCGAAAAGGAATTGAAGTATGAGTATTCTTTCCTGGATGTTGGAACTGTTTTTGATATTATTACAAACATCCTGAATGTTAATGGGTTGCTTGAGATAATCCCGCAATTTGAGAATGGCATCCTGGGCTTTGGAGGCACCTATGTTTTGGACCAGATAGCTTTTGACATAATCCAGCTCCGATTTCAGCATTTTGTTATCTGCCTGCATGACCGCGGCGGTAAGTTGCATAAGCACGTCAATAAAATCTGTCTGTGAGAAACTATGACGTTGGAAAGAGTATGAAACACTGCTTTTACCAGTAAAAGAACTGATGAGTCCGCCGATAAGATAGCCTCCTAAAGCACCCCAAAATCCTCCAAGAATGCCTCCGATAATAATTCCTAAAATCCGAAATAGCATGGCTGTTAATTTTCTTTGCTTGATTTGATGGGCATACCGAATAAATCGTAATTGTCTGCATCAATGATTCTTACGGGATGGAATTCGCCAATGGTGAGCGGCTGTTCTTTCTTGATGAGGACGCTGTTGTCCACATCGGGAGAGTCGAACTCGGTACGTCCGATGTAATAGTCTTCTTCTTCGCTATCGATCATGACTTTCATCACCTGTCCGATGAGGTCTTGGTTGTGTTCGAGCGAGATTTGCTCTTGCAGGCTCATGATTTCTTCCACGCGACGGTTCTTCTCGGCGGTCTTGATAGGGTCTCCCAGCGGGTAGGCGGGAGTACCTTCCTCTTGTGAGTAGGCAAAAACGCCCAAACGTTCAAAACGCATCTGTTTGACAAATTCCACTAACTCCTTGTGCTGAGCCTTGGTCTCGGTGGGATAGCCTGAAATGAGCGTGGTCCTCAGGGCAATACCGGGAACTTTCTTCCGTATATTTTCTATCAACTTGTAGGTCTGCATGCTGTTGCCTCCACGATGCATGTCTTTCAGGATGTCATCGCTGATGTGCTGCAAGGGAATGTCCAAATAATGGCAAATGTTGGAGTATTCGTTCATTACATCCAGAATCTCGTAGGGGAAACCAGCCGGATAGGCATAGTGCAGACGTATCCATTCTAAACCCTCCACCTGGGCGAGACGACGCAAGAGCATCTCTAAATCGCGGTGCCCGGACAGGTCCATGCCATAATAGGTGAGGTCCTGGGCGATGAGCATCAGCTCCTTGACTCCTGCCTGAGCCAGCTTGCGAGCTTCCTCTACCAGAATGTCAATGGGTTTCGAGACCTGCTTGCCACGGATCAGCGGGATGGCACAATAAGAGCAGCTGCGGTCACAACCTTCGGAAATCTTCAGGTAAGCGTAATGCGATGGGGTGGATAATAGACGGTCACTCTGTGCTAACAAGTCGAATTGGTCGAGCTTGAAGAGCTGGTGCAACTCCGAAAAGGTGTAGAACGCATCCACTTCGGGTATCATTTGTTGCAGGTCCTCTTTGTAACGCT
The DNA here is from genome assembly GCA_016290295.1 of Bacteroidales bacterium. Classification (GTDB taxonomy): domain Bacteria; phylum Bacteroidota; class Bacteroidia; order Bacteroidales; family WCHB1-69; genus RUG11690. The sequence goes on from JAEETJ010000051.1 coordinate 8,691, forward strand.
GTGCCAAACAGCCTACCACATAAATCCTTTTGACAATGCCGGCTTTTTTTCGCTCGGCGTGGAGCAAAATCTCATCAATGGACTGCTCCTTGGCATCTCGGATGAAACTACAGGTGTTGACAATGACGATATCGGTATCCTCGGTGCTGTCGTGCAGAACCGTATGTCCCATTTTCTTCAATTGGGCACCAATAACTTCTGAATCCACACTGTTTTTGGAGCATCCGAGGGTGATAATATTAATAGAAGGAAGATGTTTTGTCATGAGTTTTATTTTAAATTGCAAAAATACGAAAAAAAAACGTATCTTTGCAGATTGTAAAAATTCACTACATGTACATCAATGCTGAGTTGTTCTCCGACTTTTTGACACACCGTGAGGTGACATGGTTGGGTGTGGATTTTTCCAAAGCCAAATTTACCCGCAGCGGTTTTCAGCTTACCCAGGAGGTGTTACAGCGTTATTTCAACGACTGGAACATGCTGATCATTTCGGACCAGAAAAAGTATGATGTACGTATGAGCTTCCGAAAGCCTGTCATGCAATACGACCTTTCGTGGGTGACAAAGCGTAATAAGGTAGTCAAAATCAATAATTTACTGAGTGAGTTTATTACTATTGACGCGGTCTATTCTGACGAGGCTATCATTGGGTATGTCCAAGGGTCAATTTTTCCGCAGGTGTCGGAATACTCTATCCTTTTTATTGTGGAATCTTTTGATGAACATACCAAGTTGGGCACGGTTTGGGTGGTCATTGTCCATTCGAGTACGCGTCAGGTGGTGCTGTGTGAGAAGTTTATGAAGACTCCCAGTGGTTTTGGTCTCAGAAATTATTGGGGCAGAGTGTTTTACAACTTGTTTTTTGATATTCAGAAATATGCTTTCCCCCGTTGGGAAAACCTTGTGAAAGGAAAAGGAGGAAAGAGTTAGAACTGAAAGGTGGTTAGTGGTCAGTGGTCAGTGATCAGTGGTCAGTGGTTAGTGGTCAGGGATTAGAAAGGTTAGTGTTGGATTTTGGATTACAGGATTACAGGATGGAAGGTTAGGATGGTTTGGAGCTAACTGTCAATTGTCAATTGTCAATTGTCAACTAGGTAACTGTTAATTATTAATTGTTAATTATCAATTGAAATGGGTGCATTTAAACAATACGATTTCAGAGGAGTTTTCGGGGTGGATTTCACCCTCGATGATATTTACCGTTTTGGCTTTTTTTTGCCCAAGCTGTTAAATGCTGATAAGGTGTTGGTGGGTAGGGATATGCGTGTCTCTACTCCCGACATGTTCGACAGCCTTACACGTGGCATTACCGATGCGGGTGCAGATGTGTGCGACATGGGGTTGACCACTACACCGATGGTATATTATTTCACTGCTAAACATCATTTTGATGCGTCTGTGATGATAACCGCCTCCCATAACCCCAAGGAATACAATGGTTTAAAGGTTTCACGACATGATGCTTTGCCCGTGGGATTGGATACGGGATTGGGTGATCTTCAGCGCATGATGCAGGAAGAAGAGGTTGCCCCGGTTGCTAAAAAAGGCAAGGTTGTGGATTATCCCGTGATGCAGGAATATCTGGACTTTCAACGGCAGTACCATTATGATTTTTCCAACCTGAAAATTGTGATGGACTGCTCCAATGGCATGGCCACATCTTTGGTGAAGGATATTTTCGGTCAGCAACCGATATATATGTATGATGAGTTGGATGGCACCTTCCCGAACCACGAAGCTAATCCGCTGGAACCTGAGAATGTGGTGGATTTGCAAAAACGGGTGTTGCAAGAGAAAGCTGATATCGGTGTGGTTTTCGATGGTGATGCCGACCGCGTGATGTTTGTGGACGAGAAAGGCCAGTTTATTCCGCCTGATTTGATGATTGCTGTACTTGGCCATTACTTTATCATGGAGAAAAACATGCAAGGTAAGGTCATCGTGGATATCCGAACTTCCAAGTCGGTGACCGAATATATAGAAAAATTGGGCCGTGAGGTCTATACATGGCGTGTGGGTAGAGCCTTTGCCGCTCTCAAATTGCGTGAAATTGATGGTGCTTTCGGTGGCGAGTTCGCCGGTCACTACTATTTCAGAGATTTCTATTATTCTGACTCCGCCATGATTGCCGCCCAGGTGATTTTGCATGTGGTGAGCGAAATGAAGAAGAAGGGTGTCTCTGTCTCGCAGCTGATTGCACAAATCGCCACCTACCGTAATACTGGCGAAATCAATTTCAAGATTGAGGATAAAAAAGGCGCGATGGAAGCCATGCGCGAGCATTTCTGTGCCCAAGAACCTTATACCAAGTTTATGGATTTTGATGGCTATCGCATAGAGTTCAAGGACTGGTGGTTCAATGTGCGTCCCTCTAACACCGAACCCTATCTCCGTCTGCTTATGGAAGCCAAAACCCAAGAACTCCTCGATGCCAAACTCGCCGAAGCGAGAAACATTTTAGGTGGAAGGTGGAAGTGATCAGTGGTCAGTAATCAGAATTAATAATTAACAATTAATAATTAATAATTGATGATTGATCCTCAACTATTAACTATCAACTATTAACTATTAACTTAAATAATTAGCACATTGATAATTAGCATATTAAAACTATGAACTATTTCAAAGAAGCCCCCATCTCCGTGACCGTTTGCGATAAAGACGGCATTATTTTGGATATGAACGAGAAGTCGGTGAAGACTTTCATCAAAGACGGCAAAAGCATCATTGGCCAGTCGCTGCTCGACTGTCATCCGGAGCCTGCCCGCACCAAACTGCTGGGTTTGTTGGCCAATCATAATGTCAATGTCTATACCATCGAAAAGAATGGCATAAAGAAAATGATATACCAGTGTCCGTGGTTTGAGAACGGCGAGTTTGCCGGCTATATCGAGCTCTCCATGGAGATTCCTTTCGAGATGCCGCATTATGTGAGGATGCCGAAGAAGTAGGGGAGTCTCGTGCTACGCACTCGAGGGGAGTCTCGCACTTAGTTGCTCGAGGGGAGTAGGGCTGTCATATCATGGCAGCCGAAGGGACACACCGCATGCGTCCGCAAAGAAAGTAATGTAGGGCTGTCATATCATGGCAGCCGTGGGGATGCACCGTTTTCGTCCGCCAAATTTCCCATTTGTAATCTTAATAAATGTTAAGAAATTAATAGGGCGTAAGATTTTTTTTTAATTTTGCACCCCTGAAATTAGAAATAATATTAACTAATATTGAATAAGTTATGGCAACAACTGCAGATTTTAAGAATGGACTTTGTATCGAATTGAATGGCGAACTCTGGTCAATTGTTGAATTTCAGCATGTGAAACCAGGTAAGGGTCCTGCTTTTGTAAGAACAAAATTGCGTAATTTGAGAACCCAGCGTGTATGGGAAAACACTTTCACTGCTGGTGTGAAGATTGATTTGGCTCGCGTTGAACGTCGTCCTTATCAATTTTTATATAAAGAAGGTGATGACACCTATAACTTCATGCATTCAGAAACCTACGAACAGTTGGCTATTCCTGGTGAATTGATCAACAACCCTGGTTTGTTGAAAGAAGGTCAGGGCGTGGAAATCATGTATCATGCCGATACCGATACTCCACTGACTTGCGAGCTTCCTCCTTTCGTTGATCTGCAGGTTACCTATACCGAACCTGGTGTGAAGGGCGATACTGCTACTAACGCAGCCAAACGTGCCACCGTGGAAACCGGTGCCGAGGTGTTCGTGCCTCTCTTTATCGAAACAGGCGAGATGATCAAGGTTGACACTCGTACTAACAAATACGCTGAAAGAGTTAAATAAGCAACATGGAATTTAAAACCCCTATTACCCTCGACGAGCTCTGTGGTATTATTGGGCATGAAGTGACTATCTCCGGTAAGAAAGACAATTTGATTACCGGTATCAATGAGATACATTCTGTCGTAAAAGGAAATATCTCTTTCGTGGATTCCCCGAAATATTACGACAAAGCATTGAATAGTGAGGCCACGATAATCCTTATTAACAAGGAAGTGGACTGCCCGGAAGGGAAGACCTTGGTGATTACCGAAGATCCTGTTGGCGATTTTGTCACTATTGTCAGACATTTTGTCCAATTGCACCCGCAGACCGAACTGATTAATCCCGATGCACAAATCGGAGAGGGAACCATCATCCAGCCTAATGTTTTCATCGGCGAGGATGTGAAAATTGGTAAGAATTGCGTAATACATGCCAATGTGAGCATCTACGCTCATACCATTATTGGTGATAATGTCATTATCCATTCAGGTGCCTCTATCGGAGCGGATGCCTATTATTTCCAAAAACGTAAAGACGGATGGAAAAAACTGGAATCCTGCGGACGAACGATACTCGGTGACAATGTGGAGGTCGGAGCGAATACCTGCATTGACAAAGGTGTTTCGGGCGATACATTTATCGGCAAAGGCGTAAAATTCGATAACCTGGTGCAGGTAGGTCATGATACCCATATCGGTGATCATTGCCTCATAGGCGCCCAATGTGCTATTGCCGGTTGTACATATATCGACGATGACTGCAATATATGGGCTCGCGCTTGTATCAACAAGGATTTGTATATCGCCAAACGTACGACAGTGCTTGCTATATCTGCCGTCGATAAGAGTGTGAAAGAGGAAGGACAGACTATTTTTGGTCAGCCAGCCACCGATGCTCGCAAGGCTTGGCGCGAAATGGCCAGCGTGCGTATGTTGCCAGCTATGATGGAAGAATTTGCTAAGCTGAAAAAGGAAATTGAGGCACTGAAGCAATAATTCAAAATTCATATGGATTGTAGGGCTGTCACATTGTGGCAGCCGATGGTATAATTCAAAATATAAAGGACGCTTTTTGGGGCGTCCTTTTTTATTTTATCCCAGTATCTGTTTTTCAAAATTTTTATATACTTTTGCAATTTTTAACGCATTACTACGTTATATATTTGTTCTTTTTAAATTTTTGACAAATGAATAAGGTTAAATATTTAATAATCAATATAATGGCTTTTATATTGATGCAGGCGGCAGCAATGTCACTGTCGGCACAGACTTGTAATGTTCAGGGAACAGTGCTTGACGGAGTGACAAAAGCCCCGCTTTTCTATACCCGTATCAGCTTGATGGAAAACGACTCCTCCATTAATGAACTATATATGTCTTTCACAGGTGCGGATGGTAAATTTACCGTGGAGAATGTGCCAGCCGGTGATTATGTATTGAAAGCCAACCTGGTGGGTTATGAAATGCTGTCGCTGCCGTTGCATATAGATGAAGGTGAAACAGTGAAGGACTTGGGCGAGTTGCGAATGCCTCACCAAGGCAAGAGCTTGAAAGAGGTGACGGTGTCTTCTACCAAACCTGTCTATCTGATGGAAGGGGAGAAGACCTTGTATAATGTCGCTGAAGATCCATCCATTCAGACCGGTACCGCCGCCGACGCTTTGCAGAACGCACCAGGCGTTGAGGTGGATGTCGAGGGCAATATTACTTTGCGGGGCGTCTCTTCGGTGGAAATCTGGCTTAACGGCAAACCTTCCCACTTGAATGAGGAAAGCTTGAAAGAGTTTATCAAACAGCTGCCAGCTAACTCGTTGGAACGTATTGAGGTGATTACTAATCCTTCCGCCAGATATAGTGCTAAGAGCGACGGCGGTATCATCAATATTGTGACTACCAGCAATATCAAGAAAAACAGTTTCGTCAGTTTCGGTTTTCATGGCTCTTCCAGACCGAGTGTCGGTCCTTGGGTGTCGTATGTCTGGGCCAACGAGAAATGGTCGCTCAACCTGTATGCTGGAATGTGGTATTCCCTATGGAAAAATAAAAGTGAGTCAACAGC
>JAEETJ010000019.1 GCA_016290295.1 Bacteroidales bacterium
CGCAACCATTGTTATTGGTATACTCGTAAGTGTAGGTATCGGAAGTGGTGTAAATCGTGCCATGCCACTCGTATGCATCACATACAGTAGTGTCGAACACATTGTGTGTACCGTAGTTGACGGTCAGGTGCAGGGTATCAACGCTTGCGCAACCATTGTTGTTGGTGTACTCGTATGTGTAGGTGTCGGAGGTAGTGTAGGTCGTGCCGTGCCACTCGTAGCTTTCACATACGATTGTGTCGATAACATTGTGCGTACCGTAGTTGACCGTCAGGTGCAGCGTATCAACACTTGGGCAACCATCAGCGTTGGTGTACTCGTAAGTGTAGGTGTCGGAGGTGGTGTAGGTCATGCCGTGCCACTCGTAAGCCTCACATACAGTAGTATCGAACACATTGTGCGTACCGTAGTTGACGGTCAGGTGCAGGGTATCAACACTTGCGCAACCATTGTTATTGGTATACTCGTAAGTGTAGGTATCGGAAGTGGTGTAAATCGTGCCATGCCACTCGTATGCATCACATACAGTAGTGTCGAACACATTGTGTGTACCGTAGTTGACGGTCAGATGCAAGGTGTCAACACTTGCGCAACCATTGTTATTGGTGTATTCGTATGTGTATGTGTCGGAGGTGGTGTAGATCGTGCCATGCCACTCATAAGCTTCACATACGGTGGTATCGAACACATTGTGCGTACCGTAGTTGATGGTCAGGTGCAGGGTATCAACATCAACACAACCATAAGTATTAGTTTGGTCATAAGCATAGGTGTAAATACCTGAAACAGTATAAACTGTACCATGCCACTCATAGCTTTCACATACGGTGGTGTCAAACACGTTATGCATGCCGTAGTTAACGGTCAGGTGCAGCGTATCAACACTTGTACAGCCATTGTTGTTGGTGTACTCGTAAGTGTATGTGTCAGAGGTGGTATAGGTCGTGCCATGCCACTCATAAGCTTCACATACGGTGGTGTCGAAGACATTGTGCGTACCATAGTTGACGGTCAGATGCAAGGTGTCAACACTTGCACAACCATTGTTATTGGTGTACTCGTAGGTGTAGGTGTCGGAGGTGGTATAGATTGTGCCATGCCACTCATAGCTTTCACATACGATGGTGTCGATAACATTGTGCGTGCCGTAGTTGACAGTCAGGTGCAAGGTGTCAACACTTGCGCAACCATCAGCATTGATGTACTCGTAAGTGTAGGTGTCGGAGGTGGTGTAGGTCATGCCGTGCCACTCGTAAGCCTCACATACAGTGGTATCGAAGACATTATGTGTACCATAGTTGACGGTCAGGTGCAGGGTATCAACACTTGCACAACCATTGTTGTTGGTATACTCGTAGGTGTAAGTGTCAGAGGTGGTGTAGGTCGTGCCGTGCCACTCGTATGCCTCACATACGGTGGTGTCGAAGACATTGTGTGTACCGTAGTTGACGGTCAAGTGCAGGGTATCAACACTTGAGCAACCATTGTTGTTGGTGTACTCATAGGTGTATGTGTCGGAGGTGGTGTAGATTGTGCCATGCCACTCGTAGCTTTCACATACGATGGTGTCGATAACATTGTGCGTGCCGTAGTTGACCGTCAGGTGCAGCGTATCAACACTTGGGCAACCTTCAGCATTGGTGTACTCGTAAGTGTAGGTATCGGAGGTGGTGTAGGTTGTGCCATGCCACTCGTATGCTTCACATACTATGGTGTCGAATACATTGTGTGTACCGTAGTTGACGGTCAGGTACAACGTATCTACACTTGCACAACCATCAGCATTAGTATAGTCATAAGTATATGTGCCAGATGTTGTATATGTCGATTCATGCCACTCGTAAGCCTCACATACAGTAGTGTCATAAACATTGTGCGTACTATAGTTCACGGTCAATTGAAGTGTCACTGTGCTGTCGCAACCGTTAGCGGCTCCTCCGACGTAGGTATAAGTCGGCAGGTTCGTGCTTTCATAATATGTTATTCCATTGATCCAAGTCAGGCTGTCACAGGCAATCTGCACGTCGACACCTTCCACGCTGTGATTCACTGTCAAGTTATAATTAATAGTGCTGTCGCAGCCTGTAGCCAAAGTATAGGTATAGCTGATGAGACCGCTCTGTGTATAGGTACTGTCGTGCCATACGAACTCGTCGCAGACGATAGTATCAATAGTTACATTATAGGTCGGATTTTCCTTCACATACCAAATAACGATACTGTCGCAACCTTCAGCTGTAGTCAAGGTGTCGGTATACGTTCCTGCCTCCACCAATTCGCGTCCGTAGAAATCGATGCTACTACCTTCACAAAGAGATTTGTTTAGACGGGTAATTGGTGTAATATGCTGTATAATCTCATTCAGGTCGAAACTCTTTTCATAAGACAGTCCACCGATATCAGTAGTCCTGATGCGAACCGAAAATGTTGTCTGGCGACTGCAAACAAAAGTTGTGTCAGTTTTCAGGATATTACCATCGATAGTAAAAAGCCCATTGTCATCGTCACCTTCACCACTCACCAATTCATACACAAATGGCAGATTCACATCATTATCCAAAGTATATAAAGTACCTATCATGGTATTTACAGGATCATATTCATAGAAAGAATTTCCATTTAACACCAAATCGATAGGAGCGGTATTGTAATTGATGGAAGTATCCGGTTGTGCTTTAAAGGCCTCTCTATTACCCACATTATCCGTAGCGATAGACATAAACTGGTAATAGACTCCATTTTCAAGCGCATAGGAAAGAGTGCTGTCAGGATGAGCGCTACCGATTGTAATATAATCAGCGTTATTTGCGGACACATATACCTCAACAATCTGAACACCAGAGCCATTGACATCATCTTGCGCCTCAAAAGAGAAGGTACAATAGAGCGAGTCGCTGGCATTCATTTCGGCGTAGAGGGTGGAAGTTGGGGCCACAGCATCGAAAGTGTTGGTCCACACATTCGTACCGATGGGAGCGTTATCATCGAAAACGATCAAAGCTTCAGCACTGACGGTGTCGCCAGTTTGCACATTCGCATCTGGAGAGATATAGAAACTCACATAGCCCTGTCCATGTCCGAGAGAATCGTTGATAGGCAGAAAACCCATTTGTGAGCTAGCGGGCTCAGCGCCTGTGGCTGGATCAATACTCTGGAAAATCCAGAACAACTGATGGTTAATGATATCAATACCGGCAGTCACATCCACCCAAACGCCCAAGGAGTCAGACACATCCAGACGCTGGCTATAGGATGACACATTGGAAGGTACCGTAAAGATAAAACTACCGAAACCGAAATCCGCCAGACGGAAAGAGGCAATCTTCTGATTTTCAGGAACGTCGTATGTAATTTTCACTCTTGATGCCGGTGCCATAGCAAATTCAGGGTCATTCTCAAATTCAATGGTATAATTCATTTTATCTGTTTTATTGACAAAATGAAGTTCTTCGTCATAGCCAGCGGGTCCTTTGATTTCATTGGGGTCTTGAGAGCACTCCTCTTTTTTGGCATAGCCATCCACATCATCCCAACCAGTGTTTCCGTCCGCATCACGAACAATACAAATCACACTAAAATGGCCCTCGCCTGGTCTGACAGTTTTGAAAGCGACATTACCACGTGGCTCCCAACCTCCCGTAAAAGTGTATGGAGGTGTACCACCTGATACGTTGGCGGCAAAAGTCACCTCCGGAATTTCATTACAATTGCCATCTACCGATGTCGGACCGGTAATAATCACTGTCACGAGACAAGCATCTTCCTTGGTAATAGAGACAGAGCCGGTGTAAAACACCACACTGGGACAAGAGTTTGACCTGACCGTTACCGAATAGTTTCCGCTGGTCAAGCCTGATGCTATTGCCGAAGTCGAGACGACTTCCCCACCCTTCTTCCATTCAATGGTACTTTTTGAATTCAAGCCTGCAGGAAGATCCACGACGGCGACTCCATCATGACCAGGAGAACAGGATTCCTTGTTCACCATGTAGGCTTTAATACATTCACCTTGGGCAAAGGCGCTGTTGATCACACTCAACAATATCATTGCAAGTGCTATTATCTGAAAGAAAATTCCATTTATTTTTTTCATATCGTTTTCCTTTCTTTTTTATTCACAAACATCGCCAACACCATTACCATTGGCATCCTGTTGATCGGGGTTAAAGTAATTGGGACAATTGTCAATCTCATTAGGAACAGTGTCACCATCGAGGTCGGGGTCGCAAACGTCGCCTATACCGTCACAATCCATATCCGCTTGATCAGGATTATAAGTATCGGGGCAATTATCCGTATCGTCAGCGATACCATCGCCATCGCGATCGGAATCGCACACATCGCCAATACCATCATTATCCGCATCCTCCTGATCGGGATTATAGATTAAGGGACAATTATCGCAAGCATCGCCAATGCCGTCGTTGTCGCTGTCGGCCTGGCCTGGATTGAATTGGAAGGGACAATTATCCGCCTCATCGGGAATACCATCGCCATCCTGATCAAGGTCATTCTCATTTGGAATTCCATCACCATCGATATCGTCATCACAATCATCACCTAAACCATCGCCATCGAAGTCATACTGACGGGGATTCGGATAAAACTTGCAATTGTCGCAGCTATCCCCCAAACCGTCATGATCACTGTCTAACTGGTCTGGATTAGGCTTATACATACAATTATCGCAAATATCACCTATTCCATCTCGGTCAAAATCCGCTTGATTTGGATTATAGCTATGAGGACAATTATCACAAACGTCACCTACTCCATCCTCATCACTATCCAGCTGGTCCGGATTCTGAGTGCAGGGACAATTATCCTGGCTATTGGGGATGCCATCGCCATCCAAATCATCACCAGTGATAAAATCATTCACACCCTTCTTGGCCATAAACTGCAGAAGATTTCCTGTCAATGACGAGCTATCTCTCACCACAGCAATGTACCACCTGTTGTTCACCATTTGCATGCCGAAAGGAATAGTAGTTAAAAGCGTATCACTGTTATAGCAATTCACCATTGCCACGGTAAAATCATCTTGCTCGTATGTAAACAACAGCTTCATTTGCTCTATCAATGAAACCACAGACAAATAACGCTGCTGTATAGAGTCAACGGCCAATATAGTACTGATAGTTGTCGCATCCACAGGACGATATTGTTGGGTGATACCATTCACATTATGGTTGTGATAAGCTTGCAACAACCTGCACAAAGCGGCTGGCAACGAAGCATCTTGAGTGGGGTTTTGTGTACCACCCGAAACAGAGATAATACGACTGTCGTCCTCCGACGGGGTTAAACCATACACACCGTATGAAAATACCATGCCACAAACATTGTGACTACTGTCGGACATATATAAAGTTGTACTGTCAATTTGCATATCCATGGTCAACGTATAGTTTGTCGTCTGATACGATGAAGGATAACGACAAGTCTGGGCTTGTGTTTGGATAAAGGACAAAACTGCTACAGCAAGTCCTAAAATGATATATATCTTTTTCATCTTCATACGCCTTTATTAGTTAAAAAATGAATATGTAAACAAATTATAATCTACCTCATCAGTATAGAAGCTACACAGGGTTACTTTGCCAACAATCTTCAGACCCACATTCAAGGGGCTCCATTGAATTGACTCGCCAATAGTCCACGTCAAGCTTGTGCTGCCCTCTCCCACAAGATTAAGCTCAGCAGAGAGAAAATCCGGGTCTCCGAAAAACACCCGCACACCTCCCGCAACATTGGCATACAAGCTAAGAGGAATCGTAATAGTGGAGCACTCTCTCTTAAACTTGATGGACAAGGGTCCAAGTCTTACTCCTATCGCCGCACCCACATGAATTTCAAGACCTCCCACATGAGGAATACTCAGTGATGTAGGGATATAACAATCAATACCCAAATACGCATCAATGGTCGGCAAATCCACTCTAAAGCCAGTAATTTCTTTACCTTCACAGCAGGCATGTATATCTGAGCCCTGTGGCAGACTTAAGACCAGATGGAAATCAGGAGAACAAGGATTAAAGTCTTTGGACAAAGTGTTTAACTTATCCGCAAATCCTTGGGCTTTCTGCACCATGGCATTTATTTTCTTGAAATCTTCAAGGAATTTATTGAAATCCACACTTTTGCACGTGGACAATCCTAAATCCTCATTAAAGACATTCACAGTGGCCTCATTGGTGGACGTATGACCTCGATAGTTAAGACTAAACGTTATCGTTTGCTCTTCATCTGACTCACCAGCATAATTCGTCACCCGGGTTGGTGTAAACTGTACCAATGACTCATATCCATCAGGATTAGTTTTGATTTCAAAATCACTCAATGCCAAATTATCGCCAGAGTTGTAACAGTCCTTCAATGGTGTGACACTAACAATCGTAACGGAGTCAACCACTTTCACTTTCACCTGGTCTTGTTCCACACCGCAGGAAGAGGAACGCGTTACCGTGTACAACTCTTCAGAAGACTGTGGATTTACCGTAATAGTGGCTTGATGAGGATCACCAACAATATTAGGTCCCGACCACTCATAGCATTTGTCTGACGAGCCATCAGCAGCGCCAATGGTCACTGTCTGTGAGTTATCAGATTCTCTCAACACTTCCTTGTCTTCACCAGCCCACTGGGCTTTGGCCGTCATACACAGCAGAAGCATAAAAGCTGACGTAATTACTAATTTTATCGTTTTCATATCGCTTTATTTTTTTATTCTTGAACTGGTTTAATGGTGAAAATCAAGGCACCCGACGTAAATCCATAGATATTGAGGGTTCCATAGCTGCCCGGGCGGAGCAGACCTTGAGGCTCACCCTCAATGGACAAGGGGACTCGCAATATCGTTTGATGAAGAGTGATGCCATCTGGAGTCAGTGCAATGGGACATCCTCCGATACTGGTAATCTCCAGTACCTGATCATGCAAGTCAACATTTCCGACATTACCGAACTCCAACATCATCACTATATTACGGTTGGGACGCGGAGAGCTGGGGAATAGCATATTATATGACAGACCTGATGGCTGACCTTCCTCAATGGTAAAGCCATTAGCAAGCACGGCCTCTCCTTCGCAGAAGTTCACAGCACTCACATCATAAATGCCTGGCGTATGACCTGTCAAATCGAACTGCGCAAATACCTGATAATAATTCACATAAATAATAGAATCGGCAGTAATCACCTCATTGCCACGACGCATGGTCACTATCATATCAGGACGGAAACGCGAACCCGTGAGTTCCACAGTCACCATACCCGTATTTCCACCATGATTATCGTTCACACCCATCAGTTCGAAAGGCAGGATATCAGCACGAACAATCGTATTCTGCGCATGATCAACTGGAGTAGAACCATATATATTCACTCCATAGAAGCCAGGCTGCGTAGCAGGAATGTACAATTCTGAGTTAGCCTGATATTGTCCAATAGTGGAATAACTGTAATTCAGGTTATCACCCATCGCATTATAAGTAGCATATATCATATTCACAGCACCCATGAGAGAATCTTCTGATGTCAAATGAATACGTACGGTTTGGTTCACATTGTCACCGACATTGAGCATGTAGTCCGACACCTCATTGTTGCGGAGTGTGTCATACACATTTTCATTGAATGGCAATGGACGGATAGTAACGGCAAACGGATCAATAGAATAAGCAGTATTGTTGTTGTCATTCACCTCGTTGAACGCATTGGTTACGTCAGTCTTCACAATAAGATAATAGTTACCCGCTGACAAACCACTGACACGAGTTTCCAGATTCTGCTGCAAAGTAGCATCCACATCCAAATTCACAGTATTGGTCGTAACACTACCCAACAAACGGTCATTGGCATCAAATGCGGTATCTGTAGAGACATACACCAATGAACGCAAGCCATTACCGGAAACTGCATAATCGCCTATGTTCTGGACAGTCCATTCAGCATGGAGTGTTTGACCCGAGACAATGGTGTTTTCACATGTCACATCAGTCACCACCAAATCACCCGGAACCGGTAAAATCACAATGACAGGCACAACAGCCGTATTATTCTCCTGATTTGCATCATACGGAGTATTGTTGACATTAGCTTTCATCAACAAGTACAAATTACCACTGTAAGGCAACGGAACCACAAAACTAAGCGTATCTCTATAGAAATCACCCGATGCCAAGTTCACATTTCGTTGATTTTTAGTTCGCAACTCAACATCAGAATTGTCATAGTTGTTATTTAAAGATACAAACAACTTGTCGTTCCAATTTCCTTGTGCGATAGCAATGTCACCAACATTGGTCACCTTATAGGCAATACGTGCCTGCTGACCACTAACGATATCATCTAACACCTCAACCTCACCAATTGATATATCAGGTGTCGGTATACTATTGACAGTCAACGTTTTTATCAAAACATTGTTGCTGATATTGATATCCGAATTATTGAGATTGTAGTCGGTGACACCTATCAAATAAGAGGTAGAAGGAGCCCCTAATGGTATGGTCACCCGTATGGGCACCTCATAACTGGCCCCTGGTTCTACCACACTTCTGTGAGTCATAGACTGCATCAGCTGGTCGGTAGCATGCAACACATCATCCGACGACAGGTAGAGCACATCTTGCCATGAGGAAGACAGTGTTGGCAATGCTGAATTGTTTTGGATATGCAAAATAAAGGTGGCCGTTTCTCCCCACTGCATAACATCTGGTCCCTCAATTTGCGTCAACCGCAGATCCAACTGATAAACTGAGGTCGCAATCATATTACTAACCGCCTTGTTGTTGTGTTCGCCTTCATGCTCATACACCTGATTGTTGGCATCAACAAACGCATGGATATAGTAATTGCCTGACACAACATTGATCGGCATAGTTACTGTCACCGTATTGGAAACCGATTCATTGACTCCCAAATTGAGGTAATCATAATTCGTAAACAGAAGTTTCAGCGTGTCGTATGATGTGGGAGACATGGAATAATAGAACTTTTGCATCACTCGGGTATTATTCAAGGCTCCCGTACCCTGGTTGGCAATAGTGTAAGTCAGGGTAACACCTGTACCAAGGTATGCCTGTGCAGGAGCCACAAGTGAGGAAATAACCAAATCGGGTGAAGGACTGAGCAGAACCTCAACAGGAACACTTACCGCCTCATTATTGCCCAGATTTCCGCCTTCACACACATGAGCATCGGCATTGCATACCACATGATAATAATAAGTACCACTGATACCATTGGGGATAACCAATGAACAAGTATATGTTTCACTGTCACCAATACCCAAATCCAAAGCATGTGTATGGGTATATATCAAGTCTGAAGCCTGATAGCTATTAGCGGAAGTGCTGAAGTAGATTTCATCAGTCACATTTTGCGAATTAATCGGTGCGGCACCAGTGTTGATTATGGTATACGACAACTCGGCAGGAGTGCCACTCCACAAATGACTGTTAGTGTCCGCATCCCCCATAACTGGTATCACCTCTCCAACCGTCAGATTGGGCGTGACGAAATTCAGATTCACAGTTGTGATATTATTTTCCTCATTCGCTTCAAACACAGAGCCACCCTCATCAACACTGAATCTCAACACATCTGTTTGGGCGGAAACACAAGGAAGTTGTATCGTAGCTGTACGAGTCATTGACCCTCCAGCCGGCATATTAATGTTTCTTACATTCGCCTGATAAATACTTATGCCATGGAAGAGGAACTTATCTCTGAAAGAGCCATTATGCATACCACCCAAACCCTCGTTGGTAACTGTCCACTGAACTTGGACTGGCACATTGGGATCAATTTCATCTGGCATCACAACATTTGTCACTCTCAGATCCGGAAGCAACACTGTCAATGCAGGCTGATAAGCGTATGTATTGTTATCGTCGGCATTGTATTCAAACACATCATTATCAACATCTGTCACCACATACAAATACCAGCTTCCCGAAATATTCTCAGGAAAACGCACCGTAATATTATTCTCGTAGGATGCGTCAGCAGCCAACACGGAAGTATGTGTAACACTGCTCAATTTAATAGCATTTGTCCTATTCAGTGGAGTGTATCTGCTGATATAGACAGCATCTTCCCAACGATTCACGTAGGTAGGACTTGCACCCATATTGGTCACCATGTAATGACAGGTATAAGTACCATTAGCATCCACCTCATTGGGCATGGTAACCGATGTAACCTGAAGATCCGTGAACCAGGTAAGGGTAATTTCCATCGGAGATGAAATACCTTTGTTATTATGTTCTTGCAAGCCTTCATAAACCGTATTATTATTGTCAGTAACCACAATAAAATAATAACTACCACTACATTCTACGGGGATGGTAAACTGTGCTGTCCGCTGATAACTTTCATTAATAGCCAATGTGCCATCATGTACAAATCTACCGAGACGAATATCATTTTCAGTATCAAGTATTGTATCACTTGACAGATAAATCACATCTATCCATGAGTTCATAGCGGCAGCCTGTCCCCTATTCTCAACCGTCCATGTCAGGTTGGTTTCCATACCGGAGATAGCTGTTCCGCCATGAGTCACTGATGATACCACCAAGTCGGGTGATGGAGGCGGCAAGATTGTGATAACCTTATAAAAGAAATTATCACTTTCATTTACTTCCACAACACCATTGGAACTAAAATTGAAAACCGTACCTGACAAGTAGGGATAAGGATATCCCGACGCATCGGGTGTATATGGATTAGGCGCATAATTATTACCTGTTGGATCATAATTAATATCACGCACATTAGGC
This sequence comes from Bacteroidales bacterium, assembly GCA_016290295.1. Taxonomy (GTDB): domain Bacteria; phylum Bacteroidota; class Bacteroidia; order Bacteroidales; family WCHB1-69; genus RUG11690. The sequence continues at coordinate 10,790 of JAEETJ010000019.1, forward strand.
TGGTCAGCAAGCACAAACAAATAATAACTACCCACATAATCCTCAGGAATGGTTACTTCAACAGAATTGGTATAAGACTCACCCGAATTAAGCACATTCAGACTGGGGACAGTTGCCAGTTTGACCTCTGACACATTATACCAGAATCCATCACCGATACCATCTACGGGAGTAAGCCATATATAATCATACCAGGTTGATCCTGGGGGCGTATTACCCAGTCCATCATTAGTCACTGTCCATGTCACTGTCATCGATTGCGTTGACATAGGCGTGGAGGTGGAAATTGCCGAAACGTGCAAATCCGGATTCCAGTTTGCCTGAATAGTTGCCACAGCGCTGGTCTTGCTGAGACACTCATTCCAAGCCACAACTTTCCAGTTATAGGTAGCTCCTGGCTCATAATCCGGTAAATTATAAACCACGTAAGGCACCACTATACCAGAACGGGTAGGTGTTGTTGGTTCGCTAGCAGAAGATGGCCACAGATAAAAATCATACGAGGAGGCGTTTTCCAGAACAGACCAATTGAAGCTCACCTGTCGGTTATAGATGATATCCCCATCAGCCGGCACCATTACCGTAAAATCCGACAGGCTATCCAAAGCATTGGGGTCACAAGTGGTTTGGAAACTAACAGGAATTGAAAGAATACTCGTCTCATTCTCTCCGCATATCGAACGAACCGTAGCTGTATATTGACGATTGAAACTTAATCCTTCCAGTGTACAAGTAGGATATTCATTGACAATCAAGTTATTAGTCGTACCGCTATTGACTTCACTGTAAACCACCAGCCACTGGTTTTCCGTACCTGTAGGCTGCCAGCTCAATTGGGCAGAATTTGTAGTGATATTGCTTGCCGTCAGGTTCATTGCCGAGGTACAATTGCTTTCCTCTTGTCCTTCAGAGCAACCCATATCCACCGTCAGACCGAAAATACGTTGGTTGCCATATAAGTCAAGCGAATCAGTCACAAACTCATTGTTACCAATATTGATACAGTCGGAAGTCGGATGCAACTGGAAATTACCGTTTTGCGGATCAGTGAAACGCACATAATTCTGACTCATATCCAAGCCATCGTTGGAGGAAGCCAAGAGTATGTTTCCTTCACCTGAATAACCACCCTCAACTGCAGAATAGGAGACTGAAATCGAGTATAGCTCTATATTATTCAAGGAATAGACCACTTTATTACCCCAAACAATACTATTAGTCAAAGTGATGTTATTGACCGAATAAGAACCATAAATACCTCCACCTACGTAACCATTAGTATTTACCGTATTGGAAACTATATCACAGTTCACGAAGTTGACATTACTGGAAGAGATATACACACCACCACCATAATAGGCACTTGTATTGCCATATATCAAACAGTTGGAGAAATCCGTGTATCCATTAGTATAAACACCACCACCATAACCCGGAGAGGTATTATGGCTGATTTCCGTACGTCTCACATCAGTATAGCAGGTATATAAACCGCTACCATATCCATAACTCACATTTTCAAAACTATTGTTTGCTATAACACAATTATTGATAACTGACCTGCTATTGTTACCGCCACCGTATGCATACACTCCGGCACCAAAGAAGGAATTGCTTTGTCCATTGGGGTTCTCTATGACATTGTTTTTCACGACACAATTGCTCAGGGTACCAAATGCTCTTATGTATGCACCCGCACCGTTTCCTTGCACCTGGCCATTCTGGATTGTAAAGCCATCCCAAACAGCAGCTGTATTCGCCGAAAAATGATCTTTTTGCACCAGCACACGTTGTGTATATTGTCCGTCAAGGACAGATGTGTTTGTCTCGAAGTCGCGCAGATTCAAGTCATAATCAGCATCCTCAGTACCGGCGAAGCCGCCATAGACATTCACACCCTCTTGCATGACAAAAGCATTTTCGGAAGTTCCATCGCCATAATAGGTTCCTGCCGCCACCCATACTACCGCATCATTTACAATCGCCACATTCATAGCCGACGGGATGGAAGACATTGCATTTTCCCAACTGTCACCACTCCTATTGCCAGCTCCATTCTCTTTCACATATACAATACCATTATAGTTAGGCATTACAACTCCATAATATGGAGATTCGTAGCAACCTATGTCGATGGTATCCATCTGCACACGGGCATTACCATCAAAGTCATGAATATCAGCCACACTATTATCGCCACGGTTGATACAGGGAGACCCCTGTTGCAGATGCCAATCCACGCTGTCAGTAACATCTGCGATGCCAGCCATTAACGAAGGATTTACAAAATGTGGAGAGAGACAATCCTGTTCATCATTCTCAAGTGATAAAACTATATTATTAGTACCTTCACAAGGAATATCAGAAGCCACGTATGATGTGGTAAAATAAGAACCTTCTATTCCATTCGGCATCCCGTAATTCTTATTACCCCATACAATACAATTCGTAATTGTTGCGTAATAGCCATTAATTCCCGCACCATGATAGGAAGAACTACCTGTTGAGCTACCTCTTGAAATTTCATTATTGACGATGGTGGAATTTCTTACCGTATTATTGGAACTGCTACTATAAACGCCAGCACCCGAATTGTTATAGGTAGTGTTGTTGGCAATCAAACAGTTGGTCAGCAATACTTGGTTATTCATATAAATACCACCACCACTACTACGACTGCTATTGTATTCAAACGAGCAACCATCTGCCACGACATTCTTATACAAATATGCACCACCTCCGTTGTATGTAGAGGAGTTATGGCTAATCGTACAATTAATCAAAAATGTAGTATCAGTAGTATTATAATTATAATAATATACATATATACCACCACCATAAACTGCGGCATTATTTTTAATCACACAGTTCCGCAATGTGAACCCAAGTTTCAGGTAAGCGGCGCCTCCGTATGCCCTGTCGTTGCTACCATTACTAACCGTATGGGCTCTACCATTTTGCAGGGTAAAGCCATCCCATACTGTATGAGTGACCGTGAAATCCGTGTTTTGGAACAACAAACGCTGATTGTGCTGACCATCAAGGATAGAGACATGAGCCTTGACATCACGCAGTGAAAGGTCATAGTTAGCCGGTTCATTGCCTATGAAGCCACCATATACATTTACTCCTTCAACGACAGTAAAGGCACTAGCCGATATGCTGTCACCATAATAGGTACCCTCAGCCACCCATACATCAGCATCGTGCATGAAAGCTAAAGACAATGCGTCAGAAAGAGAAGACATGGCGTCATTCCAACTTGTACCATTGCCAGTGCCATTTTCGGCAACATAAATTATACCATTATATTCGGGCAAGGTAATACCATCGTATGCCGATTCGAAGCAGCCCAAATCAACGGTTTGTACCTGAATACGGTCATTACCATCCATGTCAACACTGTCGGCAACACCCAATGCCGCATTATTACCTCTGTTTATACAGACAGAGCCCTCCCCTATGTGCCAATCCACATTTGCGGTTTCATCCCCGCTACCAGCGACCTGTGACGGATTAACAAAATTCGGGTAATAAAGACTATTACCATTCGATTCCGACGACAAGGCGACAAAGTTTGTTCCCGCGTATGCCCCATCAGCCGCACTGTACTGACAATCGTAATTGCCTCCCAGATTTGCCTCACCATTGACATTACGATTACCCCAAACAATGCTGTTCACTATTGTAGCAGTATAGTAGCCATATACACCTGCACCCATACTGGTTGAACTGTTTTTGTTTCTAACAATGGTGGAATTCAAAATCTTTGTTCCTGAATTCAAATAAACACCAGCTGCATAAGCGGAAGTATTGTTCGCTATCAAACAATTGGAGATGATATCTCTGCTGCTATTAGCATAGCCAACATATACACCTCCACCATAGCCACTACTAGTATTGGTACTTCTGTTATGTGACACCACGCATTTACTCAAGGACATATAATATACATAAACACCTGCCGCATCGTTCGAGGCAGTATTATGCGATACTGTACAAGCTTCTAGTGTGCAAGGATATGAAGATGATGCATACGAATACACACCACCACCATTATACGCCGCATTGTTGATGATACGACAATTTCTCAAACCACCTCTGGCACGCAAAAACGCGCCACCACCACAATTATTATTTGAAGTGCTCGAGAATGAGGTGACATTACCATTCTGTATGACAAAGCCATCCCACACGGTCTTCGTGTTAAATGAGACCGATTGATTCAGTACACGTTTATTGTTTTGTCCATCCAAAATAGTGGGATGGGCATTGATATCACGTTGTGACAGCTCGGTTTCAGTACCGGCAAAGCCACCATATACATTTATACCATCCGTCATGGTAAACGCATTCTCACCATTTGCTCCATAATACGTTCCTTCGGCCACCCAAACCACCACATTCGTACCATAAACCTCTTTTATTCTAGCAGCCGTATTCGTTGCCCATGCCAAATCATCGGTAGCATTTTCCCAGCTGCTGGCATCACCAGTGCCAGTATTAGTAACATACAACTTATCAAGATTAATCAATGAAGTGGTGAAAGTCACCGTTTTCCATGAACTTTGTATATTACCGTCGCATATTGTACGGATGCGCGCTTCGTAAGTCGTATTATAACGCAATCCCGTCAAAACATATTCTCCACCAGATGCCTGCAAGGTTTCGTAGTTATCACTTCCCGCAATCCCATATTGCAACTCGATGCCTAATGCTGATGAATCTTGTGCATATACCAACTTAGCCGAATTCTCCGTCACATTCATCACCACCAAGTTCGAACGTTCGCAATCCGGATTAACAATACACTGTCCATTCAGTTTCAAGTTATTACGGTATTCAGCTAAAGTACCGCTAAAAGACGGATTAGCCGGATTATAATTAGTACCATCTGAATAAACATATAATGTAAGATTCCCCGCAGTAGATTGGTTTGTGTAGAATTTGTTAGAACTATTTGTATAGCTGCCGTTATTGTCATCAACCACCAGCACCAAATTATCTATACCATTATATTCAAATTCATTTTGCAACGTAATATTATACCAATAATTCGACCCATTGCGATTGAATGTAATAGTACCTGAATACACCAAGGTCAAATCCTCCAAAGGAACCCAATCGTAATTGCTACTGAAAGATGATTTGGTTGTATGTCCCAGATAGATATCCATAGTTCTGGTTTGGTTACTTGAATAGAAATACTGCAGGGCCAGCGAAGTAATCAAACCGCCACCGCCTATTTCTGAAGCCAAGTATATTTGCTGTGAGTAACCATATTTGTAATAGAAATTCGAAGGTAGATTGCCAGCATAATTCGTAAGGTTTGACGGACCATTTATTATCGCGCTCGTATTCCCTTCGAAAGCACAAGCTATCGAACTTTGTGAAGGACTAGTAGTGAACACCAGTTCAGAAGTATATTCTGAGGTTTGTCCGTTGTTACAGAATGAGCGCATACGAACCATATAGTTGGTACTGGGTTGCAAGCTTGCCAGCATACGGTAAGTACCCTGAAGTTCTTCTGGCAGCACCGTCCACTCTGTTGCATCTTCAGTCTTATATGACAGCTCATAATACGACAATTCTGTCACATTGCCACCATCCTGCCACGTAATCAGTGCTGAACTACTCATCACATCCTGCGCCGCCAAGTCAATGGGTTTTAGGCAATATTCTTCATTATGGAACTCGTAGCAGCCGATTTCCACCGCATCGCCATACACACGGCTCTCACCAGCCATATCATAAGAACCCAAATAATCGTTTGCCATACCCGCATCAATCAAAGCAGAGCCTATACGCAGACGGTAATCACCATTCTCAGAAGACACAAAGAATGGATAATTCACGTTTGGATCACTGCCGAAATTATCACTCGACAGATTGATAACTCCATTATAGCCATCCAGTCCTTCTATGGCGGAATTGAAAGCCGTCATATTATTGCAGTTCTTCAGATTCGCGGATGTACCGGCATAAGTATTGCCCCATACCACTGTATTGATCATGACACCATTGAAATCCGACAAGCCCGCATTACCACTATATAAAGACACATTGCCCACAATATCACAGTTCACTATCGTGTCGGAGAGGTCATACACACCCGAACAATAACCTGCAGTATTGTTGCTGATTTCACAATTCACCATCTTACAGCCTCCACTCACACCACCACCATAATTGCTTGCAGTATTGCCACTTATCTTGCAATTAATAAAACTAACGCTATTATTGACAGCACATACGGCACCACCACGGTAGGAGGAGGTGTTTCCTACAAATTCACAATCACGGAAATTGTAACTGTTACTTCTGTTAATTATGCGTACAAAAACCGCACCACCACTCGATGTTGACGTATTATTCTCAAAACGGCAATTTCTCACCTCTGCCAAGCCTATATTCGCGCCACCACCCGAACCTGAAACATAACCATTACGAATTGTAAAACCATCAATAATGACCAAATTATCACTACCATTTGAATTCTGATTGAGCACCTGACGGCTATTCTGTCCATCAAGAATAGTGGGATGCGCTTGAATGTTGCGTTCTTCCAATGAATTTTCGTTGCCCGCGAAGCCACCATAAAGTTTTGAGCCATCCTCTATCAGGAATGCCACATTATTTTCCACATTTCCATAGTAAACACCCTCGGCAACCCATATTTCAGGCATGTGACCGTATGCTTGATTCACCATACTCGCAGTATTCAAGGCCCAAACAAAATCATTTGTGGCGTCGAGCCAGCTACTACCGTCACCCGTTCCATTGGTAGTCACATACAAACGATCATAGTTCTTTACAGGTGTAGTGAAATTGACAGTTTTCCAATCGCTGTATTCCCCTCCACTACATACAGAACGAATTCGAAGTTCATAGTTTGTATTCGAAGACAATCCTGTAATTGTGTATGAAGTACCCTGAGCCGAGATACTAGTATATGCATTGTCGTTCTCACGCTTATACTCCAACTCATAGCCCTGCACACCATTTCCGACGGCAATGGACAACTGGGCGGAAGTGTCGCAAACATTCACCACAGCCACATTGGAACGGTCGCATCCTCCAGGGATACATTCTCCAAGGATTCTCAAATTATTACGGTATGCATACCGTGTTCCGCTAACAGGGTTGGAAGGATCGTATGTGCTACCATCTCTATAGGCATACAAGGTCTGGTATGATGAGGTTGGATGAATATAAAATCTATTTCCATCGCAATTATACGATCCTGTTTTATCCCTAAAAACGATCACAAGGTTATCGGTACCATTGTATGAAAACACATTGTTAAAGACAATGGGCAACCAATAATCTACATTATTGTTGCTAAAAGTAATCATTCCGGAATATACCAGCTGCAAATTATTATACGAAACCCAATCCGAAGTGCTTTCAAAATAAGATTTGGTAGTATGTCCCAAGTATATCTCAATGTCACGTACCCTGGAGACCGAATTAAAGCACTGCATACTAATTTCACTTATATCTCTGGCACCTCCAATCTCCGAGGCCAAATAAATCTGCTGTGTATAGGAATAATTGTAACAAATTTGGATAGGCAAGAAACCTGATCCTTCGGTTGAATTTGCACCGATAATAAACTCAGATGAGCCATTGGTACATTCCGTTCTGAACGTATTTCTAGAATACGGAGAACCCAACCCTTCTTCACAGAATGCGCGAACACGCACCATATAAGAGGTTTGTTGCTGCAAACCACTCAGCAAATAGGCATGAGTGGTTATATTGCTCACGACAGTCCAGTTGTCCGCATCGGTAGCTTTATAGGAAAGCTCATAAAATGCAGGGGTATTCTCGTCTCCATTCTCCCACGTCAGCGTGGCGGAACTTGCCAGCACATCGCTAACTTGAAAATTCACTGGCGCATAACATGCTCTCGTCGTAGTAAAGCTTATCATATTGCCGTGACCTTCACCTGCCTCATTATAAGCATAAGCCCAAACATAATAAGTGGTCTCAGGAAGCAAACCAGTCACCTCAAGCGATAAAACGGAATCCGTACCATATTCATAATAATAATATAAAGCCCCACTATCCAATGTAGGAAGAGTATTGACGTAAAAACCACGGTCATATATTTCAGCATAACCTTCAAAGGTGATTTTACCACTTAACACAGCTGTAAAACCCGTTATTTCTGTCGCATCATAGGTAACCAAGGCTGGAGGCACAGGCATGATAGTAGCGCATTCCGAGAGGTCGGAGACCGCGCCATTAGGACAGATGCTCGCCACTTGATAGCAGGCCCCTGAATTGAAAGACGGAATCATGTACCAGGAATTTGTCAAATTCGCTGCAATCAATACACCATTCTCATACACATTATAAGTCATTTGATTAGATGTTTGATCAGGATCATCTATTGGTACGACAGGGCCCACATTCTTACCTCCCCAACTCAACCGATAAGCACCATTTTCTTGTTCATCCCAATACACCATAAATGGCACATCATAACATGGTTCCAATGGCAAGGAGATATCCCGTACATTATTACCTTCAGTTAAATTATGGAAAAGATAACTACGCTCCTGATAACCATTAGCCCACACATACACATACAAATCCCCGGTCGCTCCTGACATGGCTATTGAGTCAACAGCATAATGTCCTGTACTATCTGTTTGAATTTCCGCGATAAAATTTGTACTTGACCATTCATACTGTCCATCGTAATTATATTGAGCCGCGCCATACACACTCACATAGGCGCCACTGACGGGCAACCCCGTTGCAGCAGAGGAAATCGTACCGCCAAGATTTATATATCCGTAAGTAGTGAATGTCTGTTCCGGTCCATATACTGTATCCTCACTTGTAATACCAAAAGCGCGCACATAGTATGTGGTGCCTGCAGACAATTCATCGACGGTTAACATAAATGAAGTTGACATCGGCATATCCCCACCCTGAGGAGCAAAATAAAACATATCGTTGACCGTGGGGTTTGGTGAAGTGCTGTAACACACACCTATCAGCGGAATCTCATCATCACATGAAAGATCCACATATCCACCCATATCGGCAGAATTGGTGGTAATATATTCCACCGGATAGGTACCCATAGCAAAATTCTGTATGATAGTCAAATGCAAGGTTTCCTCTGAGTTGCAGCCATATTGGTTGGTATATGTATGCACATAAGTACCGCTCTCCGTATAGGTGTTAACCGAAGTTACATGAGTCACCTTAATATCATCAATCATCAACATGTATTGATCATAGCAATTGCGATGGACAAAAGCCAAATAGATAGTTTGTCCCGCATATTGAGTCAAATCCACCGTATGCATAATCCAATCCGCATTGCTCAATGTTTCCTCCCACAAAGCTGTCGTATTGAAATCATCGATATTGGCAGAAGCCGTGGATACAAGCAAATCATAATGTTCCGCACCCCAGGAGGAACTCCAAGGCGCCACCCACCATGACACATTGGTATTACCCGAATCAGGCACCGAGATAGCAGGGGTAATCAACCAGTTGTTCGGATTTATCGATCCATAATTATCCATATAAGATGCTGATAACATGCAATAATTTCCCGAATGCGGGTTGTCCGAATCCGCCCACCATGAGAAGCCATCCTCATTCGCATCCACAATGGACCAACCGGTGGAAGGTCCCCCGTTTTCAAAAGATTCGTATAGCAACACATCACCATCATATACAGTATATTGACCACATGCTGTAACCCAATCTTCATCGGCAGAAGCACACGTCGGAGTTGTAAAACTCAGTTCATTACCGAAACCCCAAATGGTATCATTACCTGAAATAAACTCATAAAATGCACGAACATAATAGGTGGTTTCCTCTTGCAGCCATGGTATAGTATGCTCCCATGTCATTGCTGTTTCCAAATAGTTATTGGTTCGATATATACGGGGGTCACCTGGTCCTGGATTAGGAGAGGTGGAACAATAAAAGCCATAATAGATTTCTTGGCCATAAGTATAGCCAGCAATCATAGAAGGATCAATGTAACCTGTGACCGTTGCGGACGTAGGCGTCAGATTGCTCACACCCAAAGTGTTAATGTCCACTAATGATGAAGCAACATTCACATTATCCAGCAGCAGGAAACCTATGCCTACTGAATTGAAATGTCTAAAAGCGATAAGCACCCATTCCCCAATATAAGTCGTCGGTATGTTAACCGTAATATTTTCCCATCCGTCACTGCTCGCCACGCTTTCCGGCACTAGCTGGTCGAAATTGAGAAAATCAGGATAAACATCTGGAGTCGCAATATACACCGCATAATGATCTCCTGGCGAGTTCGTGGAACGAATCCAAAATGAAAGAGACGAAGGTCCTTCAATCTGAATGGGCATGGTGGTCAACCAGTCGTCTGGCGTTCGTGTTTCCCCATTGTAGAGCGAAGCGGAAAAAGCACAACTTTGCCCGTTTTGCGGAAGATACGGATCCGTAAGCAGGCCCCAATCGTTGTAATCATTGTTCCAATCTTCAAATGACCAGTTCTCATACCACGAATCATCTTCAAAACTCTCTGAAAAAATCACTTGTCCCATACAACTCATGGAGACAAGGACAAAAAAAGTCAACAAAAAGTATAGTTTTTTCATAAGCGTTTTTATATTAAATTTTCTTTGTTTGCGTAAGAATAAATTTTCAATTGACAAAATTAAGATTATATATTTAAATAACAACAAATTGTTCATAACTTTCAATAAATTGTTAGTATTTTCCATCTTTACAATATCCAACAAAAAACACTATCTTTGCAGCGAAATAATTAAAACCGTATGAACCTTACGTTTTTTGCGCCGGGGCGCGTGAATCTGATTGGTGACCATACCGACTACAACGGAGGACTGGTACTTCCCACAGCTTTGTCTATGGGGACTTATCTGACCGTCACGCCGTTGGCCGAAAACGATTGCTGCCGTTTCACCTCAGAGAACGATGCCATGGCCTTCACCCTCCGAAGTGATAAGCTGACACAGCGGCATGGTTGCTGGGTGGACTATCCTATAGGCGTCATCAAAGAATTCACAGACCGAGGGATTGCCGTTCCCGTTGGACTGCATTTCCATTACCGGGGCGACCTGCCCATCGGGGCCTCGCTATCCTCATCGGCCTCCATCGAGATGGTGAGTGCACTCGCCCTCAACAAATTGAATAACAATCCTTTTCCCCTCTTGAAACTGGTAAAGATGGCCCAACATGCAGAAAATGACTTCGTGGGCATGAACTGTGGCATCATGGACCAGTTCGCTTCAGGTTTCGGCCAAAAGAACTGTGCCATTGCCCTGGATTGCAATACCCTGGAATATGAGCACGTGCCCTTAGACATGCAGGGATTGAAGTTCGTGATTGCCAACACGAAAAAGAAACGTGGTCTGGTGGATTCAGCTTATAACCAACGGCGAAGCGAATGCCAGCAGGCCTTGGAGATACTGCAACAACATTGTGATATTCAAGAGCTTTGCCAATTGGATATGACACAATTTCAGCAACTGTCAGCTTATTTGAGCGGCAACTTGCTTAAGCGCGCCCGCCATGCCATCAGCGAGAATGAACGGGTAAAGCAAGCCATACGAGCCCTCAAGGACAAGAACATGACCGTTTTCGGCCAACTGATGAATGCCTCGCACGCCTCGCTACGCGACGATTATGAGGTTACCTGCCCCGAACTGGACTTTATGGCCGCATGGGCACAGCAGTTCAAGGGCGTGCTCGGCAGCCGCATGACCGGTGCCGGCTTCGGAGGCTGCACCGTAACATTAATTGCCGAAGAACAAGTGGAAAGATTCACCGAAGAACTTGGCAAAGCGTACGAAGAGAAATTTGGGGTGAAGGGGGAGATGATAGTTGACAATTGACAATTAACAATTAATAATTAATAATTAACAATTGATAATTGATAATTTTGGGGTGATGGGTTCTGAATTTTGGATTTTGAATTCTTTAACCCTTAACCAACAACCAACAACCAACAACCAACAACCTAATACCTGCAACCTGCGACCCGTAACTCACTAACTATTAATTATTAACTATTAACTGCAAATTAAAAATGAATCCTGCTTTTCACACCATCGACATCATCATCTTCACCGTTTACTTGCTCCTCATCGTTGTGTTAGGACGGTGGGTAGCTTTTAAAACCAACAAAAAGGACAAGACCGCCGAAGACTATTTCCTAGCGGGGAAGAGTCTGCCTTGGTGGGCCATCGGTGCTTCGTTGATAGCCGCCAACATCTCCGCGGAGCAGTTTATTGGCATGTCCGGTTCGGGCTTTGCCGGCGGTTTTGCCGTGGCTTCCTACGAGTTCATGGCCGCACTCACCCTGATCATTGTGGCCAAGTTCTTCATGCCAGTATTCATCAAACAAGGTATTTATACCATTCCAGAATTTGTAGAGAAGCGCTACTCCCGAAGTCTGAGAACCATCCTGGCGGTGTTCTGGATTGGCCTTTTCGTTTTCGTCAACCTGACCTCCGTGCTCTTTCTCGGAGCCAAAGCCATTGACACCATCATCGGCACAGGCGACGGTTCATTGCTAGTACCCGCCATTATCGGCTTAGCCGTCATCGCCGCCAGCTACTCGCTGCGGGGCGGTCTGTCGTCTGTGGCCTGGACCGACATACTGCAAGTTATTCTGCTCGTTTTGGGCGGAATCATCACCACTGTGGTGGCCCTGCATTATGTCAGTCCCGATGGCAGCCTGTCGCAAGGCGTCCGCCACCTCACCGATGTAGCTGGTGACCGCTTCCACTTGGTTCTCTCCAAAGACAATCCCGAGTTCCACAACCTGCCGGGCATCGCCATGCTCATCGGCGGCCTGTGGGTAGCCAATCTATACTACTGGGGCTTCAACCAGTACATCATCCAGCGGGCCTTTGCCGCCAAGTCGCTGCAGGAAGCACAAAAAGGACTGGCCTTCGCCGCCTTCCTCAAGCTGCTTATCCCCTTCATCGTGGTCATCCCTGGCATCATCGCTTACGTCATGTTTACCGAAGGGAGCTATGGTGCCGTAGAGGCTTTCAGCCTGAGCAACGGTGCCCTCAACAACGATAACGCCTATCCTTGGCTCATCAGCACCTTTATACCGGTGGGACTAAAAGGACTGGTATTGGCAGCCTTGGCCGCCGCCATCATTTCTTCCTTAGCCTCTATGCTCAACTCAGCCTCCACTATCTTCACCATGGATATCTTCAAGGCTTATTTTGCCCCGAAAATGGAGCAAAAGAAAGGAAGACCTGTCAACCTGGTAACCGTCGGAAGAATCTCCGCGGCTGTGGCCTTGGTCATCGCCTGTCTGATAGCTCCGCTCTTAGGCAGCGTGGGCCAAATGTTCCAATATATTCAGGAATACACAGGCTTAGTCAGTCCTGGCATTTTAGCCTTATTCCTCTTGGGACTCTTCTGGAAGAAGACCACCAATTACGGAGCCATTGTAGGTGTCTTGCTTTCCATACCTATTGCACTGCTACTCAAATTTTTACCCATCGACATGCCGTTTATCGACCAGATGTTTTACACCTGCATACTCACCATGGCCATCACCGTTTTAGTGAGCCTCCGCACCAGTCCCAACGATGACGACGCCAAGGGACTGTCGCTAACCTCCGAGCTATTCAGAACTGACCGAGCCTTCAACATCTGCGCCTACGCCGTGTGCATTATACTGGTGGTGATTTATGCGGTGCTGTGGTAACTTCAGCGATTTTACCGACATTCATGCTGCGGGCGCTGGCATCGAGGATTTCTTTATACAGACCACCCTGGCAATAAACTTCCGCCGGGACACCCGACTGTTCAACATGACCCAACTGCAACACATATAACTGTTCGGAATCGATAATCTGACCGATATTGTGGGAAATCACGATTACGGTACGTCCTTGCTTAATGGCATCGATGCTGTTCTTAATCTGCTCTGTGGCAATGGCATCCAAGCTGGCGGTGGGCTCATCCAAGAAGATAATCGGCGGATTTTTCAGGAACATACGGGCAATGGCGATACGCTGCTGCTGTCCACCACTGAGTTGCAGGGCTTGAGAGTTAAACTTCTCCGGAAGCTCCATTATCTGATCATAAATATACGCCTGTTTAGCGGCTTCCACCACCTCTTCATGCGTTGCCGTAGGCTTGCCATAACGAATGTTTTCTTCAATGGTACCGCTGAAAATATGGTTTTTCTGCAGCACCAGACCGATATTCTCTCGCAACACCTGCGTATCCCATTCCTCCAAAGGCACGCCGTCCAACGTTATCGTACCACTGTCAGGCGAATAGAACTTATCCAAGAGGTTAACGATGGTAGTCTTCCCCGCCCCACTTAGTCCCACCAAAGCTGTGGTTTGCCCAGGCACAATGTGCATCGACAAGTCACGGATAGCGTGAGTTCCGTTGCCGTAAGTAAACTCCACATTTCGCAAGTCAAACTCGCCTTTCACCACAGAAGGCTTATAACTGCCGCTCTGTTCCACCTCCTCGTCTGCCTCCAAAATGCCAAAGAAGCCTTCCGCATAAATCAATGCATCATTCAAATCATCATAAATCCTATGCAGCTGACGAATAGGGGCACTCACATTATTGAACAGTAGCACATGGTACATGATTTTACCTATCGTCATGCCAGGGTAATCAATCAATACCAAGTAAGCGGTAAGAATGATAATCAGCACTGTGCCAATCTGTTCCATAAAGGATTTCAAACCCTCGAAAAGAAAAGAAATCTTGCGGGTGGCCATTTGCTGTTCCGCTGAACGTATCTGCAAGTCAGCCTGTCTCTTACTCTCCATCTGTTCCCGGTTGAACGACTTGATAACATTCATGCTTTCAATGATATTCAAAATGCCACTATTGACTTCCTGATGGGTGCCGAAAACATTACGTCGCCAGCCCTTCAGGTGCTTGGCCTGCACCGAGGTGATCACAAAATATAACGGAACGATTACCAGAGCCACCAAACCCACGTACACATTGGCGGCAAACATCAGCACCAGAGCCAGAATAGCACTGGTAAACAATGGTAAAATGTCGATAAAGAAATTCTTGACGGTATTGCTCAGGCTCATCACCCCGCGGTCGATACGGGTTTGCAGTTTACCCGGCTCATTGTCTTCGGCAGAAAAGAACGCCATGCGGAAAGTCACCACACGCTTTATCACCTTGAACGACAGGTCGCGGTTCACGTTGATACGGATTTTCTCGCCAAAGAAACGCTGTCCAAAGGTAAACACCGCCGACAGCAACTCCTTGCCCAACAGGATTGAGCTCACGATCACCAGCAGTTTGGTGGCGGTACTCCAGGCGAACGAAGGCTGGTGCAGCAAGTCGTTGATGGCATCGACAGTACGGTCAAGCACCACGGCATTCACCTGGGCCATCAAAGCCCCCACAAAGGTCAGTATCAAAGTCACCAGCAGCAGCCATTTATAAGGCAGTACGTAAGGCAAAAGCTTCTTCAGCAACCCAATGACATTCATTTTCGAAATAGCAGGTTCTTCCTTTTTCATTGTTGAAGTTTTTTTCGTTTAGACGTTAAGACACCCCTTGAGCACGCAGTGCGAAACTCCCCTCGAATGCGAAGCATGAGACTCCCCTCGAGGACGCCAGTCCGAGACTCCCCTTTGGACGAAGTCCACTCCCCTTGAGCACGCACCCCTCACATCCCCACGTCTTTCGGCAGCAAAAGTACACAAAAATCATTATAGTTTCCATATAGAATTTTGAAAACAAGTATAATTTTCTTATTTTTGCCAAAATGAAAAATGAGCATCACTATGAACCGACTACTACAGCTTATAGTATTATTTTCATGTTGTTTCACAATGCTATATGCCCAACCCAATGACAGCATCGCACAATTGTCCCCCACTGCCGCCGACACCACCAAAGTAAAAAAATTCAACAAAAGAGACCTGATACCCAAGTTTACCGCCACGGTGTTGGGGCGTTACGAGTTCAACACAAATTTATACACCCATCATTTTGAATTACGCCACACCCGTATCGGTGTGTATGGCAATGTACACCCTATGTTTTCCTACATGGCATTAGTGGATTTAACTTACGGCGGAAAGTTCTCTCCCGTAGCCATCTTCGCCAAATTCACGCCAGTAAAAGGATTATCGTTCCTCATCGGCTTCGACAAAATGCCCTTCAGCAACGAGAACCTGCTATCGCCTTATCAGTACTATTTCTCCGACAAATCGTTTCTGACCCAGAAAATTACTGCATGGAGTGATGTCGGTGGGGTAATTTCATACAAATGGGACAAAGTAGTGCCTTTTGAGCTCAAAGCGGGGGTGTTCAATAGCGGAGGATTCGACAAACAAATGCATTTTCAGAAGTCGCTGAACTATGTAGCCCGAGGCACTTTCAATTTCTTCAAAGGTTTTGAGCTGTCGCTGAACTATGCCGCGGTGAAGCCCGAAGCCCTGAGGATGCACAATTTTGATGCAGGCCTTGCCTACAATTTCAAAGGCTTGCATCTGGATGCCGAGTACATTTTCAAATGGTACGACAACTTGGACTTTGCACCTACGCATGCCCTGCAATGCTTTGCCTATTATGCCTTTAAGATTAATAAGATTTGGTTGGACAATGTGGCATTAGCCCTGCGCTACGATGCCATTTCCGCCAACTGCAACGGCAAACTGAACGAAAACGGCGAATACACCATAGAGCCCTACCGCCAGCGCATCACTGCTGGTTTCACCATGATTTTCATTGAGAGACCTTGCCGCGCCGGCATCCGCCTCAACTACGAGAAGAACTTCTTCCACGACGATTTCGAAGGCAATGAGGACAGACTGATATTAGAACTAATTGTGCATTATTAGAGCATTTCCGCTGCCTCGTTCAGCCAATGGTTAAAGTCCTTCACCAGCTTGAATTGCTTCACCACATGGGCCAACAATTTATCCTGATCACCGAACAAAATATCATCGGGCAGAGCCTGCATGAGAGTATAGTCTTTCAGGCGCAGATAATCGGAATAGGCAGAGTCCTTGGGTAAACCATTGGGCACTCGCCGCAGAAAACTGTCCTCCGAGAAGCTCCAATGCTTGGCTTTCTTGACAGCCTTGTCCAAGGCTTCGCCATCATATATGATTTCATGACGGATATGCTCCAACAACTCCTTGGTGGGCGCATACATGCCCGCTGCCAACAAATTGCCGCCGATATAATCAGCCTCTGCAGGCTCCACATGAAAGTAATAGCCGCCATTACCAGATTTCTTGCCACCCTTGCAAATAAAGCAACCTAAATGATTCTTATACGGTCTTTTATCCGAAGAAAAACGGATATCGCGATAGATTCGGTAGGTGCAATCTTTCAATTCCAGGCCATAGACATCGGAATCAAAAGCCGCTACCGCTTCCATCAATTTCAAAGAAAACTCATTGAATTTTCCTTGCACATATTTGTATTCTTCTTTGTGCGCGTTGAACCACTCACGGTTGTTATTGCGCATCAGCTGGTCGAGGAAAGAGATTATTTCTTGCATGGGAGGATTATTAGGTTATAGGGGACAGAGATTAAGGATTAGAATTCAAAGTTTAAAATTCAATTCCCCTTCTAAGAAGGGGTGGCCGAAGGCCGGGGTAGTGACAAAAAAATTCAAATTTATTATTTTTATGGCAAAAGTACAACATTTATTGAAATTATTCGACAACAATTTTCTTTACTTGATTTCCAGCACGAACGAGGTATAGGCCTGCGGTAGGCATGGGTATATAGCCTTGCTGCAACTGGCTGCGATAAGCTATGGTTCTGCCCAACAAATCATATACTATCACATCAGTCTCTTGCTCGGAGCGAATTACGATATTCTTTCCAACAGTATAGACAACTGTTTCATTTTCAGAATTTTCATTATCTTGAATTGAAATTTGATTGGTGCCTAATTTCAGGCCTACCACTATCGGGTCATGGTCCGAATAGCGATACATGGTGGTATCTCCATAGTAATAGCCTTGACGGTAAGAAGCATCGGCATTCAAATGATACGGTGCGGCACCCGTCACCTGAGCTGCCATAGAGGAAGAGGCAAACACATGATCCAGATACGACACCTGATTGTCATAGACATACGAGTACTCATCTGGGCTATAGACTCTTAGCTGGTTCTGATAATTATGATTTTCCAGATAAAGAAGAGGTTCCTCATACGAATTGCAATTCAAATCCCCTACAATCAACACATCTGTATCATTATAATAATTGCTGTTCAAATGCGTGGTCAGGAAATTCACCAGCTGTTGCACATTAGCCATTCGTGCGGCATTGGTAGAGGCACTGCCCGTGCCATCTTTCGCCTTAAAATGGTTCACACTGACTATAAAACGCTCATTGGTAGCCAGTTCAGTGAAAGCCTGAACATACTCACGCTTACGATAAACCGAAGAAGAATAAGTATATGGAAAACCTAACGACAAATATGGGGCCAACTTGTCCGTGCGGTAAATCAAGGCCACCTTAGTATAGGTGCTGGTGGTCGTATTTCCGTCGGAAATGTAAGCATAGCGTCCCGGGGCGGTACGGGCATTGAGTCCGTTCACTAACGAATCCAATCCTGCCGTGCCCTCTTGCACCTCTTCCAGTGCATACAAATCGGCATTGATATTGGACAAGCCCTTCAGAATTTTCAGATTCTGTACCCTAAACTCCTCATCGCTGCCAGCACCGTATGTTCCTTGCCATATCGGGCAATAATACTGTAGATTGGAAGCACAGAGTAGCAAACGCGCATCCCCCACATCAGGTCGGCTTGTCGGGGCCTGTGAGTTGCCGAAATTCAAATTACCATAGATGGTAATATTTTGACTATCGGTCACATACGCTTGTAAATTGGTTACAGTAGAGCCCAAGCGCACCGTATCGGCGAAAATATGATAGCAGTAAGCGGTCAGGAAGCCCGACTCGCATTTCAGTTGCTGGGCAGTAAACTCCGCCGTACCTACTGGCGCCACTTCTTCAGGTGACCGCATCCGCTCGTAGGACAAATATAAGGTTCTTCCGCTATGCCCACAAACATACAAAGTCTGGGCGAAAATGACGGTCTCATCCATGTATTCCGCCAAGTCCTGTCCCGAAAAGACGACCTGCGGATACTGGGCGGACACATAGCCCGACAGGAGCACAAATGCTATGATAGCGAAGAATTTTTTCATAAAGGCGCACTCATTGATAGAGAATGCAAAGGTAGTGTTTTTTTTCAATTAGCAAATTAGATAATTAGTAAAATAGCAAATTCAATTGGCACATTAGCACATTTGCTAATTGGCACATTAAAATAATTTGTATCTTTGCAAGATTTAAATATGTACCAACTATGAAACCAACCTTATTGATACTCGCTGCCGGAATGGGCAGTCGCTACGGCGGATTGAAACAGTTAGACCACCTCGGACCGAATGGTGAAACCATCATGGATTACTCCGTCCAGGATGCTATTGACGCAGGCTATGGCCGCGTAGTTTTTGTTATCCGCAGAAGCATGGAAGAGGATTTTAAGAAATTCATCCTCAGCAAATATGCCGACAAAATCGACACCAGCTATGTTTTCCAAGAGTTGGATGCCATCCCTGAGGGCTTCACGGTCAACCCTGAACGCGTGAAACCTTACGGCACCGCACATGCCATTCTGGTAGCCAAAGACGCTATCCACGAGCCGTTTACTGTCATCAATGCCGATGACTTTTACGGCAAGAATAGTTTCAAGGTAATGGCCGATTTTCTGCAAAAGCCTCAAGAAGGAGACAAGCCGCAGTTTGCCATGGTGGGCTATCTGCTGCCCAACACTCTATCGGAACACGGCTCCGTGTCGCGTGGCGTATGCCGCACCAACGAGCGGAACGAGCTGACCTCCGTCACCGAGATGACCAAGATCAGTCGCACCGCCGAAGGCATCCGCAATGTGGATGACAACGGCACTGTGACCGTGCTGGCGGAAGACACTGTGGTTTCCATGAATTTCTGGGGATTCACTCCGTATTTCTTTGATTGTCTGAATGATATGTTCAAAGATTTCTTGCAGAAAAACAACGACAATCCCAAGTCTGAATTCCAGATTCCCACAGTAGCCAACCATTTCCTCACCAGCGGCACAGCAACTATCAAAGTGTTAGTCACTGACTCACAATGGTTTGGAGTTACCTATAAAGAAGACAGACCATTAGTGGTGGAGAAACTGAAAAACCTGCGATAGTCCATGCGTTACTTCATGCGTTTAGCTTTCAATGGAACACCTTTTTTCGGTTGGCAAATACAGCCGAAAAATATTAGTGTACAGGAAGTTATCGAAAATGCATTGACTTTGTTACTCCAGCAACCCTCTGATGACGGGCAGCGTGAGCGCATTGCCATCACAGGCTGCGGCCGCACCGACACGGGTGTTCATGCCCGCGACTTTATGGCCCATTTCGACTTCCCTGAAGAGCTGAGTGAGGAGAGACGTTTGCAATTAGTCAACAAGCTCAACAGCTTCTTGCCCAAGGAGATTGTCATATACTCCATTGAGCCCGTAGCCGACGACGCCCATGCCCGTTTTGACGCCATCGACCGCACCTACCGCTACTATGTCAACATCCGCAAGGATGCTTTCAATTTCCCATACGCCCACAGGGTTTTCGAGAAATTGGATGTGGACAAGATGAACGAAGCAGCCAGTTTGCTGTTGAAGAATGAGGATTTCACCAGTTTCTCCAAAGTGCACACGCAGGTCAACAACATGCGCTGTCACGTGACGCACGCCCAATGGGAGCAGTGCGACGGCCAGCTGGTCTTCACGATTACTGCCAACCGCTTTCTGCGGAATATGGTGCGTGCCATCGTCGGAACACTGTTATTGGTGGGCAAAGGCAAAATCTCCGTGCAGGACTTTCAGGATATCATTGAACAGAAAGACCGCTGCAAAGCCGGTGATTCCGCCCCCGCCCATGCACTATTTTTGGAAAAAGTACGTTATGAATGAAGTTACAGTAGGGACGCAATGCTTGCGTTCGAAAAATGTAGGGCTGTCATATATGACAGCCGGAGAGGTGACAGCACGAATAATTCAAAATTCAAAATCCATAACCCATAATCAATAAATCCCCCTAAACTCTAAACATTAACCTTCTAACCTCCTAACCATGTAATCCCGTAATCCTGTAATCAACAACTCTGAACAATGAAAAAACAAACCTTATACTTCACCCTCCTCCTCCTCGCCCTCTGTGGCAGTGCCTGTCGGAAGCCAGTATTTGACGACAATGTAAAATTGCAGTTTTCTACCACTTCCATCACCTTCGATACAATATTCACCTCTTTAGGCTCCACCACCCGTAGTTTTACGGTGTATAATCCTTCAGAACAAGACCTGAAAGTGGACATCTATCTTGGAGGAGGAAACAACTCACCGTACAGCATCAACGTCAACGGAGTGGCAGGCAACATACAGCAAGATGTGCTAATTCCCGCCAAAGACAGCATTTTTGTCTTCGCCAAGGTTACCATCAATCCAGGTAATCAGAACCAGCCGTTTTTGGTTTGCGATTCCATTATGTTCGAGCACGGCAAGGTGGAACAGAGAGTACGCCTAACTGCCTTCGGGCAAGATGCCAATTTCATTGTGGCCGATGCATCCTCTGGCATAAAAGTCATTGCCCACGAGCACGAGAACATCACATGGCACAACGACAAACCATACGTGGTGATGGGCGGCTGGGCCGTTGTGGACTCATTGGGCACACTCAACATTGACCCTGGCACCCGCATCTATTTCCACAAAGGCAGCGGACTGCTGGTATGGCGCTATGGCAACATCCATGTCAACGGCACCCGTGAACAGCCGGTCATCTTCAGAGGTGACCGACTGGAACCGCAATACGATGGGGATTACAACCAGTGGGATCGTATTTGGATTCTCGAAGGTAACGAGGAAAATACCATCGACTACGCCATCATCTCCAATTCATACGTAGGACTGCAAATTGAGCCTTGGGGCGGCTTTAATGATATCACAGTCACCCTCAACCGCAATGTCATCACCAACACCATTATTAAAAACACATACAACAGCGGCATTTTGTCGCGCTACTCCAATATCGAGGCCACCAACTGCGTCATTGGCAACAACGGCAGTTGCAGTCTGCAATTGGAAGCCGGTGAATACAACTTCAAGCATGTGACGGTAGGCAACTATTTCAGCACTACCCCAGCCCGCCAGAATCCGGCCTTATACCTCAGCAATACTACCGACTTGTACAAAATCCCAATGGAAACACAGGCCTCGTTTGTCAACTGCATTGTCTATGGCAATCTCAGTTCCAACGAGGAAATTTACATCGGCGAGAACACCCAGGCTCCATTCAATTATACTTTTGAAAACTGTCTGACGAAGTCAAGCCTTAACAATGATCACTTCATCAACTGCCATCATGGAGATCCTGAGTTTGTAAGTGCCAGCCGCAACGACTACCATCTTGGGGTTCTCTCCTACGCTATCAACCGTGGCAAGAGGGACATCGGTGTGAACTATGACCTCGACGGCAACCCCCGCGTAACCATTCCTGATATCGGAGCATACGAGTTTATGAGGTAGGCAGCTGCAGGTTTCAGTCGAACATAAAAGTGCCGCGATGACTTATACCGCACATTACGACTCGCCCATCGGTGGTATCACGCTTGCCAGCGATGGCCATGCACTTACTGGACTATGGTTCGACGGACAAAAGCACTTTGCCGCCACGCTTACAAATGAATCTTCCGAATACCCTGATTTGCCTGTTTTTGAGCAGACAAGGAAGTGGCTTGACCTTTATTTTGCAGGGGAATGCCCTGATTTCATCCCGCCATTAGCCCCAAAGGGTACGACTTTCCAACAAGAGGTAAGGAGATTGCTTCTTGCCATACCTTACGGAAAAACAGTGACATACGGGGAAATCTCCAAACAATATGTAGAGACATGCCACGGTACGTCTCTACGGGATGCATCGTTACATGGTGCATCTCTACAAGGCACATCTATACAGGGAACATTGCTAACGAAAAACATGTCCGCACAAGCCATAGGCGGTGCCGTGGGGCGCAATCCCATCAGTCTCATCATCCCTTGTCATCGTGTCATTGGTACCAACGGCTCCCTTACAGGCTACGCAGGAGGCTTGGAGAGGAAGAAATATCTATTGGAACTGGAACATGTCTTGTGATTTATTTTTCAGAATTATCCCTTTTAGTCTTGTTGAAATGTAGATTTATGGGGAGAGATTTGTCGCATCAGCTATAGCCCTATTGATATTAAATCCCTTACGGGATAAGAAATGTGTTGTGATGTTATGTTCTATTGATATTGAATCCCTGCGGGATATTATTTTCCCCGTCAGGGGAATCAATATCAATAGAATACGAGATATCCTACATTCCCAAATTACCCTCGCAGAGGGTTTAATATTAATTCGTACACGAAAGATGTATGGTATGAGGAAAAGAGAAGGTCATTTGAAAAAAATGCAAGACCAAAAGGAATAATTCCGTTATTTTTTTTATTTGATATATTGCGAATCTCTTAAAAAATCAGTATTATTGCACACTGAATATCAATACCCTATCAAAATGAAACGGTTTTTCGTATGCTTGTTCGCCACTGTGTTGTTCTGCGGCAGTCTGCAATGCAAGGCGCAAAATGACAGCATTCCCTTCCTTTACCGGGGACATTTGTACGTACACGCTACCATCAACGACACTGTTGATTGCAATGTTTTGTTTGATACGGGGGCGGCAGATATGTTCGGGGTGGACAGCGTTTGGTTGTCCCATTCCCAATGGATTCCGGAAAATTACGCATACGCTATGGCTGGCGGTGGTGCGGGAGCAACCAAAGTCAAGATTATCGTTGACCCGACAAAAATACATATCGGTAATGTTGAAGAGCATTATGGCATTGTGCCGATTTTTAAGCTTAGAGACGTTGTGGATTGCCATATTGATGCGATTTGGGGCATCAAATACATTGCCGATTATCCGTTTGAAATCAATTTCGAACACAATTACCTCAAACAATACAAGGTGGGGAAGCCTGACACCAAAGGCTACATGTGCCTGCCCATTAAATATGAGAATAACAGGATTCTTTTTCAGGCAGAGACAAATATCGGCGGCAAAAGCGTCAAAGGTTGGTATCTGATGGACACAGGTAGCGGCAGCACTGTCGATTTTACCACACAAACAACAAAGCGATATCGGCTCGAAGACATTCCGGGTAAGCGTCATATTTTTGATGTTACACAATTCGGTCTTGGCGATAAGGAGCAGGAATACTTTGTGGATATGTTATCCAATTGGATTGTTGTTGGTAATGACACCCTATTTGGAAAGCCAATTTCCTATATTCCGGAAGGAGCTGGCGCATTCAGTGAAGCTCCATACCTCGGGGTGATTGGTAATTCAATTTGGTCGAAATACAACATCATTATTGATGCAAAAAATGAGATGCTTTATCTTCATCGTTTCAAAGAAGATACGCCGTTGGCACCAACATACGATTATAGTTTCAGAAACCGCACAGATATTGGCAGTGGTTGGATTGTGGGGGCACTTGAGAGAGATGGCGATGCGGTTGGTGCAGGCATGGCACTGGGCGATACGATTGTTACCGTTAATGGGCGGCCCGTCACAGATTATTCGTGGGAGGAAGAATACAACATTGACGAGCAAGTCAAACATATTTTGGAAATTATCGGGGCTGATGGTCAAAAAAGGCAAATTACCTTAGAGCCAAAATTACGGTGGTGACAAACAAAAATACAAGAACAATGGAACATCGCGTTATCAGGAAAGTGTCGTTGCCCGCAGATGCAAAGAGAGTTATGGAGGTTTTTGCCGCAGGCAAAGCCATCATGGTTAAGTCCGGCAACCTGAACCAATGGATCAACGGCTATCCTTCGTTGGAGGTTGTGCAGTCGGATATGGAAAAAGGTGGCGGTTATGTGGTAGAAGACAACGGACAGATTGTGGCGTATTTCGCTTTTCTACCTTCTCCTGAGCCTACTTACTCGAAGATTTACGAGGGTGAATGGCTGGATGACACACTACCCTATCACGTCATCCATCGCATTGCCAGCTTTCCAGAGGTGCATGGTATCTTCCAGAGTATCATGGAGTTTTGCTTCGACAGGGAGCGCAACATCCGCATCGACACGCACCGCGACAATCATATCATGCAACACAACATCCTGAAACACGGATTCCAGTATTGCGGTATCATCCTTCTGGCCAACGGCGATGAGCGGCTGGCGTATCAAAAGGTGATTTGAGACTTTGTTCATCAAGCAGATAAGCAGTACAAATAGACTTCAAAAATTTTTTATATCTTTGCATCGAAAAACAATTAATCTTCAAAGAATATGGCTACAATTTATGATTTCAAAGCTCTGAATAATAAGGGCGCAGAGGTAGAAATGTCGCAGTACAGCGGCAAAGTTTTACTGATTGTCAACACCGCCTCCAAGTGCGGTTTCACTCCGCAATATGACGGTTTGGAAGCGCTTTATCAGAAGTACAAAGACCAGGGTTTGGTCATCCTCGGCTTCCCCTGCGACCAGTTCGCCAACCAGGAACCCGGCTCTGATGAGGAGATTGCCGAATTCTGCCGCCTTAACCATGGTGTCACCTTCCCGTTGATGAAAAAAATTGACGTGAACGGCAAAGAGGCGCATCCCATCTACGAGTATCTGAAGTCGCAAGCTCCCACTGAGGAATACAAAGGATTGAAGGCCAAAGCCACAGCGGCACTGTTCAAGACTATCAGCAAGAGCGTGGAAAAAGAAAGCGACATCAAGTGGAATTTCACCAAGTTCCTCATTTCCCGTGACGGCGCTACCGTGAAACGCTTCCCGCCCACCGCAGAACCCGCCGACTTCGAGAAAGATGTCCAGGAGATGCTGGGGTAAAACAGCATGAAATTCCCTGAAGTATATAATATTGCGCAACTGACGGAGTTGATTCAGCGAATTGGATTTCTGCCGTTATTAGACAGTGGCATCTGGGGTTACTCAGCGGAGGAAATCGTAAGCGAAGACTGCCGTTATGTGACCTTTTCCGACGGAGGATGGGACTGGCCGCTATGGAAGTGGAAAGGTCCGATTGTCCTTGACGGAGATTGCATGTACGGCAAATTTTTCGCCAACAAGGCTGGCTTCATCAGCCGTGAGTGGTGGCCTGATTTCTGCAATTATCGTCGCAGTCGGCATCCAGCTCCCGAGGAAGGCAGTGTTGAGGAGGCCATCCTGCTGACTTTGCAGGAACATGGCAGCCTGATCACCCGTGAGTTGCGTGCCGCTTGCGGTCTCACGGGACCGAAGATGCGCAGCCGTTTCGACAGCTATGTCACACGATTACAGATGTCCTGCCGCATTGTCACCGAAGACTTTGTCTATCCCAGGGACAAGCATGGCCATGAATACGGCTGGGGCTGGTCATTGCTAACCACACCGGAGCAGCTCTATGGCAAAGACATTTGCCGCTGCCCACGCACCCCAGAAGCGTCTTTGGAGCGGATGCTCACCCACTTCCGCAACTTCCTTCCCGAAGCCTCGGAAAAGGAGATTTTGAAACTGCTGAAATAAGAGGAACCGTACCCGCCAACTCGCCAAACAAAAATCCGCCAACTCGCCGAATGAATTTTCGCCAAGTTCCCAAGTAAAAATCGGCCAAGCTCCCAAATAAAAATCGGCCAAATTCCCAAACAAGAATACAACTTACTGTTTGACAGTAGGTTGTATTTTCGTATATCAACATCTATTTTTTAAAAATAATTTGTCAAAATATGGTTTTGAGAACCTGAAATACGGCAAAGAATTTGTATATTTGCAGATTGATTAGGCCCCTTGAGACAGGGCTATGTATAGAGATAACACAACTGCCGTGAGATGATAT
Organism: Bacteroidales bacterium; assembly: GCA_016290295.1. Classification (GTDB taxonomy): domain Bacteria; phylum Bacteroidota; class Bacteroidia; order Bacteroidales; family WCHB1-69; genus RUG11690. The sequence continues at coordinate 37,727 of JAEETJ010000019.1, forward strand.
TCCTTCCATCTCGCAGATTGTGATTTTGTAATGATAAGTTGTAGATTAGGGGATTAAATTTGAAATGTTTATATTTGCGAGTAAAATTAAATAAATAATGGAAATACAAATAGAAGACAATAAAATATTTGCGCCACTGAAAGACAAATGGCTTGTTTTAAAACCTGAAGAAGAGGTTCGTCAAAAATACATTTGTAGATTAATTGACAATTATGGTTATTCCGTTGCGCAAATGGACCAGGAGCTACAAGTGTCCAATTCCCAAAGAGGTCAAGGTGCTGCACGTGCTGACATTGTTATTTGGAAAAATGGAGAAGACAAAGAGAGCAGCAAAAGTCCAATTATTGTTGTGGAATGCAAAGCCGAATCGATTACAATCCATGAGGCGGATTATTTTCAAGGATACAATTATGCATCATGGGCTGGTGCCGATTTTTTTGTAACAACTAATCTGAAAGAGACTAGAATATTTAGGGTGATAAAAGGTGAATTGCCCAAAAGACTTGAAGAAATTATTGATATTCCTGACGCATCAAAGGCTAACAATCAAAAAGAAATTGACAAATTACTAAAACAAACAAAAGCGTTTTCTCGAGATGAATTTTCGCGACTTCTTTTCAAATGTCACAATATCATTCGAAACAACGACAAACTATCCCCAGAAGCAGCTTTTGATGAAATAAGCAAAATTCTGTTTATCAAGATTCGTTATGAACGCGAGAATAACGAAGGACAAATCTTTTCAAAAGACCGTTTTGTCGAAAATCGTAAAGCATACGAAAATCTGAACAAAGAGATGGGAGTGAAAGATTACATTCCTTTCTATCAAAATCTATTTGAGAAAACAAAGCAACAATTTGCCAACGACCACCTTTTTGACGACAATGCTAAAATTGAGATTCGGGAAAACAGTTTTGAACAAATAGTCAAAGAATTAGAAATATACAATCTTTCGACGACTTCTGATGATGTGAAAGGTATTGCTTTTGAACAATTCTTGGGAAAAACATTCCGTGGCGAACTCGGACAATTCTTCACACCTCGAACAATAGTTGACTTCATGGTTTCAATTCTTGATCCACAAGAAGGTGAGTATGTTTGTGATCCCTGTTGTGGCAGTGGCGGTTTCTTGATCAAAGCCTTTGAATACGTTCGTGAGCATATCGAAAAGGACATTGAGGACCAAAAAGAAGCCATCAAACAACAGTATTATGAAGAAGACTTCGACACCCTTTCTGAGAAGAAGAAACAACAGATTGAATCGAAAGTCTCAGATGCTTTTGCACATCTAAATGAAGAGCTAAATATCAACAATGAAAAAGGCCGTCTTCGTTCTTTATCATTCGATTATATTTATGGAACAGATGCCAATCCACGAATGGCTCGTACGGCAAAAATGAATATGATCATGCACGGAGACGGTCATGGTGGCGTTCATCATCATGACGGACTTTTGAATGTAAATGGCATTTTTGAAAATCGATTTGATGTAATTCTAACAAATCCTCCATTTGGATCAAGAGTGGAAAAAGACTTGAAAATAACTGATGCAGATAAATTTACTGACCAAGATAAAATCGATGAGTATATAAAACGATATGGTGACGCATATAAAGATGCTTTGAAACAGGTTAATGACAATGTAGGTAAATCGTTGTTGAGTCTTTATAAAATAGACAATGGATTAACCGAAGTGTTGTTTATTGAGCGTTGCCTTAATTTGTTGAAACCAGGAGGCAGAATGGGAATAGTATTGCCAGAAGGAGTATTAAACAACTCGAATCTTCAAAAAGTGCGCGAATTTGTAGAAAGCAAGGCGAAAATTTTGCTTATTGTTTCAATCCCACAAGATGTTTTCATGGCTTCAGGAGCTACAGTAAAGCCAAGTCTTTTGTTTTTTAGGAAATTTACGGAGAATGAAGCAGAAGAATACAAAAAAATAAAGACTTCTGCAATAAACACAGTTGAAGCAAAGTATTCCGATGAACTTTCAGACATAGAAATACAACTTGCAAAACGAGGAAATAAAGCGTTGTCAAAAGAGAAGAAGAAAGAGCTGAATGCAAGGAAGAAAAAGATAAACGAGCAAAAAAATACTGAAATCAAATCTATAATAAAAGAACGATTTGATTATGAGATCCCTATTGCCGAGGTGCAGAAAGCCGGTATAAGTACCACTGGAGCTGCTATTGAGAACGAGCTTATTCCTCTTGCTGAAGAATTTACACCATACCGTAAAGAAATGAGGCTATGGAACGTGCCTGTTAAATACACAAAGTATGATTTGGGTAATGATGGAAACATATACAGGATCCAAATAGCAGAAGGTTTTGTATCAGAACGTGAAATTTTTTATAAACTATAGAAACAAACCTCCATGCAAGACAACATTTATACATATTTGAAGTTTGTAAGATACAAGGAACTCGAGAATTGGAGCGTCCAATATTCAATCAATAGTAATTTGAATTTTGGAAGAAATTTTGAATTGAAAAAAATCGGTTCGTTTCTAACACGTAATAAAACCGCTATTACCGTGGAGGATAATGTTTCATACAAACGTGTTACGATAAAAACTAATAACGGGGGGTGTTGTCTTAGAGATGAACTATACGGGAAATACATTGGGACAAAACAGCAATTTGTCATTTCCCAAGGACAATTCATTCTCTCTAAAATTGATGCTCGCAATGGTGCGATGGGTGTGGTTCCTCTTGAATGTGACAATGCCATAATAACAGGAAATTTCTGGACTTTTGATGTCAACGAGAAACTGATTGATTCACATTATTTGTCTCTTGTAACAACAACAAGAGCCTTTGTGAACTTTGCAGAAAAAGCAAGCAATGGGACAACGAATAGACATTATCTTCAGGAGCCACTATTCTTATCTCAAAAAATTCCTTTGCCCGCTATTGATATGCAGCGAACATTAGTGTCTGCTTACAATGATAAGATTAGTCAATCGGAAGCATTTGAAAAGCGAGCCGCACAAATGGAACAAGAAATTGAAGACTATTTGTTGTCAGAGTTGGGGATTAGGCAAAAAAGTTACACGCAAGCGGAGCCAACGGCAACTGTAGTAGGTGAGCCGCAAATGGAGTATGTTGTAAGCAATCGGCAAAGGGAAGAAATGACCGACGCATACCATTGGGGCGATGAGATAAAAAAGGAATACAGGTATTTGAAGTTTGTTAAGTTTAAGGAGATTGAAAGGTGGGATGTTGTGTATTTTACTCAAAAGAATAGTTTTAAGGGCAACTATGAGAATATTCCAATGAATGAATGTATAAATAGTTTCATGCAAGACTTTCAGGGGAATTCTCTGAGAATTGAGACCTCAAAATACCCTGAAAACTCTTATCAATACATCGGAATGGAAAATATTGAAAAAGGAACGGGTGTACTTACAGAAGAAAAGATAATAAAGGGTTCAGAGGTCAAAAGTCAGACTGTTCGTGTGCCTAAAGATTTCTTTTTGTATGGAAAATTACGACCATATTTAAACAAATACTGGTATAACGAGTCGGAAAACGAAAACATAGTGTGTTCCTCGGAATTTTTTGTGTTTTCAATAAAAAAATCAATAAATCCATACTATTTCAAGTATTATTTGTCCTCGAGTGCAGTTCAACAACAAATCACGAATGCGTATCGTGGTGCAAGAATGCCAAGAATAAACGAAGAGACATTTAAAGCAGTTGCCGTTCCATTACCGCCAATTAATATTCAAAACTCAATAGTTGAGCATATTAGCAAACAAATGGAACAAATTAATGGTTTGAAGAAGCAAGCTGATAATTTAAGAAAAGAGGCTTTAGAAGAATTTGAAAGAAAGATATTTGAATAAAACAATAAAAACAACTAAAGATGTCAAAGGTAAATGTTTTTGTGAGTTCTACCTGTTATGACTTGTCACAAGTCAGAAACGACATTAAACAATGTATTATTGATTTAGGACATAATCCCATCCTTTCTGAATTAAACGATTTTCCAGTCAACCCTAATTTGAATAGCTCTGAGAATTGCATTAATGCGGTCAAGAATGAAGCTGATATATTCGTGCTAATAATTGGTGATAAATATGGTTCCATATTAGATTCTGGAAAATCGATAACAAACACGGAGTTTTTGACTGCCGTTGAAAAAGGGATTCCCATTTATACATTTGCAAAAAAAGAAATGTTGTCAATACTTCCTGTATGGGAAAAAGAATCCAAACATGAATCTCTCAGGCATTGTTGACAATGAAAAAATCTTCGAATTTCTTTCTGATATCCGGAAAAAGCGCGGAATATGGAATTTTGGCTTTGAAAAAGCACAAGACATTACAGAAATTCTAAAGAGTCAATTTTCCATACTGTTTAAAGAATCATTGAAAACGAGAAATAGTTTTCAATCTTTTGGCGAGAATGAGATATTCTCAAAGGTATCAAGCAAGGCATTGGATCTTATCATGAAAAAAGAGCCCTACTATGAGATAAGATTTTTTATGCAAGTGTTTCTTGATGAAATCAACAAATTGCATGATTTGAGGAACGACTTTGATTATTCGGTGAAAGTAAAGTCCACAAATCATATTAAAGACTTTAATCAATTGTTAGATTGGATTCAGTTTAAAGTTGGTCAAATGCAAAACTACATAGATTCTATGAATAGATTAATAGAACCTTTTAATCTATTCTATGGCCAGCCTGGAGTGAAATCTGACTTAAACGGATTGCTTTATGTAGCGCGTTCTTATTCAAAATTGTACTCTAGTTTCCTTGTATGGGGAATTGAAATAAAAAGCACAATTGTTCCTGATGATTTTAAGAAGTGCTTGTTAGCATTTTCAGAACTACCCTCTGTACTAATCGGTCAAATTGAGGAATACCCAGAAAAATCATTGGAAATTATCAACCAAATGATTGATAAAGAGAAGAATGGTGAGAATTTAGAAGGAACAACGGTTTCCTTAACATTAACCCTAACAATTGAAGATTATATTAATAAAGAGTTTGAGGATGAATTAGCTGTTTTGAAAGAGAAATACTTGAATTAATTTGTCTTGTAAAAGACATCTTCCAACAAAATATGATATTATATGCGTTTAATCTCACTATACATAGAGGATTATAAGAATATCAAAAAACAAACATTTGATTTTTCTTCTAATACAGGATATATTGCCCTTATTGGTTTGAATGGTTCTGGCAAGAGTAACCTTTTAGAGGCAATAAGTTTGATTTTTAATGATTTATATGGCATTCCGCATACAGAACAAGTAAAAGGTTATACAATAACATACGAATTGGGAGGTGTACCTTATACATATTCAACCCTTGATGAACATAATAATGTCGTACCACTTAATAAAGGGGATAAAATATGCCCTTCGTCTATTATTGCTTGCTATAGTGGCGAAGATTTGCGCCTGTGGGATATGGCATACGAAAACTATTATATGCAATATTTTAAAGGTGCCATAAAAGATAAATCCTTTTCTCCTAAGATAATGTATATAAACAAGTATTGTTGGAAAATAGCATTTATCTCTTTGTTATGTTCTACAAAAGATGTAGTAAAAGATTTTTTAAAGAATAATTTGTTGATAAATGATATAAAATCTGTTGACATGCATTTTGAGGCAGATGAAAAGAAAAGGGAGAAATTTTCAAATCATGCAGCATGCAGATGGTATGATTATATCAAACGATTACAAGATGAAGATGAAAATCATTTGGTAAATGCTAATATTATTGCCACGACAGATATGACTTCCTACGGTGCGTCAAACCGGTATGTTCCTAATTATGTTTTCCAATTTTTATATTTACTGTCTCTTCCAAAGAAAAATCAGCAAAAAAAACAAACTATTGATAAGCTCATAACGGATATTAAAATATATGTTAATGATATTGATTTTGATAATTTGAGTGAGGGCGAAAAGAAAATGATTTTGATAGAGTGTATATCTCAAGTCCTTGGTGATGATAATTCACTTGTTCTTTTAGACGAGCCTGACGCACATGTGCATATAGACAACAAAAAGAAATTGCTAGAGTCGATTACTTCATTTGAAGGTCAAACAATACTCTCAACACATTCGCCCATTTTTACTAATCTTATGGTCAATGATAATATTTATCCCATAGAGAATGGCAGAGCGATTAGTGTTCAGCACCGAGATTTGATTGTCAAAATGGCAAATAATAATATTAATTACATCGATGGAGCATGCTTAATTGCTTCAAAGTATCTAGTTATAACAGAAGGTCCTGGAGATATTAATTATATAGCAGCTGCAATACAAGCATGTGGGAAAGATGAGGCTCAATACAAAGTGTTGGAAAAAGTCTCATTTGTTTATACAGGAGGGGCAAAGTTGGTAGAAACATTCAACGATGAAATATTATCAGGTCTATATGATACCTTGGAAAGAATTGTATTTGTGTTTGACCTTGATAGCGAAGGACGCGAAGGTGCAAAACAAGCACAAAAGCTTATAGATGAGGGGAAAGATAAAATTAAGATAGTTTTTTACAACAATAATTACCCCATAGTAGATCCAAATAATAATGAGTTTTATTTGGAAGATATATTTCTCAGAAGTACATATAAAATAGTTCAATTACCCAATATTGGAGGAGAGCCAACATATGCACAATTAAAAAAGTGCAGCACATTGGCCAGTAGCATTAAAAGCAAAATAGCAGAATTATACAAGAAAAAGTTATTGAAAGAAGAGGACTATTATTCTTTTAAACCATTTTTGTTTCAACTAAAATCAGTATTGGGCTTATAGTAAATATTTATAGTTATGGAAGAAAATACGAGTCATGAAAAATGGGGATTTTTAAGAGAACATTCGAGTAAAGCGGATGGCAAAGATCCATTAACTAGTTTGCACCGGACGGGGTTAGATGAGTACTTAGCAGTTATCTTTCCTGATACTAAAGATTGGATTCATGATAAAGCATTTGGAATTCACAAAGATGGTGAAAATCATAAAATCAGACCTGATTATAGAAGTGATAGTTTAAAATTAGTCGTTGAATTTGATGGTTTGCCACACTATACAAATCCTGCAAGTATCATTAAAGATGATAATAACACTATCATATATCAGAAAAACGGATATCAAGTTGTTCGCATTCCGTATTTTATTCAATTGACAAACGATGCTGTAGAAAAAATATTTGGAGTACGAGTTGAAGAACCATTATTTAATGCAATTTTTCCTTCGTTAGGAGGGCTGGAGATGAAACACAATCCCTCTTGTTTGTGTCCAGAGGGGTTAAAAAGAATGGCAAGAGAGTTTAAAAGATTCCCAGAGCAATATGAAATCAACATTCACTCCCTAAAAGCAATGAATAATGAGATGTTGTCTGGGGTCAACTATTTAATAGAGGAGTACGAGAAAATATAACATTGATGTGCAAAACAAATTTCTACATATTTAAATAAACGACATTTGAAATAAACGAAATTTTTATAAGATGACCAAACAAAATCACCAAGGCGTTATTTACATTCTCACAAACCCGTCATTTAAGGATTATGTGAAGATAGGCTATGCGCACGACATTGAAAAACGGCTCAAACAACTTAATCGGAGTGAGACCATTCCTTTTGCGTTCCGTGTATATGCCATCTATGAGGTGAAAAGCGAACTGACCGATATGGAACTGCACAAACTGATTGACAACCTCAATCCTGATTTGCGAACCATTGAGACTTTCGACGGAAAGAAGCGCGTAAAGGAGTTTTATGCGATGTCGCCTGAGGATGCATATTCCATTTTGGAAAGTATCGCCAAAATAAGCGGCACAACAGATTGCCTCAAACGCTTGACACCGGAAGGGCACGAAGTGCTGGATGAGCAGATTGCCAACGAAGTGCAGGAGAATGCGCGGCGTGGTCCGTTCCGTTTCTCGCAATGTGGTATAAAAGCAGGGGAAATGGTGCAGTTTGTGGAGGATGCGGCTATACAAGCGAAAGTGATTGATGACAGGCATATCGAATATGATGGTCAGACGACATCTCTTTCTGCACTTGTGCAACAATTAAAAGGTTTTGATCACCCTGTGCAAGGCACACTATGGTTCACTTACAATGGCGTAAAACTTAATGACCTGCGTTTGCAGTCGGAGAGTAAATAGGGCGTGATTTTTAATTGCATATTGATTTTAAATGGGAAAAAAGAAAAAACAAATATTAACGCCGTTAGATGAAATAACTGATGGTCATCGATTTCAACAAATAGTTGCAGAGCTATTTCAATGCCTAAAAAAAGAAAAACTTAATTATACTATAGCGGATGTGCATGTTAATAATTCGGGTGTTGGTCCTGATGGAGGTTGTGATATATTAGTTGAATTCTTTTTCGAGGATATAATATCGAGACATTCTCATAGATGGGTTGTAGAATGCAAATGTCATGAAGCATCAATTGGAGTTAATGATATAAACACAAATAATATCAGGATGATACTAGATAACAAAAAAGCTGATGGCTATTTATTAGTTTGTAAAAAAGATGCTTCATCAGGTTTGGTAGACATGTTTGATAAAAACAATGAAATTAGTGAAAAGAAATATTATATATGGAATGGCGATAAATTATGGCATTTATGTGTGAATTTTCACTCTCTTATTAAAGCATTCTTTCCAAAATATTACAAGTATATTGCTGAAGATGAAAAAGAGTTTTCCGAACTTGTTGATGAGAATATAAAAAAGATGGAGGAGCAATAAAATGAAAAGAGCATTTGTTTCATATTCTATAGAAGATCGCAATTTGCATCTGATAACCTTATTGTTAGAACACCTGCGAAAGAATAATTATGAGGTGTCCGTTTCAACACTATGGGGTGATTCGGATTTAAGAATTGCCAATGCAGATATTTTTATTGGTATTATTACCACTAACAGCAATAGCATCGATTATGTAGTAAAAGAATGGAAAACAGCACAGAGGAACAAGATTCCTTACGTTCTTGTGGTTGAAAACGGTGTTAAGATTGAAGACCCTGAAAGTCTATCATTTATCAGGTTTAATCGTTCTAATCCACAGGAAGCCATAGACAGATTATTCAACATACGACAAAATAGTGCAAACGTTTCCTCAACAAAAAAGAACTACGGTAACTCAACCTCGGATGTTATAATTGGAGTTGCAATAATCGCTGGAATTGCTGCATTAATAAGTTTGCTAAGTAAAAACGAATAGTAAAACAACCCAACGATTATAAATACCACTAACCCCACCTCCCAAGAAAGGATCATTAGCCAAACCGAATGTAGTGCAATAAAGATAGACGTGTGACCCATCGATGAAACGGTTTGGTTGTCACTTAATTCAGTTGTTGCATGATTTGCAACAACTGCCATTAACGGACAATCAGATTCATGTGAAGTATTATAATCTTGACAATAACAAACTCGTATCTTCAAAACAATGACAACCGAAAAAATCTCCGCCCCCGATATCATCGCCTACATGGAATCCATCCGCAATGAGAAGCAGCGAGTGGTGCTGATGCGGTTCTTCAAGACGGGGCCGGGACAGTACGGCGAGGGGGACGAGTTTCTTGGGCTGAAGGTGCCGCAAACCCGCGAGGTGGTGAAAGTCGCTGCCAAGGATTTCCCGCTCGAGGAGGTGCCTGAGCTGCTGATGTCAAAGTGGCATGAGGTACGGCTCTGCGGACTGCTGATCCTCGTGGCAAAATTCGAGAAGTTAGCCACGAAACGCATGGTCAATAATGCGGAAGCGGCACGCCGAAGGGACGAAATCCTCACGATGTATTTGCAATACGCCGAACGGGCCAACAATTGGGATTTGGTGGATCTGTCCACCCATAAAATATTGGGCAATTGGCTTTTACTTCCCACATTCCTTGGTGGCGACGAGTTAGATATGCACGAGGACTACAAGGTGCAAGTGATGGACGAGCTGGCCGCCAGTCCGTGCCTCTGGAAACAGCGGATGAGCATGGTCTGCACATGGAAGACCATCCAGCAAGGTGATTCTTGGTGGTGCCTGCGCTACGCGGAAAAGCACCTTCACCACCCGCACGACCTGATGCAGAAGGCCGTCGGCTGGATGCTGCGCGAGATGGGGAAACGCATCAGTATGGATATGCTGCGCGAGTTCCTGCAACTTCACGCCCACGAGATGCCCCGCACTGCCCTACGCTATGCCATCGAGCAGATGGATGACGATGAGCGAAAGCATTGGATGAACATTAACTAATTTGCTAATTAACTAATTTGCTAATTAAAAAAATTCGTATCTTTGCAGATTGATAACTCAAATTTTATCACTATGGATTATAATTTTCTGAAAATCAATACCGAAGGCGGAATTTGTACTTTGACTATCTCCGCTCCGAAATCCCTGAACGCCCTCAACTCTACCATCTTGAAAGAGCTGGGCGATTTTATCGACAATATCAATAAAGACATCCGTGTACTGATTATCACCGGTGACGGCGAGAAATCGTTTGTGGCGGGTGCCGACATCTCCGAGATGGCTAATCTCAACGCTGCCGAAGGTGAGACTTTCGGTCGCTTGGGTGCCCAGGTATTCCGCAAAATCGAAACCTTGGATATCCCTGTCATCGCTGCCGTCAACGGCTTTGCCTTGGGTGGCGGCTGCGAATTAGCCATGGCTTGCGACATCCGCATCTGCTCCGACAATGCCAAATTCGGCCAGCCAGAAGTGGGATTAGGTATCATCCCAGGTTTCTCGGGCACTTACCGCCTCGCCAAACTGGTGGGCATGGGCTATGCCAAAGAGATGATATACACCGGCAAAGCAATCCGTGCCGACGAGGCCCTGCGTATCGGACTGGTCAACGCGGTTTATCCGAAGGAAGAACTGATGACTGCCGCCATGACAATGGCTCAGAAGATGTGCGCTATGGCTCCCATTGCAGTCAAGTACGCCAAACAGTGCATCAATGCCGAATATGACTTGGATGCTGACGCCGCTATCGCATTCGAGAACAAGATGTTCGGCCAGTGCTTCGCCACCAAAGACCAAAAAGAAGGCATGAGCGCTTTCTTAAATAAACGTCAAGCGGAATTCAAGAACAGTTGACAATTGACAATTGACAGTTGACAATTAAGAATTCAGAATTCAGGGTGAAAAAGTAATTGTAAAACGACCTCGAAGAGGTCAAATCTCAATAACCCCACATAAGCGTAGCGCAGTGTGGGGGATATAGAACAAACACAACAACCTTAAAATAAAAATATTATGAAGATTTACGTTATTGGAACCGGAACCATGGCAAAGGGCATCGTGAAAGCTTTTGCCGCTAAAATGCCGGTCGTGATGAAAAGCAGAACCCAGGCTTCTTTGGACAAAGCAATGGGCTCTATCTCAAAATCTTATGCCAAGTTAGTGGAAAAAGGTAAAATCGCCCAGGACGCTATGGATGCCATCATGGCCAACATCAGCACCACCACCGACTATGCCACTTTCGCTGACGCCGACTTGGTGATCGAAGCCGCTGTGGAGGAAATGCAGCTCAAGAAAGACGTGTTCATGGAACTCGACAAGATTTGCAAACCCGAAGCCATCTTCGCCACCAACTCCTCTTCTCTGTCCATCACAGAGATTGCAGCCTGCACCAGCCGTCCGACCCAGTTCATCGGCATGCACTTCTTCAACCCCGCCGACCGTATGGCATTGGTGGAAGTGATCAAGGGTCAGGTAACTTCAGAGGACGTATGCAAGCAGATTGTTGACTTGGCCACCTCTATCGGCAAGACTCCCGTGTTGGTAAACGAAGCTCCCGGCTTTGTGGTCAACCGCATTTTGATCCCCATGATTAACGAAGCAGTGGGTATCTTGGCTGACGGTATCGCTTCTGCAGAGGACATCGACAAGTGCATGATGTTGGGTGCCAACCACCCGATGGGTCCTCTCGCTTTGGCCGACCTCATTGGCAACGATGTCAACTTGGCCATCATGGAAGTGCTGTACAACGAATTCGGCGATCCGAAATACCGTCCGCATCCGCTGTTGCGCAAGATGGTCCGCGCTGGTCTGCTCGGCAGAAAAACCGGCGAAGGTTTCTACAAATACTAATAGATAGGCAACTGCGAGACGCAGTTGCCTCCATAACAAAAAAGGAAGGCTTTGAGGCCTTCCTTTTTTGTTTGACCAACTATTGCCGAATCAATCGCTCGCAGAATGCCTCCAGCTCCTCCTTCGATGACCATTCCTTCACGATGAAGAAGCAGCCGTTCTCGATTCCGCACTGGATCAGCCAGTCCTGAATTTCGACACCATCCAAGTAAAGTGCGGCGTGTTGGTCTTTTGCTTTTGAGGTGAACTGATACCAAAATTGGCTGGCTTCCGGGGTCAAATAGACAATCATAGGCATGGGTTTGTCGCCTGCTTTGCGGGGTACGCACATCTCAATCCTTTGCACCAAAGGCTTGCCAC
>JAEETJ010000084.1 GCA_016290295.1 Bacteroidales bacterium
TTTTTTATTGAGAATTATTTGTTTTCGGCTTTTCTGGGACCTCTGGGATGGTTGCCACGGGGACCACCATTGTGGTTACCACCGTTGCCATTGCCGCTGGGTCTCGGCTTGCGTTCGGGCTCCACATAACCTTCCGGCTTGGGAAGCAGAGCCTTGTGAGACAGCTTGTATTTGCCAGTCTTTTCGTCGATGGCAATCAGCTTCACTTCGATTTCGTCGCCAACAGACAAGATGCCGTCGAAGCTTTCCAAGCGGCGGTATTCCATCTCGGAGATGTGCATCATACCGTCCTGGCCAGGCAAGAATTCGATGAATGCGCCAAAGGGCAGGATGCTCTTCACCACACCTTTGTATGTTTCGCCCACCTCAGGAACCTGGGTGATGGCCTTAATCTTGGCAACAGCTGCATTTATATCATCGACATTGGCAGCGGCGATATCCACCACGCCAAATTCGCCCACTTCCTCAATGTTGATGGTGGTGTTGGTCTCACGCTGCATTTCCTGGATAATCTTGCCACCAGGGCCAATGATAGCGCCGATGAATTCTTTCGGAACCTTCATCTGGACGATACGTGGTACGAAAGGCTTGTAATCCTCTCTCGGAGCGGGCATGGCCTCTTTGATTTTGTTCAGGATGAACAGACGGCCTCTCTTGGCCTGTTCCAAAGCCTCTGCCATTCTTTCGGAAGACAGACCGTTGATCTTGATATCCATCTGGCAAGCGGTGATACCGTCTTCGGTACCGCAGACCTTGAAGTCCATGTCACCGAGGTGGTCTTCATCACCCAAAATATCAGACAAAATGGCGTATTTGCCAGTTTCTTCGTCGGTAATCAAACCCATAGCGATACCAGAAACGGGTTTCTTCATCTTCACACCGCAATCCAGCAGTGCAAGTGTGCCGGCGCAAACTGTAGCCATGGAAGAGCTACCATTGGATTCCAGAATATCGGAAACGATACGCACGGTATAAGGGAAATCGGGGTCGTCGAAGGGAATCATCGGCTTCAGGGCGCGGTTGGCCAGATTACCGTGACCGATTTCGCGACGGCCGGTGCTACGGATAGCTTTCACTTCACCCACAGAGAACGGCGGGAAGTTGTAGTGGAGCAAGAAGCGGTTAGTGCCTTCGATGATGGCACCGTCAATCACTTGCTCATCCAGTTTGGTACCGAGGGTACAGGTGGCCAAAGACTGGGTTTCGCCACGGGTGAAGATAGCTGAACCATGAGCTGAAGGCAGGTAGTCGGTCTCAATCCAGATAGGACGGATTTCATCCATCTTACGGCCATCGAGACGTACGCGGTCATTCAGAATCATATTACGCATGGCGTGATACTGCACATCGTGGTAGTAGCGCTGCACCATGGGTTCTTTCTCTTCGCGTTCCTCTTCGGGAATGGTTTCCAAAAATTCAGCATAGACAGCGTCGAAAGCGTCGTTTCTTTCGTGTTTGCCCATGAAAGATTTAGCGATAGCGTAAACCTTGTCGTAAGTCTCTTTGTTGACGCGTTCGCGCAGCTCCTCGTCATTATGCTCGTGGCAATATTCGCGTTTTGGATTGGCCTTTTCCACTTTGGCAGCCAGGTCCAACTGGGCTTGGCATTGGATTTTGATAGCCTGGTGGGCGAAATTCAGCGCATCCACCATATCCTGTTCAGAGATTTCCTTCATCTCGCCTTCCACCATCATGATGTTGTCCATAGAAGCGGCCACAATCATGTCGATGTCGGAGTTTTCCATCTGTTCCACGGTCGGGTTGATCATCATCTGACCATTCACGCGACCTACTCTTACTTCGGAGATAGGACCTTCGAAGGGAATATTGGAAACGGCCAATGCTGAAGAGGCTGCTAAGCAAGCCAAAGCATCGGGCAGGTTGTTGGTATCACCAGAAATCAGGGTAACCAAAACCTGGGTTTCAGCGTGGAAATTGCTGGGGAACAAAGGTCTGAGGGCACGGTCAACGAGACGGGCAATCAGAATTTCGTATTCAGAGGGACGAGCCTCACGTTTGAAGAAACCGCCGGGGAAACGACCGACAGCTCCGTATTTTTCTTGATATTCGACTTGGAGTGGCATGAAGTCCACATTCTCGGCGGCGTCTTTCTTGCAGCAAACAGTAGCCAGCAGCATGGTGTTGCCCATTTTCACGACAGCGGAGCCGTCGGCCTGCTTGGCTAACTTGCCGGTCTCAATCGTCACCTGACGGCCGTCACCCAAGTCAAAAGTTGTATTTATTCCTAACATGTTTTCTTTCTCTTTAAAATGATAAAAATGTGCATAAAATAATAGCAAGAAAGGCAATTTGGAAGAAATTGCCTTTCAATTTTACATTATGCGACGCAAATTATTTTCTTAAACCTAATTTCTTGATGATAGCTCTGTATCGTTCGATGTCCTGTTCTTTCAGGTATTCGAGCATTCTTTTTCTCTTGCCGACGAGAGCGATCAGAGAACGCTTGGTAACCAGGTCTTTCTTGTTGATTTTCATGTGTTCCGTAAGGTGTTTGATACGGTGGGTGAAAAGAGCGATCTGGCTTTCAGGTGATCCGGTATCAACTTGGCTTTGTCCGTAATCTGCAAAAATCTGCTGTTTAACTTCTGTTGATAAGTACATAATAAATTCCTCTTTTTAAACTTTTTTGTTACAATTCTTTTTCGGGGTGCAAAAGTACAATTTTTTTCTTAATAATCAACATATAATTGTTAGAATTTTTTTTTGATGGTTTTTAGGTGAAAAATTGTGTTATTTTTGCATGATGAAACATTTTCTGCCGATAACGAAAAAAGAGCTCGATTATTTGGGCTGGGATTATGTGGATGTCATCCTGATTTCCGGTGACGCCTACGTGGATCATCCCTCATTTGC
>JAEETJ010000020.1 GCA_016290295.1 Bacteroidales bacterium
CAACGGTGCCGCCATGCACACGGGTTTCACCTGCGAGATCTTGCACTGGCAGTTCAGGATTAGCTACACCAGCATCCACCATAGCAGACTGGCTTCGCAAACGGTAATCCCCACTCTCTGGACTGGCAAAGAAAGGATAGTTCAGCCCCGCTTCATACCCGTAATTTTCGCTTTCCAAGGTGATGAAAGTGTTATTGGGATTGCCGTCAAAGTCAAAGCCGCCCTCGATGGCGCAGTTCACGATGAGCATGTCGGCATAAGTGTAAACAGAGCTGGTGTAAATGTTACGGGGCTCTCCTGCCGCCTTGTTTCCCCACACCACGCAATTGGTGAGCACCCCCCTGAAATTGTAGAGGCCGGCACCCTGCAACATATCGGAATTACTGGCTTCATTGTCCACAATGCTGCAGTTCAGCAAAGATGCTTTGGAACCGCATAGTCCTGCATTTTGATATGCCTTATTGTGACTGATCTCACAATTGACAAAGCTTCGGCCACCCGACACAGTACCTACATACCAACCCCCATTACTTGTAGTAGTCGAGTTGTATTTGAATTTACAATTATAAAATTTAAGTATACCATAAAAGTCTGTAAGCGCACTGTGTTCATCCGCTGAGTTGTACGTAAAATCACAATGATCGAATATCAGATTCAAATCCAACGTATCCGGATTGACATTCATCATATAAATGTTGGAAGCCACAGCACCGCCCTCATCATCCGACCTATTGTAGCTGAATACACAATTTTGGAATTTGAATGCCGGATTGGACACGTTCGGCCTCAACAGCACGGCTCCGCCGTCAGAATAAGAATAATTGTGCAGGAAGCGGCAGTTGCGCATTTCAAAGGCCTGCGCCAAGATGGCGCCGCCTCCATACCCGCTCCAAGTGTTTCCGGAAGTGTAATTCGCAGCGCCATTCTGGATGGTGAAACCGTCCCAGACTACAGTTTGGGTGGGGGAGCCGTCCTGATACAGCACGCGGTGGCTGTTCTGGCCGTCGAGAATGGTGGCGTTGGCATCAAAATCGCGTGATGAAAGGTCGTAATTGTCGGGCTCATTGCCGGCGAAGCCGCCATACACGTTCACGCCCTCATACATCTTGAAAGCCTGGAGAGAATCGACGTCACCGTAGTAGGTGCCCGCGGCCACCCAGATGGTCACCGTGGTATCGTACATCTGATGGATACTCGCTGCCAGGCGCAAAGCGTCTGACAATCCACTCATGGCATTTGCCCAACTGCTGCCATCGCCGCTGCCGTCTGTAGCCACATACAGGTGGTCCATCATCGACACAGGGGTAGTGAAATTGCCTGTCTTCCAGGAACTCGTCTCCGATGCACAGGTCGAGCGCACACGAACATTGTACTCGGTGCTGGACTGCAAGCCATTGAGTATATATTGCGTATCAGCGACACTAATCTCAGCGGACCAATCCGCATCACTAGCTCTCTTGTACTGCAAGGCGTAGGATTCGATGGGCATGGTCACATTCTGGACTGTCCAAGTCACCAAGGTAGAACTTCCGGTAAGTCCGTATCCGGTCACCGAGGACGGAGTCTGGCAGAAATAGGCCTGCGGGGTAGTGAACTGCACCACATCACCGTAAGTAGTCTCACCCATATACGTCACATACGCCCGCACGTAATAGGTGGTATTATCCTGCAGGTTTGGCATGGTATGGGTAAACGAGAAATTGCCGCTCGAGTACGAATGCGAAGTGGTATGAGTACCGTTCACCGTCGGATTAGGAGTGGTGCCATAGCAAATACCATAATCAATGCCATAACTGCTGTTGTAATTGTCTATAGCATTGGTATGGACAGTACCACCACCTTTGGCCGAATACTCAGTGATATTGGTCACGGGATTGGTTGTGATCAGCACAGCCTGGCAAGTGGGCGTAACAACGAGGAACTCGCCGTCGGGCAATACGCTGTATGAGGTTTTCTCAAATATCACCTGATCATCCTGATCTCTCAAATTGAAAAAGGTCGCGTGATTTTCCGGATCTGGATCATGCCATACAAAACGGTAGGTTTTTCCTGCCATCACAGGGATAGCCCAATAATACGTACCACTCGTGTAATTGGAAAGGCCTATAGTTCTTAACGGAGTAGTGGAATTACCCTCAAATATTTCAAACCACGTGCTACTGACACTCGACAAGTTGGTGGCAGCTCCCACTCTTAAAGCATATTCACAACTCCTGGCACAGGGATCTTCGGTGGTATAGGAAGGAGCATATCCGTCATAGACCACATTCCCGTATGCATTCTCAAAACTAGCAGAGAAGTCGGAACCGCCATAAGTACCCACACCACTTTCCCATTTAGTGTATAACTCAAATGGAATTTCCGGACACAGCATCAGTGTAGTATCCTTACTGCTTTCCGAGGGGCCCAAATGTATCTCATGGAGAGCACTATAATCACCCCCCACAAAATATTCCAAGATATATTCACCGGGATGGTTGGGATCGTTGGCATTTCTCTCCAAATGTATAGTCAAGGGACAACGGTCGGAAGCCCCACAGGAGCCACAATTTGGCGTATAGATAAGGAATTCACCATTAGGCAAAATCTCACCAGCATTTTTTCTAAAGAGCTCTTGGTTAGTTGCATCATCACGTATGACAAAAAAGGAATTATGGTTCACCGGGTCCGGTTCTGTCCATACAAAACGCAAAGGAACACCCGCTGTCACAGGAATCATCGTGCCGTAAGTTCGTCCAACCGCAGTCCAGCTGCTTTGATACAGATAATCCCACGTGTTAGTATTATTATCACCCGCATAAATCTTTATCCAACGAGGCTCGCTGATAGTGAGAAGAGTATCACTACAGCCATACGTCACATACAAATTACACACTGGAGAACAAGCATCAAGTGTCTTATAATTAGGATAATAACTTCCCGTATAGACACCTCCTGAGCCATCGATAATCTGGCAGTTGAAATCGCTGCCGCCAGTGCTCCCCCACAACTCGAACATAGTGGAAGGTGGCAACAAGAGTGTAGTATCAAACGAGGCGGTTGACGGATCCAATTCCAACAGTTGTCTGTTGGACCAATTGTCATTCACCGTATAATAGACGCTGTATGTGGAAGATGAGTAGCCAAGGGTTCTTTCCAAATGGATTTGCAGGGCACAGTCATCGGAAGGTTCAGGATCCACAGGAGTAGTACCACCAATAGCCGAAGGATCATTGCTAATGACCACATCGTCAATATTCACCCACCATTCGTTGTTACAATTGAAATGTCTAAAAGCAATACGCACATTCTGACCTGCATAGACACCCAAGTTGATAGTCTTTTGTTCGTATGACGAAGGAGCCGAAGAGGCCTCATATAGCAACGTAAAATCACTGGTTGAGAGTCCTCCGTTTATGGAAATATACACTCCCCAATGCTCACCTGACCAACTCGCATCTTGGGCTACCACCCAAAATGAGAGCACTGCATTTTCCGGCAAGGTGACAGTGGGTGTTATCAGCCAGTTATCAGGAGTACATGCTCCCATCCCACTATACCACGAATCAGAAATCATACACCCGTTACCGGAATGTACCTGAGCACCATTTCCAGTATTGGTGTGGAACCTCCAATTTCGGCCGTCATTATTCGCATCGATAGTAGTCCACCCAGTAGGAAGCCATCCCACATCGGTGCCGCCTTCGAAGTCCTCCGACAAGACTGTTTGTCCCTTGAGAGCCAATGAGAAAAGGAGAAAAGCAATGGTCAAGAAGTATATTTTTTTCATACGCTGAAAGATGTTTTATTTCAATTTTTACGGTTTGCCTATAAGAAATCGCAAAAATAGGAAAAACCGAAGTTATTACCAAGTGATTGTTCATAACTTTGGCGTTTTGTTAGTATTTTTTCAGTAATGTCTAGGAAAATTTACGCACAAGCGAGTCCGCAAAGTTGGAGGTTTCTCTGCAGCGGAATGGTACGGAGATGAAATTCAAAATTCAGGATTCAAAATCCTACCCTAACCTTCCTAACCTTCCTAACCTTTCTATCTCGTCCATCCTGTAATCCTGTAATCCAAAATCAACTATCAACTGTCAACTCACAGAACTGCTCAGCGGCGGCTTGCTCGGCCTGCTTGATGGTATAGCCTTCGCCCTCGGCCTTCTTTTCACCGTCAATAAAAAGATAAGCCTTGTACAACTTATTAGATTGATTATCAAATTCTTCGTGTGCAAAAGTCAACTGCAGGTGATGTTTCTGAGCCCATGACAAAGCCTTGCTCTTGAAATTCTTCTCCTCTGTCAGCAGAGTTTCCAAATCCAGTTGAGTCATCAGAATGCGCTGGATAAAGACTTTTTTGGTTTTCTCATAACCTAAATCCAGGTATATAGCTCCCATAATCGCTTCAAAAGCATCGCCATTCACCGACTTGCCATGCACGTGGGAATCAATAATCACCTGCTTGTCCAAGCCGATTTTGCGGGACAAGGCATTCAGGTTGGCGCGACATACAATTTTAGAACGCATCTCCGTCAACTGACCTTCTGGGGCAAACGGATATTTCCTGAACAGGAAATCAGCGGTAATAGCTCCCAACACGGCGTCACCCAGATATTCGAGACGCTCATTATTCAGTTTTCCTGCCACCACATCGCTTTGCGAAGAAGATCTATGCACCAAAGCCATCTTGTATATGTCAAGATGTCGTGGAGAAAAACCGAAAACATTTTTGATAAAAGACTTGATCTGGCTGGATACAGGATCTTTATGCAGAAAAGCCATCTCTATTCGTATTTTTTGTAGAGCAAAGTGAGATTATGACCACCAAAACCGAAAGAATTGGACAAAGCCACACGGATATCCTTTGCAACGGGCTTATGCGCACAGAAATTCCAATCCGGCAAAACAGGATCTTTATGGTCAAGGTTGATAGTTGGAGGAGCAAAACTCTTGTTCATAGCAAGAATCGAAGCTATGCTTTCAATAGCGGGAGCCGCACCCAACATGTGGCCAGTCATGGACTTAGTGGAACTAATCAGCAACTTGTCCGCATGCTCACCGAAAACATCCGCAATAGCGTTGCACTCCGAGATATCACCCATCTTGGTGGAAGTACCATGAGCATTGATATAGTCCACTTCCTCTGGTTGGATACCAGCCTCATCCATGGCCAAACGCATAGACATTGCCGCACCAGCGCCATCGGGACGCGGAGCCGTGATATGATAGGCATCGCAACTCAGGCCGCCACCCACCATTTCGGCGTAAATATGCGCACCACGGGCCAAAGCATGGTCAAGGTCTTCCATAATCAAGATAGCAGCGCCTTCGCCCATCACAAAACCATCACGATCCACATCAAAAGGACGGGATGCACGTTGCGGCTCATCATTGCGGGTGGACAAAGCACGCATGGCGTCGAAGCCTCCCACCGTCAACTCGGTGATACAAGCTTCCGCACCACCTGCCACCATGATTTCGCACTGGCCCATGCGGATGAAATTATAGGCGTCAATAATGGCATTGCCACCTGAGGCACACGCCGAAGAAGTCATGTAATTCGGACCCTGCAAACCAAAATGAAGTGCCATGTTTCCCGATATGGAATCCACCAGCACTTTCGGAAGAAGAAACGGATTGAAACGCGGTGCTCCGTTATTCTCTACAAGTGTATAAAAAGCCTCATGGAGGGACTGTAAACCGCCAATAGCGGAACCCATGACCACTCCTATGCGTTGCGGATTCTCCTTAGCCAGTTCCAGACCGCTGTCTGTCAGGGCCTCTTGAGTCGCCGCCACCGCAAAATGCGAAGCAATATCCATCTTACGAGCCTCCTTGTTCTCCATTATATCGAAAACATTGAAGCCCTTTACCTCGCAGGCAAACTTGGTCTTATATAATTCGGTATTAAAATAAGTTATCGGTGCGGCTCCACTTACACCTTTCAGCAAACTGTCCCAAAAATCAGGAACATTATTTCCAATAGGTGTAAGTGCGCCGATACCGGTAACAACAACTCTTTTTAAGTTCATAAAAAAGAGGCGGGGGAAAAAATACTATTTGTTGATAGTATTTTCAATGTATTTAATTGCATCCCCTACAGTTGCAATTTTTTCAGCTTCTTCATCGGGAATCTGAATGCCAAATTCCTTCTCGAATTCCATAATTAACTCAACAGTGTCTAATGAGTCAGCACCCAAATCATTGGTGAAACTTTTTTCCGGGGTAACCTCGGCTGCATCAACACTTAATTTTTCAGCAATAATCGCTTGTACTTTGTCAATAATTTCTGCCATAGTTATTCATTTAAAATTAATGTGCAAATATACCATATTTTTTTGACATGGCTATTAACTTTTTTTAACAGCCAACTGTCTTTGTCAATTCTTTACCATTCAAGTATTTAAAAATGTTAAATAATGCTTTTTCAACTTTTTTGCGTACTTGGCACAATTCCCATTTTTACTCAAAATCGTAACCAATTCGTTCTATTTTCTCCAAATTGTCAATTTTCTTCAGTTTCGAAATCAGCTCATTCAAGGCATGAACATTCTCAATATAGAGCATCAAAGTGCCCGTAAACACATTGTCTCTTGTCTCTATGTTCAAAGAACGAATATTAAGGTTCAACTGGGATGTGACAATATTAATAATATCTTTCAGCATACCTTTCTTGTCAAAACCTGTCAGCCGCAAACCAGACAAGAAAGCCAAATTCTGTTCCTTACGCCATTTGGTTTTGATGATACGATTGCCAAATTTCGACATCTGCTCAATGGCCTTCGGACATTTTGTCTGATGGATAACAATCTCATTGTTAGGCATTTGAAAACCAACCACATTATCACCTGGGATAGGATTACAGCAGGGCGACAGTTTATACCGGATATTCTCGGAAGTGTCGTCCAGCATAAACATCGACGGGTGGGCTGTCAATTCTTCCTCAATCAGCTGGCTCAAAGGCTTGTTGGTAATCTCATCGGTGACCTTCTTCTGGAATTCTTCCAAATCGCTGTTTTTCTCGTTGGAGAACATCTTCCGCACACGATCTTCCGTCAGCTTGTTCTGAGAGACATAGTCCCAAAATTCGATGGGCGACTTAATACCTGTTTCCGCTTGCACCTTGCCGATATTCTGCGGAGTGAAATCCAGTCCCATGTGGGTAAAGTAGCGTTTCAGAATAGACATACCCTTGTTGGTGTATTTCTTCTGCTCCAAACGTATGGCATCCTTGATACGCTCACGGGCACGGGAAGTCTTCACCACATCAAACCATTCGGTTTTGGGGAATTGCTTTTTGGAAGTGATAATTTCCACCTGATCCCCGTTTTTCAACACATAATTGATTGGAACAATATTGAAATTCACCTTGGCACCGATACAATGGTCGCCCAAATTGGTGTGCAAGTCGTAGGCCAAATCCAACACCGTTGAGCCTGCCGGCAACTGTTTCATATCCCCTTTAGGTGTGAAAATAAAGACTTCCTTCAGGTCGAGATTCAGCTTGATTTCATTCAAGAAATCAATAGCGTTGGTCTTATCGCTGTTCAGTACCTCCCTGATTTTCATCAGCCACTCCTCTACCCTGTTGTCATATTCGTCAGGGGTTCGGTTTTCTTCCTTGTATTTATAATGAGCGGCGAAACCCTTCTCAGCGATTTCGTCCATACGGCGGGAACGGATTTGCACTTCCACCCATTTTCCCGCCTTGCTCATGGCTGTTACATGCAACGACTGATAGCCATTGGGCTTGGGATGTGCCAAAAAGTTACGCTCACGCTCCGGATTAGTCTCGTAAAGACTGGTTACGATGGCATAAATGGCCCAACAAGTACGGATTTCGTCTTTGGGATCCGCGTCAAACACAAAACGAACCGCGAAAATATCATAGATATCCTCAAAATTGATATTCTTACGCTTCATTTTCTGGTATATCGAATATACCGACTTGGTACGGCTTGACATTTCCGCCACAATACCTTCAGCTTTCAGTTTATCCTGAATCGGCTTCACAAAATCCGAAATCAATGTCTGACGGTCGGCCTCTGTATGTTTCAATTTATTAGCGATGAAACGATATGTGACTGGGTCAGTATATTGCATAGCGAAATCCTCCAGCTCGCTCTTGATGGCATACAAACCCAGACGGTGGGCAATCGGCACATAGAAATAAGAGGTTTCCGAAGCAATTTTCCACTGTTTTTCTGGCGGCATGGAACCGAGGGTACGCATATTGTGCAGACGGTCGGCCAGCTTAATCAGAATCACACGTACATCCTCCGACATGGACAGGAAAATCTTCCTGAAATTCTCGGCTTGGATAGACACATTGCTATCGATGACCAAATCCTCGATTTTCGTAAGGCCATCGATAATTCTGGCCACCTTCTCACCGAAGATTTCGCGCATATCATCGAGGGTATAATCCGTATCCTCCACCACATCGTGCAAGAGTGCGCACACCAAAGAGGTGGTTCCCAAGTTAATCTCCTGGGTGACGATTTTGGCTACCGCGATAGGATGATAAATATACGGTTCACCACTACGGCGACGCATATCCTTATGGGCATTCACTGCCAAGGTAAAAGCCTTACGGATAAGCTTTTTCTGCTCCGCTGTAGTTTTGTCATACATATAGCTGAGCAAATCGCGGTATTTCCTCACGATCATCTTTCTTTCGAGTTCCGGATCCGGTACGTATGCTTTTTCCATGAGATTTCGAGTTATGGGAATTGGATTTTAATATTTGCTCGGGTGTTTTTCGGCGACTGCCAAATATGAAATCCCTACTGTTATGACTCTTTTCACGCGGCTGCTATAATATGACAGCCCAGGATTGTTTATTGTTTTATTACCTTTTTGGTGATGATGTTTTTACCATCATTTATTTTGATGAAATAACAACCTGATGCGTATGCCTGCATGTCAAGATTATTCACGCCATAGGTCATTGTCTGATGCATCAACTGACGGCCCGACATGTCAAACAATTGTACATCATACTGGTTTTCATCACCTTCAATGACCACAAAAGCTTTGTCTTCAACGGGATTCGGATACACACGGCATCGGCTGTCGCTCACAGAATGATGTTCTATACCATTAGCTTGCAACGCCATTAAAATAGCCTGATAGGCATCCACCTTACCCGCACCGATAGCCAACTGCGGACCTGATTCTGTGTATTGATCATGATAAGCGGTTTGTTTCAGTATATATTTCACCTGATCAGGGGTAAGGTAAGGATTGGCTTCCAGCATCAAGGCCACCACACCTGTCACAAAAGGCGAAGACATGGAGGTACCCGACAATGAACAAAAACCATAGGTTCTACCATTAAAACTAAAGGTGTTTGTAGGCGTATGGTCCGTATTACTGGTATAACTTGAAAGTGCCGCCATCACACTTTGTCCCGGTGCCGAAATGTCGGGTTTGTCGGGATTACCGATGACCGGTCCCCAGCTGGAGAAAGCAGCGATATTGCCTGCACCTGTAAATTCACCCGTATTGTTGTTTTTCTGCCTTGCCTGGTGAGCGGCTACTGAGATAGCACACGGCACATTGGCAGGTGCGCCAATGCCATACTCCTTGTTACCAGCAGTCCAACCTGCCTTAGGTGCAGTAAACGCACCGCCCCAGTTGCCCACATCGTTGGTCAGCTCTATCACATTCCAAGCATGGAAATCACCTTCATCAGCCGCCACAATCAGTCCATACTTCACGCCTCCATATATGGATTTCTTCACACGCAAACGAACATGAGGAAGCGCATTGGGCACCGATGCAGCCACGTTATCAATTTTATACTCAACAGGATAACCCACCACGTAGGCTGTCGTATCAAGACTAAAATCACCTCTTTGGGTGTTATAGAATGGAGTATAGCCGATAATATTTCCTTGATCATCCGCCACTGCAATAGCATAGCTGAAGGAAGTGTTCGGTGAACTGGTCATGGTAATGGACTCGCCGTAGCGATGCGGTTCACCACCCGTGGCAAATTCAATTATAGACATTAGGGTATCCGTATTGGTATTGAAATTCTGATGCACATGGAATTTCACATCTCCGTTATTGCCAGCACTGGTTACAAAAACCACACCTTGGTCAGATAGTTCCTGCATAGCTGACGCCACAGGACCTGTACCATCCATATAGCCCATATAATACAAGCCCCAGCTCATGTTAATGACCAAACGTTTCTGTTCCTGCTGTGCCACCTGATACATCCAGTGGAAAGCGTCCACCACAGCCTGCTCACTTACCAAAAAAGTGCACAGAATGATATTGGCACCAGGAGCAACGCCACGGAAAGAGCCCGTCAAAGAGCCCGAACCTGCAGCGATGCTGGTCACATGTGTGCCATGGTAGCCATACTCATACACATTGAATGTGTCACACTGAGCAGCTAACAAGGCCTCTTGGCCCACAATTTCCGTTCCGTATGTAAAACCATCGGGTGCCGGTCCCGCATTGCGGAACTGGTCCCACGCTCTTAAAACACGGTAATTCTGTTTCTGCACATCATAAAACACTGGGTGCGTATAGTCGAAGCCCCAGTCGGTGACTCCGATAATGACATCCTCGCCTGTAAAAGATTGCGGAAGGTCAATTCCCTGATAAACACTATCAACACGGCCATCCGGCACAGCCTTATTCAACCAAACACCGTCAATGGCGTTCACTTGTGCGAAAAGCAGACAAGGCAATAAAAAAGCTAAAAGGGTAAATATCTTTCTCATAATGTTTTTGTTTTGATTACATATCTTTTGCTGATAAATTCAATATTTTCAAAAAATCCGGCAAATCTGGATTCTCTTTTTTCAGGTCATTCATCTTATCCTGCGTATCATAAATAACCTTATTGACGGTTTCCGTCTGAACATCCACCTCCACCTGTATATCATCAATTCTCGGATCGTAATTGTTGCGCAAATACTCCAAGGCCAAACGTATACGTGATTCAAAATTTTCCTTCATCGACTCATTCTTCACCTTGACCCGAATAATATTTTGCTCAATAGTCGGCACCATACCCTTCAAGGGATAATAGATAGTGGCTATTTCACGGAACAAGAGCTCAAACATGGTGCCCCAAGCCTCCTTAAACTTCTCATCCGTAGAGGAAATGCTTTGGGATGCCTCATTTTCCGCGGGGGTACTAGCGACATCAGTATCTGTAGGCTCTTCCGAAACTTCTGAAGCTTCTGGTTTAACCTCAACAACAGTGATATTATCAGAAACGGCTTCTTTCTTTTCCTCCAATGGCTCTGCACTATTCTGGCCAAGCTGTGAAGCTGGGGATGCGGTCTCCTCCGAAGGCTGTTCTATTGCTGTTGGTTGAGACATAGAAGATACGGGTTCCGGATCATGCACCAAATCACTGATTTTCGGTGTTTTTTTCACGGGAACCGTAATAGGAGGCACAAAAGTCTGGCTTGATTGCCTTGGTGCG
Source organism: Bacteroidales bacterium (assembly GCA_016290295.1). GTDB lineage: Bacteria > Bacteroidota > Bacteroidia > Bacteroidales > WCHB1-69 > RUG11690. Next base: position 11,438 of record JAEETJ010000020.1, read on the forward strand.
GTTGAGAATGTTCCTTGAACAGCTGACCCCGCGTTTTGCTCGGATGAATCACTCCCGTGATTGCCTGACTTTAGTCGCCGCTGCCGCCCGGTGTTTCATGAACACATGGTTGGCATTGATTTTCATCAGACACAATTCTACCGACAGACGTTTGTTATTTGAAGTCTTATAATTGAAATCACACTCATTTGATAATTCCAAAGCTCTCAATAGCAATGTTTTATCAACATTTCGAGCTTGCATGGAATACTGTTCCTTGATACTGTCAGAAGCCTCCATCAACTTCACCGTGGAAGGATTCTGCGCCACCAACAGATTTCTGAAATGCTTGGCCAGACCTGAGATAAAATGCTGGGCCTCAAAGCCATTGGAAAGAATCTCATCAAAGAGCAGCAAAGCAGCCGAGGGGTCATCTCCAAGCAGGAAATTCACCATCTTGAAATAATTATCGACATCCAGCACATTCAGATTCTCGATAGTCTGCTTATAGGTGATATGTCCCCCTGAGAAACTGACAATCTGGTCGAAGATGGAAAGTGCGTCACGAAGGGCGCCATCTGCCTTGGCTGCAATCACGCGCAGAGCTTCTTCATCAGCCTCAACATTCTCACTTTTTGCCACATACTGCAAATGGCGGATAATGTCATTGTCATTAATACGCTTGAAATCATAAACCTGGCAACGAGAAAGAATGGTCGGAATAATCTTATGCTTTTCAGTCGTAGCCAGAATAAACTTGGCATAGGCAGGCGGTTCTTCAAGCGTCTTCAGGAAGGCATTGAAAGCTGCGGAAGACAACATGTGAACCTCATCGATAACATACACCTTGTATTTGGCACCCTGGGGAGCGATACGCACCTGTTCCACTAACGAGCGGATATCTTCCACCGAGTTATTGGAAGCAGCATCCAACTCATACACATTGAAAGAAGCCGATTCATTGAAAGCTCTACAAGAGTCGCACTCGTTGCATGGCTCGAAGTCCGCAGTCAATTGCTGGCAGTTCAGTGCCTTGGCAAAGATACGGGCGCATGTGGTCTTACCTACCCCACGGGGACCGCAGAACAGGAACGACTGCGCGATCTGGCCGGTCTTGATGGCATTCTTCAAAGTAGAGGTGATATGCTCTTGTCCCACCACGGAGTTGAAAGTCGTCGGGCGGTACTTACGGGCTGAAACGATAAAATTATCCATAAATAGCTGGTATAAAGATTCCTACTACGCCATGATGACACAAAAAATCATCATTTAAATTCTTGCAAAGATACAAAATTTTTTAATGTGCAAATGAGACAATGTGCTAATGTGCTAATTTTAATTAGCAAATTGGTTAATTAGCAAATTAGCAAATGATTTTGATGCGGGAATTTTTTGCGGGGGAGTCTCGGGCTGCGCCCTCGAGGGGAGCATGCTGTGCATGAGGGGGAGTCTCGCACTGCGTGCTCGAGGGGAGTCGAACCCTGTACGAGGGGAGTTTCGGGCTTCGCCCTCAAGGGGAGTGCTACGCAAAGACGATGAAATAGCGATATGAACACATGTAGGAACGCATCGAGTGCGTCCGCATCCGTGTACGTATGCGCACCTCTACGTAACCCTGAACGGAGAATATGTAGGGCTGTCATATTATGGCAGCCGCATATGGTAATAATTCAGTGCAGAACGGAGCCCCAATATTTCAAATTTATTGTATACCCAGCACCCTGTGTATCTGCAACGACAGGCGCCAATGGGGATGAGTCATCACGGCTTCAACACATGCGGCCATGTTGCACTGGCATTGAGTTTCATCAGGGTTGTAGCAAGGTTGCAAAAAACGATGTTTAGCCTCAATGGTATCGTATTGCGACAAGTCCTGCCCCAGATACACCACTTTCAACTCATCACAACGGGTCAGCACACATGGTTCGGCATCACCACCAGCAAAGGCGTTCTTCGGCGAAAACGTCACCCAGTCGATATTTTTGGGAAGTATACGGGTACCGTTGGTCTCTATCGCTATCAGCTTACCCGTTGCAGTCTTCAGCTCTGCCACAAAATTCTCATCAATAAACAAGGAAGGCTCGCCACCTGTCAACACTAACAAAGACGCATTAGGATACTTATTTACCTCTTCCACAATATCTTGCAGACTCATCATTCGTCCTTGCTGATGCTGCGTGTCGCAGAATTCGCAACGCAGGTTACAGCCACTGAAACGCACAAACACCGCAGGGGTTCCGCTATGGAAACCCTCGCCCTGCAAGGAACAGAAAATCTCGTTGATTTTATATACGCTCATAGGCTGATAAGCATTAATTCATCTTGAAGAAGTCAGACAAAGGTACAAAAAACACTTATTGAACCTAAATCAAAAATATCTATCAATCAATATTTTAATCAAAATTCTGCACCGCATCATCGGCAATGTAAGAAGCCTTGTTGTCACGCGACTCCCAGACATCGGCACGGTAGCAATTTGGCACTGTATCCACTATCCAACGAGCAAGATTCTCGGCAGTGGGATTGAAATCCAGTACTTCATTCAAGTTTCTATGGTCTATTCTCCCATGAATCAGGCGTTTAATCTCCGTAAAATCGCACACCATCCCATTGCTGTCCAATTCTTTGGCACGGCAATACACTTTCACAATCCAGTTATGGCCATGCAGATTTTCGCATTTGCTCTCATAATCCAGATACAACTGGTGGCAAGAGGAGATTTCCAAGGTTTTTCTTACGTAATACATTTCAGTTAATAGTTAATAGTTAACAATTAATAATTGACAGTTGATAATTGATAGTTGACAGTTTTAATGTTTGTTGAGCATTGGTAGTTGTCTGAAAGTCATTTGGTTTGTTATAATTAGAACTCATATTCAGTTTTGTCATCAATACCGGCGTCTTTCAAGGCTTGGATGCGTTCGCGGCAGGTACCGCACTTGCCGCAGTGTTTCTCACCACCTTTGTAGCAAGAATACGTCTCGGTGTAGTCCAGTCCCAAAGCCTTGCCATGCTCAGCAATTTCCTTCTTACTGAGGTAAGTGTATGGTGCCCAAACCTCGACATTCTCGTAGGTTCCCGCAGCCATCGCCGCCGACATGGCATTGACAAAACCCGGGCGGCAGTCGGGATAAATGGCATGGTCGCCAGCATGATTGGCGATCATCACGCGCTTCAGGCCGTTGCTCTCCGCAATGCCGCATGCAATGGCCAGCATGATGCCGTTGCGGAAAGGCACCACCGTCGATTTCATATTCTCATCATTATAGTTACCTTCCGGAATGTCTTCAGCCGTCATCAGCAAGGTACTCTTGAAATAGCGATGCATGAATTCAAGCGGAACGATGATATGCTTGATGCCCAAGCGTTGGCAATGCGTCACGGCACAGATACGCTCGCGGCCGTTCTGCGTGGAGCCATAGTCAAAGGTGATGGCCATAGCAATTTCGTCCTTGTACTCGTAGAGCATCGTGGTGGAGTCCATGCCTCCGGAGATAATGATTACCGCGTCTTTCGCCATAAGTTGATATTTACAAGTCCAAACTGCAAAGATACACATTATTTTTCGATTCACACGCATTTTCGCAACAGAATTTCACCCCAGATTAATTTATACAAATCTTTGTGCATTTGAAGAAATTTATGTAACTTTGCAAATTAATATTGATAATTTTTACGTAGAATAAATAGAAACAATATCAACACCATAACAAAATGAAAGTTAAAGATTTAGTAGAAAAGATGAACCTCACCGTGTTCTGCGGTGCCGACAATTTGGACAGAGAAATCAAGGGCGGATATGTTTCCGACCTGCTCAGCGATGTGATGGGCTTCGCCAAGGAAGGCGATGTTTGGGTAACCCTGCAAACCCACAAAAACGTGATGGCTATTGCCTCTCTTAAGGAGCTGGCTGCCATCGTTCTGGTAAAAGGCAACAAACCCGAAGACGACACCCTCGAAGCCGCCATTGAGGAAGGTATTCCAATCTTAGGCACCGACAAACAGACCTTCGAGACTTCCGGAATCATATATGAAATGCTGAAAAACTGAAAACTGAAAGTTATTATTTGAATTTTGAATTCTGAATTTTGGATTTCTTATTAAAGAAGGAGAATTTAAGCTCCCCTTGAGCACGAAGTGCGAGACTCCCCTTGAGGGCAAAGCCCGAAACTCCCCTCGAACGCGAAGCGTGAGACTCCCCTACCCATTAACCCCTAAAAACTCCCCCCTATCTTGAATATATACAAAGCAGACCTTCACACTCACACCTTGTTCTCGCCCTGTGGCGACTTGGACATGACACCCGAGTACATCATCGAGCTGGCACTACAACGGGGTGTGGACATTATCGGCATCACCGACCATAACGCCACCCGCCACTGCCGCCTGGCCGAACATTACTCGCATAACCGCAATATCTTTGTGCTCTGCGGTGCCGAAGTAACGACCAAGGAGGAAGCTCATGTTACTTGCTATTTTAAGAATCATGAACTTTTGGACGAGTTTCAGGCCTATCTGGACGAGCATCTGCCCAATATCCCCAACTCTCCAGACTTTTTCGGCGACCAAGTTCAGATTGACGAGGAAATGAATATTGTATATGAAGAGCCTCGACTGCTGACTTCCGGTTTGGATGAGCCCATCGAGAAAATCGCCGCAAAAGTGAAGGAACTGGACGGCATCTTCATTCCCGCCCACATCGACAAGCTCAAAAACAGCGTCATCTCACAATTGGGTTTCATCCCCTTCGATTTGCCCTACGACGCCGTGGAGATTTCGGAAAAAGGCGACAAGGAAAAAATGATTCAACAACACCCCTACCTCAAAGACAAAACCTTCACCCGTAGTTCCGATGCTCACATTCCCGACCGTGTAGGCATCGCTCCATGCTATTTCGAGATTGAGACACGCTCATTTGAGGAAATCCGCATGGCCCTGCATCAGGAAAACGGCAGAAGAGTATTACTAAAAGTTTGATTATGAATAATTTATCAATGCATATCATGGACATCCTGCAGAACTCAACCCGTGCAGGAGCCAAAGACATAACCTTGGAAGTGATTGAAGACAAGGCCAAGGACCAGCTGATACTTCGTTTTATTGACAATGGCTGCGGCATGGACAAAGAAACTGCCGAGCGAGTAATCAACCCTTTCTTCACCACCCGTACCACCCGTAAAGTCGGTCTGGGACTGCCGCTGCTAAAGCAGAATACTGAACGTACCGGTGGCTCACTGACCATCGACTCCGAGAAAGGCAAAGGCACTACTGTCACCGCCATTTTCGGACTGACCAACATTGACACTCCACCCATGGGCGACCTGGCAGGCACTGTGGTGCTCACCGCCTCCGCCTATCCCGATATCCACTTCATTTTCCATTACCAGCGCGAGGATGTGGACTATGTCTTTGACACCGACGAGGTGAACGAAGCCCTCGACGGCGTGTCCATCCAAGACCCGGAAATCATCAGCTATCTGAAAGAAATGATAGAGGAAAACATTAAATAGTGGAAAACTGAAAACTGAAAGTTGAAAACTAATAGTTTAACATTTACTCACCAACAGCGAAGCTCACTAACACGAAGTAATCATGCAAATAATTGACGGAAAGAAAATTGCGGCTGAGATTAAGGCCGAAATAGCCAACGAAGTGAAGGCTATGATTGACAAAGGGGAAGCCGCTCCCCATCTGGCAGCGGTCATTGTCGGTGATGATGGCGCCGCCCAGACCTACGTGGACAGTATCAAGAAGAACTGTCAGACCGTAGGCTTCACCTCCTCTATCTACCATTTTCCAGCAGACATCAAGGAGGAAGAATTCCTGAAAGCCATTGATTTCCTGAATAATGACATAGATATTGACGGCTATATCATCCAGTTGCCATTGCCTAAACACATCTCCAACGACAAAGTGCTGGCACATGTGGATCCCGCCAAAGACATGGACTGCTTCCATCCCGCCAATATGGGCAACCTGCTGTTGGGCAAGGACTGCTACAAGCCTGCCACCCCGCATGGTACTATGGAACTGATACGCCGCGCCGGCATCGAAACAGAAGGTAAAAACTGTGTGGTATTGGGCCGCAGCAACATTGTAGGCAAACCCTTAGCCATGATGTTAGCCCAGAAGGACGCTAACGCCACCGTCACCATTTGCCATAGTAAAACAAAGAACCTGAAACGCATCTGCGCCAAAGCCGACATATTGTTTGTCGCCATCGGCCAGCCCGAAATGATTACCGCCGACTATGTCAAAAAAGACGCTGTGGTCATCGATATCGGCATTCACCGCATTGAAGACCCCGAAAGCGAGAAGGGCTACCGCATCTGCGGCGATGTCAACTACAACGATGTGGCTGGCAAGTGCTCCGCCATCACACCCGTACCTGGCGGCGTAGGCCCCATGACCATGACCTGCCTGCTGATGAACACGCTGACTGCGAGGAAGAAGAAACAATTAACAGTTAATAATTAATAGTTAGTGGTTAGTAATTGATAATTATCAATTATCAATTATCAATTATTAATTGTAAATTATTAATTCTCAATCTTGTATGCAGCGTACTGAGAAGCCACTGGCTTTGGTATCCAGGAATATTTTAATGCTGGCATTATCATAGCTCATACCGAAGCTATAGGCGTAAGCAGCATCGTATTCTTTCGCACTCCAAAAATTGGCTTTGTAACCGAAATTGTTATAATGTTCGTAATTGTAAAATCCAGCGGGAAGGATACTAAATCCTGAAGCATTGTTAGACTGTTGATTATGACCCACCGTACACGAGTTGGGACTGGACTGCCATCCCTTTTCAGAAGCCAATGCCTGGGCAACCTGCTTCTGCATACCATCACCACACGACATGCCTAACAAAACCAGCTGATCCTCCAATTTTTCCCACTCATCCATCGTGGGTAAATGCCAACCTTTGGGACACACCGACTTCGCCGACCTCCATTCATACAGATATCCGTAAGTCTGCACATTGGCATAATTGCCATTAGGGTAATAATAATTGAGAATTTTCCCATCCCGACCATGGGTTGAACGCAGATTTTCCTTTAGCCAGCATTGGTTTCCTACCAATACCGTATGATAATTGTTTCCGTCATAATCCGTCACCTGTTTTTCCAAACACCTACGCTGGAGTTCAGACGTACTATGACTTTCGTTCACAGATTCTTCTGTCGAGACTGTGTTATCTTCTGGAGAAGGTCTGTCGGAATTTGAGTAATCCGAAACGTTTTTATGCTGAAAAGAAATTCCTTCAATCACGCATGCCTGCAACAAACAACAACAGAGAATGCCAAGCAATAAGAGTTTATTTTTCATAGAATAAAGTTATCATATCAATCTTCATATATCGGCATTTTTAATCCAAAGTGATTGTTTTTTCGAGTCGTATGTCCTGACTGGAAGCACCGAGCATCAAAGTATATTTTGACGGTTCAAAACGTAATCTACCCTCTTCATCCATGAAAGAAAAATCTTCCTTGGAAAGTTTTATCGTCACCGTTTTGCTTTCTCCTTTTTTCAGAAACACTTTCTCAAAAGCGATTAACTGACGCTCAGGACGCACCACCGAAGCTTTCTCCTGGCGCAAATACAGCTGTGCCACCTCTGCCCCATCACGGTCACCAGTATTCGTTAAAGTAAACGAAACCATCACCGAATCAGCCTTTTGAGCAACATTCATATCAGCAAATGAAAAAGTTGTATAACTCAATCCGAAACCAAAGGGATACAAAGGCTGGGCAGATTCGTCCGTATAATTGTTTCTATGATTTGCAACATTGTAATATACCGGCAATTGTCCCACCGAACGAGGATAAGAGACAGGCAGTTTTCCCGACGGATTGGCATCACCGAAAATGAGGTCGGCCAAGGCATTGCCGCCCTGTGCACCCGGGTACCAGGCATTGAGGATAGCCACATCGGATTCGTCCGCCCAGCTCAAGTCCAACGGACGTCCCTGTATCATCACCAGAACGACAGGCTGGCCCGTTTTCACCAAAGCTTCCAAGAGCTGTTGCTGATAGCCCATCAACGACAAGGTGGCGCGGTCGAAGCCTTCGCCAGATTCCATGTCACTCACCGTTTTGGCCGTCGCATCCGCTGCGCCGGTTTCCTTGTAGCTGGTACGGAAATCGCGGGCACTGGAGCCACCTAAGGCCACGATGACCACATCCGCCCAACGAGCAGTGGTCACGGCCTTGTCAATTTCATTCCACGACATATCACGGATGTCACAGCCCTTCACATAATGTATCTCGGCATTGGGCAGTTTGTTTCTGATGCCTTGCAGCAGGGTCACCACCTTGCCTTCGGCCTGCGGTGCAGTGTAATCGCCCAACATATTATACACATTGTCGGCATTGGGACCAATAACCGCCACACGCTTCACATCTTTAGATAATGGCAATAGATCATCATTCTTCAACATCACCACCGATTCTGTCGCTGCCTGACGGTTCAACTTATCAAAAGCGAAGCCTGTTTTAAATTTTTCATTATCCGAAAGATTAAAATCAGCATACGATTTATCAAACAAGCCCAACTTGAACTTATATCTCAGCACGTGTCTCACAGCCTCATCCAACTCATTTTCAGACACTAACCCTTCCTCCAAAGCCTGCATCAATGGCTGGGTATAGCAAGAAGCCCCAAGGTCGATGTCCACCCCGGCTTTCAGAGCCTGAACCGCAGCCTCTTTATAATCAGCCGCCATGCGAGAGCTCACCAAGCCGTTGATAGCATACAGGTCGGAAATCACCACCCCGTCGAACTGCCAAGCATGGCGTAAGATATTTTTTATCAACCATTTGTTGGCCGAACAAGGCACTCCGTCAATATCATTATAGGCGGTCATCACACCCCCGATTTCCGGGCCTTGTCGGAAAGGCAAGGAAAGCTGTGACAACAACTCACGGGTTCCCACATGCGACGAGGCCCCGTTGTGGCCGCCTTCCGACACGCCGTAAGCCGACAGGTGCTTCATTACCGGCAAAAGTTGGGCTGAAGCCAAGCCTCGGGCATACGCATCACCCATCTGAGCCGCCAACATCGGATCTTCGCCATAGCCTTCCTCCATGCGTGACCAGCGGGGATCACGGCAAACATCAACAACAGGACCGAAGGCCACGTTGGCGCCCTGCAAGGCCGTCTGTTTGGCTACCGCTTTGCCCAAATCGTTTTCCAATTGCTTGTTGAACGTGGAAGCCCTTCCCAAGCCTGTTGGAATCACTGTGGTACCAATAGCCATATGCCCATGGGGGCATTCTTCGGCCAAAAACAAAGGAATGCCCAAGCGGGTATGCTCACGCACCCATCGCTGCATAGCATTGCTCAACGATAACGCCAACTGCGGATTCAGGCCATTGTCAATAGTTTTCTCTGTCCACGGGTCAGCACGCATTACTGCCCATGAACCGCCAATCAACTTCTTGCCCATATCCTGCTCAAACTTATCGGTGAGACGCACCGACTGTCCATTCCGTTCGTAATAGCTCCACCCCATCGTCATGGCCAGCTGTCCGATTTTTTCCTCGGTTGTCATCTGCTGCAGCAAGTCCTCCACCCGCATGTCAACGCTCTGCGACGGATTCTCATATACATCGCAACGGCCATTCTTGTTCAAATCCTGATAAGTTGGCGCATCCACCGCAAACTTGAGAACAAAAGGCCTTTGACTATCCGAAAGTTCATACGTCAGACGCACACTCACCTTGCCATTTTCAACTCTGTAATATACAGGGCCTCTTCCGCTCAGCAGCTGCATTTTTGCCCCTTTAGCCGGTATATTTCCCGTCCAGGTCAGCATGGCATCTCGGGTACCGGGACATAAGGCATAGACATATTTGCCATCTTTCGAGGTGGTAAACCACAAATTATCGGCCTTATAATTACTTAAAGTCCGAGTGTTGTATATCGCTTCACCGTTAGCCTTCATCCATGCACCTATCTCTTCCAAAATCTTCACTACTTCTGGTTCTATCAAGCCCTGGGGCGTGGGACCGATACCCAAAAGCAAACTACCGCCTTTGGCCACGATTTCCATCATCATGCCGATAACTTCTTTTGCGGATTTGAACTTCGCATTGGGCACATAGCCCCAGTCTTTACTCAGCGGCACACAGGTTTCCCACGGATTAGCGAGCTGTTTTTCAGGAATCTGTTTTTCAGGAGTTTGGTAGTTCTCATACTCGCCCCCCACAGTACGGTCCACTATTAAAATGCCTGGCTGATTTTGACGGGCGATTTTCGCCACCTTGTCCATATCAATGTCCTCTTCAGGCGGACGCACCCAGCCTCCATCCAACCACAGAATGTCCACCTTTCCATAATTCGATGTTATCTCACCTATCTGATTATGAACATACTGCTTAAAGTTCTCCCAACGCTGCGGATGCTGATCTATTTTATAGTTTACATGACGATTTGGAGTGGCATAACGGCTCCACCAATAGTCCTGCGAATGCCAATCGGGCTTTGAAAAATAAGCGCCGATCATCATATTCTGCTTTCTGAAAGCCTCGAAAACATACTTCAAAGCATCAGCCTTGGAATTTTTAGCAAAAGGGCCTTTGGCAATGGAAAAATCACTGTATTTCGTGTCAAACAAGGCAAAACCATCGTGATGTTTGGTCGTAAACACAACATATTTCATGCCCGCATTACGAGCCACAGAAGCCCACTGGTCAGGATCAAAATCCACAGGATTAAACTCCTTGCTCAGGTTCCAATACCATTGCTTGTAATCATCGTAAGGGATGGTGCTGTCGCGCGGAATCCAGTCCTCATCCTCCGAACAGATGGACCATGATTCAACGATACCTGGCACTGCATACAGTCCCCAGTGGATAATCATACCGAATTTCAAATCTTTCCACTGCTCCAGTTTAGCCTTCACCTCAGGTTCTTTTGGTGCCACATAATGGGAGGCGTAATCCTGGGCAAAAACAGTTGCAGCATAAACTAATATCAACAAGATGGTCAATAGTCTCTTCATATCAGATAAGGATAATATAAACAGCAAAAATACAAAATAATGTTGAACAAACACGCACATTTACTCTCTAAAAAACAGTCTCAAAAAAATTTTCGAATGGCAGTTGCAGATTCAAAAAAAAGTTGTACTTTTGCACCCGCAAAAACGAGCCCAGGTGGTGGAATTGGTAGACACGCTACTTTGAGGGGGTAGTGGGAGTACTCCCGTGCAAGTTCGACTCTTGTCCTGGGCACCAAAAGCTCTGATTTCGGTCAGAGCTTTTTTAGTTAAGAGTTAATAGTTAAAAGTTAATAGTTAAAGGGCACAAATTCAAAATTCAAAATCCAACACTAACCTTTCTAACCTTTCTAACCTTTCTAATCCTTCCATCCTGTAATCCTGTAATCCTGTAATCCTGTAATCAATAGCACTCCCTTTGAGCACGAAGTGCAAAACCCCACTAACCACTGACACCTGACACCTGACCACTGACCACTGACCACTGACCACTGTAACCTGTAACCTATAAAACATGCCACTACCAACCAACGAGATACAACAAGAACGCGCCATCCTTATTGGCGTTTGCACCCCTTCGGTCACCCCTGAAAAAGTGAAGGAGTACCTGACGGAGCTGGCATTTTTGGTAGATACAGCAGGAGGTGTGCCAGACCGACAGTTCACGCAGAACCTGCCCTACCCTGATCCGAAGACCTACTTAGGTTCCGGCAAACTCAACGAGGTGCGCGATTACGTAGCCGAAAACAAGATAGATTTAGCTGTCTTTGACGATGAACTGACACCCTCACAGGCTCGCAATATTGAGAAAGTATTAGGTTGCAAAATCATGGACCGTACCCACTTGATTCTCGACATTTTTGCTAAGCGGGCACAGACGGCCCATGCCAAAGTTCAGGTGGAGTTAGCTCAGTATCAGTACTTGTTGCCACGACTTACCGGTATGTGGACGCACTTGGAGAAACAGCGAGGCGGTATCGGTATGCGCGGCCCCGGTGAAAAGGAAATTGAAACCGACCGCCGTATCATCCGCGACCGTATTTCATTGCTGAAAGAGAAACTGAAAGACATCGACCGACAAAAATCCACCCAACGCGGCAACCGTGAGAAGTTTGTCCGTGTAGCTCTGGTCGGCTATACCAACGTGGGCAAGTCCACCATGATGAACTTGCTCAGCAAGTCGGATGTCTTTGCCGAAAACAAGCTATTTGCTACCCTCGACACCACTGTACGCAAGGTGGTCATCAACAACCTGCCCTTCCTGCTCTCTGACACGGTTGGTTTCATCCGCAAACTGCCCCATACGCTTGTCGAGTCTTTCAAATCCACCCTTGATGAAATCCGTGAGACCGACCTGCTCTTGCATGTGGTGGATATTAGCCACCCCGAGTTCGAGGAGCAGATTGCCGTGGTAAACCAGACTCTGGAGGAACTCAACGCTGGCGGCAAGCCTATGATTCTCATCTTCAACAAGATTGACAACTATCATTGGATTGAGAAAGAGCCTGATGACTTGACTCCGAAAGAAAAATGTAACATCAGCTTAGAGGAATTGAAAGCCACCTGGATGGCGAAAAGCAAGCATAAGACCTTGTTTATTTCCGCTACAGAGAAGGAAAACATCGAGGAATTGAAAGAGGTGCTTTACGAGGAAATCAAGAAGCTCCACATTCAGATTTATCCGTACAATAATTTTCTGTATTAGGGGAGTCTCGCTTCGCTCAAGGGGAGTCTCATGCTACGCATTCGAGGGGAGTCTCGCTTCGCTTGAGGGGAGTCTCGCACTAACGTGCTCGAGGGGAGAATAGGGGGCTAAGAATTAAGAATTAAGAATTCAGAATTCAGAATTCAAAATGTTTAAGTTTAGAAGGTTAATTATCAATTGTCAACTGTCAACTTTCAGTTTTCAGTTTTCAGTTTTCAACTTCCTACCACTATCTCTCTCCTTTGGTGCAGTCGCAGAAGGAGGTGGTAAGGATGTTGGTTTTGGGTAGCAGTTTTTCCATTTTGTCCAATTCCGATTCCCGAATGGCCACTTGGCGCAGGTCGAAAATTTGCAGTGTTTCTGCCAAATTGGTGATAGATGCCGGCAAGACATACAGGGGATTGTCCCAAGCATCAATGATTTCCAGTTTAGTCAGTTGACCAATAGATTCCGGCAACTCATAGATTTTATTTCTGCTGATAACAAGACCCTTCAATTCCTTCATTTTTCCAATACTTTCCGGCAGACGCACCAAACGATTACTTCCCACATTCAAGTATATCAGCTTGTCTAATTCACAAATACGCTGATTAAGGACTTCCAACTTACATCCTTTCACGGTCAATTCACGCAGATTTTTCAGCTGAAAAATCTTTTCCGGCAAAGAATCCATTCTGCGTTTGTTCACCAATTTCAGCCTGTACGCCTTATCTACATTCATCAAGGCTTCATCAATGGACTTATAAACCGTACCATCATCATCCTGCGAATAGCCATAACGCACTTTCTGTGCATAAACGCCCACGCAGAGAGAGACCATCAACAACAGTAAAAAACTAATTTTCAAATATTTGCAGAATCTCATCTTTATCTTTTTTCAATTGACAGATTAAATCTTCCAGGCTGGCAAACTTTTTTTCTGGACGGATTTTCTTACCTATTTTAAATTTCACCTCGGCACCATAGCAATCTTCATTAAAATCAAAAATATTGATTTCCACTGTTTTAGACTGCAAGTCAAGGGTTGGCCGGGTACCCACATACAACATGCCATGATATAACATGTCATTGAGAATCAGCTCTGTGGCAAAGACACCTGTATCATTCAATAAATCAGGCGTATCAAGTTCAATATTGATAGTCGGGAAACCGAAAGTGCGGCCGTTTTGCAAACCTCTCACCACCTTGCCCGACAGCCATTGCCCATCATTCAAGGTCTGAGATAAGTTGCTCGATAAATGATATGCCAAAATCAAGTGTCAATTATTAATTTTCAAAGCCGACACGAGTAGAAATCTGGTATTTGTTGCGGTCGCTGGATGAACGTGCGATAAGCTCGCCCAGGAAGCCAGCCAAGAAGAGCATCAGACCAAATACCATAGCCAAGAGAGCAATATAGAATAGCGGTTGCTCCGTCACCTGGCGGAAACTCACCACATGTCTATGTAAATTGACCAATTTCTCGATAATCAACCAAATTGTGATGACAAAACCGACCAAGAAAGACACCGTGCCCCACAAGCCAAAGAAGTGCATCGGTTTCTTTCCAAATTTAGACACAAAAGAGATAGTCAACAGGTCGAGGAAGCCATTCACAAAACGGTCCCAGCCGAACTTCGTCACTCCGTATTTTCGCTTCTGATGGTGTACCACCTTCTCCCCTATCTTATTGAAGCCAGCCCATTTGGCGATGACGGGTATATAGCGGTGCATTTCGCCATAAACCTCAATAGACTTCACCACTTCCTTACGATAGGCCTTCAGTCCGCAGTTGAAATCATGCAAGTAAATACCTGACATTCTTCTGGTTGTCCAGTTAAAGAACTTGGATGGTATATTCTTCGCTAATTTGGAATCATATCTTTTCTGTTTCCAGCCAGAAACCAGATCATAACCCTCTTCGGTGATCATGCGGTACAACTCCGGAATTTCATCAGGACTGTCTTGCAAATCAGCATCCATGGTGATGACCACATCGCCTTGGCAGGCCTCAAAGCCCACATTCAAAGCAGCTGATTTACCATAATTTCTTCTGAAACGGATACCTTTTACAGCCGGATTCTTAGCCTGCAATTCCTCAATGATTTTCCAGGAGTCGTCAGTGGAACCGTCATCCACCATCACTACTTCGTAAGAAAAATGGTTTTCATTCATCACCCGTTCAATCCAGGCGCACAATTCCGGCAGAGATTCTGCCTCGTTCAATAAAGGGACTATTACTGAGATATTCATATTTATAATGTGCTAATTAGTTAATGTGCTAATGTGCTAATTTTATTAGGGGAGTTTCGCACTTCGTGCTCAAGGGGAGTGATGCTTCGCATCAGGGGAGTCTCACACTAAAGTGCTTGAGGGGAGCTATATTAATGGAATTTTTGCTTGCATATTGTATTTTTTGAATTTTGAATTATGAATTTTGAATTCTATCCACTGACTCCTGACCACTGCCCCCTGACCCCTGATCACTTTTTTCTGCTGTTTCTTCTTTCTTTTTCGTCAGGTAAAGGGCAACAAAGATAGAGAGAAAGAGTCCGTAGAGCAATACCGAGAATGCGTAGGAAAGAGAAACGGGAAGAATCGAAGTATAGTGAGGTATTTTGTCTTTCTGCATTTCGTATGCTTCATCCAGCAGGTTAAGCTGCTCCATATTGTTTCGGGTGTTGTTGACCAGCATAGATAAAGACTGATAGCAGTTATCATTCGTATTGTCGATGGCCAGGAGATTCTGGTAGACATCCTGAAATTGATGCTGGGCGTATGCGGCAAAGCCTGCGTATGTGCTGCCCAGAGAGTCTTTTCTGAAGCCCAACTGCACACGATCATTGTACGCCTGCAGCATTTTATCCATCCGTTCACGGGTCCAGTCGGCACAAGCCGTGTCAATCATATCCTGCTGTACCATAGCAGTGTAGGTTGATGTCATCATCGAGTCTGTCTTATGCAGATAAAGCTTTGCCATATCTTGCGAAACCGTATCTTTCTCCAGTTTTGCATAAAACAGTTCCACATTCCGTTGGTTCAGGTGTTGCAAACCTTCTTTATCAATGAACTTATAATGAATCAGCATATAAGCGAACACCACCACAAAAGCCACTGCGGTGACAGAAGCCCCCACACCGAAAGCTTTCGGAAAGCGGATATAACCGTCCGTCAAATCATCACGGTATTCTTTAATACCCGCATACAGAAACAAAATAATGACAATCAACAGCAGCAGACTGAATACAGCACCCGCGTCATAATTGATATCTCGGGCCGCCATTTTCACCAATTCACACACAGCCAACGCTGCGCCCAGCAAGGCACCCCACTTCAAAGCCACCGTTATAAGAGTTTTTTTCATTCTGAAAGAATTAATCTGCAAAAATACAAATTAATTAGCAAATGAGCAAATTTGTAAATTAGCAAATTAAATTTTGAATCATATTTGCGTTTCCATCTCGGCTGCCATGATATGACAGCCCTACTTCCTGCGGCTGCCATGATATGACAGCCCTACAATAATCCCTGTAACCTAACACCTAAACACTCAACACTTTCAGCACGTTGTCACGATAGCTGGGTCCCACAGGCAGCTCCACACCAGCTACGGTGACACTGGCAGCATCCGCCATCTCCACATGATTTAGCGAGACAATAAATGACCTATGAATACGCAGGAACTTACCCTTCGGCAATTCCTCCATCAAATCTTTCAACGAATACAGCGCCGTAATATTACGCTGTAGGGTATGGAAAGTAACATATTCCTGCTGTCCGACCACATAAAGTATATCGTCAAACCTAACACGATACAACTTACGGTCGGCCTTTATCACCATATAATCCGAGCGTTTCTCAAGCGAAGAAGGCTGAGACTCTGGTTTGAGCTGTGGATATGATTCAGATTGAGATTGAATCTCAGATTCCGACTGCAGCTGGGATTGAGATGGTGTTTGAGCGGTCCTAAGCAATTTAAGACGTTCTATGGCCTTGTTTATCGCCTTCACAAAACGATTAAACGGGATGGGTTTCAACAGATAATCCACGACACCTAAATCATAACCTTCAAGGGCATATTGCGAATATGCCGTCGTGAAAATAGTACTGGGTTTGTATGGTAAATTCTCCACGAACTCCACTCCTGTCATTTCCGGCATCTCAATATCCGTCAACAAAATATCAATTTTCTCACGCTGCATCACTGCCATTGCACTCATCGCATTGGCACACGAATCCACCAGCTTCAGCATGGGCAATTTCGACACATAATCCTCGAGCAGCGTGCGCGCCAAATGCTCATCATCCACTATCAGCACGGCATATTGTTCCACTTCAGCGGTGCTGTCGTTCATCTGCATATTCGATATATCTGTCATCTCAATTTCAAACTTAAATAGACCTTGAAAATCTGATTTTTCTCACCCATTTCCAAAGTATAAACATCTGGATAATAAATATTTAATCTTTGCTCCACATTATCAATGCCTATACTGTTTTCTTTCGTACCCTCACGTGAGACATGCGTTTTGGAGACACTGTTTTCCGCATCAAACTGAAGCAAGCCATCTTTAATCTCCAAATGAATATGGACGAAGCCCTCTGGATTGGTAGCCAAATCACTATGAGTAAAACAATTCTCTACAAAAGGTTGGATCAGCAGCGGCGCTATGAAATAACCCGTGGAATCAAGTTCACTTTGGTACGAAATCTGTTCCGAAGAGCCAAATCTGAAAATCTGGAAATCAATATAATTCTGCATATAAGTCAATTCCTGTTCTATTGACACTTTTTCTTGTTGACCGAAATCAGTCACATAGCGCAACATATCCGACAACTTCATCAGGGCATCGGGAGCGATATCATTTTTAGTATAGACCAATGCATAAATATTATTCAAAGCATTGAACAAGAAATGAGGATTTATCTGTGACTGCAACAATTGCAGTTTCATCAGTTTCTGTTCCTGTTTCAGTTCCTCGGTTTGTGTCATCACGAAATTAGAATATTTGTAGATGGCGATACAAAGAGCGAAAAGATTGATAATAAACACCTTAAGAAAATGAGCCAGATTTATAAAAGGTTGATAATCGCTACTGTATCTCGGACGACGGGCGACAGGCACATACAGATGAATGAGGTACTCGATGCCAAACAGCAGATGGCAAGAAAAAATCAGGATAATTAAAATCACGACAAAGCGAAGGACCTTGTTATGCAAGGCCCGTGGAGTTTTGATCAACAACCAACAAAAAATCTGGTATAGTATGGCAAAGCACAGGGTATCGACCGTGGCATAAATCAGTGACATTACAATATTCACCCGACTACCGTTGATAAACACCGCCAAGAACACCAGCAAATAGATAAAAAAATGCGAGTATTTGACGACGAACCTGTTGAATTTCACATTGACCATAGCAAACTAAAAAAATAAAACAACAACTGATTAATGGATTTCCGATACCGTTTTTTCAGGATAATGGTCAGAGATAAAAGGTTTTCTATAGTTTCCAACCAGAGTTTTGAATATCAAAGCTTTACAATTTTTAATAAGGATATGATCTATGACAATATTATTGGGTACGGCGCCATAACCATTGAAAATACCCCTATTATCCATATCTTTAGCAACTTTTCTGGTCTCTTTCATAGACTTCTTCATAGGAGCAAAGATAGCATTATTCATATCGCTTTATTTTTCTGTGCAAAGGTAAGAAAAATACTTGGAATCCATCAAAGCAAAATAGAACATTGAAAAAAAATCGTATCTTTGCAAGATATAATAACAACTATATTTTCCTGCACAATGAAAATAGAAGGACAGATCGTAGATATCGTTGCCCGGGAGATTTTCCAGGGATCGATAGAATTCGACAATGGCATTATCACCGCCATAAATCGTCATGAAACCCATAGTCAGCAGTATATTTTGCCAGGCTTTGTGGATGCGCACAACCACATAGAAAGTTCGATGTTGCCCCCACGCGAGTATGCCCGTATAGCCCTGCGCCATGGCACCATTGCCACCGTTTCCGACCCACACGAGATTGCCAATGTCTGTGGCAAAGAGGGTGTGCGTTTCATGCTGGATGAAGCGGACCAGAGTCCTTTGAAAATGTGTTTCGCTGTTCCCTCTTGTGTACCTGCGACACCCCTATGCACAGCCGGTGCCACCCTTGACGCTACAGCCGTTACCGAACTGCTGGAAGACCCTCGCATGTATGCACTGGCCGAGATGATGAACTTTCCCGGAGTAGTCAACAAGGATGCTGACTGCCTTGCCAAGATTGAAGCCGCACATCGCATAAACAAGCCCGTGGATGGTCATGCACCCCTCGTCACAGGTGAAAATCTGAAAAATTACGTAGCAGCCGGCATCACTACCGACCATGAGGTCAACAGTTTGGCAGAGGGAGAAGAAAAAATTGCTTTGGGTATGAAAGTTCTCATCCGCGAAGGCAGTACCGCCCGCAATTTCAACACACTGCACCCACTCATCAGCCAGCACAAAGATATGCTGATGTTCTGCACCGACGACCTCAAGGCCGTTGACCTGCTCGAAGGCCACATCAACAAGCTGCTGCGAAAATGCCTGTACCTGGGCTACGACCTGTTCGATGTACTGCAAATCGCCACACTGAATCCAGTGAGACATTACCATATTCCTATGGGCCTGCTGCAAATCGGAGATCCCGCCGATTTCATCATTTGCACCGACCTCAAAAACTTCTCACCCACAGCCACCTACGTTGATGGCCATAGGGTTGATGATCTTCCCTACCAGTCAGTCCCAAAACTACTCAACAACTTCAAAACAGAGCCTATCAGTGTCAGTGATATTGCCGACAATATGGAAGGCAAAGAAATGTTTGATGTTATCCAAGTGGTTGATGGTGATTTATATACGCCACATATCAAACTGTCCAGAGAGAACATGGACCAAACCCAAAAGATTGTGGTCATCAACCGATATGAAGCCAAAGCTCATATCGGCATCGGCTATATCAGGGGCTTCGACATTCAGGATGGTGCACTGGCTCAGAGCATTGCCCACGACAGTCACCACATTATCGCTACCGGTAGCAGTGATGAGCTGATCGTCAAGGCAGCAAACGAATTAATTCGCATGAAAGGCGGCATTGTGGTTGCCGACCCCAACAAAATCAGCTCGCTGGCACTACCCATTGCAGGCCTCATGTCCAATAATCCCATTGACGAGGTGGCCACTGCTCAGCAACAACTCATCACCCATCTTCGCATGCTTCGCTGTCCCTTGATGTCACCCATCGTCGCCCTCAGCTTTATGCAACTCATTGTCATCCCTGAGCTCAAAATCACAGACCAAGGACTGTTTGATGTGAAGGAGTTCAGATATATTTCAAGAAGTTCCACCTCTGAATTTTGAACTTTGAATTCTGAATTCATAAAAAAAGGCGAACTCATTGGTCCGCCTTAAATTTATCGTTTCTAACTTATTCTTCTTTCTTGTTGAAGAAAGCGAACTTGCCTTCTTCCAGAGAGTCCACCATGATGGTTTCATCGGTCTTCAATGTGCCGCCCAAGATAATCTTCGACAACTCGTTCAATATCTTTTTCTGGATCACTCGTTTCAACGGACGGGCACCATACACCGGGTCGTAACCCAACTCTGCCAACTGGTCGAGAGCGTATTTGGTGAATTCAACTTTGATGTTCTGCTGTCCTAACAAGTCGTTCAACTGGTTGACTTGCAGCTTAATGATATTCTTGATTTCACGTTTCGACAGCGGCTGGAACATCACAATCTCATCCACACGGTTGATAAACTCCGGCTTCAAGGTCTTCTTCAGCAAGTCAATAACTTCGGCTTTAGTCCGCTCAAAGACTTCTTCGTCAGAATAATTGTCCCTATCAGCATAATTATCCTGAATGATATTGGAGCCCATATTGGAGGTCATGATGATGATGGTGTTCTTGAAGTCGGCGGTACGCCCCTTGTTATCAGTCAGACGGCCATCGTCCAGCACCTGCAACAAGATATTGAAGATATCAGGGTGAGCCTTCTCAATTTCGTCAAAAAGCACCACTGAATATGGTTTCCGACGCACTCTTTCAGTCAACTGGCCACCTTCATCATAGCCCACATAGCCTGGAGGCGAGCCAATCAAACGTGATACCGAATGACTTTCCTGGAATTCGCTCATATCAAACCTGATCAAGGCATCTTCGGTATTGAACAAATACTCTGCCAAAGCCTTAGCCAGCTCGGTTTTACCCACACCGGTCGTACCCATGAAGATAAACGAGCCGATAGGACGCTTCATATCTTGCAGGCCTGCCCTACTCCTACGGATAGCATCGGCGATAGCGCTGATAGCCTCATCCTGTCCCACCACACGTTTGTGCAGTTCCTCTTCCAGATTCAGCAGTTTAGTACGCTCGCTCTGCATCATCTTGCTCACAGGAATACCCGTCCAACGAGCCACCACTTCGGCAATATCATCTGCTCCAACTTCCTCATCAATCATAGCATTATCAGCTTGTATATTGGCTAATTCCGCCTGCAATTTCGCAATTTCATTTTCCTCATTCTTGATGAGTCCATATCGCAACTCAGCCACACGACCATAATTGCCCTGACGCTCCTGATTGATAGCCTCTTGCTTATATTCTTCAATTTTGGCTTTCTTATTCTGAATGCTATCTACGATACTCTTCTCATTACGCCATTTGGTGGCAATCACATTACGTTGTTCTTGCAACTCGGCAATAGTCTTACTCAACTGAGCCACTTTTTCTTCGGCATTTTCACGCTTAATGGCTTCGCGTTCAATCTCCAACTGTCTGATTTTACGTTCAATCTCATCCAATTCCTCCGGCACTGAGTTGATTTCCATTCTCAGTTTAGAGGCAGCCTCATCAATCAAGTCGATAGCCTTATCGGGCAGAAAACGATCAGTAATATATCTTTGAGACAGTTCCACTGCCGCAATGATAGCCTCATCAAGAATACGCACCTGATGGTGAGTTTCGTAACGTTCCTTCAAACCCCTCAAAATAGAGATAGCTGAATACTTGTCAGGTTCATCAATCACCACAGGTTGGAAACGACGGGCCAATGCCTTATCTTTCTCGAAGTATTTCTGATACTCATTCAAGGTAGTGGCGCCGATAGCACGCAGTTCACCACGAGCTAAGGCAGGTTTCAATATGTTGGCGGCATCCATAGCACCTTCACCTGAACCACCGGCACCCACCAGGGTATGAATTTCATCGATAAACAGGATGATTTCACCATCTGCGTCAATCACTTCCTTAATCACACTTTTCAAACGCTCCTCGAACTCGCCCTTATACTTGGCACCGGCCACCAGAGCACCCATATCTAAGGCATACAGCTGCTTGCTTTTCAGGTTTTCAGGAATATCACCACTTACCAGACGGTGGGCTAAACCCTCGGCAATAGCAGTCTTACCCACACCCGGTTCACCAATCAGAATCGGGTTGTTTTTGGTACGACGCGACAAAATCTGCAGCACCCTACGAATCTCCTCGTCACGACCAATAACAGGATCCAATTTACCCTTACGGGCAGCTTCATTCAGGTTAGTGGCAAACTTGTTCAGCGCATTATAAGTATCCTCGCTGGTGGAGCTGGTAGCCTTACTACCCTTCCGCAATTCCTGGATGGCCATTTTAATACCTTTGTCGGTCAGACCGGCATCCTTCAGAATCTTAGAAGCTTCATCATTAGCTGCAAAGATACCATAAAAAAGATGTTCAAGAGAAACAAACTCATCCTTCATTTCCTGGCTCAATATCATAGCCTTCTGGATAGCTGTCTGCACTCCATTTGACAGATACTGGTCTCCACCAGACACCTTTGGAATACTTTTGATTTGCTTATCCACAATCTGGCCAATCAATTTAGGATCAGCTTCTTGTTTCTTGATGATAAAAGGAATAACATTCTCGTCCGAGTCGAGAATAGCTTTCAGTATGTGCAAGTTATCGATCTTCTGCTGCTGATTACTCATGGCAATCATCTGCGCATTAGCGATAGCTTCCTGTGTTTTAATTGTTAAATTATTCATGTTCATGGTTGTCAAATTTTAAAGTTACGCTTATATAAGAGCAATAACTTTGCCAAAGACGGCAAACTGACAAAATGACATGAATAATTTCAGAAGGATGTAAAAATCAGAATCTTGCGCCAATTCCAACCTTAACAATGGCATCATAGCCCGCGTTCAGCTCAAACAAGCCATAAAACTTCTTTCCGACATTCACACCGAAAGCAGTTATATTGAAAGCAAAGAGAAAATTGTTATTTTCACCTTTCTCCGAACCCGTTTTGCTATCATAGTAAGTTGTACCCGAAAACAAATAGGCACAGCCAACATCCACACCGGAATAGAGTCGCACCCAAGGACGGTTAAGGTAGGTAAATCTTACACTGGGCATCAGCGACACCAGCGCATAGTTGTCAACCGCAGTCATCACGGTACGCAAAGTATCCGCATAATGTTTTGTTTTCGCCAATTCCACGGTGGCTTTGACACCAACCTGACACCATGGTTTCACCTGATAATAATAATGAATACCATATACTCCATGCATTTTCAGCTCTACCGGCTGATGCGAGAAGGCACTACCCAAAGCGCTGAAAAAACCAATGGTGCCATAACCAAGCACACCTACAACGGAAGTAGGTCCAGCATCCACACCTATTTCATTCCGCAAATCACTATGGGGTTTCTGTGCAAACACGGCGTGGCAAAAACATAACAAACACACCACAAGAAAGATTTTTTTCTTGCCCTTCATATAACTCACAAAATATTATATGTCAATAATTTATTTCTTTATCAGCTTACCAAAGAGGCCACCAAGAACTTTTCCCACACCGGAACCCGAATTGGAGGAGCTACCACCAAGCAACGATCCAAGGATACTGCCGATATTGCCAGTAGAGAAATTCTTTCCTAAAACCGAAAGGAGATTCGGGGCAATTGACGCCAGAATATTGGAAACCTGATCGTTGGAGGTTCCTGTCTGTTTACCCAGTGAAGCAATCACCGAACTCAAATCACCACCAAAAACCTTTGAAAGAATCTTTTTACCATCTTCAAGATTTATAGCCAATGACTGACCGGCATGATCACCAAGAGCTTGTGTCAAGGCGGCAGCACCAGCTGATGTGGATGAGTTTTTCTGCATAGCACTCAGGAACTTTGGAATAGCAGCCTGAATTACAGACATAATTTTTGAACCATCCAGATTGATGTTTTTACTGATTTCACCGATCATATCATTGCCAGTGAGTGCGCCGATAATTTTACTTAAATCCATAATTTGTTAGTTTTAATAAATTGATTATTTCTATGGCAAAATTACATAAAAATATCAATTAAAAAACAAAAAAAAGAGACGCAAACAAAATATTGCGTCTCTCTTTTCGGACTAGATTATAATGTCCTTACATTGTATTCGTTTAGTTACAGATTAATGGACTTCTTCAAAATCCACATCCTGGACTTCCGACTGGTTGCCATTGTTGCCACCAGCCTGGCCTTGTGAGCCGGCACCAGGATTAGCGCCCTGATTAGCACCTCCGAAGTCAGCTCCGGGGGCACCGCCACCCTGCTGGTACATCTTGGCAGAAGCAGCCTGCCATGCGCCTTGCAGTTCGGCAGTAGCAGCGTCAATACCTGCGATGTCCTTCTTGTCGTGAGCTTCTTTCAGCTTAGCGGCAGCGGCTTCAATCTTAGCCTTATCGTCAGCAGGAACCTTGTCGCCGAATTCCTTCAGCTGTTTCTCAGTCTGGAATACCAGGCTGTCGGCAGCATTCAGTTTGTCAATTTCTTCCTTGGCTTTCTTGTCGGCTTCGGCATTGGCTTCAGCTTCAGCTTTCATTCTCTTGATTTCGTCATCTGACAAACCTGAAGAAGCTTCAATTCTGATCTTCTGTTCTTTTCCGCTGGCTTTGTCCTTAGCGGTCACATTCAAGATACCATTGCTATCGATATCGAAGGTTACCTCAATCTGAGGAATACCTCTCATGGCAGCGGGAATACCGTCCAGGTGGAAACGGCCGATACTCTTGTTCTGTGCAGCCATAGGACGCTCGCCTTGCAGCACGTGAATCTCAACAGAGGTTTGGTTATCAGCAGCTGTGGTGAAGGTTTCGGTCTTTTTGGTCGGAATAGTGGTGTTAGCCTCAATCAGCTTGGTCATCACGCCACCGAGAGTTTCCAGACCTAAGGACAGCGGGGTAACATCCAACAAGAGGATATCGGTCACATCACCGCTCAACACACCACCCTGGATAGCAGCACCCACGGCCACCACTTCGTCGGGGTTAACACCCTTTGAAGGTACTTTGCCGAAGAAGTCTTCAACAATCTTCTGGATAGCGGGGATACGGGTAGAACCACCCACCAAAATCACTTCGTCAATGTCAGAGGTTCTCAAACCTGCGTCTGCCAAAGCTTTCTTACATGGTTCGATAGTAGCACGGATCAAATCATCACAGAGCTGCTCGAACTGGGCACGGGTCAAAGTTCTTACCAAGTGCTGCGGCACACCATCGATAGGCATAATGTACGGCAGGTTGATTTCGGTGGAGTTGGAGCTTGACAGCTCGATTTTAGCCTTTTCAGCGGCTTCTTTCAGACGCTGCAGAGCCATTGCGTCTTTTCTCAAGTCAACATTATAGTCTTTCTTGAATTCTTCAGCCAACCAGTCGATAATCTTGTGGTCGAAGTCATCACCGCCGAGGTGGGTATCACCATTGGTTGATTTTACTTCAAACACGCCATCACCGAGTTCCAGGATAGAGATATCAAAGGTACCGCCACCGAGGTCGAAAACGGCAACTTTAGAGTCAGATTTCTTCTTGTCCAAGCCGTATGCCAAAGCTGCGGCAGTAGGTTCGTTGATAATACGTTTTACTTTCAGACCGGCGATTTCACCAGCTTCCTTGGTAGCTTGACGCTGTGAGTCGCTGAAGTATGCGGGCACGGTGATAACGGCTTCCGTCACTTCTTGTCCCAGATAATCTTCAGCGGTTTTCTTCATTTTCTGAAGAATCATAGCGGAGATTTCCTGAGCGGTATAAGAACGGTCGTCAATCTTCACTTTCGGCATGTTATTGCCAGCTCTTTCCACAGTGTAAGGAACACGTTCCACTTCTTTCACCACACGGTCGTAAGTTTCACCCATGAATCTCTTGATAGAGAAGATGGTTTTGGTAGGATTGGTGATAGCCTGACGTTTGGCTGGGTCACCCACTTTTCTTTCATTGTCACCCACAAAAGCGACGATAGATGGTGTAGTTCTTCTGCCTTCGCTGTTCGGTATGACCACTGGTTCACTACCTTCCATAACGGCTACACATGAATTGGTAGTTCCTAAGTCGATTCCAATAATTTTTCCCATAGTTGTAAGTTTTTAATTGTTATTATTATTTTTTACTTTCTGATTTTATTGTCGTCCTCACAAACGACACTGGCCAAATAGCAATTATTATGCCAAAAACAGGGGACAGGTGACAGGTTGCAGGTTTCAGTTGATAATTTACAATTAACAATTAATAATTAACAGTTACCATACTTTACAACAAACTGATTTACAACAAATTAATCAACTAATTCGCTAATTTACGCATTAATTAGTTTGCTAATTTGCTAATTTACTAATTTGCTAATTAAAGACTGACATTTTGTCATACAAGACATAAAAAAAGGAAGGCCGTTCAGCCTTCCCTATATTATTAAATCATGAAATAAGTTCTTTTTTTTTCTTTTAGAATTCCCAGAGGTCGCTTTCGTAAGTACGAAGTTTCTCAGTGATTCTTTCAGATTCAATCATCTGGTCACGAGCATTAGCAATGTAATCGGAGATCTGGCGATCATACACATTGTCTTCTGCATAGATGTAACCATTGAAATCTCTCTTGAAAGTCAAGAGGTCGTCGTATGACAATCTCTGAGCATTATTCTTGGTGTTAAAGACTTCCTGTTTTACCAAGAAAGGTCTCAGTTCTTCATAATAGATATGTCCCAGACGTCTGCGGGTCTTCTGAGCTCTGACATTATCTTCGTCACCCATATCCTCATCATCATAATTGTTGCTGTTTGGGTTATCACGTTCAAACTCGAGGATAGGTTCGAGCTCAAGAATACGAACATAATATTTGGAAGTCTGTTTGTCGAAATACCATACTTCCTTGATATTATAGGACATAATATCCTTAGCCTCGAAGCTCTCATGAATCTCCTGATAATCGATCACATCACCACTTTCAGGGTCAACGATAGGCACCTGTCGTGTCTGTGACAACGAATTTTGCACTTCCTCTCTGCTGTAAGGAATAGTGCAGAACTCATCATTATAGATAGGAAGAGCATCTGCATTATCGGGATTAGCGAAGTCGATGGCATCAAAAATGGTCTGTGCCAAACTTCTCCAAGTACCCTTCACTTCAGTCGGGAAATACAACGGATGGTTCTTTTTGTCACGCAGGTCGATACGGCGCCAGATAACGTGATAGTACATCACATCTGCTTGACGCTGATGAGCGAACGGAACGGGTTCCGAGAACTCTCCAGTATTCACCTGTGTCCATGGGGTCTCAACGGGTTTACGAACCGGCTGAGCCATGGTGCTGCCATCAAATTCACCATCTTCCTGTGCAAAAGCAAAGGCAGCGGTAAAAAGGGCAATTAATAATAAACTGAACTTTTTCATGATATAATTTTTTTAGTTTATTTGATACGAACTGTGATTTCGTCCAAAGTTCTCTGACCAGCTTCGCAAGAAGCTTTAATGCCAGTAAAGATAATGGTTGTACCAGAACCTGACTTAGCGATTTTTTGTTTAACAGCCTCGCTGAAGTTAGCACCAGTACATGTCAATGGGTTATCCTCATAACCTTTGGAGATGAAAATCACCTGATATGAGTTGATAGTCCATTTCAAGTCGTATGCGAAATCATCACCCATAGCGGCTCTGATGAACGGGTTGGCTGTCAATTCGGTTTTACTTCTCTTACCACCTCTGATATTTGCACCGATGGTAGCGCGCGGGTCAGGAACACGTTTCACACGGAAAGTAGTTGAACCCATAGCTTGTGTTTTACCACCTAAATTAGCGCTTACCGTAGCTTCCACAGTTTTACCAATCAAAGAAGCGGGAACTGAGATGTTGAATTTACCAGCTTCAGCACGTGTCACACCACAACCCGGGAAATTCACTGACAACTGGTCAGGAGCAACCGGAGCTGACACAGATACCGGGTTAGCGATACCAGCATACAACACATTCATCTTTTCAGCTGAAATAGTTGCAGAAGGTTTCACCACCATGTAACGGTCACTGAATGAATAATATTGGTCGGTTCCATCAGGAGCTTTGATCTTGATCAAACCGGCATATCTTTGCTCACCAATACCACCAGCGCCGAGTTCCAGTCTTACCAAACCATTTTCACCCTCTAACTTAATAGCACCATCCAATTGGGCCTCTGTCAAAGTGTCAACACCTGTTTTATAATAAACTTCAGGAGTTGATTTGGTATCGTATGCAGAAACGATGATGTCGGCAGTATATTTATCACCGGTGAACACCATACGGGAGTTCGGGATGGCACGACCTGACACATTGTCAAATTTGAAGTCACTTGCACTGATAGAGTTCTTTACATACTCCAACATTTTGGATTCAGCGTTACGAACTTCACCTTCAGTGGTATTAATCAAGGTGACTGCAGCACTCATGATAACATCATAGAAGTTGTGTTCTTCCCAAGACTGGGTCGTTGCGCCTTCTTTGCCTTTGTATGTTTGTTCTACATTCAAACCAATAGTTTTGGCCATAGCCTCACGCTGAGCAGGATTATCTACCAATGACAAAATTTCAGCTTTATATTTAATAATAGCTTCTTTCATCTTTGTGGCATTTTTCTGCTCAATCATGAACTGAGTAGGTTTGCTTCTTTCATCCTTAGACTGGATAGTAGCCACAGTTTTAGGCTTACCTTCTTTATCCTCGTAAGTGTTATCCACATAGATAATCAAATCTTTTTTGATTTTCTCTATTTCATTGATCAAAGCATCGGTTTTCTGCTTCAGTACCATAGCTTTTTGCTCGGCGTCTTTTACTTTTTCAGCTCCCAAGATGGCCTTCTGACCTTCCAACCAGGAGTAGTCACTTTCATTTTTAGCCACAGTATTGGCCGTTGATGAGACCATGGTATCATCAACCAAACTGAAGGCTTCAATGATATCTTTAGACACATTCAATGCCAACATAGCGGTCAGCACCAAATACATCATACCAATCATCTTTTGCCGCGGGGTTTCCGGACAATTTGTTGCACCCATATTACTTTTTTATTTTTTGATTAACAGATTAATTGAGTTTAGAGATTAGTTGACTACATATTAGTACTCATAGCAGCAACCATCTTGCCGTATACGTTGTTCAGTCTGGCCACATTCTTAGTCAATTGGTCAACTTCTTTCTTGTACGTTTCAACATTGCTCAGAGAAGCGTTCAAGTTGTCAGCGAAGTTGTTCATGCTATCCAAAACAGACTTGTTAGCTTTTGCCATAGCCTCAGTATTCTTCATCTGGGACTCATACATAGTATTGATTGAAGTCAGGTTGTGGTTCAACTTGTTCAATTGTTCATTGTAGGAACCAGTATCGCTCTTCAAAGCCTTAGTGGTTTCTTCATAAATAGTAGCCAGATTACCCACTGCACTGGCAGCTTTTTGAACATTCTCCAGATATTTTTCAGAAATAGTTGAATCGGTATCCAAAGATTTGGAAGTCTTATCATATTGAAGGGTAAGATTTCTCACAGATTCTGCGGCTTTCTTCAAGTTATTCACATAACCATCGGTAGCAGCGGTAGCGTCAGCAGCACCAGCCAATTTATGAGCATTGTCGCTCAAATTACGCATACCAGAAGCCAAACTTTCAATCAATTCAGGACCAATTTTAGCTTCAGTCAGCATCTGATCCAACTGCTGTGTAGGAGTGCCAGTAAGAGCTTTTTTCTTGTCAGCTTTTTTACCTTCTTTACCTGTTTCTTCTTCGTCGCCTAAAGCCAACTCGGGATAAACCAATGCCCAATTGTATTCCACATGAAGCGGTTCGAATGCTGAGAAGAAGAAGATGATAGCTTCTGTACACATACCTAACATAAGCATGACACCAGCGCCTTTGTAGTGTTGGATTTTGAACAATGCACCCAAGATTACGAGAGATGCGCCCCAGCCATACAATTTGGTCATAAAGTTTTTGTAACCTTTACTTCTTACTAATTTGTAAAGTCCCATAGTTTTGTTTTTTTAATTGTTTAAGTATTTAATTGATTATCTAAAATTCTATATATTAATATACATGTGATGCGCTATTGCTGTCACCTCTTTGACGGCCCATATAGTGCTGTATGCAACGGAAACCTACGTAGCATTTGCAAGTATCTTGATATTCGTAAGTTCTGGCATATACTCTGGTATAGTAGCTAACATCTTTCCAAGAACCACCGCGGATCACTTTTCTCTTCTTTTCAGGAGTGTCAGATTTCTTAGCATAGTAAGTGTATTGCGGGTTCAAGTCGTGAGTGAAGTTAACTGCTGATTCATCGTAAGCATCTTCGCACCATTCAGCCACATTACCAGCCATGTCGAACAAGCCGTAATCATTGGGATGATAGTGAGCCACAATGCTGGGATACGGATTACCGTCAGCGATGTAGTTACCACGCTGGGGTTTGAAGTTGCTCAAGAAGCAACCGTTCTGATTCTGGGTTCCAGGACCACCCCAAGGATATGAAGCCATCACTTTACCACCACGAGCAGCGTATTCCCATTCGCTTTCGGTAGGCAGACGGAATTCCTGTTCGTTTTCATAGCCTTTCTTGCTCAACCAAGCCAGTCTCAGCATCGTTCTCCAGTGTACGAAAGCCTTAGCCTGAATCCAGCTGACACCTACAACAGGATAATTGTCATATCTGGTATTGGAGAAATAATTTTGCAGCATCGGTTCATTCATAGAATAGGTGAAATCATGTGCCCATGCCAAAGTATCAGGATAAATGTTCACCACATTCTTGCGGATAAAGCGTGTATAACCGCCATTCAAGTGACTGGGACGATTGGCATACATACCACCAAACTCATAGTCATTATCTGTTCCGAATTCCTTATATGAAGCACCGAAATCTTCCGGATTCTTGGGATCACGGTAATTTCTGTAGTCATATTCCCAATACTCATAATTGTACATGGCTGTATTGGTAGAATTAGGACGGAAATGATAAAAACGTGTATTCACCTTGTTGAACAGAGGACTCAAAGCAGCCTGGACTTCCTCGTCTTCTGAATCCCAAGGAATATCCTCTCTCCAGTTAATCAACTTAGGCTCAATCACTTCTCCTTCATTCTCACCACTTTTGTATTTCAGGAAATGGTTACTCTCGTCGAGTTCTCCCAACAGGACATGAGCAATAGAGTCGCGTACCCAGTATACAAACTGGCGATACTCATTGTTGGTGATTTCTGTTTCATCCATCCAAAATGCAGTGATAGTCACATTCTTGGACTGATGAGTCAAGGCAAAAGGAACATCCTCGTCGCCCGAGCCCATCATGTAGTGACCAGCAGGAACATAAACCATACCGTATGGTTCAACATCCATAAAGTCGGGACGGTCTTTCACACCGACCAACTGGCCGTCACCATTGTTTTTGCATGACAGGAAAATCACACAAACAACCAATAATAATGCTGCTAATTTTTTCATATCTCTATTATTTAGATTGCAAAACAAACGATTAAAATCTCTAAATTATTGTGTTAATATATGTTAATACTGATTCTTGTAGATATTTCTGGTAGAACCATAACCCGAGAAAATCTCTTCTTTATAGATATCGAAGCAGTAGCGGACCATTACCTCAAGGTCGCCATAGCCTCTGTTTTTCTTCCATCCCAACTTGCTGGTTGTGAAACCGTATGCAAGACCTAAGTCAATACCTTTCAAGTAGTTATTTGAATGATTATAGAAAGGACGTGCACCAAATAAAACAGAAACGGCGTCATCAATACGGTAAGACAAGCCACCCCAGAAAACGCCATTATATCTTGTCAAAAGCATCAAGTCAAACTGCACAGTCTTAAGGTCTGTTTTAATCAATGCTGATGGTTCCAAAGTCCAGTTAGGATTCCATGGCAAAATCCAGATATAACCGCCATGGGCATACAGTTGTCGTGAACGGTTAATCACACTATTGTCACCAGACAAACGAATCTTGGTAATTAGCTGTGTACCAGACAGACCCACATTCCAACGCTCGGCCTTGTAAAACAAACCGAAGTTGATATCAAAGTCCATTACAGACTCATTATCGGTTTTGATTTTGTCCAACAATTCATCACCGGTTTCCAATGCATGCAACTTAGAACCATCAAAAGCCTGGTTATAGAAGCCCAACTGAAGACCGATTCCCAAATGACCAGTAGGTATTTTTAACTTATACGCATAACCAAAACGAACACCTACATTATTATATAGACCAACACGGTCACTTAAGATAGAAAGACCAAAGCTACCTTTAGCTTTGCGAAGATAGGACTCAATATTAAAGAGGAATTCACGAGGCGCAGTTTTCTCCTTGGTAATATTACCATTCTCATCTTGATATACATCCTGCCAACCCAAATAGGCTTGTCTGTAGAATGCAGTAAAACACAATGTATTGCTTTGTTCACCCATTGCACCAGGGTTATAATACATCGTTGCCCACGGAAATAGCGTAAATTGTGCATCATCTTGCGCAAATACACTCGTTGAGCATGCTACCAAAAGGAGCAAAAACGCACAAACTTTTTTCATTCGTTCACTCTTTATATATTGTCGTCCTCTAATTCTTTAAAATATTCATACCCAATAGTTTATGCTGGCTTTTCAGACTCTGCAAATCTCTAAATCATACAACTCTCCCACCCGATTTGCGAAAATTCAAACCAACATTATCTTTCATTCCATTTTGAAGCTTCAAAAATACAAAAAAATTTTCAAGTTATCAACAATTGTTCATTTTTTTTTCAAATTTCTATGTTAATAAATCTTTATCTGCTCATAACTTTGTATTAAACGATTAAAAATCAACAATTTAATTAATTTTCCGTTGGTTAAAAAATTTTTTGTGTGGCAATCCCATTGGCGGCAATAGAAGGGAAATTATTAGTTTTCAGTTTTCAGTTTTCAACTTTCAAAAGTGTGCCCTCAACTCCACACTGCCAGTATGAACAACCTTGTGACCCTGTGCATAACGGCCTAGATAAAGAAGATTTACCTGCAGAAAATCGGTGATATTGGCCTCATACTTCACATTCCAAGTGGCATTATGACCGATGCCCATGCCTTCTAACATCTCATAACTCAAACTGCTATTCTCCAAATCATTATATTGAATATAAATATAAGAAGCTCCAGCCATAAGATTACCTTTATTGGCCATCTTGTATTTCAGCTCCATATCCGCTTTATGCTGATGTGTCAACTGAACACCCTGAATGTTTTGCTTATAAGTATATACGTATGCCAAATTGACATGCAGCTTGTTTTTATGATTGAACAACAGTTCCCCCATCGCACGATGCATATTGATGGCATAACATCTCGACGCCAAAAACTCCGAATTGTTGGTTTTCATGGAATGGCTGTAATCCAATCTCAAACTTACCAACTGACTGATATTGACCCTGAACAACAGCTGCTGCAAGTCATACGTGCCCCTGTCTGTACCGTAATACATCAAATTTTTACTGCGGTTGACTTGCGTCACAAAATCGATACCGAAAACCGATTTATGATTATAAGAAAAAGTATTGTTAAAAGCCACATTAGAGCTTATAACATTAGTATCCAGCATATTAAAATAAAATGGATTGATGGCATTGGCATTATGACGGAAAGTGTTCTTTTGCACAATTTTCAGACTGGCAGCGTCAGAAAAACGGGCAAGTATCCTGCGAAAATCCTTTTTGTTTGACCACACGTTGGCAGGACGCAACTGTATACTTTGGGAAAACTGATTGTTAAAAGTGTTCACATAGTCATTGCCATTTTGCCAAACCTTAATATAATTGGCCTGATCCTGAAAAGCCGCCACCTCAAACTCGTCAATTTCCTCAATACCATTGCCATTGTAGTCATTCCAAGTATAAACACCCTGGCCATCAGCCACTTTCAAATAGGTAAAATTCATTTTCCGTTCCAAACCACTACCGGCCTCATAGTATGTATTGAGAATCAGCGAATTTTTCCAGAAACGTCCCGTGTATTCCAGGCCTGCCAAAAAATAATTTTCCGCATTAAAATCTTGATTTTCAGAACGGAGTTTCATATTTCTGTAGGTTACATTGCCCTTGATTCTATTGTTCTTCAATTTCGCCAACTCAAACGAAGCCTTCGCCTCATGGCTTACCGTGCCAATATCCATAACCTGCTCATTCAAACGGCTTTCTATTCTGTTTTTATAAGAAAACTGATACAAATAAGGCAAGGAATCATTATTTTTCAGAAAGACCATCGCCTCATTGAAACCATTGCTGCCAAATCTCCAATCACCACCACCCTGCTCTCTCATGGCATTGAGCTCAAAATTCTCTTTCACCCCCAACTCAATTTTACGCAAGGTCTTGGACAAGGTATTATAGGTCTTCACATAGTCCGTCCGCTGAATTGAATCCGTCGTGAAAAGATAGGCAGTCTGGGTGCTGAACTTCCATCCGCGCTTGGCGATAGCGGAATTGAACTCATTTTTCAAAGCATGCGTGTTTCCCAAACGCGAGAACCAATTCATATCATATCGCGCATTCCCGATATCCGCATTATGGAAGCCCCAGGAGAACTGCATCATCTGCTCGTGGAACAGGTCTGAATACACCTCAGTCAAATTATAATTTCTGGCGAACTCCACTTCACGGGTACTTTCAATAACATGGAAATTTTTGTGGAGGAACTCATACGACAATGCCGTTTGAAACACCCAGGGAGACAACAAATCGCGCTTGTTTTTCAGTTCTTTCTGATGATGAAAATCCAGTTTGGTGGCGAAGCCCACATTACCCTTATTGTCCTTCGAGAAATTATTCAAATCGTAATTGGAAAGAGCCAACTCGCATGAGATGCCTGTATTTTTAGAAAAATCGTAGGCTGCGGCAATGGTGGCCATATCCATGGTTTTTGGCGTATTCAAGAGTATAACCGGCTCGTAGTTACCTTGCGGCACTCCATCGACAGGTGCCACCCAAGTGAATACACGGCCATTGGCAGTACTGTTTAACAGGATATAATTTCCCGCTTGTGCCCCTACCATGGTAAAATTCAGACGATACAACTGTTGGCGATCATTGGTTGAGTATACATATATCTCATATCGCAAGCCATCCACCATCGTATCTCTGCGCTCATACAGCACCTCATTTTGATTATAATAAGCGGAATCAGCAGAAGGAAACCATCCCATATCCAGATTCGATGGCAGTGAAGACAAGAAACGCTTTTGCTCGTTATTCAATTCTGGTTGAATAGAGCGGTTTTTCAAATCCTGCTCATGATAAAAATTCAGCTTCAACTTCAGTTTCTGATTTTTTTCATGGGTAAACTCATTGAAAGTAAACAGATTATAGCGTGCATAATGGCGGTCTGTATATTCATATTCCACAATGATTCTTTTCTCGGAAGTAATGAGATGCTTGACCGTAAAAGTAAGTTCACCGGTATTATAGTCGATGATGTAATCATTGTCCTGGCCTCGCACCAGCAACTCGCCATCCATATACACTCTCTCGCTACCAGCAAGTATGGTAATGTTGTATTCTCCTTGCTCTCCGCTCAAACGATAAGGGCCCTGTACCCCATTTTGAACCGTCAATGTCTGCCGCACATACTTTCCCTTATTGACACCGCCGCCCACCGCATTTTTCAAATTGTTGCCGCCTTTGAAAGCATTCTGGACCGAGAAGCTCATCCCCATGAACTTTCGATGAAGGCACATAAATGCGTCATCCGACTGTTCAATCTCAATATCTCCTGCATCCAACCAAAAACGATGGTCGTAATCCAAACGGATAAAAATCTTATCGAAATCCCTGATGGACTGCGTATTACCATCGGGTTGGATGGGCACATTCTTATCAGTGATATTGGCCATAATTTCCAGTTTATCGGACAGTTTTCCCGACAATTGCAGATTGAGTGAGGAGTTGAGCACAAAATCCTGATTGGTACCGATGCTGACACCCCTTGCAATGGAGCCGGTACTTTGCAATGAGGTGGCATTTTGGGCAAAAAAATCCTCCGTTTTGGGCACAATCGGAGTCATCTGGTGATAAATACTACCCTTTTGCCGAATATTCAAGCTTTCCGAACGGTGTTGAACCGGATTTTTCAAGTCAAAGCTGAAGCAATCATAGCTATAGCTCACCGTTTCCCCCATAGCCTGTGGATTCAGGATACGGATACCGCCATTCAGATAATCCACCTGATAGTCGGTGCTGTCGAGGCCGACAAGCACAAAAGTCCCAGGCACAATGGTAAGGCTGTCGAGCGACAGGTAAGTGGAATCGACCGTTCTGCTACCTGTTTTCTTCAAACTGCCCTGTGCCGCAAGTGACGATGCGAGCATAAGGCAGGCAAAATACAGCAGCAGGACTTTGATTCGAGGCATTGACAGTCTTGTTTATCAGTAATAATGTTTCAAATGCAAAAATAGTCATTTTTAATAACTCCATTTCATTGAATTTCGTATTTATTTTTCAAAATTATCCTTTTGCCTATCAATAATCATAATAAATGCAAATCAAAAAAAACACTATTATTTCTATTATAGAATTCTTGACTACGGATAAGTTTTATGGCGTTGGCTATATCGTCTTCAAAATGGACACTCATATATTGCCTCTCTCCGACTTTGAATATCATAATGGCATCAAACTCATCAATTGGTGGAGGTAAAGTGGACAAAAAATCCTCTTTACTTGCACAAACACCTCATTATCAACCTCTTGCCCATTAAAAAAGTACCGATATTCCCTATGTTGGGACTGGTGAATTTTGGGCGGTATGTG
The DNA here is from genome assembly GCA_016290295.1 of Bacteroidales bacterium. Taxonomy (GTDB): domain Bacteria; phylum Bacteroidota; class Bacteroidia; order Bacteroidales; family WCHB1-69; genus RUG11690. Next base: position 48,239 of record JAEETJ010000020.1, read on the forward strand.
AAGGGTGAAGACATAGTGCAAAAGCATTAAATGTATTTGATTCTTATTCATAACGCATATAAAACTCGTTATATGCTTGATAACCTTGGGGAATAGTATCGTGTAATAAAAAACATGGTACGAAGTGTACCACTTCATTAATTGACCCATTCACTTCAATATATTTATACCTTATCTTTGCAAAAACTGAATCTTCTTTATATGCTAATACTTCAACTTTCAATATGCCATCCATGTGTAATATTAATTCTGAAGATAGTTCTTTAGGAAAGGTGAATTGTGGACAATAATAATGGGCTAAGACTTGATAATCTGTTTTAGGATGTTTAGCTTGATTAGAACCAATAACATATTTGTTTACACTGTCATTTTTCCAGTAATAACAATATTTTGTTTCTATTGTTTTGCTTTTGAGCCAATCGTTATTGATAGCAATGCCTATTACAATACTTATTGGTATTCCAATAAGGAAGAACCAAAACCAAATGTTAGGATATTTTTCAATTAAATATTTTGTTAGCATATCAGTATCAGTTTTTTGTGGCTTTTTGATATTCTACACTTTGCCATTGCGGTTTTTCTTCAGAACCAATATTATTCATTTTAATATTTGTTCGAATATCTTTTGTTTGAAAACCATTAAAGAAATCACCTTCTTGATAATAATGCAAATAATTATCTCCGTTTATAGTATATATTGAAAGCGTATTTACAGATATTTCACATTCAAGGCATGTCTCTTTTATTTTTTTTCTGAATTTTTCCATTTCGTTATAAGTCATAGAAAAAGATTTCTCAATGATACTTTGGGTGGTTGTATGAGCAATACCTAAACCCACTGAAACACTTCCACCAAGATACCAGTCACCTTCTCTTGAATCAAAGGAACCTCCAAATATAGGGGTAGCATCTATCGATGTTATTGCACCTTTACTCATTGACTCCTCGAATGTTTTTGATAAAATGTCTATCCCATAAATATACTTTAATCCAAATAGAAGAATTCCTGCCACACTTTCTTCATTTGATATTTTTGCTTTAGACTTATATCTAAAATATGTTACACCTATTTGATCGCTCGCAGTACCGTGCCCTTTCACATAATTCCAACCATAAATACCAAGTCCTCCGGCACTAACAACTTCTCCTGTGCAGAATTCCACTTCCAAACCCTCAAGTTCTCGTCCATCAATCACCCTGTTCTCCGCAAAAGCATACGTGCTGTTCCACGGGTATTTTGCCGCCAGAGGATCAACACTCCAGAAACGGCCCAAACGGGCATCGTGCATGCGGTATTCGAAGGAATGTAAAGCCGCTTCTCCAAACATCTCATTATCAGCCTCTTGTCCGTTAAAAAAGTACCGATATCCCCCGATGTTGGTACTTCGGTTAGAAATAGGATAACCAAAGGGATAATAATCTGTGGTGCTGATAACGTATGGTTTGTATGTGGAATCTCCAGTAGAATATGGTTGGCGGCGGT
>JAEETJ010000085.1 GCA_016290295.1 Bacteroidales bacterium
TTACCATTGTAATGAGGTGTTGCATTATGATGATCCTTGTTGTAGTTAGTGGCCATATTTCAAGGCATTTTGCCTGCAAAAATATAAAAATAATTCAAATGTGTAATAGCCGGCAATCTTTTTCGCTATCTTGCCTTGAGGATGCACGAAATTCCCCTTCTTTTAGAAGGGGTGGCCGGAGGCCGGGGTAGTGACGCGTATCTAACGGCGAAGCCGTACAATTTTTATTCATGCTCATAATTTAAGATGATAAATTGCTCCAATTCGCACATCACAATATCCAGGTTGTTCATCACATCAAAATCTGTTGTTCTGAATAATTTCAGCCCTAAAGATTGCATATATTGGTCTCTATATGCATCATAGTCCAAGCGGTCATTATGTGAACCTCCGTCAATCTCTATAACCAAACTGAGAGACCTGGCGTAAAAATCAACAATGTAATTGCCAATGATGTATTGTCTGTTGAAATCTATCCCATGGAATTTCTTCTTGTGAACTTGTTTCCAAAAGACCACCTCCGAAATATAACCCTTTCCCCGATTTCTGCGTGCGTATTCATAAAGTGCATCGTTTTGAGGTATGTTCTCTGTCCTTAGAGGTTTAATTCTGTAATTACCGATAATAAACATTTCTTTTTCTGCTTTAAACAAAACAACAGTAAAATTATTGTTTAATAAATATTATTTGTATGCCTTTCGGCATGGTTATTCACGTCACTACCCCGGCCTTCGGCCACCCCTTCTAAAAGAAGGGGAATTTTGCTTTCTGCCGTGAAACCATATTTCAACGGCAAAACCAAATGGTATTTCATGGTATGGTTTATGGGGGCGACAGGTGCCCGAATTGGTGAACTGCTTCAAATCAAAGTGGAGCATGTGAGGGCAGGCTATCTTGACTTATACACCAAAGGAGGCAAAATAAGGCGGATATACATACCGGAAAAATTGCGAAAAGAGGCTGGAATCTGGCTTGAGAGCCAGAACCAAACATCGGGATTCATATTTCTGAACCGGAGAGGTAAGCAGATTACGGGTGAGGGTATTGCCAAGCGACTGAAGAGTTATGCAGAAATATATGGCATTCCGTTGGCAGTTGTGCATCCGCACTCTTTTCGGCACAGGTTTGCCAAAAATTTCATTGAAAAATACAACGACATAGCTTTGCTGGCCGATTTGATGGGGCATGAAAGCATAGAAACCACCCGTATCTATCTGCGAATGACCGCATCTGAGCAGCAGAAAATAGTGGACAAAGTTGTCACATGGTAAACAAGTTTCCCATGTCATTTTTTTTTGTATTTTTGAAGCGTCAAAAAAAACTTAAAGAACTGGAAAAATATATACAACAGCATCAAAAATGATCGCAAAAACAACTCATTACCAATCTTTTACACCACAAAGTCCCTATATCGGGGGATATCGGTACTTTTTTAACGGACAAGAGGCTGATAATGAAATGTTTGGAATTGGAGGTTTTCAGAACTACGGATTTCGGATGTATGACACTCGCATTGCGAGATTCTGGGGAGTTGACCCGCTTACGAAAGACTATCCAATGATGACCCCGTTTCAGTTCGCCAGTTGCTCACCGGTTCTGCTCGTTGATGTGGAGGGGTTGGAAGGAATAGAAAACACCTGTGAATATACATCGGACGGAGTGCCATTTTATTACTTTAATGCTAGGCAGTCCACGTATATTGAGCAAAAGAAACTGCCAGAAGTTGAATTGAAAAAACCTGTTTTCCAACAATCAACAAAACAAAATACATCTTATCAAGGTGAGATTCGCCCAGCTCCGTCCGAATACGAAAGGGCATGGGCGGAGTCTGCAGGATATTTTGGCGTGTATATATACCTTGATCCCATTGTAAAAGCCACGGCAACAGGAGGACTTGCCATCACAAGTAGTCTGTTTGGACAATATGCCGCATCAGATATTTTGCCGTATGCGGTGAAAAGCGGGCAAGAGTTATACTCTTTGGGGTTAAAAGTGTACAATAATTCTTGGGGAAAAAGAACGATTGGAACAAGTTTAGGTTATGTGGGGTATAAACAAGATTGGTCTCCTGACGTGACTGTCCCCGATCCCATTATAAGCACATATAGTCTGATGTCCCAATTTTTGATTGACAAATGGAAAAAATACAATCCTTTATTTGACGATAAAACAAGTTTGGATTCCAAGACATCCCCTCAAAACACAAACGATAATGAAAAGTCTGATAAATAAACGGAAGAAACGGTTTTACTATTTTCTTAGAGGCTATTTTTATTTCTTTTTAATTATGTTTGCCATTTCGCTTATAGATTATAAATCAGGGAGAGCGGGGACAGGGGGGCGAAGCTCGGTGCCTTATAATAGGCCTAAACCTTATACATGGGAATATGTTTTTGATCATTTACCTGATATAATGGTTTTTTCGTTAGGAAGTGCTCTGTTATTAACGTTGACATTACCACCGCCAAAGGATGAATGACAACTGTAGGGGGTTGCCCTTATTGGGCTGATTGCCTTGGCTGTGAACTATTCTAATAATTTTGACTTTAACCGCCAGAGATATAAATAATATTAATATCTTTGCCCCATGAACCTACCCCTCACATACCGTCTAAAATCACCTGATACTAATATCGGGGGATATCGGTACTTTTTCAACGGGCAAGAGGGTGATAATGAGGTGTTTGGAGAAGTGGCGAATTTCGGCTATGAGTTCAGGCAGTATGACAGTCGGTTAGGACGCTGGTGGGGTGTTGACCCGAAGTGGAGCGAGTACCCTAATGTCAGTCCGTATGTGTTCTGTAATGGGAGTCCGATAATGTTGATGGATC
>JAEETJ010000086.1 GCA_016290295.1 Bacteroidales bacterium
ATTATGCAATCAACAACGCAACCAAAGAGGTTGTCATCGCACGCAATAAAGTGTTGGCACATTCGGGAGCGCTTGTCAACCTCGTCGATGCCGAGATGAAACAACAGGTGCACGATACGCTTTTCCTCTTCCTTTATCTGGCCGCTAAGTTGTGACCTTCTATTCATCTAAACGTAAAGAATCGGCCGGTTCTTTGTTTGTAGGCCAGGTATTCTTCGCCGAAGTCGGCTTCCAGCTGCTTCTCTTCTGACCGGACTTGCAGCATCATCAGGCCGGCCAGCCCGCCACCCGCCACATCATCGCCTGAATCCCGGCGATGAAAATGGCGAATCCCAGAAAGTATCCAAGAATCTGTTTCATACACACTCAAAACATACCCTTTTTAAGGGCTGGACGGTCAATTATATCTGTGTTTAATTCTCTTCCTCAATATTAATCCTGAAACGAATTCCATGGCCTGCGGTAAACTCTTTCAGTTTTTCGTGAAAACCTTTTACCGGTTCGAAATAGTTATCAGAAGCAAACTGATGGACGATTTTTGCTGCCAACGCGTAATTGTCCTTCACTTTGTAGGCAGACCTTAATAAACTTGTAGGCCACATGCAAACAGATACTCTTTGATATGATTTCGAACTTTCATTAGAAAAGAAACCTGTGACCGTCACAATATTTCCATCAATTCTGCAGAACTCCTCTACAAGGTCCTGTGAGTAATTGCTTGTTAAATCATATAGAATGTATCGCCTGGTATCATTAAATGAAGGTCCTCCTAATAAAGCCAGATCATCGAGGGCTTTTTTTTCAGAACGACGACCTTTAATTAACCATTTGCGAGTGATCCCAAGATTGATACCCAATATTTTATGATTCTTATCGAAATACTGCGGACAACATATCCACACCACGTCCCATTTGCCTTCAATATTTTTCGTGGTTAAGTAGTGAACGGAACCCTCCAGGGGCCGTGTCCAGGTGTCAAAATATAAATGAACTGTTTTATAGCCAAAACCTTCGCGGTCTGATCCATAATAATAGCCATTTGGCGACATTGTTAAAACAGCGAAAAGACCAGATTCGTCCTTTAGAATCATAATCTCATTTTTGTCTTCAAAACAAGGGAAGCAGAAAAGGATCGCATCCTTTTTCTCTCGAATATCACAGAGTCTGACTTGTCCAGTTTTTGTCAATATTACCTGTTGATCGTCATTATCGTGCGTGGCGAACCAGCGTCCTTCCTCCGGATGGTAATATACTGTCACATGGTCTTCCCTCCGGGATATATGTAAGTAGCGCATGGGGTATTCGGGACCATAGTTGTGCAGCTTTATTTCTTCTTCTTCAGGTTGGAAAGATGGTTTTTTCATAATTGTTTCCGTGAAATAGAGTTCTATATTTCCAATTGATCTTTACAAATTTATGAAAAAAACCGGAAAGGTGAATTTCGGAAATGGAATTACAAGGTAAGATCAATTGAACCCGCCAGAAAAACTGAAAGTCTTTCAAAGTATGTTCTACAAGTGTATCGTGCTAGGGCAGTTAATGGTTGATCATAATATAAAAAGTATAATTTATTATATATTCTCTTGCAATTATATGAGATTATCTTTATTTTTGCGGCAGAAAGTATATTATATTAGCCTATGCTCCTCTCGACAACCCTCGCTGCCCGCCGCAAGACCCTCGGCATATCCCAGACCGATCTGGCAGAGATGTCGGGCGTGTCGCTGGCCACCATCAAGAACATCGAGCGGGGGAAGGGAAACCCTTCCTTCGAGACGGTGGAGAAGATCCTTTCGGTCCTGGGGCTGGAGGTCCTTTTCAAGGTGCGAAGCCCCTTTGACAAGCAATAGATGAATCAATGAGACAACTGGGTGTTTACAACAACGAGATCCTTGCGGGGGTGCTCACGGAGCAGGTTCCCGGCAGGGGGTATGCGTTCGCGTATGACCCGGCCTACCTCGCCTCGGGCGGTACGCCGGTCTCCGTGACGCTGCCGCTCCAACCGGCCCCCTACGAGGCGGAGAGCCTGTTTCCGTTCTTCGTCAATCTGCTGCCGGAAGGCGCCAACAGGACCCTGATTTGCAGGAAGTTCCGGCTCGACGAGGAAGATCTCTTCGGCCTGCTGACCGTCATGTCCGGGGGCGATTTCATCGGCGCCGTCAACGTGAGAGCGATATGAAAGAGATGCCCGCATACAGCCCGCGCGTCCTGAAGACCTTGTTCTTCGGGAAGCAGGTGTCGCCGTATCTGGATTTCAGCATCAAGGGGCTGAAGCAATCCGGCGAGGCGGTTGCTGCGGTGGAGCGGATATCCGTTTTGGGCGTCCTGGAGAAGTTCCCGGCCGTCATCGACGGCGGGAAGATCCGCCTGGCCCGGGAAGGGGAGCGGTCCACGCATATCCTGAAACCGGCCCCGTGGGACGAGACCATCGCCACGCGCCGGCATATCCCTGCCAACGAGCACCTGACGATGCAGATTGCCGCTCAGGTATATGGCATCCGGACGGCCGCCAACGGCCTCTGTGTGTCAGCTGACGGCCAGCTGGTGTATATCACCCGGCGCTTCGACATCCTTCCGGATGGCGCCAAAGCCGAGCTGGAGGACTTCGCTTCCGTCTGCGGCCGTAACGAGCAGACGGACGGGCTGCATTTCAAGTATAGCGGATGTTATGAGGATATAGCCCGGGGGATCCGGCAGTATGTTTCCGGCTG
>JAEETJ010000005.1 GCA_016290295.1 Bacteroidales bacterium
TAACGATTTTAGTATTTTTGGTTCTGAGATACTGCCGTCAACTTCCACGACGAATTCAACCAACACCATTCCTTCTACCTCCCGAGACCCTTCAGGTCTGTGGACATTTTCTTTAAGGAAGGCCCATAAAGAATCTATTCCACCAGGAAATTCAGGTTCACAATCAGGATATGACGTACTGCTATTGCTAAGTAACACATTGCTACTGCTCGTGGGCTGTAGGTCTTTGACATTTACCCATTCCCCGTTAACAACCCAATAATACTGTCCTGGTGGCAGTTGTGCGGCTTGTAGGATTACCTCGCGACGCCAATACTGCTCAGGTATCGTGATTTCCCTAACAATGTGATCATTGTATATTTTCACCTCGCAAAAAGGATTAACGCGTTGGTTATCGATAACCACAGTCGGATATTCCTCAAGGTCATTCATCAGGAAAATTTCCCGTGACCAAGCCGCAAGGCTGTCTGAGTACATTACATCGTAAGTATCACCATCTGAATTACCGTCTGGAATTTTAAGTCTAATACAATCTTCGCATGTAAGTATACAAAACCATTGCGAATTGTTTTCCTGTACGTTCCAATGACCCGCTTTAAAATATCTTTCAGGAAACTCTTTCTTGAACTCTTGCGTCAAAGCTTTACAAACCTTCATTTGTCGATTTAAAACTGCTGTGTCATGATGTTGCACAGCATAACACAGACTGTCGGCCATGCGTACTAAACGCATTGTGCGACCTTCTCTGGGCACCCAAACGGAGGCAAGAGTTCTACCATAGTTGAAGTAGTATCTTGTGCCGTCAAGGCCTTGGGGTTTGAGCTCGAGATGAGTGGCTGTCAAAGTAGCACATCTGAATAGTGTTGATAGTTTTTTACATGTCTCTTCTGAAACTGGCAGCGTCATTGTTTTCACAGACACAAGCTTCAATGGATCTGGTTTATGAAAATAGTTATAATCATAAAGTGCATTCCAAATGCTTTTATTTGATTGGTTTAATACCAATTGATTGTTCTCAATAATCAGAGCTTTTTCCGGACGAAAATAGAATGTTTTATTTGAGGCTTCCCATGTGGCACTCCCTTCATATTCCACTCCTGTGATCAACAAACGGAATAGTTTTTCATCACCATTTACTTCACTACTATATATTCCGTATGATTCAGGCTTGAGGAAATCCTGCGCCCTGCCACATAAAACGGTGGTCAGCAAGAGTAGTATCAGGGTAATTTTGCGCATAATGATTGTGTTTGCGTTGCAAAAGTAATGTTTTTTCTATAAACGACGAATCCTGAAATATATTTTTTCAACAATGGTGAAATATCGATTATTATTTATCCCAGCGAAGATTTGATGTATCTTAAACCCTCTACGAGGGTATGAATGATAAAAAAACATGCGTCAATATCTATTGATATTTATTCCCCTGACGGGGAAATAACATCCCGCAGGGATTCAATATCAATAGGAATGGTATTCGTCACGATACAATTATATCCCTTCAGGGATTCAATATCAATAGGAATGGAATTCGTCACGATACAATTATATCCCTTCAGGGATTCAATATCAATAGATGGTGGTATTATACCATTATGGTCGCGGTGCGGGTGTTGTATGCACCGGGGCACATTGCCTGCCACCGCGAAAGTGAGGGGCGATGTTACAGTGCCACAGGATCTTGACAGAGTGAGACACCTTGGTTTTGAGTCTGACGATGTGTCGCCTCTTCGAGGCTTAGAGAGACGTATGAGCATCCTCCCACCCCACACTTACGTGCGGGGTTATTGAGATGGTGCCTCTCCGAGGCTCAAACATAATCTTCGCAAATCCATAAAAATCTTCAGCTGCGATAGGATTGTACATGTTTGAAATACCGTATCCTAACGGTAGTGTCTTCGATGTCAATGACTCCGGTGCCATATTTGGAATTGAATTCGAGCAGGCAACAATTGGCACTCATGTTCTGTCGACTAATCAAATAGAAGTTTTTAAGTGGATTATCAAACAAAAAATGCTGTCCGAGATCCACCACCATGGTCAGACTATCGCCATCCAAACGCACGATATAAGTATTTTGCGGCGTATTAACTACAGTATATATTTCCCCGTTCACACAGAAGGCCCCCTCAAAAATCATATCACCATGTCTATCACCATCAATGCAGCAATATTTATAACAGGATGATTTCTCGTTATTAATAATCGTATCTAATCTGACACCATTTTTTGAATAATGCGTTATAGGTGTAACATGTTTAACATACCCATTAGGACGGCCATATGTAATATCAGTTGTCATATCAATTACAATGCGAGCCTCATCAAGATATGTTTCTGTAAAATATCCTTTATCAGACCATGAGAATAATTCAAACATATCTCTAACCATTGGATCACTGAATAAAGTGGTGCTATATACTCGTCCGCCCGGATGCAAGTCTTCCCTGAGTTCCCGTATCTGGCAGCGATGAATAAAATAATACTTTCCGTCATTCTTTAGTATTCGTATCGGCTTGCCGCATCTTTTGTACTGTCTATAGACAGGTTCCATTTGCAGAGAGCCATTAGATGTCTTAGCTTCCCATGTCAACTGTTTTTCAATGAAACGTAATCCACCTGAGACGAACTTGACCTGATAACGGTCATCTTCGTAAAAATAGCCCTGATATTGAACAGAATGCTCTGATAGCCATGTTGTAGTATAGGAGCTAATACCGTTTTCAGAGATGATATTTACATTTATAGTATCGGTGCTGACAGTGAATTGCTGCGCCCTGCCACAAAAAACAGTGGTCAGCAAGAGAACTATCAAGGTGATTTTGCGCATAATGTATCGTGTTTACGTTGCAAAAGTACAAAATTTCACATAATCTTCGTGAACCAATGAAATTAATTCATCAAAATAGTCATCTACAGACATGGTATCCTCAATGATTTTTTCTTTGCCAGAAGAATCGTCTCCCTGGACATGGGGATGTCTTGAAGTTCCGTATGGCGCTAACGATTCAGCCACACTTGGAACAGATTCTTTTTCATTATGCTGATATGTTTTCTTCATCTTTCCAATTCTGTTTTCGACTTGCAAAAATAATGTTTTTATTTTTATAAAAACATATCCTGAAATATATTTTTTCAACAATGCAAAAAATACCGAAGACACTGTATATCAACAACCCCACACATTTGTGCGGGGTTACTGAAATGGTGCCTCTTCGAGGCACAGGCATAATCTTCGTGAGTATCACTTCCTGTACCGTTCCTCCAGTTCCGCGCGGTATTTGTCGGCAATGTTGCGGGCAAGGACTACCCCATCGCCTTGGGGCTCGGCACTGAAATTGCCGAGACGCTCGCGCCACCATTGGCCTTCATATTTGCAAATGCGTTCGTGATAAGCCTTCTCGTCAAAGGGCACACCAGCCTCGATAGCGGCATTCACATCCTTGAAGAACTCCTTCCAACGATATGCATAATAGGTTTCGGTGAGGCCGGCCCATGCACGGCTGGCATATTCGTTCAGCAAAGCGTCTTCCTCACCCCAGGTGGTGATTAAGTTGCGGGCATTGCTCTCGAAGTAATTTTTGTCCTCCTCGGTGGTACCGATAGCCCTCGCATCACGAATCCAACGTCCTACAAGAAAGGCACTTTCAGTCGCTAACAAGGGGTCAACATCATCCAAAATGGAAGTCATGGTTTGCTCTATCTGATGAAGTTTTTCATAATCCGCTTCGCGATAGGCTTTTACATAATCCGCATACAAATCGCTGAAATAGTTGCCCAACAACTGACGGGTTATGTTGACCGCATCAAAATGGCGAGTACGGGTATTGCAGTCAGCCGCCAGCAGATGGTCGAGGGCATCCAGCAGGTCAATGTTATTGTATTTGTAAGTCGGAGCGATATAATACTGACGATATTCCTGAATATCGCCCATGGTGGGACGCTGGTTGATACGGACCGTCTGTCCCGGCGAGGAGACCTTGTTGTACACGCTGTCCGCCAACAGTTTCCAAGCGGCACGCATCTCCGGATCCACTTTGCCGGCACGCTGGTCAGCGAGGTGCTCCACCCAAGCGGGCACATCCTTGGTGAGCGGATTGTCCCATGCCTTCTCGAAAACATACTCATACATGAGGGGGTTGCAGTCGAAGCCCTCCAAAGTGGAACCGATACCCACAAAATTGTCGCCACCCTTTTCGAAAGCCCGCTCAATGCGCACATTCACGGTATCGAGATTGCCCGCCAGCATCGAGTTACCTCCGAAATTGCCAAGGTAGCACCAAATATAAGGCACACCGTAATAGGCATTGGTGCGCTCCCACACCGGCTGACGCTCGCAGTAGTAGTCGAGCAGCAGGTGACGCTCCTTCGGGAAGGAAGTGATATACGCCTCGATGCGGTTGTCCACCTCCCAGTACTGACGCTCGTTCCAGAACAGCCAGGTCATTTCCAGCCAACGGGCATCGGGGTCGGCAGCCACCAGCGACTCATACACCTGACGGCTCACACGACCAAGGTATTCGGGTTCCCAGCTGGGCGGAATCATCTCGTTGAAGATGTCGATACCATAGATATGGTCCGTACCAAACATTTCTATCTCTTTGCTAATGAATTTCTTCTGAATATCAGCATACAACTCGCACTCGGGGTCGAGGAACTTGCACCAGCAGGTGCTGTCGAAGCCTGCCCAATCGCCCAATGAAGCCAAAGGTGCATCAGGATAAATGCGGGTGATGCATGGCGGCACATGTCCCGCAAAGCCCGGCAGCACGGGTTTCATGTTCAGCTCACGCTCGCGGGCCACAATCTGCTTCTGCAATTCCTTCTGGTTTTCGAGCCATGACACAGGCAGCGGACCACCCCAGCGGTCGATGTTCTGCATACGGTGCCACGGAAGATGCGCTGGTCCGGTGAAATAGCTGCGAATCTCCTCGTCAGTCAATCCCATCTCGCTCCACACCTCGTACCAAACAGCCTCCTGGCCCGTAATAGCCAGCGGCAGGTTGATTCCATTGAGGGCCATCCAGTCGATGAAATGCTCCCACTGCTCCCAGTTCCACCAAGGCATTGTGTAGCCGAAGGTACAGTAATTCAGAAAGAAACGCTCAGGCACACGAGCCGACAAACTCACTTTTTCGGGCACCGTAGGCATCGTGGCGGGCAATTCCAGCGGCTCTTCCTTGAACCACGAATACTGCGCCAGACAGTAGTATTTCAGGTAATGATTCAAGCCCACGGCCATGCTGTTGGCATTGTTACCACGGATAATGAGCTTTTTGCCCTTGCTTTCAATCTCAAAGCGATCTACCGAAGCGGTGTCCAAGCGCTCAAGGACAATGTTCTTCGAATACTCCGGCACCACACGGTTTACCAGTCCGCGCATCGCAACGCACTCAGGGTCGGTTTCAGTCTTGGTGCATGCCACGCAGAGGGCAATGCACAGGATGAGAATGAGATGGAGTTTTTTCATAAAAGGGTGATTTATTGATTATTATTTATTTGTCTATTATTAGTGTCGCCTCTTCTAGGCTTGATGGGTGTTTGGGCTTTTTCCACCCCAGACTAACGTCTGGGGTTATTGAGATAATGCCTCTTCGAGGCACAGAGTCACATTATAATCCTTGCATCAATGCTTTCAGCACCTCAGTGTGGCGGCCGGACACGATAACATGATGATTTCCAATAGGATTGGTCAGGAAATAGGTGGTTTGTGACGGGTCATCCAAACGTATCATCAACTGTGTGCGACAAAGGTCGGGTTTTGCCTGATTATAAATCAGTTGCCCTTCGGTGATAAAGCATCGGCTTACGTCGCCAGACAGCTTGCATATAGTAACCGGACCCTCTGGCACATAGCCTCGGATGCCCACTCCGATACCCGACTCGAAATGTGTGTCTAACTCGTAGCGTTGCACCATATCGAAGGGGATGGTACAATGGGCGAACAGAATCTCGCCCGTTTCAGGGTTGATGGACGCGGGATTGGCCTGGAAGCTCGAAGTGCCACATAAAGCACGAACCACCATCATGGTCAGCATGGTGGGCACATCGCCCTCGCAGCCCGCCACAATGCCTTCGGAATTCAGCTTCGCCAAAGCCCAGCAACCCGTATTATGCACAGCATCCAGCAAATCGAAGCAACGCAATGTAAAACCTTGTAAATCATACTTTTGAATAATTGATTTCAAGGCCACATAGATGCGAGTGGCCATCGGCAGGGCTGCTTGAATAACCGACACATCGCTCTTTTCCTCTACGGGTTGTTCGGGAGTGTGTTCCAAAGTCTCCAGCAATTCGCTCATCGGAATATCCACCAACTCCACACCCAACTTCTGTCGCACTTTGGCAGCATCCTTCACGCTGGCAATCAGCCAGTCGGACGGCTCTCCAATCACACCGAGACGGCACTGACGCAAATGGTTCGCAGCCTCCCCTACTCTTTGCAACATCCTGATTTTAGCAGAAATATAGGCGGCATTACCATGCAGAATCTCTCCTTGCAAACCCTGCTGTTGCAGATACGACAGAATCTCCAGCGAGGCGGCCAAGGAATTGCTCTTGTCGGAAGCCAATAGGTAAAACGGCTTGGTGGACTGCGCAACCAGTTGAGGCATAAGACGTTTGAAAATGCCCTCTGTACCACCCGTCCGCACAAATATCAAATCCAGATCATGGCTTCCATAATCCGCAAAATCATTGTCTTTCAATTCAAAAGGCAATCCCAGCGATGATAAGAACTCCTGGGTCAGAGCCGTTACGGCCTGCGGGTCATGCAAAGCGGAAGTCAAAGGGTAAATGGCGATGGACATAGCTTTCAGGTTATAGTTGATAGTTGATAGTTAACAATTGATAGTTGACAATTAATAATTTGAGGGTGCTTTTGAATTCTGAATTCTGAATTTATTCATAGCGGTTTCTCAGCAGTCCACCTCTGCATAATACCGGGTATCCGCTTCGCTGAAGCAGCAGATGATGATTTGGCCTTGGTAGCCGTCACGGATATGAGCCGAAAGTGTTTGCAGAGCAATGCGTGCCGCCTTGTCTTTCGGAAAACCATATACGCCGGTACTGATGCACGAGAACGCGATGCTTTCCAAATGATTCTCCTCCGCCAGCTTCATGGCATTGTCGTAACAGCTGGCCAGCAAACTCTCCTCGCCCTGCTGCCCGCCGTACCACACGGGCCCCACAGCATGAATCACCTTTTTGCACGGCAGTTTGTATGCGTCAGTCATCTTGCACTGTCCTGTCTGGCAGCCGCCAAGTGTGGCACACTCCTTGACCAGTTCCGGTCCCGCTGCCCGATGGATGGCGCCATCAACGCCCCCGCCGCCAAGCAACGAACGGTTGGCCGCATTGACGATGGCATCCACCTTCAACGTGGTGATATCAGCCACCACAATCTTTATTTTGTCACTGTATTCTTCCATAATATGATTGTTTTTTCAACTTATTCTGTTTTGTAATTTGAATGATTGTTAAGTATTTCAATCACATCTAAATCTGCTGGCAACCATTTTACACTGTCCAGTTCGTCTTTCGGGAGCCATTTTGCGGCCTCGTGTTCATTCAGCTGCAATGTTTCCGTCAACAGCGAGCATAGATAGCAGTGCATCGTCAGATGAAACTTCGGGTAATCATATTCCACCGTACAAAGCAGCTCATCCACAGCGATTTCCGCCGAGAGTTCTTCACGGATTTCCCGTTTCAACGCCTCTTCGGGCTTTTCTCCAGCCTCCATTTTCCCGCCAGGGAACTCCCACCAATCCTTCCATTCGCCATATCCCCGCTGGGTGGCAAAGATGCGACCTTCGGTGTCGTGTAAAATCGCTGCTACAACCTCAATCTGTTTCATAATGGCATTATTGTTGTTTCAGCTGTTCCAGTGCACGGCAAAGTTGGTCGGGACATGAGGTGAACTTGTCGCCACAACGTATGCCGTTTAAGCGACTGATCACATCGTCAATCTTCTGACCTTTTACCAGTCGGCTGATACCCTGCAAATTGCCGTTGCACCCACCAAAAAATGTCACCTCTTGGATGACGTCATTATCATCGGCTATCACAGAAATAAACTGTGAACAAGTTCCTTGGGTTTTGTATTGTATGTGTTTCATTTCTATTGATGGTTTACAAGCATAATTATCTGTTTAGT
Organism: Bacteroidales bacterium; assembly: GCA_016290295.1. GTDB lineage: Bacteria > Bacteroidota > Bacteroidia > Bacteroidales > WCHB1-69 > RUG11690. Next base: position 8,156 of record JAEETJ010000005.1, read on the forward strand.
TTTATCTTTCGACCATTTCAATCCATTCAAAATCAATATCTTATATTGATATCAATTTACCAGATATAAGGAATGACTTTGTATTTCACCCTTTGTTTGTACTCACGATAGCCTTTGAGACCCTGCTCCAGAACGGCTTCCTCATTGCGTATTCGCTTGGCGATGAGCGGAATATAGAGTAGCATAATCAAGAAAGAGATAGGCGAAGCCAGCACCAACGGCATCACCAGGAAGAGGATGGTAGTGGACATATACATCGGATGGCGAACAATGCCGTAGAGCCCTGTGTCGATGACCTCTTGGTGTTCCTGAACCTCAACCGTGCGCGAGAGGTAAGTGTTTTCGCGCAGAACCTCAGCGTACAGGATATAGCCGAACAGGAAGAGTGCGGCGGCGAGCCACACGGCCCAATCGGGCAGCACCAGCCACTGGAAACGCCAATTCAATCCCGCCACCACAAATGCAGCGACAAACATCACAGCACTCAGCGCCACAACGGCCTTTTGTTCCTTCTCTTCCTCCTTGGCGCTCAAACGTTTACGCAGCAGCTCCGGATTCTTTACCATCAATATCAATCCAGCCACAAACATCGGCACAAACAGAACACCCATCATCAGCCACCCCTGCCAATAATGCAACGAGCCCGCAGGCAAAAAAATGAGCAGTCCAAAAAGAATAATCCCGAGGAGGAATTTGGTTAGGGCTTGGAAGAAGAGTTTGGTGTCCATAACATGTTAATTTCATCAGTTTTTATTCAGTATGATCAGTGCCCCGATTATACCAATTTTATTTTTCAACGTGCAAAATTACAGAAAAATCCTCCTCCATCTCCTCCTCCACCCTTTTGTACTCTTCCAGCAAGTTGTATATTCCGTCCTCGCTGAGGACGCCGCGCTTAAGGTCGGGAGGGAGAAGGCCGGCTTCGTCGGCTTCGAAGTCGGTGCGCCAGGCGGGAGAGGTGTAGTAGGCTTCGAGGGTGGAGAAAGCGGAAGTAAGGTCTTTAAGGTCGGCGTTAAAAACCTTAAGGACAGAGGTAAAGTTAGTAAGGTCGGGAGTAATGCTTGCCTTGTTTTCTATGGCTTGGCGGAGCTGCTGGACAGCCTCTTCACACTTGGTGAAGAGGGCTTCCATCTCGGTGATGCGGGCTATCTGCTCTGCCAGCCCGAATTTCACTGTCTGCCTGGACTTTACCGTCCGCATGAGTTTCGCTATCTGCTTAGAGTTCATCGTTCGCTTAGGGTTCGCTATCTGCTTGGAGTTCTCCATCGGCCAGGGCTTCACTATCTGTCCAGTTTTAGTTGACTGCACAGGCTGTTGGGATCGCTTGTTGTTCTTGGCTTTCATAATCATTTTCTACGGCTTAGGAGGCGGCCGATTCTGTTTCTGCCGTTCAGTTCTGCCACCGCCAAAATGCCAAAGGCAATGGCTACGGTGACTTCCAACGCCACAAAACCTGTCTTCACAGCTGCAGAAACTTGCTCGGAGACAAGGTTATAGGTAGTCCAAAAGATGCCCGCACCAGGCACCAAGGGGAAAATACCACAAATGAGGAACACCGTGATGGGACATTTGCGCACAAAGGATTGCGACAAAGCCGTGAAAGCAACCAGTGCCGTGGAAAAAAACACTACACCCACTATCGACAAAGTCGTGTAACGTACCAACAACAGATATAGCAACCAGCCCATCATGCCGCAAAAACCGCAGTCCGCATAATACTTGCGGGGCACACCAAAGAGCACCGCAAAGGCCATGGTGCCCACAAAAGCCGCCACCAACTGCACCAACAGTCCCTCTGTCTCGGGCGCAGCGGTCAAAGGTTCCAACGGCTGCATCCGTCCGGCTATCGCCGCATCAAAAAGAAAGGCAAAAGCCACCCCTAACGCAATGCAAAAGAAGACCAGCAAGGCATCCAGCAGTCGTGTGACACCCGCAATGTAGTCCTCGTTAGCCAGGTCGCGGATACCGTTGGTGAATGGCACTCCGGGAATCAAAGGAATGATGGCACCGATAATCATGTTGCTCAGATGAGTACCCAAGCCCATTTTATACATCACCCCGCAAAGCACTGTGGCAAAGAACGCACCGGTGAGATTACCCGTGATTCGGGACAGGTGACGATAGCCGACAAACAGCATATAAACCCACAACAGCAAACCCGCCACCAAAGCAACCAGACTGTCCATAAAGCCACCCCCGAAAACGATACAAAAACCCGCACTGCCCAAAGCGGACGCCACAATCTGCTCCACGGCAGGCTTCGGTCGCATGTTGCGGATTTCCTTCAGCCGCCGCTCCAGCTCCGGCAGATTGCATTGTCCCTGCGCCACCTCCCGTGACAACTGGTTTACAGCCACTACCTTGTCCAAGCTCGTACCTTTGATAGGGATAAACTTAGAGCGGGCATATCCCTTGCTTGTAGCCATGATGCCGTTACTGAGCACGAATACGCTCTCATCCTCCACACCGAAGTGTCCAGCAATGCGCTGCATCGTCTCCTCCACACGCGATATCTCCGCCCCGTTCTCCAAAAGAATTGAGCCAGCCTCGTAGGCCAAATCCATCACTTTGCTGTTATCGTCCATTAAATTATTATCCATCAATTATTTATACAATTCATTAAGATTCACATCCATCTCCTTTGACATCACATACTCATAGAATCGCTCGCGGAAGCGTTCCACCTGCTTTTCTGTCAAGTCCTTGCCAAAACGATATCTTTTTCCATATATGGTGACCAGCACGATGCCATTCTCATCAATAGCTCGGCCTCTAAGTTCAGCCATTGCTTCCGAAATCTCCTTCATCTTGCTTTTACTGTTATACCTTATCTCCGCAATGTCGGCCAAAGGAATACGCAAGTCCTTCTGGAACGGAAATTTTTTGACAACACGTATGACAAAGTCCTTGCCGTCTATTCCTAACTGCTCCTCCCCAACAAATTGAAACCGGAATAAAAAAAAGAAAAGCACTGTCATCGGAACACTTAACAACAACATCCACAAGCACACTGGATCCTCAATGCCTTCATACGCCCATATCACACTGAGTGCAACAAAAGAAGCTAAGATTAAAAAAATGGCCATTGCATTTCTCCCGGAAGGCTTGCAAACCAATAACACATCCATAACAACAGTATTTATTTCCTTTTCGCACTTAAGATTCGGCCAATGTACATGTGGTGGATACCAGCGGGAAAGTTCTCGTAACGCTGGCGCGGAATCTCCTCGAAGCCAGCCGGATCAAATGGATTACGATAGATAATCTCACATTCATACACTTCGGAAGCTTCCAGATAATAAGGCGCTCCATGCTCGGTATAAGCCACATGCAAGCCCAGGGCTTCCTCCTTGTTGCCATCCCGTCCGCTGTGCGAGCCCATATAGGCCAAAACATCCTTATGGTCCTCATCAAAGGTCATGACCGTGAAGTATTTGTATTTTTCCATGAACTGATAAGTATAGCGTGCGGGAGCCACATAAACAGTAATCGTGTTCACATCGTTACGCCACACATTACCCAAAGCACCCCAACCTATGGTCATGGCATTGTGGTTGTCCTTGTCGCCCACCGCCAGCAGCAGACCTGAGCCTTTGAACCAAGTGAAGGGATTGCCTTCAAAGTCGTCCGTGTAGTCAAACTCGCTGAAAACCGCCTGTTCCACCTGCTTTTCGGGCTCCACCGCCTTGCCATCCACACTACCATAGAAATTGTAGGACACATTGGCAGGTTTCCACTTGTCCTTGGGGGTATTCGTGCCATCAGGATAACCAATGACAATGGTATTGAGCGGTATCAACTTTTTCGGCAAAGCCAGCACCTCAGAAACCGCTTTAACCCGTTCTTCTGAAGGATAAGTGCCAGTCCATACTGCACCCAAGCCCATGGCATTAGCTGCCAGCAAGATATTCTCAGTAGCTGCGGAGCAGTCCTGCACCCAGAACTCACGGGCATTGCCACTCAAAGCCTTGTTCATATCGCCACACACCACAATAGCCAATGGGGCTTTGGCTGCCATGCCCGCATACGGATTGGCCTTTGCCAGTGCCGCCAACTGCTGTTTGTCGGTCACCACCACAAAGTGCCAAGGCTGCTTATTCATCGCCGAAGGAGCCGCCATTCCAGCACGCAAAAGTTGCTCAATTTTGGCATCCTCTACGGGTTTATCCAAGTAGCTGCGCACCGATACACGTGTCGCGATATTGTCCAAAACGGCCTGCTCCGAACCATTCTTTTGGGCTTTTGTGGAGCAAGATGAAAGTAATAACATAGTGAGAATCAATAGGGTTAAACCTTCTTTTTTCATGGTATTCATTTTACATTATTTATAAAGTGCAAATTTACATAAAATCCCCGAATCACAAACAGACATACAATTTTTTGTAGGGACATGATTCACCATATTAACTGTAGGGATGCGATTCATCGCGTCCGAAAAAAATTATATAGAGGAAAAGTACTTGATTATCTAAACACAAAACTTTATTCAAAGAAATCATCAGCAGTATGATGCAAGACAGTATCGGACACGGCACAGAGGGAAACTTCGCCATTACCTGCCAAACGCTGCAAATACGGCAAGATAAAAGGTGCATTCTCAAATTCCCTACGATAGATTTCATCCTCCACCAAGACATAATCGAAGTTCAAAGTCAAGGCCCAGGAGACCAATTGTGGTCTAGGCCACATGACTGAATAGCCATCCCTGTCCATCATTGCGAAAGGAAGATTCTGCGGATAAGAGAACAGCGTTAGAAAGCGTAATTCCTTTGAGTCACAACCTGCCTCTTTCAACATCTGGTTGGCAGTCGCATAACGTTCAGCGGTATGGAGAGCATCCAACGCATCCTTGCGGCGTTCATTTTGCATGTGGCAAGCCTCAGCGGTCATAAAACCCGCAAGCGACAACACCACTGCCAACGCCACCACCTTACTCCATTGCCGTGACGGATTAGGGAGCAAGCTTAACAGCCCCACCAACGACATCACAATCGGGAAGAAAAGGCTATCCAGAAAATAATAATCATGTTCGGCAAACTGCAACAGCATAGCCACAACAAACGACATTTCTCCCACTATCCATATCAGCAACAACCACCATAGGGACAGTTTACTCTGAAGCTTACCAACATTTCTTTTTTTGAAGCACAAGAAAAGCAAAGCAGCTCCTGCCACCACCACATACATCCAGTGCTGCATCCTCTGGAAATAATGAAATCTCCATAGGTCGTGAACGCTCTGGAACACCTCCACAGCCTCCTCTTTGTTACGGGCAGGAAGCAAACTACTGAGAAACAAAGTGCCATAATGCTCCCGCAGGTACATGCTCCACAACCACCACGCCGCAAACATAACAGCCCCAATAAAAAAAGGCAAGAACGAAGCACGCAGACTATCTTCCTTACGGAACAGCCGCAGCAACTGAAAACAAGCCACTGCCACCCACAAGACCGCAAACGAGGTGCGTGTCATCATCGCAAGCGTTAGCAGCATAATGCCCACATAAAACATCCATTTTTTGGCATCCCGCAAATATAGCACATAAAACAGCAGTCCGCACATAGCCATCGACAAAGCTGGCATAGTCGGAAGAAAAGAGGCACTATAGTATGCATATACTGGTGATGTTGCGGTCACCATCGCCACAAGCAGCGATTTTGCCCTGGAACGGGTGAGCACAAAAGCCAGCAAATAAAGTGCCCACAAGCCAATGACAGATACCATCAACGTCAATCCACGGAAAACCCATGGTTGATGGCTTCCGGTGATACGCATCAGTCCGGCAACCAGCCAATGATGCAAAGGCAAATCGCAAGCCGTCACAGCGGACTCTTGCTTGTCGAGACCAAATTGCTGTTTATTGTATATTAATGACTGCGGATGAAAAAGATCACCTCCGTTATGAAGAAATCCAAGCGAAAGCGAGTAATGGTCAGCCTGCGCCCACGCATGAATATAGGCTGGCGGCTCATTCAAATGGCGAACATTAACGATCAACGATACAACAATTATCATCAAAAATGGCAAAACATGCTGCTTCAATGCTTTCATAATTCACTATGTTCTCATTGTAAAATGCAAATTTACATAAATTTCCCGAATTATATAATACAGAAAAAAGTTTTAAAGAGGCAATTAGTCGCTGCCGAAAACCGTGCTGATTTCAAAAAAATTGTTGATAACTTATTATCCTCATTTAACGATTCTTAGAATGATTGTTAATATCTTTCTGAAAAGTGAGAGAATTTTTACTTCACTTTGTTATACTTTTGCAAGCCGTTTTTGAAAGACGAGGAGACGGGAAGACATGCACTACGTGCATTCGGGGAGACGAAAAGACGGGGAGACGATGGAACAATAATCGAATACCCGAGAGAACGAAAGTGAACGCCTTAACGAGCGAATGCAATGAGCGTCTTAACGCAAAACCAGATCAACAATTCAACAAATCAACAAATCAACATGGAAAACAAGACTGTTACCACCAAAAAGACTGAAAACAGACTCTCATACAACACCATTGAGGCCACCTTGGGAAATACCGGAAAGGTTGTGCCACAAGCACTTGACATCGAAGAGGCCGTGTTAGGTGCATTGCTGATCGATGCCAATGCCGTGAGCATCGTCATCGACTCGCTCACCCCCAATATGTTCTATCGGGATTCGCATCAGATGATCTACAAAGCCATTCTCGACTTGTTCACAAAATCAGAGCCCATCGACCTGCTCACAGTTACAAACAAGTTACGAAAAGAGAAACAATTGGAGTTTATTGGAGGTGCCTCTTACCTGGCCTCTCTGACCAACCGTGTGGCCTCTTCTGCCAATATTGAGTATCATGCCCGTATCATCATGGAGAAGTTCGTGCTCCGCGAACTGATCAGCGTTTGCAGCAACATTACCCGCGACGCTTACGATGACTCTAAGGACGTGCTGGAGCTGATGGACAAGGCCGAGACCGACTTGTTCAACATCATCCAGAACAATTTCAAACGCGACAGCAAAGAGCTGCGTACGGTGGTGCAGAACGCCATTTACGAGCTGCAGGAGATGAACAACAAGAGCAGCGACGAGTTGCAAGTGCGTACCGGCATCCGTGCCATCGACGAGAAAATCGGCGGCTGGCAACGCTCCGACTTGATTATCATGGCCGCCCGTCCCGGTATGGGTAAAACCTCCTTCGTGCTGTCCATTGCCCGCAATGCAGCCCTTACCTTCAACAAGAAAGTAGCCTTCTTCTCCTTGGAAATGTCCGCTACCCAGCTGGTTCACAGACTTTTCGCTATCGAGTCGGGTATCTCTGCCGAAAAAATTGCCAAGGGCAAGCTGAATGAGGCGGAATGGGTACAACTGATGGAAAAAATCAATGTGCTTTTCAGCTCGAACCTGATTATTGACGACACCCCTGCCCTTTCCATTTTCGACTTGCGTGCCAAGTGCCGCCGACTGAAAGCCCACAACGATATCGATCTGATTATCATCGACTACCTGCAGCTGATGCAAGGCAATGTGGATGGTGCCAAGGGTACTGGCAACCGTGAACAGGAAATCAGCCATATTTCCCGTTCTCTCAAAGCTTTAGCCAAGGATTTGAACGTGCCGGTCATCGCCCTGTCGCAGTTGAGCCGTGCCGTTGAAACCCGTCCCGGTGTAAAGCGTCCCCAGCTGTCCGACTTGCGTGAATCTGGTTCTATCGAGCAGGATGCCGATATGGTTATGTTCATCTATCGTCCTGAATACTATAAATTTGAAGCTTTCGAAGACAATACTCCTTCCGAAGGTTTGGCTGACATTATGATTGAAAAGAACCGTCATGGTTCAGGCGGCAATATCCGAGTGCGCTTCCAGAGTCAGTACACCAAGTTCACCGATGTGGACGATGTACCGCATTTTACTGAAGGTGGCGATTCCGGCAATTCTGGCAACTTCGCCGACCCCGCAGCCGGCATTGTCCCCAACGCCAGCTTCAGCACCTTCAATGCAAGCTTTAATGATGAAACAGACACCAACTTCACCGGCACTGATGACGGAGAAATGCCTTTCTAAACTATGAAAAAACTATCTATGGAGGAACTCCACCGCGTTAGCCCCGAGGAGTTCAAAAAAGTCAAGAAAATCCCGCTGACCGTCATTTTAGATGACATCCGCAGCATGAACAATATCGGCTCCATTTTCCGCACCTGCGATGGCTTGGCCGTGGAGCAACTGTACCTGTGCGGCATCACCGCCTGCCCACCCAACAAAGAAATCAATAAGACCGCTTTAGGTGCCACCGAAAGTGTGGAATGGCACTATTTTGAAGACGTGGTGGAAGCTGTTAAACAGCTGCAACAGAATGGTTACAAAGTATTTATGGTAGAACAGACGGACCAGTCCATCATGTTGCAAAATTTGCAAATTCCGCAAGGGCAGAAAACCGCCATCATCTTAGGCAACGAGGTGTTCGGGGTCAGCGACAAGCTACTGCCCCTCGTGGACGGTGCCATCGAAATTCCGCAATTCGGCACCAAACACTCTTTCAACGTAACGATTGCCGCGGGAATGGTAATGTGGGAAATCTTTAAGCAGTTGACAGTTAACAATTAATAATTAATAATTGATAGTTGACAGTTACAACTGATGCCATATCTTATTTAGGTTGGTGATATAAGTGTGTTATAGCGATTAGTCGTGCTGAAAGCACGCAATCCTATTAACCCCTAACAAGGCCGTAGGCCGCAGTTTGGGGTGGCAATGCTCATGGTAATACAGCGTGCCAAAGGTACGCCACTATTGGAATCTTGGTAGCGTGCCTTCGGCACATTCTAAGAGAGTCATTTAGTGACGTATTGAGGTATATTCAATACGGAGTCCTAATTTTACAGCATCCTCCATTTTCATGTCAACAATTTGACATTCAATAAATTGGAACTTATTTTTCTTTATTCTTTTAAAGAAATATTGATAACAAAACGATTGCAACATCACCACATTCCCCTCAAAGGGCACATTACCGCATAAAGGAAGAACAAGAGAGAAATTATGTTTATAATTGGTCTTTGCCCTATATTCAAATGCATGGCATAGGGTAACAGAGTCATACAGAAACACCAAATCATTCAAGCAAAAATAAACCTTCAGCGTATCTCTCTCTACAACACAGCTATCTATCACCTTGTCAATTTGTGACGTGTAACGAGGATCTTTTATGCTTCTTTTGACTTGATAAATGGATGTATATTTAGCGGTATCACCAGGAATTGGAGGCAACAAAAACTCATGGATATCCAAGTGCTTAAAGTAAAACTCATAGGGTGTTGTTTGCGAATAGACACCCATCATGGTAAATAACACAATGAAAGTTGATACTATTATTTTACCTTTCATTCTCCAATTCATTTCCTTGGTCCCAACGGCTTACTTCTAATCGATAACCTCCCTCAACTTCATTACATATTCTTCGTTCAACGGAATGGACTGGTGCGTTTGGCGGTCGAAGCCGCAAATCACACTGTGACAGGTGGTTTTGACCACACCGGTTTGCTCGTCCACTAACTGCTGCACCATCTTGAAACTCTTGTTGCCGATATCGGTCACCTTGCTGCAACAGATAATCTTGTCATGGATTTCAATGCCATTATGAAAATCCATATCCACATGCACTAGCACCAGGTCGAAAGTGCTCCAGTCGATGGGACGTAGGAAGACATGTTCAAAAAAGGCGCTGCGGCCGTAGTCGAAATAATGGCACTGGATGCCGTTATTCACATGGTTAAAAGGATCCAGATCGCTCATCTTGATTTGGATTGGTACGGAGAATTTGAAGTTTATGGTTTCCATATTTTTAATGTGCTAATTATCAATGTGCCAATGTGCCAATTAAGCTAAAAACTAAGAATTAAGAATGTTGAATTGTTTAACTGTTTAATCGTTTAGAACTCTTAGTTTTTAGTTCTTAATTCTTAATTTCTGACACCTGCTACCTACTACCTACTACCTATTTCATCAGCTTCGCCCGGAGCTGCCGCATGCCTTCGGTGGCTTTCTCCTTGATGAAAATCACCTCACGGCGGATGGGCTGCACCTCTTTGGGATCAATCACGTAAATCGGAATACCTGTGGGCGCGTAATACAACAGGCCTGCGGCCGGATATACATTCAGTGAAGTACCGATAATAATCAGGATATCAGCGGTTTGAACATGAGCGGCAGCATCCTCCAACAAGGGCACTGATTCTCCAAACCAAACAATGAAGGGACGCAGAATTCCGCCATCGGCAGCTTTTTCGCCATATTTAATGTCGCGGTAGCCGATATCCTCCACACAACGTTTGCCACGTTCGCTACACGCTTTGGTCAGCTCGCCATGAAGGTGAATAACATGTGAAGAACCTCCTCTTTCATGCAGATTATCAACATTTTGCGTCACCACCACCACCTCGTATTGCTGCTCCAGTTCGGCAATAATCTTGTGCGCATCATTCGGCTGACAATGTTCCAGCTCGCGACGACGGTCATTGTAAAATTTAATCATCAGTTCAGGATTGCGATACCAGCCGTCGATGCTGGCCACATCTTCCACATTATAGTTTTCCCAGAGGCCATTACTGTCTCTGAAGGTGCTGATGCCGCTTTCGGCGCTTACACCAGCTCCCGATAAGACCACGATTTTTTTCATCATTCAAAAATTTTCTGCAAAGGTACAAATAATTAGAATTCAAAGTTCAGAATTCAGGATTCAAAATTCATTGCACATCATATCCTTGGCTAATTTCATTGGCTAATTAACTAATTTGCTAATTTGCTAATTATTACGTATCTTTGCAAATACAAATTAAAATTGTCAAATAATTAATAATCAATAGAATACAAAATGGACTTTCGCATTTCAAAGCTGAGAAACATCGGAATCGCCGCCCATATCGATGCTGGCAAGACTACCGTTTCGGAACGAATACTGTTTTTTACGGGTGTGAACCGCAAGGTTGGTGAGACCCATGATGGTCAAGCTACCATGGACTTTATGAAGCAGGAGCAGGAACGTGGTATCACCATCGCCTCCGCTGCCATCACGGCCCAGTGGAACGGCCATCAGATCAACTTGATAGACACTCCCGGCCACGTAGACTTCACCATCGAGGTGGAGCGTTCACTGCGTGTCATTGACGGCATGGTAGCCGTGTTCTGTGCCGTAGGTGGTGTGGAACCCCAGAGCGAGACCGTATGGAACCAAGCCGACAAATACCGTGTGCCCCGTATCGCCTTCGTCAACAAGATGGACCGTACCGGCGCAGACTTCAACGAAGTGGTTAACCAGATGAACAACTACCTGGGTGCTAACGCATTGCCCATCCAATTACCCATTGGCTCCGAGAACACTTTCCAGGGCATGATCGACCTGGTGGGCATGAAAGCCATCACTTTTTCAGAAAAAGAGCGCATTGTGAGCGAAATCCCCGACGAGCTGAAAGCCCAGGCCATGCAGGCCCGTAACTTCCTCATCGAAAAGTTAGCCGACTATAACGACAAGGTGGCCGAATGCTATCTCGAAGAAACCGACGTGGATGAGGACGTGCTGAAGCATGCCATCCGCGAAGCAACCATCAAGCTGTTGGTGACTCCCGTTTTATGCGGTGCCGCATACAAAAACAAAGGTATCCAGCTGCTGCTCGATGCCATCGTCGATTACCTGCCCTCTCCCACCGACAAGGGAGCGGTCATTGCCCACGACCCCGACGACGAAGAGAAGACTATCCAGCGTCAACCCTCTCTGAATGAGCCGTTTTCAGCTTTGGCCTTCAAACTTATCAACGACCCCTACGTGGGCCAGCAGACCTTCATCCGTATCTTTAGCGGCAAGCTGAGTAGTGGCATGAGCTTGTACAATGTGAACAAGACCAAGAACGAGCGTGTAGGCCGTATCTTCCGCATCAAAGCAAAAGAGCGTGAGGAAATCAGCGAGGCCGGCGCCGGCGAAATCATCGCCTTGGTGGGTATGAAATACACCCGTACCGGTGACACCCTCTGCGATGAAAACCATCCCGTACTGCTCGAATCCATCCAGGTACCACCTGCCGTCATCGAGATGAAAGTCAATATCGAGGACAAGAAAAACCGTGACAAACTCGGCGAAGCCTTGGCCAAACTGACCAACGAAGACCCCTCTTTCCACTCGCATTTCGACGAGGAAACCGAGGAGACCATCATCGCTGGTATGGGCGAGCTGCACTTGGAAATTTTGGTGGAGCGTATCCGCGACGAGTTCAAGGTGCCCATCAGCGTGGGTGCACCGTCGGTGTCCTTCCGTGAGACCATCACCACCGAAACCGAGAGCAACTACAAGCACGCCAAGCAGAGTGGTGGCAAGGGCCAGTATGCCCACACTGTCATCCGTTTTGAGCCTAATCCTGGCAAGGGTTTCGAGTTTGTGGATATGACCAAGGGCGGTGTCATTCCGAAGGAATACATGCCCTCTATCCAGAAAGGTCTGTTAGCCGCCATGGCCAAGAGTCCCGTGGCTGGCTATCCCGTGGTGGATGTCAAGTGTGTCCTCATCGATGGCAGCTTCCACCCAGTGGACTCCAGCGACATGGCCTTCCAGCTCTGCGCCGCCATGTGCTTCAAGCAGGGCTTCAAAAAGGCTAATCCTGTGCTGCTCGAACCCATGATGAAGATTGAGGTCAACACCCCCGACGACTACATCGGCAATGTGACCCGCGACATCAACAAGCGTCGTGGCCGCATCGAAAACATGCGCCGTTTCAGAAAAGGCTCACAGAAACTCGACGGTTTCATTCCGTTGATGGAAATGTTCGGCTATGCCACCGCCCTGCGTAACATCACCAGCGGCCGCGCCAACTACTCCATGGAATTCTACCAATACGCCCCGATGCCTGCCGCCAAACAGGAGGAGATTATCAAGGAAAGGGCGAAGCAATTAGCAAATTAGCAAATTAGCAAATTAGTTAATTAGCAAATGAAATAATGGTACGTGGAGACACGTACTTCGTACGTTCGTTAAGACATGCACTGCGTGCATTCGTGGAGACGTGAAGGATGTTATAATGACAATCTTCACGTTTTCGCCTTTTATATTTATCTTCATCGCCTAAACGTCTTAACGTATTAACGTATTAACAATTCATAAAAAAAACAAATAAACCATTCAACATTCCGACAATTCAACATTTTTTCTTATCTTTGCAAGTTAAAATTTAAACCCATGAAAAAAATAGTCATTTTCGCAGCAATCACCTTATTATCAATAGGTTATATTTTCTCTCAAGAATTAAAGTGGGAAATAGATGAAGAAAAATCATACAAAATCCCTGTAGGCCAATGCACTTGGGAAGATATTCAGACGTCTGATTTCTATTCTTTAGTGATAGAAAACTCTGCAGGCATCATCCTGAATGCCAATGCCACCGTGGAATTGGCGAAAGTTCTTGAAAATCAGCCTAATGAAAGATACGAAATAGAAGCTTATTTTGGCGCATGGAATGAAGAGTCTTTGAAGCAACTTCCTCATTTCTATGCTTTTGTCATGACCATGAGAGCCAAATACCAACAGCCCATCGAATATACTCTTATCGGGTGCAATCGTAACTATGACTGTGGTGAATATGAGGAGCCAAAAACTATGCCTTACTACAAGATTTATCAGATTTCCGAAGGTAATCAACGCAAGCTTATCGGAGAAATCCTCGAACAACCCAAGCTTTCTTTTGAAGAAGACGTTCTGAATATTATAAAACACTAATTATATGCTCGTAGTTAAAACTATTGAAGAATTAAAAGACGTTGTTTTCCGCGTTAAAAGCAACGGCAAATCCGTTGGTTTGGTGCCCACTATGGGAGCTCTGCACGATGGTCATTTGTCATTACTGAAAAGAGCCAAGAAGGAAAATGAAGTGGTGGTTTGCTCCATCTTCGTCAACCCCGTTCAGTTCAACAACCCCGTGGATTTAGAAAAATACCCACGCGATGTGGAAGGTGACCTGAACAAAATCGAACCTTATGTGGACGTGGCTTTCACGCCAACAGCCGAAGAGGTTTTCCCTGAGCCACCGAAAGAAGTATACGATTTCGGCCAACTTGACAAGGTGATGGAAGGTGCTTTCCGTCCAGGCCATTTCAATGGTGTGGGCATTATCGTCAAACGACTCTTCGACTGGACCACCCCCGACAAAGCCTATTTCGGAGAGAAAGACTTCCAGCAGCTGGTTATCATCAAACATTTGGTGAAACAATACGAGCTTAAAACACAGGTTGTCCCCTGCCCCATTGTCCGCGAAGCCAGCGGTTTAGCCATGAGCTCCCGCAACCAGCGTCTTTCGACAGAGGACCGCATTAAAGCCGCCAATATTTATCGTATTCTGACCGAATCACTGCAGCTGAAAGAAGAGCCTATACAGGACATTAAGGATTTTGTGGTGAATGAAATCAATAAAATTGATGGTTTCAAACTCGACTATTATGAAATCGTTGATGATATGACCCTGCAACCCGTTGAGTTCAAGGATTTATCCAACGGTATCATCGGCTGTATCGCTGTCTATGTAGGCGAAGTGAGACTGATTGACAATATCAGATACAAATAATTCATAAACAGATAATTACAAACGATTATTGTCTAAAAACATAATCAGAAAATGCAAATAGAAGTTTTAAAGTCCAAAATCCATCGGGTCAATGTTACCGAAGCCAACCTTAATTATGTAGGCAGCATTACCATCGATGAGACCCTGATGGATGCCGCCAATCTTATTGAAAATGAGAAGGTTCAGGTTTTAGACATGAACAACGGCGAGCGTTTTGAGACCTACGTCATAAAAGGTAAAAAAGACTCTGGCGTTATCTGCCTGAACGGTCCCGCCGCCCGCAAGGTGCAAGTCGGTGACATTGTGGTCATTATTTCTTACGCCACCATGGACTTCGAAGAGGCCAAACACTTCAAGCCCAGCATTATTTTCCCCGAGAACAATAAAATCTAAACAAACTATGTATAAGCTTATTTTAGTCAGACACGGACAGAGTGTCTGGAACCAGGAAAACCGTTTCACTGGATGGACCGATGTTGATTTGAGCGAACGCGGCATGAATGAAGCCCGCGAAGCCGGTGCCGAACTCAAAGCCGGCGGTTTTAATATTCGCTATTGCTATACTTCCATGCTCACCAGAGCCATCAAAACCCTGAACATCATACTGGATGAAATGGGACTTTTATGGCTGCCCGTTGAGAAAACATGGCGCCTGAATGAGAAGCACTACGGTTTTCTGCAGGGCATGAACAAGAAAGAGATGGTGGACAAATACGGCAGCGAACAGGTGCAGATCTGGCGCCGCAGCTTCAGTGTGGCCCCTCCCGCTATTCCCTTGGATGACCCTCGTCACCCCGCCCATGACATTCGCTATGAAAGTTTTCCAGAAGCCGAAGCCAAACCAGGCACCGAATCATTATTAGATACCACCAACCGTATCATCCCTTTGTGGGAAAACAACATACGCCCGAAATTGCAGGAATGCAAGGAAGTGCTTATTGCTGCCCACGGTAATAGCCTTAGAGGTCTGCTCAAACATCTGAAACAGATTCCCGATGACGAGATTGCCGCTCTGAACATTCCGACGGGTGTGCCGCTTGTATTGGAATTCGACGACAACATGAAGCTGTTGAAGGATTACTACCTGATTGATGAGGAAACTTTGAAGAAAAAAATTGAAGAAGTAGCCAACCAAACCAAAAAATAAGGCAAGGGATGGCGCGGACAAAGAAGCCAACTTATAATTTTAACGATTTCTTCGGCAATACCAACCAATATCACCTGTTGGGGGCGCAAACCGGAGAGTCGTTTTTCGCTTTTTTGGCCCAGCTGGAGCGCTATCTGCATACCGATGTGCGTACAATCGGCGACATAGAGTACCACAGCAAGGATTATGACTGCCAATACCAGATGGCTTTTGCCAGAATCACGGATTTGTGCCAGATAACCCTGATTATCTTGGAGAACAAGAGCACCCTGTTCAACCAGAAAGGCTACCCTACCGCAAAGAAAGAGAGGAATCTCTCGTTTCATACGCTGTCACTCTTCGATGAATTCTGTTACATCCTGAATGCCCAGGGCATTTATATTCATCCGTGGGAGCACACCGACTGCGACTACCTCTTGCTCTATTATGCGCACAAGGACAGTAACATCAGCAGTTTCCAAGAAACACTCCAGCACATTCCCAAGGCAAGAACCAAGACCACCGACAACCTTTTTGCCGAAGATGTACCCGACAAGGAGAAAAGCGCAAAGCGGAAATTCTTTGAGGACATATTCTGCACGGCGGAAATCAAAATTGCCCAATGGGAGCAAGACAATACCAAGAGGCTCTTGGGCAACACCAAGCTTCCCGACAACAACCTTCCCGAGATATATAAACTCTACGAAGACATCACCCCCGTATTCACCAGCGAATATCTGCGATTTGCGGAAATAGACCCGAGTTACGAAGAGTAACAAAAAATGTAATCATTGGCAAATTAGCACATTGTTAATTAGCACATTTACTAATTTACTAATTTGCTAATTCACTAATTAACTAATTATTTCACGACCTTACATCCATGGCGTTGCGCAAGGCACGGCCTATCAGCATGAATGAAAGTACTAACAGCATGATGGCAATACCAGGCACAATGGCCAAGTAGGCGTTGTCAATGACGATATAGGCGTAATTTTCCTTCATCATCATGCCCCAGGACGGAGTTGGCGGCTGCACGCCCAAACCTAAGAAGCTCAAGCCAGCTTCCATCAAGATGGCAGAGGAGAAATTGGAGGCGGCAATCACCACCACCGTGCCGAAAACATTCGGCAAAATATGCTTGAAGATAATATGAAAACCGTTGTAACCCAAGGCTTTGCCAGATTCCACAAAGTCCTGCTCACGTAAACTGATGACCTGTCCACGGACCACACGGGCTACATCCACCCACATGGTCAAGCCCATGGCGACAAAAATCTGCCAAAAGCCCTTGCCCAAGGCAAAACTGATGGCTATCACTAACAACAAAGTCGGAATCGACCATACCACATTGATGATGTACATCAGAATATCATCCACTTTGCCTCGATAATAACCGGCAACAGCACCCACTAAAATACCGATAACCAGTGCAATAAACACCGAAATCAAGCCCACAGCCAAACTGATACGTGTGCCCATCATCAGCTGGCTGAGCACATCACGACCATAACGGTCAGTACCCAAGAGAAAACGCTTGGTAATTACAGGCTCGTCAGGGCTCAAATCAGACAGTGCATAATAATGTATATCCCCACTTTCCTCATGGCCATACAACAATACGGCCAAAGAATCGCCTTGCCGCTGATAAGAATGGATGGGGACTGTGGAATAAAAGGCTGGCTGGCCAAAAATCATTTTGGAGAAGACATTGCGTTTCTCCACTTCCCTACTCTGTTTCACTTGCAGCAACTGCACCTGAAAAACAGGCTTCTGCAAGGCAATCTCTAACTGCTGGTGATTGCAATACGGCGTGGAATCAGGCGTAATCAGATAGCCCAATAACGCAATAATCACCATCAGCAGGATATAGCCAAGCGAAATCATGCCCTGTCTCTCTTTCTTGAACCGCTGCCAGGTCAGTTCAGAAAGAGAGACGGACTTGTATTCTTTTGGTTTTCGCTTGAAAATACTCATTTTCAGGTAGCAGGTAACAGGTAGCAGGTAGCAGTTCGACACTTGTTTGACATCTGATACCTGCAACCTGACACCTGATAACTAATTAGCAGCGGTCGATGGCGTTGAGGTCAGCGAAGGCCACTTTCAAACGTTCAACCACAGATTTCTCACCTTCACGCAGGAATGCACGCGGGTCGTAGTATTTCTTGTTGGGTTTGTCCTCGCCTTCGGGGTTACCAATCTGGCTTTGCAGGTAAGCCTCATTCTTCTTGTAATAGTTCATCACGCCCAACCAGAAAGCCCACTGGGTGTCGGTGTCAATATTCATCTTCACCACACCATAATTGATGGCTTCCTTAATCTTTTCAGGTTCTGAACCTGAACCGCCATGGAATACAAAGTTCACAGGATTCTCTTCAGTATGGAATTTCTCCTGGATATACTTCTGAGAATTATGCAGGATAATGGGTTCCAGTTTCACATTACCGGGTTTGTAAACGCCATGAACATTACCGAAGGAAGCAGCAATGGTGAAATTCGGGCTGACCTTCATCAGTTCTTCGTATGCGTAGGCCACATCCTCGGGCTGAGTGTACAAACGAGCGCTATCCACACCGCTATTGTCCACACCGTCTTCCTCACCACCGGTAATACCCAACTCAATTTCCAAAGTCATGTCAATCTTAGCCATGCGGGCCAGATATTTCTTGCAGATTTCGATATTTTCTTTCAGCGGCTCCACAGAAAGGTCGAGCATGTGAGAGCTGAACAAGGGTTTACCATGCTGAGCATAATATTTTTCACCAGCATCCAACAGACCATCGATCCAAGGCAGCAATTTCTTGGCGGCATGGTCGGTATGGATAATCACCGGAATACCATATTTTTCAGCCACTTGGTGAATATGCATAGCACCAGAGATAGCACCTTCGATAGCAATCTTCTCGCCCTCATTGCTCAGCGATTTGCCAGCATAGAAATGAGCACCGCCATTGGAGAACTGAATCATAACGGGAGAATTCACTGCTTTGGCAGCTTCCAATACTGCGTTGATGGAGTTGGTACCCACCACATTCACTGCGGGAAGAGCGAACTTCTCAGCCTTAGCGATTCTGAATATTTCCTGAACATCTTTACCGACAGCAACGCCGGCTTTCACTTTTGATAAAACTTTTTCTGACATGGTAATTTATTTTATGAACTAAATATTTTTAAAGATATCAATCTGCAAAGATACAAAATTTTTTAATTTGCCAATTAGTCAATGTGCTAATGTGCCGATATAATTAGCAAATTGGTTAATTAGTTAATGAGCAAATTAAGATAAAAAAAACGGCCCTTTCGGAGCCGTTTTTTTCCATGATGAAAAACACCCTATTAGTACATTCCAGGCATTCCACCGGGCATTCCGCCGCCCATAGGAGCTGCCGGAGTTTCTTCCTTGATTTCTGCCAACACGCATTCGGTAGTCAGCAGCATGCCAGAGATAGAAGCGGCATTCTCGATAGCCACACGGGCAACCTTGGTAGGATCGATAACACCAGCTCTGATGAGTTTCTCAAATTTGCCAGTACGTGCGTTGTAACCATAATCGGTTCTGCCGTTCTTCACAGCGTTCACAATCACGGAGCCTTCTTTACCAGCATTCTCAACAATCTGACGGAGAGGTTCTTCCAGTGCGCGTCTTACGATTTCGATACCCACTTTCTGGTCTTCGTTTTCAGGTTTCAGTTTATCCAAAGCAGGGATAGTACGGATGAAGCCTACACCACCACCAGGAATGATACCTTCTTCGATAGCAGCGCGAGTTGCGTGCAAAGCGTCATCATAACGGTCTTTCTTCTCTTTCATTTCCACTTCAGAAGCGGCGCCCACGTAAATGACAGCTACGCCACCAGCCAATTTGGCCAGTCTTTCCTGCAATTTCTCACGGTCATAGTCTGATTTGGTCTTTTCAATCTGAGCCTTGATTTGTGCCACTCTGGCTTCAATCTGCTCTTTGTCGCCCTTACCGCTGACAATGGTAGTGTTTTCTTTGTCAACCGTAATTTTTTCAGCATTACCAAGCATATCCACAGTAGCGTCTTCCAGTTTGAAACCTTTTTCTTCGCTGATAACCACACCACCTGTCAAAATGGCAATGTCTTCCAACATTTCTTTTCTTCTGTCACCGAAGCCAGGAGCCTTGACGGCCACGATCTTCAGACCACCACGCAGACGGTTCACCACGAGGGTAGCCAGAGCTTCACTTTCAACATCTTCTGAAATCACCAACAAAGGACGGCCAGTCTGGACCACTTTCTCCAAAATCGGCAGGAATTCCTTCATATTGCTGATTTTCTTGTCGTAAATCAAAATGAAAGGATTCTCATATACTGTTTCCATCTTTTCAGCATCGGTTACGAAATAAGGAGAAATGTAACCTCTGTCGAACTGCATACCTTCTACCACTTTCACATGGGTTTCAGTACCTTTAGCTTCTTCAATAGTGATTACACCTTCTTTTTTCACCTTACGCATAGCTTCAGCGATCACTTCACCAACTTTCTTGTCGTTGTTGGCGGAGATAGTAGCAACCTGTTCGATTTTTTCGTGGCTGTCGCCTACTGCTTCTGACTGTTTCTTCAGGCTTTCCACAACTTTTGCCACAGCCATGTCGATACCGCGTTTCAGATCCATAGGATTAGCGCCGGCAGTCACGTTTTTCAGACCGGTATTAAAAATAATCTGAGCCAAAACGGTAGCGGTAGTAGTACCATCACCAGCCTGGTCATTGGTTTTGGAAGCCACTTCCTTCACCATCTGGGCACCCATGTTTTCCACAGCGTCCTTCAGTTCGATTTCCTTGGCAACGGTCACACCGTCCTTGGTAATCTGGGGAGCACCGAATTTCTTGTCGATAATCACATTTCTACCTTTGGGACCAAGAGTAACTTTTACAGCGTTAGCCAATGCGTCAACACCTTTTTTCAGGCCTTCGCGAGCATTCCATTCATATAAAATATCTTTTGCCATAATTCTATAGTTTTTTTATTGATTCTTGATAATTGATGATTTTAAATTGATTTTATGACACAAATCATGATTAAAGAGTGGCATAAATGTCACTTTCTCTCATAATCAGGTAAGTTTCGCCGTCATATTGGATTTCTGTGCCTGAATATTTGCCATACAAAACGGTGTCATTCACTTTCAAAGTCATGGGTTCGTCTTTTTTACCGGGACCAACTGCCACGATAGTGCCTTTTTGTGGTTTTTCTTTTGCGGTGTCAGGGATGATAATACCGCCAGCGGTTTTCATTTCTGCTTCGGCAGGTTTTACTAAAACTCTGTCTGCCAATGGTTTAATGTTCATTTTCATTGTTATTTGTTTTTTAGTTTTTATTGATTATATTGATTTTCAATTATTTATATTTATCAATAATTTTTTCTGAAGCATACAACGACAATGCATTTAGCAAAATCCGTGCCAAAAGGAATCACTGACAAAATGTCAGCGGCTGCCACAATGTGACAGCCCTACATTTCTTTTCTGCAGTGGACGCATGCGGTGCGTCCCTACAAATCTACAACGTGACAGACCTATATTTTTCCGCAACGGACGTACGCGGCACGTCCCTACAAATTAAAATTGGCACATTTATCAATTTACTAATTTGCTAATTAACTAATTTGCTAATTAACATCAGTGTTTCGGGGTATCTATCTGCTGTATCTTTCCACCTTTAAGTTCTGCAGCGGAATAGGGTTTTACTCCCTTGGTTTCAACCGAGAGGACTTTCGTTTTCACTTTGGTACCAAAATTCACCTTGTTGTCCTTATTATCTATGATGTACCCCTCAGC
This sequence comes from Bacteroidales bacterium, assembly GCA_016290295.1. Lineage (GTDB taxonomy): Bacteria > Bacteroidota > Bacteroidia > Bacteroidales > WCHB1-69 > RUG11690. Next base: position 29,664 of record JAEETJ010000005.1, read on the forward strand.
GGTAAAATTCTTTTCCACAATGACCTGCTGGTTATCCTGACGCTTGAAAATGTTGTTGCGGCAGGTAGTGCCCTTAAAGCCCTTCAGTCTATACTTTTCAAAGCCCTCCTGATCCAAGACGAAAGCGTTGAGAATAGCCAACTCTGCTGACGAAAGCTTATAACCAAAGGGAATGTTCACCTCGGCACTCACACGCTCTGAAATTGTCTGGATGCTGTAGGTATATTTATCCACCGCATACACCAGTTTTCTGACAACCTTATATATACCGGGCAGTTTGTTGGTTAGTGTCAACGTAAGAACCACCGTATGGTCATCCTTATCCACCATAGTCCAGTGCTTCACATCCGACATATAGCGGTAGAAAAGCTGCTGTACATCCAGTTCCCAAGCGATTTTATGAGGCTGAATCTTCTTCACACTATTCATATCAACCTTGTCGATATGCTTTCTGTCCTGCTTGCTGTAATCATTGGGATTAAAATTATCGAAAGAACCCTTAACCGTCTTGTTGATATAGCGTTTGTTCAAATCCATCTTCATCTGGATGGAATCCTTCGGACCATTGATATTACGCATTTCCACAATGTCACCAATCCATTCGTCAAAGTATATCACCTGACCTTCGCTGGTAGCAGTCAAATCGGAAACCACTTTATGCTTGACATAGTTGGAGGGGAAATCCTTCCAGATTTGGTCATAGACCTTCTTCAAAAATGCCTGAATTTCAGCACGTTCTTCTTTCTTGCTTTTCTTTTTCTTACTGTCATTCTGAACATGAACCACCACTTCATTCAGCATGACTGGCTGATCTTTCATGGTAATACGCAGCGGCCGGCCAAGCGTGAATTTCGACAAGTCGATAAACATGGTCTCATAGCCTACCAGGCTGACAATCAAGCTGTCGCGGGTACTGGGCACATCCAATTTGAAACGACCGTTGATGTCGGTAATAGTACCCACTTCAGGATAATGTTTGAGATACAGGCTCACGTAGGGAAGTCCCTTCCCGAATTTGTCAACCACGGTACCTTCAACATCCACTGCCATGGCAGAAAACTGCATCACAAGCAGCAATATAATACTGATGAACATTCTTGATTTCATGATAAACATATTTTTGTCATGATTTGACATTTTCCTTAAAACAGCTGATGATAACTTTTTGTCCATTGTCTAGTGTTGTTCCAAAAATATAGACCTCCCCACCATCGCCAAGTTTAAGACTTTTCTTCAGTTCGTCGGCACTCTGCGGGAAATTTCGCACTGCAACATTGGCCTTCCGCAATGCTTTCAATGCGGTTTTCGCATCCTTGTATGAGAAGACCTCCTGCACCCGAAAGATTCTTCCAGGGAATTCTTGTACCAAAGTATCAGAGGTATATAAATGAGTATGTGGATGCAGTTTATTCAGTCCAAAACGGGTAGCCATAGATTTGAATGCACCCGCCTTCAGAATGGCCGCATTGGGCTCGTACAAGTATTGTCCGACCTGACTGTCGAATTTCGGAATGGCATTTTGCTCTTCCTCGTCCGTGAAATCAAAACGCACCTCCTTCATGTCATCCCCGTCGGGCAAGAGATTGACCGCATGATACCTTAATGGAGTTTGAGCACCGGCATTCATCAGCAGAAGCAACTCCTTACACTCACCATTCACGGCCAACACATAAACATCTTTAGTCTCTGGCAATTGGGCCAAGGCACGCTTGATGTCCAACATCGGCGACAATTTCAGCATCACTTTACTGGCCTTTTGCAACAGGATATCCTTATACTGCATTATATTAGGTGTGCAGTCCTCTAAACTCACCACCCTCGAGCCTTGAACATTCCGCCGAGAGGGATCCAAATACAGAAAATCGACAGGTTCCATATCCTGAATGAAATCCTCCATGGTGGACTGATGTATTTGAACATGTTCCAGCTGCATCAATTTCAGATTATGCGACAAAATGTCACACAATTGCTGCTGGGGTTCCACATAATGGCAGGTTTCAAACAATTTGGAGAAAAAGAGGGTGTCGATGCCAAAACCACCGGTGAGGTCGGCCATAATGCGGTGGTCGCCTGTAGAGACGTGGCACAACACGTCTCTGCATAATATATCGTTGATAATAAACCGTTTATATTTCGCCGTTATTTCCGACGAACATTGTTCTAATGCCAGGGAGGGAGGAAAAACAAAACGGGGGATAGATGCTAAGAACGGCAATTTATCCCTCGTTTTCTGTCGCCCTTGAATCTGCCGCAGGGCAAACTCAAAGTCTATGTCTTTGTATTTATTCTTTTGCAAGGCCAATTGGCGCACATCATCTTGCAGATGTTCGTCAATGAACTGCCACGTTGCGTCATCCACAAACATTATACCAGATTGGCAAAGCCCATGAATGCCATAGCCAAGATACCGGCTGTGATCAATGCGATTGGCACACCCTTCATGCCTTTAGGCACGTTCACCAGCTCCAGTTGCTCACGCAGACCAGCGAAGATGACAATTGCCAGGATAAAGCCTAATGCTGAAGAGATGGCATAAACCGTACTCTGCAGGATGCTGAAATCCTTCTGGGTCACCAAGATAGCCACACCCAATACTGCACAGTTGGTGGTAATCAAGGGCAAGAAGATACCCAGTGCCTGATACAAGGACGGGCTGATTTTCTTCAGTATAATCTCCACCATCTGCACCAGAGCCGCTATCACAAGGATAAAGCAAATGGTCTGCAGGAAGGTGATGTTCAAGGGCACCAGAATGTAGGCCTGGATGCAAGAGGTGACGAGAGTAGCCAGCGTCATCACAAAGAGAACGGCGGCACCCATACCCAGTGCGGTGTCAACCTTGCTTGAAACGCCCAAGAAAGGGCAAATACCGAGGAACTGCGCCAATATAATGTTATTGACTAAAACAGCTCCGATGATCATTAGTATGTATTCCATTTTTATTTTAAGTTACAGGTTATAGGTTTCAGGGGTCAGGGGTTAGGGGTTAGGGGTTAGTTAATAGTTAATAGTTTATAGTTGACAGTTGATAATTGATAATTAATAGTTAATAGTTAATAGATGATATATGGTTTAAAATTTTCAATTTTCAATTTTCAATTTTCAGTTTTCAACTTTTTTTTGGATTGCAGGTAACGGACAAGGGCGACGGTAAAGCCGAAGACGAGGAACGCGCCAGGGGCCAAGACAAAGATCAAGATACCGTCTCCTTGGATGAACTTATGGTCAAAGAAGGAGCCGCTGCCCAGAATTTCACGGACAGAACCGATGATAGTAAGGGCGATGGTAAAACCGATACCCATGCCCAGACCGTCGAGGATGGAATCGCCCACCGTATTTTTGCTGGCGAAAGCCTCTGCTCTACCCAGCACAATACAGTTAACCACAATCAACGGAATGAAGATACCCAAGCTGGAGGCCAGCGACGGTGCATAACCCTGAATCAGCAAGTCAATCATAGACACGAAAGTGGCAATGATCACAATGAATGAAGGAATACGCACCTTGTCGGGAATCACATTCTTCAAGAGGGAAATAATAGTATTGGACATCAGCAACACGAAAGTGGTTGCCAAACCCATGCCCAAAGCGTTTTTGACCGAAGTAGTGACGGCTAACGTCGGACAGGTTCCCAACACCAAAACGAGAACAGGGTTCTCTTTGAAAAAGCCTTTGGTTAAAATATTCAGTTTACTCATGATTTTCCTCCTTTACCTGATTAAAAGCAGCGACTGCACGGTTGACGGCATCACAAAACGCACGTGAAGAGATGGTAGCGGCGGTAATGGCATCCACCTCGCCACCGTCTTTTTTCACCTTAAGTTCTTTCTCAGCGGGATTCATGCCGACAAACTGCTGGATGAAATGACTTTCAGTATCCGTAATTTTGGCACCCAGACCAGGGGTTTCGCTATGTTTCAGCACGGCAGTACCTAAGACTTTGCCTTCGGCATCCAAGCCGACCATAATATCAAAGCGGCCGCTAAACGCCTTATTGGTATATGTTTCAACAGCTGCGCCACAGCACTGACCGTCCTGATATGCCAAATGAACCGTTACAGGATCCTTGTCTCCTTCGACTGTGCATTCACAATCTTTCAGTTCTCCCTGGAAACCAGGAAGCACTTGGTTGATAGCCGCGGTTTTCTTCTGTTGCTGTGCCATTTCTATCGGGGTTTTCGTCACCGTATAGACGGCGGCGAGAGCCACACCCGCCAAGAGCGCAATCAAGGTGAGCGTCACCACCAACTGCAACAGTGTAGATTCTTTTTTCGCCATAGTATTTTTATTTTGATGGTCTAACAAGTTTATTTTGCGTATGTTCTCGGTTTAAATCCCTTATTGATCAAAGGCACGAATGCGTTCATAATCAGGATAGCGAAAGAAACGCCTTCCGGATATGCGCCAAACAGACGGATGATGATAGTAAGCAGACCGCAACCCACACCGAAGACAATCATACCCCAGCGGGAAGTCGGTGAAGTGACCATATCGGTAGCCATGAAGCAGGCACCCAACATCAGACCACCAGTAACCAGATGGAAGCAGGGATTAGCATATGTGGTAGGATCTACCAAGTAGAAGATTCCCGAGAACACAAATGCGGTCAACAGGAAGGAAACCGGGATTTCCCATGTGATCACTTTTCTGATCAAGAGGAAGATAGCACCGATGAGGAGGGCTATAGCTGACACTTCACCAAAGCTGCCGCCCATCTGTCCAAAGAGCAAATCGACGTAGGAGGGCATCTCGGACATCAAGTCACCAACAGCCTGACCATTCTTCACACCTTCTTTGAGGATACCAAGGGGTGTCGGACCCGTAATCACATCAGCACCCAGATTCCAAATGGGAGTGGGTTTCGGCCAGGTGGTCATCTGCACCGGGAAGGAAATCAGCAGGAACACACGACCCACCAATGCGGGGTTGAAGGGGTTCTTGCCAAGACCACCAAAAGGCATTTTGGCGATGGCGATAGCCACGAAAGCACCAATCATCAGTATCCATACCGGCAGGTTTGCGGGCACATTGAAAGCCAGCAGCAAGCCTGTAATCACAGCCGAGCCATCGGTAATACTGACATTCCCTTTCAGCATAAAACGCTGTATCAGGTATTCTGTCAGCATACATGTTGCTATTGACACCAAGGTAAGGATGAGTACCGGCAGTCCAAAGTAAAAAACAGACACTGCCAATGCCGGCAGGAGCGCAATCACCACCGACCACATAATCTTTTTCACGGTCTCTGTGCCATGCACATGGGGAGAACCGGAAACTTGTAACAATCTATTCATTTATTATTATTCTAAAAATAGGATGCAAAAATAAGAAAATTATCCTTTGGTTATACCTTTTTATTGGCTTCTCGATAGAAAAAAATTTTCAAAGTTGAAAACTGAAAACTGAAAACTGAAAGTTGAAAGTTAAATATGGGGGTTAAAAATCAGGGGTTAGAAGCAGTTTTATCGCTTTATCAAAAGCATCGGGAGTCTGAATCACCAGCAATGAGTGCAATTGTTCCTCTGTTAGCTGGAAAGAATGGGCAAAATAATGCCACAATTCCTTCAAGACCGGCAACGTACCGTTAATGCCACGATAAGCTGTAAGCGTCTGCTTTAGATCTTCATAAAATTCGTTAAAACGTAAAAGCTTTTCCTTCTTGAAGGATTCCTTATCACCACAAAAAATGTTAAATTGGGACGAATCGTCATTCTTCGAAGACAGCTCCTTGATTTGCTCCGCCAGCATAGGATTCCGCAAGATTCCACGTCCCAACATCCAGGCTTCTATCTGCGGAAATCTTTTGCTTAACATCTGATAATCAGACATTTCAAAAATATCCCCGCTATAGATCACACGATGATTGGTCAATGCAAGCAGCTGTTCCAAGGCATCCCAATCGGGTTTACCCTCATACTGCTGCTTACCTAAACGAGGATGAATAACGATGAACTCCAAAGGATAGTTATTCAAACGGCTGACAATCTCCAGTCCTTCATCAACAGAGTACATGCCCAAGCGCATCTTCACAGAAAAGCGGTATGGCAACTTGCAAGTCGTTTCCACCACAGCCTCCACTTCATCGGGATACGGCATCAGGCCACAACCGCGGCGTTTACGCACAATGGGGGCCATCGGGCAACCCAAGTTCCAATTGAAGCGACTCAAGCCATATTCCTCGTGCAGGGCATGCATGGTATCGGCGAAATGGGCTGGGACAATGCCCATCAGCTGCGGAACGGTCTCCACACACTGGTTGTTTGCCGGGTCAAAGTCTTTCCACTTCCGCACATTCAGTTTGGAGCTTTCCTGTGCGGGCATAAAAGGAGAAATAGCGGCATCAATGCCGCTATAATGACGATATAAACAATTTCGGAAATGGTACAATGTAAGGCCGTGCAACGGCGCTAACCAAAGTTCTGGCATCTCTCCTACTCTACCACAAATTTACGAACAGTTGTGTTGCCTGCCTGTTGAACTTTCAAGAAATAAGTGCCTGCTGACAATTCATTCACAGCCATGCGGGTATTTCCAGTCAAGCCTTCCAACTTCTTGATTTGACGGCCATTCATATCATACACCGTCACATCATACATATCCAACTGATTATCAAGACTAATCATCATGTAGTCAGCGGCGGGATTGGGATACAGATTCATGGCAATTCTTTCAGTAGATTCCACACTCATGTAATCAAACTCAAAAGAGATGTCATCAATATACAACTCTGTAGCGGTATTAGCATTCATGAATGAAGATGACATGAAAACAATTACCAAAGAGTCGCAGTTGACGTCTTCTTCATTATACTGAAGAGGAACAGTAATTTCTGTATAGTTTTCTACTCTATCAGTCAAAGCAAAATAACCGTATGACTCAGGCATATCACCCATCAATATCATACTGGTTTCGCCTTCTCTATAGGCACCTATCAAGGCCAGCATGGTATCGACTTCACCTACTGGGGGAAGATATTTCACCCATGCTTTCATAGCGGTAGGCACCATGTTGAAGGGTTCGCCTTTGGAGAAAATATTAGCTAAAGATGACAGCTCATCCATATCCATATTTTGAATAAGGCTGGAGATATCAGTTGTGGAGTCAATGCTCATCAGTGTCTGAATAGTTTCCAAGCTGACAGAGAAAGAACCTGCCGTACCCAGCTGAGCTATACCCGGCACCGTAATTTCAGGACCACCGAACAAGGAGAGGTCCAAACTTTTCGCTTGCAACTTCATAGCGTAACTGCCTGAATGTGCATCAGTGACTCTGGTTGCAAAATTAAACGAAAGTGGATAACTACCGAAAATTGGTATTCCTGTAATCGAGCCTGATATGGAAGTAGTCCATCCTGTTGGATAACTTGCAGTAGTCCACTGTTCAAAACCTGGGTTACTGATATTCGGTTGCTGTGCCGACAACTGCAAAGTCGCCACTATACAAACAAAAGCAAATAAAATTTTCTTCATAATCACTATAAATTATTAATTGTTAACTGTAAACTAGTCATTGAATCTCCAAAAATCATCCATCTGATTACCGAAATAATCATTCGGTTTAGTAATCTGGTAATTTTCCTGTTGAATCAAACGTTTCACCAGCTTCATCTGCCAGGAGGGATCATGGATTTCATCCACCTTATCAGAATGGAGCAATTCATAATCATTGGTCATCTCCGCAGGGCACCAGAACACAAATTTCACATTGGTTTGGTCTTGCAAATGATAGTAATGCCATACCTGATAGGGATAGGTTGCCGGATCGAAGGGAGCGTCTTTGATATCATTGGGCGGTCCATACTGCAAGAACACACGTCCCCTGTCGGTACGATAACCCTTCACAAGTTTGCTACCAAAATTTTTCTGCACAAAGTCCACCTTCTTCTGATATTCGAGCCAAGCCCCTTCCGGGTCGTTCGGATTTCGTGTCAGCCAGAAGGAATAGAAGAACTTCTGCAACATGTCAAAATCAACTTTTTTCAAGCGTTTGTCGAAGAAATCACGCTCCATACTGGTAGCAATAGGATACAGACTCGCAACATAATCCTCCAGCTGTTTTCTATCAGTAATAGCTGATACAAAGGTATTTTCAACATGCACATCATTGTAAGTCTCTAATTTCAGTGACATTCCGGGATTGCTACGCTGGAAGAAACAGCGGTTCACGCAATACACAGTGGAATCCTTATCCATGATTTCCGTCACCAGATTATAATTGCCAGAAGGCAGCTGGTAGATATTAAAACGACTGAAAACCAAGGCAACAGGAGCGGTTTTGACATTCAGCACCTGAATAGATTGCGGAGTTGCCAGACGATGGTTCTCAAGAAACTCTATATAGCATTTGGCCAAGAACTGCTGGTTCTTGCCAATAATTTTTTCAGTGTTATACACCTCCATCACGAACGGCAAATTGTAGAGATTCTCACCCGCATAGTTATAGAACAGCGGAGTCATCGAAAAGCCGTATTTCGCGTAAAGGTCTCCCGGTTCAGCGGTTCTCACATCGCTCAGCAAGTCAATACCGGAAGTACAGATAGAGTCTTTCGGAAAATGAACCGAGATAAAGTCAATATAATTGATACTGGTTGTATCGCCATGTAAATCCTTGAAAGTGAATGACAAATAGTAGTCACCATTATCCACCGGCAGGTTCTGGATATCTCCAAAATCAGGACGACCAGCCACCACCGAGTCGGCAAAGGTCTCACTTCCCAAGATATAGCGCAGATTTTTCACCACTTTATCATCCTGAATAACATCCACGTTAATCAGAACTTCGGCCTCATAGCGTTGTTCTGCATTCAACGCATATGCAACCGTATTACCTCCCACACGGAAGGTAAATTCGATATAGGGCTGAATCTTGTCGGTACAATAGGCCTTATGATTCAGCATAATCTTCATGCCCTGCCCCATGGAAGAGGCAGAGGCACAAAGAATAAGCAAAAAGACAAATAATTTCTTCATTGATTTGATGATCAGATGATTGAATTAGTCACCCAAAGTAGCCACCATAACAGCTTTGATGGTGTGCATACGGTTCTCAGCTTCGTCGAAAACGATACTGTTTTTGGATTCGAACACATCTTCAGTCACTTCGATGCCATCCAAACCAAACTGTTCGTGAACATCACGTCCAACCTTGGTTTCGAGGTTATGATATGCAGGTAAGCAGTGCATAAACTTGCAGTTCGGGTTGCCTGTCATTTCCATGAGTTTCTTGTTCACCTGATAAGGCATCAGCATATCAATTCTCTCTTTCCAAACTTCCACGGGTTCACCCATTGATACCCAAACATCAGTATAGATGAAGTCGCAACCTTTCACACCCTTCTTCACATCGTCGGTAACGGTCACTGTTGCACCAGTTTCCTTAGCGATAGCCTTGCAGGTATCGATCAGTTTCTTGTTAGGTTGCAGTTTTTTGGGAGCCACGATACGGACATCCATACCCATCTTGGCACCACCTACCATCAAAGAGTTACCCATGTTGAAACGGGCATCGCCACAGTAAGCGAAAGTCACTTTGTTGAGGGGTTTGTCGATATGTTCCTGCATTGTCAGGAAGTCAGCCAACACCTGAGTCGGGTGGAATTCGTTGGTCAGACCGTTCCATACGGGAACACCAGCGTATTTACCCAGTTCTTCCACGATATCCTGGCCAAAACCACGATATTCGATACCATCATACATACGACCTAATACACGGGCAGTATCCTTCATAGATTCCTTGATACCGATCTGTGAGCCAGTGGGGCCGAGATAGGTTACATGAGCACCCTGGTCCTTAGCGGCTACTTCGAAAGCACAGCGGGTACGGGTGGAAGTCTTCTCAAAAATAAGAGCGATATTCTTACCTGTCAAATGCGGCTGTTCTGTGCCAGCATATTTAGCGGTTTTAAGGTCAGCAGCCAATTTCAAGAAGAATTTGATTTCTTCAGGAGTGAAATCCAACAATTTCAGGAAGTTTCTGTTTCTTAAGTTGAAAGCCATAATTTTTAAGTTTTTAAGGTTTTAAATATGAATATTAATGTTTAGTTTAACCCAAAATATGAGGTCGCAAAGATACGAAAAAATAATTAGCAAATGAGCAAATTAGTTAATTAGCAAATTAACTGAAGAAAAAATTTTTTTCTTGTGTGAGGTATTGAATTTTTTTGTATTTTTGCACCCGCTTTTCAGCGATGGGGCGTTAGCTCAGTTGGCTAGAGCGTTTGACTGGCAGTCAAGAGGTCGTGAGTTCGATTCTCATACGCTCCACAAAAGACACCTGCAATTTTTAGGCAGGTGTTTTTCTTTTTAAAGGTTGTGTATGTCAAGAATTTCATGTATTTTTGCCGACTAATTTTTTGAACAAGATATTAACAATGGATGGCGAACTTTTAAAACAATTTTTCATCAGCATTTTCTCTTTTGATGAACGCTATCCGCTGTTATTCACACAGTTTAACTTCTGGGCGTTTTTCGCAGTGGTTTTTGCGGGCTTCTGCCTGATGAAGAACAAAAGATTGCTTCGCAACACTTATTTGTTCTTCATGAGTGTGCTTTTTTACTACAAGACCTCCGGACTTTTTGTCTTGATTCTGATTTTCTCCACCATTTTCGGCTTTTTTGTCGGCAAAGGCCTTGACCGCTCCCAGAAAACGCCCTATCGCAAGTTCCTGCTAACCATAGGTGTAGTGGTCAACCTCGCCATACTTTTCTATTTCAAATACGCATATTTCTTTACAGATGTCTATAACTCCTTATTTCATAGCAAGATAGAAATTGTCAACTATTTGGCGAAATGGGCTAATGAGTGGAGTGGCACCAATCATTTTGACGCAGGCAAGATTCTGCTTCCTGTGGGTATTTCTTTTTATACCTTCCAGAATATCAGTTATTTAGTTGATGTTTACAGAAGAAAAGTTGCCTCGGTAGGGAATATCCTGGACTTTGGCTTCTACACCAGTTTCTTCCCGCAACTGGTCGCTGGCCCCATCATCCGTGCCAACCAGTTCATTCCGCAGTTATACAAGCCTTTCTTCCTGTCACGCAGGCAGTTCGGCATTGCCGTTTTCTGGATTCTCAACGGTTTGCTGAAGAAAATCATCCTCAGCGACTATCTGGCTGTGAACTTCGTGGACCGAGTGTTCAACAACCCGACCATGTTCACGGGTTTTGAGAACCTTATGGCACTGTTCACCTACTCCTTGCAAGTTTACGCCGACTTTTCAGGCTATACTGACATTGCCATTGGTGTGGCCATGCTGATGGGCTTCTACCTGCCCATCAACTTCAACTCACCATACAAGGCACAGAACCCTGGAGAGTTCTGGAAACGTTGGCACATCTCGCTGTCCACCTGGCTGAAAGACTACCTGTATATACCTCTTGGGGGCAACCGAAAAGGCAAAGTACGCACCCAAATCAACCTGATGCTCACCATGTTGTTAGGCGGTTTATGGCATGGTGCCAGCTGGAATTTCGTCATCTGGGGCGGCCTGAATGGTGTGGGCATCCTGCTGTACAAACTATGGCGCAACCTTACTTGGCTGAAGAAGGTGCTGATGTGCTTCATTCCCTTCATGGCCTTTGCCATTGTCGATTATCTGTATCCCCTTCCCGTATTCAACATTGCGGTTATCTGGACTGGAATCATTTTCTTCGGCACGCTGATCAGCGCCATCTACAATACCTTCCGCCGTGGCAAACCTATAGAATGGTTGAGCCGCACCTGGGCTATCTTCCTGACCTTTGTCTTCATCACCTTCACCCGACTTTTCTTCCGCTCCGGCTCCAACCTCGACCCCGCCGAAGCCAATGAGGTGGCATGGAACACCGCCAAAAACATGGTGGGACAAATTGGCAGTGCATGGCGTGTGGACTTGATTCCCAAGATGATATACGAATACCGCTTTGTATTCCTACTCTTTGTGGCGGGTATGATTATCCACTGGCTGCCTACTCGCTGGAAACGCTGGTACCGCATCAACTTCGCCCTGATGCCGATATGGCTGATGGTAATTGTGGTTTGTATCTGTGTATTCATCATTTACCAGTTCATCACGGCGGACTTGCAACCGTTCATCTACTTCCAATTCTAAATAGTTGACAGTTAACAATTAACAATTAACAATTAATAATTAACCATTCTAACCATTCTAACCATTAAGTTTCTGAATTTTCTATCCCACTGAAAACTGAAAACTGAAAACCGAAAATTGGAATGACGTATATGTCACTACCCCGGCCTTCGGCCACCCCTTCTAACAGAAGGGGAATTTAAATCTGAATTTCAACTACCAACTACTAACTACTAATCACTGACTCCTGACCACTAATCACTGACTCCTGACCACTAATCACTGACTCCTGACCACTAATCACTGACCACTAATCACTAATCACTGACCACTAATCACTGACCACTGACCACTGAAACCTAAACATGTACAAGCAAAACGAAGCCTTAGAGCATGGTAATGTCAAGCGACTGTTGCTGCAGTACGCTTTGCCGGCGATTATCGCCACCACAGCCACTTCGTTTTACAACATTATCGATAGAATTTTCATTGGCCAGGGAGTGGGACCCTTAGCCATTTCCGGCCTGGCGCTCACCTTCCCCATCATGAACTTAGGAACTGCGTTGGGCACATTGGTTGGAGCAGGCTCTTCTGCCATTATTTCCATCCGTATGGGCGAGAAACGTCAAGAGGAAGCCATCCAAACATTGGGCAACGCCTTCGTGCTCAATACCATTATCGGTATAGTCTTTTCCGTATTCGCACTTCTGTTTCTCGACCCGCTACTCTATCTTTTTGGTGCCAGCGATGCCACCCTGCCCTACGCCCGCGACTTTATGCGTATCATCCTGCTGGGTAATGTCATCACCCATCTTTTCTTTGGCCTGAACAATATCATAAGAGCTTCCGGCTATCCTACCAAAGCCATGATTTCGCTCTTGCTTACCATTGGTGTCAATATCATTTTGGCGCCGCTTTTCATCTTCGTCTTCCATTGGGGCATCAAAGGCGCCGCTACTGCTACGGTCATTTCACAAAGTGTAGGACTGGTTTGGGTGGTATCACACTTTCTCAGCAAAAAGCCCTACGTTCACTTTACAAAAAACTGTTTCCGGCTGTCATGGCGGATTATCGGAAGTGTATTCTCAATCGGAGTGGCCCCTTTCCTTATCCATTGTTGTTCCTGCTTAATTGCCATTCTGATGAACTGGCAATTAGGACATTATGGCGGCGACTTGGCCATTGGTGCCTTTGGCATCATCAACAGCATCATCAGTCTGTTGATTATGATCATGTTCGGCTTTACACAAGGAATGCAACCCATTGTCGGCTACAACTGGGGAGCCAAACAGCACGACCGTGCCATTGAGGCTTTCAAGCTTACCATATACTATGCTACTGCTGTGGCTATCATTGGATTTATCGCGGCGGAAGCATTTCCTCGCTTCATTGCCCGTTGGTTCACCACCGACAGCGAGCTCATTGATATTACTGCCAAAGGTTTGAGAATCTATGTTTTATGCTTATCCGTCGTAGGCTTCCAAGTGGTCACCACCAACTTTTTCCAATCGATCGGGAAAGCTGGCATTTCTGTTTTCCTGTCCATGACACGGCAACTACTGTTTCTCACACCGCTGCTACTCCTGTTGCCGCCGGTATTTGGCTTGGCCGGGGTTTGGTTCGCCACCCCTATCGCCGACCTCATTTCCGCCCTCGTCACCGCTGGAGTGCTGTGGTGGTACTGGAGGAAGAAGTTGAAAGTTGAAAGTTGAAAGTTGAAAGTTGAAAACTGAAAACTGACAGGCTGAGGTTAATTCCGGACACAACGTACTGACAAACAATCCACCTTTGATCTCCAGCCTCTATCTACCCCCATGGAACTATAAACGATTCCACGAGCGAGGGCTGTAGTTGGCGGATCTATTCCACCTTCTGTAGCAGTCCATAATAAGGCAACCGTATGAAAGTTCACATAAGCGGCATTATGATCACCATAAAAAAAGTTCCAAAAACCTGCAGGAAGAGCTGTGAAACCAGTAATATTGCGATCCTGTGCCCAATAATTACCCGGCACATTTTGTCCGTTTGCCACTGCCCATGTTCCCTGAAAGCCACCGGAAAGTTTATATGCATGGTCTCCTCTCACATCCATAACGTTCAAATCGGCATTTGTTAATGTCCCTTCCATCAGATTCCATTCTGCATCACTTGGCACATGCCAGCCATTGGGACACACACCTTGCACATTACTCGGGATCGTGTTACTTGTAGTAGAGCCATGCATCACAGCTGCCCAATTATACAGATAACCATAATCAGGCACTAAACCATCATCATTATTAGGTACATAACGATTGGGGGTACTCCAACTCGAAGTGCCATTCCCTAATGCAATACTTGTTCCATCTGCAAAATGCGCGGAACGGAGATTACTTTTCATCCAACACTGGCTACCAATCTGAACCGTTTCATAGATATTGCCATCATAATCCATAACCGTGGAACCTCCAGCACATGGCACACCCACATTAGCCGTACGTGCCGAAACCTCTTCTCCATAAACTGTACCATGCTGATTGGTGGCATACGCCCGTATATAATATGTTGCAGAAGGATCCAAGCCAGTGATATTACTGGTAAAATTTCCCACACCAGTTCCATCCGTAGTATGACTATCAGCCAAAGTCGGATTATGTGAGGTACTCCAACATACACCTCGAGAGGTAACCGAATTGCCAATTGCAACGACACTTCCTCCACAATCAACAGACTCATCGGTAAAACTGCTCACAGGACTTGTGGAAACTTGCGGTAATGAATCGCAAATACAGCGAACAGAGAAGCCATATTTCTTATCATTACCATATCTTGTCACATGAGAATCGTCATAATTCAAAATCCGAAGATATGTATATACTGCGTTGCATTCTGTTGCCCCCCAAAATAAAGCCTTGTTAGCATAATCATATTGCCCGCCTCCATAACCGCAATATCCAGCAGGAAGCGCTGAAAATCCCGTGGCATTATTGGCAGACTGATTACCTCCTACGACATTATTATTGGAATAAGAAGTCCAGCCGTATGTATAGGCCAATGACTTGGCAATACACGTCGCACACGACCACTGATAATCACTACGGCTGCTCACATAATCAACCAACTGTTGCCATTCCACATCGCTAGGCACATGCCAACCTTTGGGGCAGATTCCTTGAACTCCACTGGGATTGGTATTACTTGAAGAGCTACCATGCATCAATGCGGCCCAGTTGTACAAATATCCGTATGAATTCACAGCACCCGCATTATTATTGGGATAATACATATATGGTACCTCCAAGCTTAAATTATTATTACCCAAATAAATCGTATCGCCATTTGCATATCGTGTGGTACGAAGATTCTGTTTCATCCAGCACTGCTTTCCAATCCGTACAGTATTGTATGTATTTCCATCATAGTCCGTTACGACAGGCATACCTATACAAGGACGGGCATCTTTACAATCCTCTCCTGTCGGAAGCCGGAACTTAATGGTCTGATAAATCATCTCCTGTCTTTGTGAAATATGCGAACTTTCCACGTCATTGCCATCAACAACAGCATAACAATAATATTCCAACCAATCCATTGAATGATAGGCTTGAGTACAATCCCCTTTGGAAGAATTTTCAACTTTATCCGCTTGGATATTTTCTTCTTTGTAATCCGAAATCTCTATGGTGTTAACACCTCCGTCCCCTTGATTAATCATCTTGACAGAAGATTTCTGGCCGTTCAGTTGAGCAGTCAGGAAATACAAACCTGCCGTAGACAGACTAATCTGCAATTTATAATTGCCCGGCTGTGACAAAATATCTTTCGACATCACCATACGACCAACAACATCTGTCACTTCTATCGTAACATATCCCGACTCCATCACCCGCAAACTCACTGATGTTTTATTCTTAAAGGGATTAGGGTTATTTTGCGATAACGCTATAAACGATTTATTTCCAGTTTCCATATAATGGTCAATAGCGACACCCTCGCCTTCGTACAATCTCAGTACCGTATCCGGCCAATACATCACTTCCTGCCAGCCTCGGGTAAGATTGTTTATTACAATACGATCCATTTGTACATAATGACCGCAGGTATCTTCACATGTAAAAGTGACAATTTTACTTTGTGCAAAAAGCACTATGGATATTTTCAATAGCAGAAATAGCAGAAAAAACTTTTTCATAATTCTAAACTAATTATGATTGATACACAAATAATTTTTGCAAAATTACATTATTTTATCAAGATTATTGTGTATTTTTGTTTTTTTATTTTCAATAAAAGAATATGACAAAAACAAATCAACGGCACAAGCTCTTACGCAAACTCATCGGAACAGGCGTTGTCTGTGTATTATTGTGCGCGATTTTTGTTGTGTGCTGCAATTTCACCGTCAAAAACAGTGCAAAAGGACTGCTCTATGATGAGGTTCAAAACATTCCAGCCCGCAAAGTGGGTTTGTTATTAGGCACCTCGCCTTATACTGTAAAAGGCATTGTAAACCAATATTATAACAACCGTATTGACGCAGCAGCAGAGCTTTATTTCGCCCACAAAATCTCTTACATTCTGATCAGCGGTGACAACCATCGTCACGGATACAATGAACCTGAAGAAATGCGTCAGTCGCTGATAGCCCAAGGGGTTCCCGACTCGGTAATATTCCTCGATTATGCCGGCTTCCGCACCTACGACTCGATGGTACGGGCGAAAAAAGTATTCGGTGAGGATTCCATCACGGTAATCTCGCAACACTGGCATAACGAAAGAGCCCTCTATATCGCTCAGCACCACCAACTTGAAGCCATAGCTTTCAATGCAAAAGAGGTGTATTTTCGTAAAGCCTACCTAAAAAACCATGCCCGGGAGCTGGCCGCAAAAGCCAAAGCCGTTATAGATGTGACAACTCATAAACAGCCCCACTTTCTAGGCGAGCCCATGCCTATTCCCGGCTCGCAAGATACTAACTTTAAGGATAGCATCAGGGCATATACACACCCCTCTGTAAATACATAAACCAATAATCACTACCCCGGCCTTCGGCCACCCCTTCTAAAAGAAGGGGAATTATAATTTTCAACTCAAAATTTAAAATCCAAGCCCTATTCACAAACTACTGACCACTATCCCATGTTCCCTAAAATAATTTGCACATTAACTAATCAACTAATTTGCTAATTCAATTAGCACATTAGCACATTGATAATTAGCTCATTAAACAACTTTCAACTTATGAAAATTCCCCACACCTTCACTATCGTCTTCTCCATCATTGTTTTATGTGCAGTGATGACCTGGCTTATCCCGGGCGGCGAGTTCGAACGGCAAACCGTCACCGTGGATGGTAGCGAGCGCAACGTGGTGGTCTCCGACTCCTACCACAATGTTGACAACCAGCCCCAAACCTGGCAGATTTTCACAGCCTTTTTCAAGGGCTTCGAGCGCACCGCCAATATCATCGTTTTTATTCTGATGATTGGTGGTGGCTTTTGGATCATGAACGAGACCAATGCTATCAATGTGGGAATATTCTCCTTTCTGAAAAAGACACAAAAATTACAGCAAAACAAAATCCTTGGCAAATTAGGGGTCAACAACCTCATTATGATACTTATCATTTTGATGTTCAGTCTTTTCGGCTCTGTCTTCGGCATGAGTGAGGAGACCATCGCCTTCATTGTCATCTTTGTGCCCTTGGCTATTTCCATGGGCTATGACTCCATCACGGGAGTGCTGATGTGCTATGTGGCCGCCCATGTAGGTTTTGCAGGTGCCATGCTCAATCCCTTCACCATTGGCATTGCCCAGGGACTGTCAGGCTTGGCACCCTTCTCAGGCATTGAGTACCGCTTTATTTGCTGGTGCGTCTTTACCCTCATTGCCATAGTTTTCACACTGCTATATGCCGCCTATATCAAGAAAAATCCTACCAAGTCCATCACCTACGAAATTGATGCGTTTTGGCGTGACAAGCAGGTGGAGGACACCGACATTGAGAGCCGTCCCTCTACCCTCGCCACCTGGATTGTATATGCCCTCATTGGAGCTGTAATGGTATATTGCGCCATCCGTTTCCCCCGTACCGACATCAGCATTGGCAATGGCCAGTATAACATTGTGTTGTGGCCCATTATTGCCGGCACCTACCTGCTCATTGGTTTCCTCGGTGCATGGAAATCCGTGCACAACTTCATCCTCACCATCCTGCTTTACACCATTATCTGCTTGGTTACAGGCGTGTTAGGCTACGGCTGGTATGTGATGGAGATTGCAGGATTGTTCTTCGCCATGGGAATTGCGACAGGTGCGGCTTTCAGTTTGAAATTTGACAAAATTATCCGACTTTTTCTCGATGGATGTAAGGACATTATGGTGGCCGCTTTAGTAGTCGGTATGGCTGGTGGCATCATCATTATTCTGGAAGATGGCAAAATCATCGACACCATCCTGCATGGCATCTCACAAGCCATGACCGACACAGGCAAAGAAGGTGCTGTCGGTGCCATGTACGCAATCCAGACGGTACTCAACATCTTCATCCCGTCGGGTTCAGCCAAAGCAGCCTTAACCATCCCCATGATGGCAGAGTTCTCAGATATTATCGGTGTTTCGCGCCAGTTGACAGTCCTCGCCTTCCAATTCGGCGATGGGATCACCAATATGATTACGCCCACCTCTGGCGTGCTGATTGGCGTATTAGGTGTGGCACGAATCCCCTACGCCAAATGGGTGAAATTCATCTGGCCATTCATTATCGGACTGATTATCATCGGCTTCCTGCTACTGCTTCCGCCGCTGTTTATGCACTTCAACGGATTCTAACAATTAATAATTAACAATTAATAATTGATAGATAACAAAAGGGGAATATCGATAACTATTAACTATTAACTATTAACTATTAACTATTAACTATTAACTATTAATTATTAACTGTTAATTATTAACTCTGTTCACCGCTTCGCTGACAGGGATTTTGGTTTCACCGTCAAAGGCGATGATAAAGGCATCGGGGAAGTAGGTTTTAACGCTTTGTAAGAGGGTTTGTGCTTCTTCCAAAGTGGTAGTGTTGCCACAGGTATATTTCCAGAACTTTCCTTCATGGAACTTACGTACATCTTTTACTTTACTGAAACGACTGTCCGTGATAGCAATATTTTCGGGAGTAGCGGCAATTTGCACACGGAAGCGAATGCGGGGTTGTGGTTTTGCCGCCTCGTTTTCAGTTTTAGCGGTTTCTGTTGTGTTGATTTTTTGGGGTTCTGGAGAAACCGCCTCCTTCTCTTTGGTTGAGTTTTTCTCTATATTCACAAAAGTTTTTGGAGCATCCTCTACCTTTGCCGTGGTGGGTTCAGGAGCCACAGCATCGTCCACTTTTGGCTTGGCTTGTGTATTGTCTGTGGCCACTTTATTATTTTCCACAGGTTTAGTTTGTGAAGGTTCTGAGGCAACGGCATCATCAACCACAGCCTTTTTCTGGGATGGATCGGGGGCTACATCAGGGTCAACGGTCTTATTGTCAGTAGCTGCCACATCTGGCGTTTTGGTTTCTTCTGCGACTTTCGGCAGCGGCAAGGTTTTTCTGCTACCGCCATCCAACGCGTTTCTATATTCCACAAAAGCATTATAGATAGACACCGCCATAATATCCTGCGAAGTCGGTTTAATCATGTATTCCTCTTCAGTAGCGTTACTCAAGAAACCCAACTCTACCAAGATACTGGGCATAGCCACCTTATACAGCACCCAGAAACCAGCCTGTTTAACCGTTCTGTCTATCATATGGGTATTACGGACCAAATTCTTCTGCACCTTATCGGCCAGCATAATGGAATGGTTCATATAAGCCGATGTATGCAAGGAGAAAATCACATTGGCTTCCGGTGAATTCGGATTAAAGCCCTCATAATTGTTCTCAAAATTCTTTTCTTTCAAGATAGCGGCATTTTCCTTTTTGGCCACCTCCATATTGGCATCCGATTTTGCCAAACCCATCACCCAGGTTTCCACACCATGGGCACTTCTGTTTTCCGCCGCATTGCAATGCAATGAAATAAACAAATCGGCGTGGTTGTTATTGGCAATGACCGCACGTTTATACACCTCGACAAACACATCGGTCTTACGGGTATAAATCACCTGCACATCGTTGAAGTTATCACTGATCAGCTTGCCCAATTTCAACGCAACATTCAGTGTCACATTCTTTTCCATCGACTTTCTTCCCTTACAACCCGGATCTTCACCACCATGACCAGCATCTATAACCAGCTTAAATTTCTTTTCCTGCGTCTGTCCAAAAGTAACAGCGTTAAAAAAAGTTAAGCACAAAAGCAATAAAAACCATTTTTTTATGTTCATAACTCAAAATATTTGACTATTTTTGTACATTTTTAAAAAGCAAATATATATAATAAGACTAAACGAAATAAACATTGTATAAAAAAATATACACAATCCATTTTTCATATTTATTATGCTGTAGCATTATGCTAATAATCAGCATAATAAGCAATTGTGTATATGCGCAGGCCGTAAATGGCGGAGGCGATTCGCTTCGTATCAGTTTGAAATCAGATACAATTTCTCAACAATTGACTTATACCATAAGCGACACCATTTCTACCGACAGTTTATCCACCGACAGTCTTCCTTCCGGTAAAAAAATCTCCAAAAACGGATTGGAACATACCGTCACATACGATGCCAAGGACTCCATCCACTTCAGCATCAAGAACAAGGTTGCCTATCTTTTCAATGAGGCATACGTGCTGTATGAAGACATGAGTTTGTACGCTTATTACATAGAGATCGACTTTGCCAACAACGAGTTATATGCCAGTGGAGCACTTGACGAAAACGGGAAAGTCATTGGCAGTCCTGTGCTGAAGCAAGGCGACGGTGTCTTCAGGGCGCAGGAAATCAAGTACAATTTCGAGACCAAGAAAGGTAAAATCACGCATGTGATTACCGAGGAAGGAGAGGGATTCATTCACGGAGAGCAGATTAAGAAACTGGAGGACAACACCACATACATCAAAAAAGGCAAATACACCACCTGCGAATTAGATCACCCGCATTTTGAAATTTCCTTTACCAAAGCAAAGGTATTGCCTAACGACAAGATTATCATGGGGCCAGCCTACGTCAGTTTTGCAGATATACCCACCCCCCTAGCTATTCCTTTCGGTTATTTTCCCTTGGAGAAAGGACGTCATTCAGGCTTGGTCATGCCCACTTTCGGCGAGACACAGAGTTTAGGCTTTTACTTGCAGAACATCGGTTACTACTTCGGTATTAGCGACAACTTCGATCTTTTGCTGGCTGGTGATATATACACCCGTGGCAGCTGGGCAGTTAAAGCTGAATCAAATTATGTCTTCCGATACAAATGCGCTGGTAAAATCAGGGCGGAATACGGGCAGAAATATCTCGGTGAGAAGTTGATAGACTCCACCTATTACCATACCAACGACTTCAAGATTTATTGGGACCACAAACAAGACATCAAGTCGCATCCATACACCCGTTTCAACGCTCACGTGGACATTGTGAGCAGCGGCTACAACAAGCACACACAATCCAGTATCAACGACTACCTATCCAACCAATACTCATCCTCCATCAACTTCTCCACCAGTGCCAAGGGTATTTTCTACTTTGACGCTGCCATCTCCTACTCTCAGAATACCAACACCAAGATGGTCGATATCAAGTTGCCCACTATCAACATGTCGGTTACCCAATTCTATCCTTTCCGTAAGAAAAACAAAGCTGGCGCGTTGAAATGGTACGACAATATTTCCATGAAATGGTCTTCGGAAATGTGTTCCCAAATCAACACCATCGACACGCTGTTTTTCAAACCGCAAACCTGGGAGGAGATTGCTGTAGGCATACGACACAACATTCCGTTGACCATCCCCATCAAAATCGCAAAGTTAGTCAACTGGAACACCAATGTCAATTTCACCGAGAAATGGTACCTGCAACGCGACGAGCGTTTTTTCCATACCGACACTCTGGGAAACCCAATAGTTGACAATGTTTTCAAGCGCGGTTTTTATGCCCTGCACGACCTCAGCATCAGCACTGAGCTGACCACCAAGATTTATGTCATGTATCAGTTCAAGAAAGGAGGGTTAAAAGCCATTCGTCATGTCATCACACCGAATTTAAGCTTCAGTTATAGTCCTAATTTCAACAAAAAATCATTTGGGGAATACTTCGACACGAAAAACGGAGAATACGTCAGCTACTCCTATTTCAGTAACTCCATGTATGGCGGTGCCAGCGGCCAGACCCGGGCCTTAACCCAATTGACGTTCAATAATAATATTGAAATCAAAGTCCGCTCAAAAAGAGACACGATTACCGGAACCAAGAAGATTGCCATTTTCGACAACTTAGCCATCTCCATGGGTTACGATTTCGCTGCCGACTCCCTGCGCTGGCAGCCCTTACGCATTTCTGGCCGAAGCACTATTTGGAAGCAACTCAACATCACCTTTAGCCTGGCATTTGACCCTTATATCATCAAAGACGGGAAAAGAGTCAACCAAACCGAGTTGAAGGTCAACAAAAAACTCTTGCGTTTCTCCAATGCCAACATCAACGTAGGACTTAACCTGGTCATCAACCGGGATTTGTTCAAAGGCAAGCAGAAAGACGACAAGAACAAGACAGAACAAAACAAGAACAGCGAGTCCATCATGGACCAGAACCTGTTAGGCATGCCTAACACCCGTCCCGACTTCAACAATCCATGGTCACTGACCATCAACTATACTTTTGCCTATACTACCAACGACAACTATGGCTACTATATCAATGAACACCCCGGAAATCGGGTACCAAAGCCCTATACCCATAAGTTCGTCAGTACAGTGAATATCATCGGTGAGTTCAACATCACCAGAAAATGGAAGGTGGGCTTTACCACTGGTTATGACTTTGTACAAAAAGAAATGTCTTACACTTCCATTGACATCTATAGAGACCTTCACTGCTGGGAGATGCGCTTCAACTGGATACCTTTTGGCTACCGCAAAGGATGGAGCTTCACCATCAACATCAAGGCCGCCGCATTACACGATGTGAAACTTGACCTGAAGAAAGACTTCCGAGACAATATGTACTAAACAGGATACAGGGGACAGGTTACAGGTTACAGGGGACAGAGAATTAAGAACTAAGAATTAAGAACTAAGAACTGAAAGATATTTTTGGGAAAATTATGGGGGTACCGCAATCCACGGTATAGGAAAATGGCAGAATATGTGATGGGGGAAAAATAAACCATATTTTTTAAAAGAAGACCAAAGATTTTAAATTGACTTTACGTTATAGATAATGAACAAGCAATCCCGTGATGAACTTTTGCAGTTGATTGAAGACTGTAAAAAAGGCCAGCGAAGAGCCATGCACAAGCTTTTCAAGACTTATTACGGGTCGCTGTTCACGGTCTGCATGCGTTATGCACACTGTTACGAAGACGCACAGGACATGGTAAACGAGGGGTTCATGAAGATTTTCTCGGCTATGGAATCCTACCAGTCCACCGGCTCCTTCGAAGCGTGGATGAAGACCATCATGGTCAATGCGGCACTCGACTACTTGCGAAAGTACCGCCACACCACCGAGACAGTCAACTATGACGATGTGACCGACGACGTTCTGCAACATCATGACGAAAACGAGGCCCTGTCGAAGCTGTCCACCGACGAGTTAATGCAGCTGATACAGCAATTGCCGCAGATGAGCCGCACCGTCTTCAACCTGTATGTGTTTGAGGACATGCCCCATGCGGAAATTGCCAAGCTGCTGAATATCAAGGAAGGAACTTCGCACTGGCACCTCAACTTCGCCAGAACAAAATTGAAAGAAGCGATTGGGAAAAACTGAAAATTGAAAACTAAAAATTATTTATTAGGATTAATGTGCGATAGATATTAGACATCAACTATTAATTATTAACTGTTAATTATTAACTGTTAATTAGCGTATTATGGATCAGTTTGATAAGCTTATAAAAGATAAAATCAACAGCAAGAGCTACGAGTACAAGCCACAGGCATGGAAGTCGTTCAAACATCAAAGCGGCATGCCCATGGTGAGTACTGCGGCAAAAATTGCCATTGTGGGCAGTTCCGCCGCAGTAATTACCGGCAGCGTCTTATTCTTCACTTTACCTTCCGACAACACTCCCGAAAGCGACAATACTATCATTGCACAAGAACAGATTTCAGAGCCGCAAAACAACGATCAAAGTATTGATACTGTTGACTTTGTCGAAATAGCAGAAGTCGAAAACACTATAGACACTCCTACTGAACCAGCCACTCCAGCAGTTGCCGCCACCAACAAGCCTACAACTCAGGTTCCAGCTCAAACACAAGCTCAACCGCAAACCCAGCCACAAGCTCAAAACCAAGCTCAAAACCAAGCTCAAAACCCAACACAAGCCAAGCCCAAACCTCAGCCGCAATCCAATTATTACGGTCGTCCTTTGCGAATCCTTGTGGACACTATTTCCTCCATTGACTTCCCGGATTACGAGACGAAGCCAGCGGATATGCTGCCGTAGATTAGGTAGAAGGTAGGAGGTAGTAGGTAGAAGGTAATTTGTGAATTGCGCATTGTGAATTGTGCATTGTAAATTTCTTTGTTCTTTTGATTTTTCCGTATGAGTTTTGAGATTTTTGATTAATTTTGCATATCAAAATTTATAACGATGCAAAACAACAAAAATCTTACTTTCAGCATGTCCGTTATTGGGGCATTATTCTTTGTTTTCGGCTTTGTGACCTGGCTCAACAGCATTCTCATGCCCTATTTGGAACTCACTTGCAACCTGAATAAATTTCAGGCTTCTTTTGTTCCTTTTGCCTTTTACATCGCTTATTTTGTCATGGCTATTCCCTCGTCATTTGTGCTTAAAAAGACAGGGTTCAGCAATGGCATGGCCTTGGGCTTGATCATCATGGCCATCGGTGCCATCCTGTTTATCCCTGCGGCCATGACTCGCACCTATATGGTTTTCCTTACCGCCCTATTCATCATGGGCATTGGCCTGTCACTGCTGCAAACGGCATCCAATCCCTACGTCACGGTATTAGGACCCGTGGAATCTGCCGCCCGCCGTATGAGCATCATGGGTATCTGCAATAAGCTGGCCGGCATTATAGGTGTGCTGATTTTAGCCAACACATTATTCTCCACCACTGATGGATTGGTAGATCAAATCAAGGCCCTGGAATTGACCGACCCAAGCCGTGAAGTGCTTTTACAACAGCTCTCCAACAAAGTCATTGTGCCCTACCTGATTATCACCGCCATATTGATTGCTTTGGTCGTCTTTGTCAAAGCTGCCAAACTGCCTGAAATCAACGAGGAAGAAGAGGTTGCCGACGGAGAAGTATCACGCAAATCCATATTCTCTTATCCCTATTTATGGTTAGGTGTTTTGGCCATTTTCTTCTATGTCGGTGCCGAAGTCATTGCCATCGACTACCTGAAGACCTACGGTGCCTCACTGGGCTTACCTGATACCATCACCAATATGCTGCCGGCATACGCTTTGGTTGCCTTGATTGTGGGTTATCTTCTCGGCATCATCACGGTTCCGAAAATCCTCTCCCAGCGTATGGCGTTGATTATACAACTGTTATTGGCTGTCGTTTTGGTTATCGTAGCCCTCTGCTCGCATGGCATCGTTTCTGTTATCGCCATCATCTGCCTCAGCTTCTCGCACGCCATCATGTGGCCCGCCATCTGGCCGCTGTCCATCCATGATTTAGGCAAATACACCAAGTTAGGCTCTGCCTTCCTGATCATGGCTATCGCCGGTGGTGCAGTACTGCCCTTGATTTATGGAAAACTCTCCCTCGCTTTCAATCCGCAAGTAGCCTACGCTCTGCTCTTTGTCTGCTATGCCTACATCTTGTTCTTCGCCACAGTGGGATGTAAGATTGGAGTTAGGAAATAGGAATTAGGAGATAGGATTCGGAATTCAATATTTATTAGAGTACCAAGCATGTTTAGCACACTAAATTAGTGTGAGGTATAGATTATAAAAACAAGAGACAATCAGTGAAGAAGATATTTGTCTTAATATGCTTTTTCATAGGTTTTTTCGCACTTCATGCGCAAAATAACCCTTTCCCATACCAGGTGCATATTGACACTATCATGGGCGATTGTTTCAATAACTGCGGGGTTATCATAAGCATACTGGACCAGCAAGGGCATGTTATCGAAGTAAATGATTCACTGCATCATCCCGTTGATTCAGTTCAATATAATCTTTACCAAATACAATACCATTACAAAAATCAGAATCTCAATAGCGTATTTTACAGCGACAACCATATAATTACCATGGATGCTGGCACATACAACATTGGAGTTTCGGGATCAATTCGCATCCAAAATGGTAGTTCAATTCAATATCTGCAAGTTGACACAACCCTTAATGGTATTAACATCTCCAGCACCTATATTCCCTTTGATGCTTCGATATTAGCCATTATAGCTTCTGACAACCCAAGTAGTGGAATCCATGCAAACCAAGAAGCCAGTGGAAACAGAAATGCTCTTTCCTGTGGTGACCTCGGACGAATTCAGTTGAAGCTACTGAGAGGACGTTTCCCTTACACTGCTGACCTGATCATGAGCAACGATACCGTCCGTCATGTCGTTTTTGAAGATCGTCAACATCATGGCAACGATTCGTTATATGCTGATTTCAAAGACTATTACACCTTCGACAGTTTACCAGCAGGAAACTACCGTATTGTTGTCCATGACGCTTGCTCATACACCATTGTAATGCACCATACCATTGAGCTATCAACGGTTCACCCCAATCAATTGTATTTCTATCAAGGAAATGAAAATTTATATGATTCCAACATCGTAAGATTCACCGTAAATTTTTACAACACCCACCATATATACAATTACCACTATAGTTTTACTTCTGAAATTTTTCAGTATCGATTCATCAATCCAACAATAAATGGTGATTCAGACACTACGGGGTGGCGACCCATTCAAGGGGAGATGATAAATTCCATGTATAACGGACGTATTTATGACACCCTTAATTTTGCCCATAGATATTGTGATTTGTACAATTTGCCGATTATTTTCCAAGTACGGGATTTATGCGCAAATGACACTCTTTCCCTCACTTTTATTCCCAAAACACTAAATCCCTCATACATAGATAAAAGAGATTATACCATTTGCATCCCCATATCTCCTCTTACCCAAGATACATGCGCATCTTATTATGAAGAAGCGATATTCAGGACCAGTCGATACGAAATCAACCACACATCATTCTATGTCGGTTTTACTAACAACAACTGGTCGGACATGTTTTTCTACACATCTCCCATTTACTGGGTTTACAAAGATTCTCTCACCCATCAGATTATCAAAACCGACACCCTCACATCTCTTACCAATGTTTCGTCTCTTACCTATCAGGATATCATTAACACCTACGGGCCATTTCATAATCTCACCATACCGGTTTGCCGGACCTTGTACGACGCTCACGGATGTGAACTATACAGTTGTATAGACTCACTATTCTTTTATAATGATACGGCACGCACTTCTGCTCCAAGTTTTTGGCAGACAGACTCGAATTTCTACAGATATAATTATTCTTCGTGCTGTTATTCTGACAGGATGGTTGGTATTCACGAAGAGAACACCCCATTCCCAGAATATCGCGACAGTACAGTTATCAGATTAATTCAAAGTCCGTTATACAACAAGTACAACTTCACAGCGACTTATCTTGATGGTGAGTGGATCATTGTCAAAGATGACAGTATAAACAATGATGCGAATATTATCGCTAATGGTATGTCGATACAATTACATCACAACTGCTTATCAGGAGGACGTTACGTATTTACTGTGGAAACCTTATGTGGAAAGGATACTCTTTCCATAAATATTGACGGCATTTATTATTACGACTGGGAATGGGCGGAAGAAGCAGTGTATGAATCATTTCAAGAATGTAACAATTTCTTTGTCACCCCTGTCGCCGGACGTTACCGTCAGATATCACACTGTATCAACCCAGCGATCAGCAACGACGAGCCCATCTCCGACACAGCCGTTTATACCCCCCAGATAAACTTAGTTAAAGGTGTAGTTGGAGGTTATTCAAACACTTCAGTATCTATGAATGGTACATTCATGTTCACCATTCCTGGTGACTATATCATCAGAATGAGTTATAGCGCCTGTGGTCAAACATTTTACCGATATGACACCATTCATTTTGTAAGAATACGTATTGATTTTGACAAAGCATACGCAGTGGTTTGCGATTCAGTAGAGAATATTGGAAGTGTCATTGTTCATGCCACAAATGGCTCTCAACCCTATCTATACAGTCTATATAGTGAGCCCGAACTTCATGGGAACTTTCTTGGCAGCAATACAAGCGGTTTGTTCTACAATGTAGGGATCCACCTTGGACAAGAGTTATCCGTTAATGTCACCGACTCATGTGAAAATAGCTACTACGTCAATATCGTAGCCATGACCCTCAGTCAAAGCCAATTACTTTGGTACGAAGGAGGCCAACCTGACCCCGGAGTATGTGAAGGGGACTCCATCCAATTATCCGCGCTTCCTTTTAACGAATTTATCAGCTACTCCTGGCATGGACCTAACAACTTTTCAAGCAACACACAAAATGTAAGTTTTTTTGTACCGGATAATTGCGAAAGCGGATACATTGTGGTCGAATTACTCAATACGGGATGTCAGTATCCAGTGAAAGACAGTGTTTATCTGAATGTGCTCACGCCACCACATGTATCGCTCAGTGGACCTGACACAATATGCGCAGGAGAGGAGATTACCATAAATGCAACACACGAGGGTAATGGCACCATTTCTTATGACCTATACCAATCCTATCTGTCTGCACAATCACTCCAGAGCATAAGTGCTACTGTTCAAGACAGCTTAAGTTTTGATTATCTCATCACTGCAAACAATCTGTTTTGGACTGAAAACATTCATGATAATTATTGCACATACAAACGTCACAGCGACACCTTGCATGTTTTTATTCGCCCCGTATCTGATTTGACAGACTCTTCACATGTTATTGCCTCGGATCAGATAATATGCTATAACAGTGACCTTCAACTATCCGCACAATCCGACTTAAACTATCCATACATCATCAACTGGTATGACAATATTTATCAAAACCAATTACTACAACAGGATACCGTTGAATCAGAACAAGAGTCGTCAAATTTCATTATTTCAGAACTCACTCATGACACCACTGTTTATGTCATGACCTACAATAGCAGTGCATGTCCTTCACGATATGACATGATTTCCCATTGGATGAACATGTGTAATGGAAGTAGCAACATATCGTTAGGCGAAGCAATAAGAATCTATGATTCAGGCGGTTGGGGACACAACTATCAAAACAATGAAAATCTCACTCATACATTTATTTGCAATGCGACCAACTGGATAGTCATACGATTTAACAGCATTGATTTGATAGTTGGTGACAGTCTTTATATCTATGCCGGTAACTCTACCAATCCATCTGATTTGATAGCTGTATATACAGATACCGAACTACCACCACCTTTAATGATTAACAGTGGTATAGTCACATTGTGTTTCAAGTCCAACAATATCAACACCCACTTCGGTTGGAACTTGGATATACTCACCAATATAAGCATGAAAGCTGTTCATGCAGATGTGATACGATACGCTGACACCCTTTCCATTCAGACATGCCAATCCGATAATCCATTTGATTATGGAGTTATCCACCAACTTGATGTATCACAATCTGGACTACAAATAATTGATACCCTGCTTTTTTCCCAAATGGGATGCGACAGTAGCCTACATGTAATATTACAAGTGTTACCCAAATCATACAACACTATTGATGCCACAATTTGTGAAGGAGAAAGTATTAAGATTGGATCAATAAGATACAACGAAACAGGCCATTACCAAAACACCATCGAAGCAAATAACGGATGTGACAGTGTGGTGACATTACATCTGCAAGTTATTGAAAGTTCCGCGGAAATAACATCTTCCAACGAGGATTTTTGTGAACAATATATGACTATTCTTTCTTTCCATGGCGAAGGTATTGATTACCAATGGAACACAGGAGACGAAACTCAAGAGATCATCGTCACAAGTCCCGGAACATATATTGCTACCACAACAGTGGAAGGCTGTACAGTCACAGGTGTTTATACCATTGAAAAATGCGATTTTATCATCTATCTTCCCAACACCATCACGCCAGGTAATCCAGATGGACTTAACGACAGTTTCGGTATTTTAGAACAGCACCAACTACTCATTCAGGATTTCAACATATACATCTATTCACGCTGGGGCGAGTTGGTATTTTATTCCAACGACAAAAATTTCAAATGGTACGGAGAATACAATGGACACACCTACCAGAACAATCTATACAATTATGTTATTTTCTGTACCGATAGAGAAGGACAGAAACACCTTCTTAAAGGAAGTGTGCTGGTATTGTAACCAAAACGTCATAAAAGTGGACTTTACAATTAACAATTAATAATTGATAATTAAGGGATTAGGGGATAGGAATTCAAAATTCAAAATCCAAAATCCTGTAATCATGTAATCCTGTAATCCTGTAATCATAAAAACTCCCCTCGAGCACGCAGTGCGAGACTCCCCCTGAAAAAATTAGCACCTTGAAAAATATTTGCTAATTTGCTAATTAACTAATTTGCTAATTTGCTAATTAATTAGCCTTCACGATTTTCCGGCTGATTTTTTCGCCGTTGCTTGTGTAGATGGACAGGTAGTACATGGCGGCGGACCAATCCTTACAATTGATGATATTGGTGCCCTCCTGTAATGAATAAACATTTACAAGTTGTCCTACGGAATTATACACTTTCACTTCCGACAGGTTCTCTCCCTTAATCACAATACGATCAACGGCTGGGTTTGGGTATAAGAGGATGGAAGTTTCAGCCTGTGATTCAGCGATGGCATTCTGATTTTTATTAACGATAAACTGATGCGGATCTGCGGCACCAATATAAGGATGACATTCTCTCCTACCCGACTGATCCTTGGCAAAGAGGTAATAATCCACTGTATCAAGATTTTGCAGTCCTGAAATAGAGGCTTCATATTGGCTGCCTCCAACGGAAGAAAGACTCACATGCTGCCATGCTCCATGATTGATTCTATAATATGCCAAAACAGAGTCCGTCACCAACGATTGTCCGCTTAAAGTTCTGATATCCGCACTTAACAAGGCTTCGTCTTCTATTTCCTTAACACCTAACAAAGGATAATGTTTGATATAGAGCATACCGCGGTCGGCAATCTCATGGGTACGGCAATGCAGGGCATCAGTATTCTCCCACGCCGCATTACTCACCTGTGTTATCGGAACAATAGTGTAGCCGGGCATGGCCTGCTGATACACCTCGATGGCATCACCATCCCACTGGGAACCTGCAACGGGCACAAAAACATGGTCGTTCAATATCAAGGAGTTGGTATAGGGTGTCGCATACCAGCCTGTGCCAGGTTCATAAACCCTAAACACCTGATAATGATTACCCCAAGGGGTTGTGGCATTGGCAAAAACCGCAGCAGCAGCCTCATAATCATTATAGCGGTAATCGGTAGTAGGCACTTGGGCAACCAATACCTTATCTACATCCAAAAACTTAGCCCAACAATCGATGTGAAAAATATAATCGTCCATGGGGTCGTCTATGATAAAATACTGATTTACACCCAAATACTCTTGGGCCATCTGACGAATTGATGTGGCAGTCTCATTAGGATTCTCATCCAGCACCAACTGAGTGGAAGCCGCTGTACCGTATCCATCTACCATATAATTACCACCCGTGTGAACCATCGGCATAGCATACATGGTACAATTCAGATTGGAAGCGATACTATTCATAGCGGCATCATCATTCGGACGCTGGGGTCTATTGTAGGTAAAATCGATAATTCCCACTTGGTCATTACCATCAATGACAAACCATGGGCCATAATCACGGGTCCAATAACTGTCATGAGGCACAATCCAAAAATCGACATTGGACATATTGACACCATGCTGGTTGAAATTTGAACTAGCAGAATTCATCTGATTGTTATTATTCACCAGTACTTTCACACGAGTTATTTGCGACAGCTGACTTACCAAATTAACAGGAATACCAAGAGGATAAGCAATAATGACACCCTCCATGGGCTGAAATTCAGCCACTGCCGTCACAGGACCTTGTGGAGCAGCCGTGAAATTCATACTGGCCTTGACTGGCAACGTGTGCATCAGCAACTGTTCTTCTGCTGTCAAACGGTATGGAAAAGCAGGATGTTCATCGTAAAGGTCCGACTGGGCAGACAGCAATAATGACAAGCCAAGAAAGAATGTAGCAAATAAAAATTTTTTCATCATTCCAATAATTTTTTGAAGCTGCAAAAATACAAAAAAACGCCTTTCCTTATATATTTTCATACAAATGATAAGTCTTGTCTCTGCAATAAATTTTACAGGTCTGTCATTAATTCGAGAAATTTATGTAACTTTGCAGTTTGTATCAATTAAAACTAATTATGGCATTAATTAAATCTATCTCAGGCATCAGAGGAACCATCGGTGGCAAAGCCGGTGACAACCTCACCCCCATCGATATTGTACAATTCACCACTGCTTTCGTCATGTTTTTGCGGAAAGACGACAGTCAGAAAAAACTAACTTTGATTGTCGGTCGCGACGCCCGTATTTCAGGCGACAGAATCAATAAATTGGTATGCAGCACTTTACAGTTTATGGGAGTAGATGTCATCGACTTAGGTTTATCTACTACGCCAACGGTGGAAATGACTGTTATCCAGCAACATGCCGATGCAGGTATCATTATTACCGCCAGTCACAATCCCATGCAATGGAATGCCCTGAAACTGCTCAACAGCAAAGGCGAGTTTATTTCAGGAGCAGAAGGCAAGGAATTACTTGAAATTATTGATAAACAAGATTTTGTATATTCAGATATCAAAAATCTTGGTAATTATACACAATATGATAATGCTATCAACGACCATATTGAAGCCATTTTGAAGCTGCCTTTGGTGGATGCCCAAGCGATTGCCAAAGCCGACTTGTCGGTCATTGTGGACTGTGTCAATTCCACCGGTGGTATAGCCCTGAAACCGTTATTAGAAAGACTGGGAGTGACCAAAATCAAGCTGCTGTATGGAGAGCCCACAGGTATCTTCCCGCACAATCCGGAGCCCATTCCAGAGCACCTGTCCGAGATTTCCAACGAAATGAAACGCCATAATTACGATGTAGGCTTTGTAGTGGATCCTGATGTGGACCGTCTGGCCATTGTCAAAGACGACGGCGAGATGTTTGTGGAAGAATACACCCTGGTAGCAGTAGCCGATTACATCCTGCAAAACGAGAAAGGAAACACTGTTTCCAACTTATCGTCTTCCAGAGCTTTACGCGATGTAAGCCAACGCTACGGGGTGGATTACAATGCCGCTGCCGTGGGCGAGGTGAATGTTGTAGCCAAAATGAAAGAAACCAACGCCATTATCGGCGGCGAAGGCAACGGTGGCGTGATTTATCCTGCCCTTCACTACGGACGCGACGCACTGGTAGGTGTAGCTCTTTTCCTCAGCTATATGGCCAAAAGCAAGAAGAGCTGCTCGGCAATCCGTGCTCAATATCCGGCTTATTTCATCTCCAAAAACAAAATCGAACTGCAGCCGAACATGAATGTGAAGCACATTCTGGACAGCATCGCAGAAGATTACAAGCAGTATGAGGTGAACCGCATTGATGGAGTGAAGATTGACTTTGACAACGGTTGGGTACACTTACGGACCTCCAACACTGAGCCCATCATCCGCATCTATGCCGAGGCCGGCACCGAAGAACAAGCCGAGCATCTGGCACAGAAAATCATGCTGGACATCCGTGAAGCAATGAAATAATTAGCAAATTAGTTAATTAGCAAATTAGTTAATTAGTTAATTTTCGAATGAAAAATATAGCAATTTAGTTCATGAAAAATTGGATTTTTCCACTTATCCTTATTGGCTTTCTTGCCATATTGGGGCTTGCTGTATGGTATCTGGCGCGACGCACCGCCTTCATTTTCGGCACCCGCGCAACTTGGTGGTATGTGACATACAGTCTCCTGCTGGTAGGAAGTTTTGTCTTTATGTTTTTGGCTTCACAGCCCTGGACAGTCAACCCCATTGGTCACATTTGCTCCATAGCCAGCAGTGTGATAGTCGGTTTACTATTGTACCTGTTGGTATTCATGCTATTGGTAGATATCGTACAGCTGTTCGCCCACATGCCCCACTGGCTTTTCGGCACTATAGTGGGAGTGCTCACACTTGGCGTATGCGGCATTGCCACACACAAGGCCCTAAATCCCAAGTTGGCAGAGGTAACTGTGCAACTGCCCAAACTGCAGCAACCCCTGCGGGCTGTCCAGCTGACAGACACCCATATCGGACATTTCAGAGGGAAAAATCATGTGCAAAAGCTGGTGAACCTCGTCAACGAAGCCAAGCCAGACATCATTTTCTTTACTGGCGACTGCTTCGAAAGCTGGTATAATTTCAATGCCCAGACGCTTGAACCGTTCGCCCAACTCAAAGCCCCCATATATTTTGTCGAAGGCAACCACGATGGCTATGTAAACAACAAGCGAGCCAAACAACTGCTGCGCGAAGCAGGAGTTCATGTACTGGAAAACGAAGTTACCACCGACAAAGGATTATGCATTGTAGGACTGGAATACATGTCTGCCGACACAAAGCGCGTGAACGCACATGCACCCTATCGCTCAGAGACGATTGAGAGCACCCTACCCTCACTTCCCATTGACAAAACACTGCCTGTCATTGCTTTGCAACACAGCCCAATTGGCTCCGACTATATTGAAAAGGCAGGTATCGACCTGCTGCTATCAGGACACACCCATGGCGGACAACTCTGGCCACTTACCTGGATTAACAACCATGCGTTTCGTTATAACAAAGGTCTAAACAAACAAAATACGCTGCAAATATACACTTCCTGTGGTTCAGGCTCTTTCGGTCCCCCCATGCGTTTAGGCACCTCTAGCGAAGTTACTTTGCTGCATCTGGAACCAGCCAGCAAGTAATGCTTTTTCTGTTTCCACATTAGAATCCCACTTTCACGCCGAAGTGGATTTTACCGGTTTTGAACGAGATAGGGCTATTATGCTGATGACCTAAAGCATAACTTAGGTAAAACATTCCCGCTTTGGTATCGAAGGACAAGCCCAGACCAAAACCAAAGGGCAAATCCCTGAAATAGTTGTTCGGAATGTTGCGCTCGTACCAAGCGGCATTAAAAAAGGCATTAATATAAGAACGGCGGGCGAACAAAAAGCGCAATTCTGTAAGGGCGATGGCATAGGATGAACAATAAATGGCCTTCTCATCGAAACCCTGCAAGGAGTTCATGCCACCAATACGGAATAATTCATTCAAATACAACTTATTACCAAACATCGTACCGCCATTGAGTCCCAAGACGAGGACAAAGCGCTTATGCAGAGGCACAAAACCCGTCAAATCAGCTGCAAGACGGTAATTGGTGGTTCTCATTTCCATACCCTCATAAAAAGACTCTTCAGTCTTGGCATTCTTGATGATCTTCCGTCTTCCTACCGCACCATTTACACAGAAAGACATTCCTTTCCGAGGATTATACAGATAGTCTAACTTTCTGATATTGAATTCTATACCATACATCGATTTTCCATAGTCTATCAATCCCGCATCCGCCGACAGCAAGGAGGCGGTCAGTATTCTGGAGGATGTATAGTTGAAATAAGCACGGGCATAGCTGTTACCCATAAACGAGTATTGAAGGCCTATTTCATAGTTCATAGTGAGATACGATGTATCTTTCTTGTCCAAATCAAACTGTCCATTCACGCCAAAAGGAGTACGAAACAAGTAAGGAAAATTCAGCAACACCGAAAGATTCTGAGAATAGCGTTCCGTGCTGCGCCATTGCAGGGCAATCCTCTCCCCTATCTTGAACAGATTCCGCAAATCCAAATTCAGCTCTCCGTTCAATGACACTTTGCCAGTCCGTTCGTCCACTGGCACAAGTCCGATATAGCCGTCGAACTGACTGCATTTCCGCTTGGCAAGATATAGATACAGGTAACATTTATTGTTGACAAACTCAATGGACGACGGACTGATTTCCGTCACAAAAGGCAGCTCCGCCAACTTGGAAGGAATATCGGCAACGATGCTCTCCTTGTACGCTTTTTTCCGCCGCCAGCCCAAATAAGGATATAGGTAAGCACTTGATAATCGGGCATCTCCATTGATAACAATACTATCGAAAGTTATGTACTCATGCCTGTCGATTTTCAATACTGCAGTAGCATACTGTTCTTGCATGTCCAGACTGTCCAGGCGGACCTCCGCAAAAGGAAAACCATTATTTTCGAAATACGAGACAAGCTGCTGCGAGAATTTAGGATAGTCCGCCAAACGCAAAACATTATTTCTGCAATATGATAAGGTATTCGACTGTTTCAGCAAACTTTGGGTGACGGAATCCATACGTAGATAAGCTGAATATTGCGTCTTTTTTCCCTTGTTTTGACCAAATAGGGAAAACAGACTCCAAAAGAGGAAAAAGGCAAATAAGAATAACTTATTAATCTTCAACAACTTATCTATCTTTTTAATAGTGATATAATATATAACTTAAAACCACGTTTTTTATTATCTTTGCAAAATTAAAAAAAAAGACGATATGAAAAGAGTATTGCTTGTATTAGGAGTTATTTTAACAGCATTAGTGTTTTTTTCCGCATGTGACACACAGCACAAATGCGCTGCCTACGGACATTATTCGGAAGTCGTGACCGACATGGAGCAAAACAATCAATTATAAAGCTTGTCGAAGATGTTGTGTCTGAGCGGTAAAAAACATATTCTTGAATGTGGACTTTTGACAGTCTTGTTCATGCTTATGTTTTTTTTTTCAGACGCACAGGACATTGCTGATTCAACGGAACATGTGGTAACAGCAAGGGAATGGAATTTCAACATTGAGATTAACACATCAGGCGCAGGACTATGGTTTCAGAAAGGATGGACACCGGACTATTACAACAAGCACTTCTTCGAGGTGGGCGGGGCATACAACCGTCATCCGAAAGCGGTGAGAGTCAAAAGTTCCTTGTACAACGGGGCGACATCGTTCTGCTACGGAAAGTTATGCGACTTGTTCTTTTTGCGTGCGGGCTACGGTTACCAGCGCACCTTGCACCACAAGCCCTATTGGGGAGGTGTCAGTATCCGTTACACTCTGTCGGCAGGTTTGTCGTTGGGACTGGTTTTTCCAACCCACCTAAGAGTTGTTGACTCCCGTGGCATAGTTACCATAGAAAAATACGACCCGGAGACCGTTGATGCCGCTGACATTTTAGGACATGCGCCTTTCTGGACCAATCTGGCACATATCAGCTATCCGCGTCCAGGATTCTATGGCAAAACCGGCTTCCTGTTCGACTTCAGCAAGAAAGACCAAGCCATTCATGCATTGGAGATTGGAGTTTGTTTGGATATGATTTTCCCCTTCGTGCAGCAGATGGCTTTCAACAAGGCAAAACCCTTCTACCTGGCAGGATATTTGTCGTACAATGTAGGAAAAAAGAAAAGAGTTTTCGAATAGGTGAAAGATAGAAGTGATCAGGGGTCAGGGGTCAGGGGATAGAAGTTAATAGTTAATAGTTAATAGTTAATAGTTATTAGAAATAGAATTCAAAGTTCAAAGTTCAAAATTCAAAATTCAGAATTCAGATTTAAAGATGTTAATCTCATTAAACTCCTTAAACCCAAAACTTCTAAACCCTCTGGAAAGAAAAACAATTCAACAATTCAACAAATAAACAATTCAACAACAATGACAAGAGACACACAGATTTTTGATCTCATTCAAAAAGAGAGAAGCCGTCAGACGAACGGTATCGAATTAATTGCATCAGAGAACTTTGTGAGCGAGCAAGTTATGGAAGCCATGGGTTCCGTGCTGACCAACAAATACGCTGAAGGTTATCCTGGAAAGCGTTACTATGGCGGTTGCCAGATTGTGGACCAGACCGAAACCATTGCCATTGAGCGTGCAAAACAGCTCTACGGTGCTTGCTGGGCAAACGTACAGCCCCACAGTGGCGCACAAGCCAACATGGCCGTATTCTTGGCTTGCCTCAACAGCGGCGACACTTTCATGGGTATGGACCTGAACCATGGTGGTCACCTCTCACACGGTAGCCCCGTCAACTTCAGCGGTATCAACTACAAAGTGGTGGGTTACCAGGTGAAGGAAGAGACTGGCACAGTAGATTACGAAGACATGGAGAAGAAGGCTCTCGAGTTCCGTCCGAAACTCATCATCGGTGGTGGTTCTGCCTACAGCCGTGACTGGGATTGGGCTAAGATGCGTGAGATTGCCGACAAAATCGGTGCTATCCTGATGGGCGACATCAGCCACCCCAGCGGCCTTATTGCCAAGGGTTACCTGAACAATGCCGTGAAATATTGCCACATCGTGACTACCACCACCCACAAAACCCTCCGTGGACCTCGTGGCGGTCTGATCCTGATGGGCGAAGACTTCGACAACCCATGGGGCAAGACTACTCCGAAGGGCGAAATCAAGAAGATGAGTGCCCTGCTC
Organism: Bacteroidales bacterium; assembly: GCA_016290295.1. Lineage (GTDB taxonomy): Bacteria > Bacteroidota > Bacteroidia > Bacteroidales > WCHB1-69 > RUG11690. Next base: position 68,546 of record JAEETJ010000005.1, read on the forward strand.
GACAGCGCTGTATTCCCTGGCACACAAGGTGGTCCGCTCGAACATGTGATCGCTGCCAAGGCTGTTGCTTTCGGCGAAGCACTGACCGATGATTATGATCGCTACATCCAGCAGCTGATGAAGAACGCCAAGACTATGTGCGCTGCCTTCATCGACAAAGGTTACAAGGTTATCAGCAACGGTACCGACAACCACCTGATGCTCATCGACCTCCGTACCAAATTCCCCGAAATGACTGGTAAAGAAGCCGAAAACGCATTGGTCGCCGCTGACATCACTGTCAACAAGAACATGGTGCCTTTCGACAGCCGTAGCGCATTCAAGACCAGCGGTCTGCGTGTGGGTACTCCCGCTATCACCACCCGTGGTCTGAAAGAAGACGAAATGGGCGTTATCGTTGAACTGATCGACGACGTTCTGAGCCACATCAACGACACTACCGTGGTTGACAAGGTAAGAGCCAAAGTCAACAGCATGATGTCCAACCGTCCTCTGTACGCTTGGTAACAAACCCTTTGCTATGGTGCCATACTTCAAATCCCCCTGCGTGCAATAAGGATTAAGGTATGGTGCCATAGTTTTTCTGTTAAACCTAAAACTATCATCGTGGAAATCAACTTAAGAGCCATCAAACAACGCTTCGGCATCATCGGTTTTGACCCGGAATTAGACCGGGCCATCAGCATTGCTGTGCAGGTGGCGCCCACGGATTTACCTGTGTTGATTACTGGCGAAAGCGGTGTGGGTAAGGAAAACTTTCCAAAAATCATCCACGAATACAGTCCTCGCAAACATGGCCAGTACATTGCCGTCAACTGCGGTGCCATCCCCGAAGGGACTATCGACTCCGAACTTTTCGGCCATGTCAAGGGAGCTTTCACGGGAGCCACTGAAGACCATACAGGATATTTCGAAACGGCTAACAATGGCACCATTTTCCTGGACGAAGTCGGTGACCTGCCCTTGGCCACCCAAGTGCGTTTGCTTCGTGTACTGGAGACCGGCGAATTCATGCGAGTTGGCTCTGCGAAAGTGCAGAAAACCAATGTCAGGGTGGTCTCTGCTACCAACGTTGATTTAGTCAACCACATCGCCAATGGCAAGTTCAGAAAGGACTTATACTACCGACTGAACACCATACCTATCTCTGTACCAGCCTTGCGCCAAAGGAAAGAAGACATTTTCCTCTTGTTCACCAAGTTCGCCTCCGACTTTGCCGAAAAATACCACTTCCCGCAAATCACCTTGACGGAAGGGGCCAAAGAGGCACTCAGCAACTACAACTGGCCCGGCAACATACGACAGCTGAAAAATGTAACCGAGCAAATGTCGCTGATAGAACAGAAAAGGCAGATTGACGAAGTGACCATAGCCAAGTACCTGACCAGCCCTATCCCTTCAAAGCTGCCCGCCCTACTGCCCTCCGAAAGCAGTCACAACGAGCAGTTTGAGCGAGAGCTGATTTTCAAGTTCCTGTCGGACATGAAACGCGAGGTGGGCGAACTGAGAGAGCTGGTGCACCATGTCATTGCCGGAGACTTGAAACCCTCTGAATTACAGCAAGATTATCAGCACATCCACCCTGTCAAGACACCACCGGTGATGTACGACCTGCCAGCAGACGACACCACCATCTCCATCAGCAAGGAAGACATCGACAAATCAGAGCCTTTCCAAGAATCGGAGATTATTGAAGACACCCATTATTCCTTGGTGGATAATGAAAAAGAAATGATAATCAAAGCTTTACAGAAACACAACAACAAGCGCTCCGCCGCCGCCCAAGAGCTGGGCATTTCGGAGAGAACGCTGTATAGGAAGATCAAGGAGATGGGAATATGATGATTACTAATTAGCAAATTAGCAAATTAGTAAATGTGCTAATTATCAATGTGCTAATGTGCTAATGAAATTAAGAACTAAAAAATAAAGAATGTAGGGCTGTCATATCATGGCAGCCGAAAAAAATTTCAAATAAACGCTTGCTATATGCACAAACACGGAAAAATATTGAATTGGGTCAACATAACCTTGCTGGTGTTGGTTGTGGTGTTGTCGGGATGCCGGATGACGGTATCGTTGACGGGCGGCAACATCGACCCAAGAGCCAAGACCGTGTATGTGCAAACTTTCACCAACAACTCATCCTTGGTCAATCCCACACTCAGTCAAGAGTTTACCACAGCTTTGAAAAACAGAATCCAGAATCAGACCCCGTTGACCATCATTAACAATACGGGTGGCGACTACAATCTGGAAGGCGAAATCATCAACTACACCATCACTCCTATTGCTATCCAAGGCAACGACGCCGCTGCCATGAACAGGCTAACCATCACTGTAAGAGTACGTTTCTCCAACAGCTTTGACGAGAATCAGGACTTCGACCAGTCTTTCTCCCGCTATGCGGATTACCCCAGCACACAGAATTTCACCTCTGTAGAAAGCACCTTGGTTAACGAAATAAACGAGGCACTCACAGAAGACATCTTCAACAAAGCATTTGTTAACTGGTAACTATGGAAAAAATCATCATCGGCAATTACATCGGGAATGAGCTTTCCGCCAACGATCCGGGCAAAGTACTGGCATACTACCATCAGCAGTACCCTTGCTCAAACGTGATGACACTACTCTACCTTAAAATGTTGGAGGAAGACCGTCCCAAAGAATACGAGAAGGTCAAATCAACCCTTTTACTATCCTTATACAATCGCAACAAATTCCACCAGTTCCAGCTAAGCAACCAACCACTTTATGCTGGCCATACGCACACCCCTGCAACAGCCGAAGACAAGACTGTTGCCGTTGAAGATAAGACTGTTACGACTGAAGACAAGGCAACGACAGTTGAAGAAAGCACTGTCACATTGCCTATAGAAAAAACTGAAGAAGAGCCAGTTACGCCCAATACATCGGTCATCAACGAGGTAAAGAAACTCATCAACAAAACAGGCACCGAGGCTCATCCTTCATCCATTGAAGAGGAAATGGGCATGGAGAAGACCTTCGAAGCACCGACCATCAACTTAGAGGAAGACCAGTCGGTGGTCATCGACTCGCTCATTGCAAAATTCGGAGGCAATCCTTCCACAATTAAAAGAGCCGCCAAGATTTTAGAGCCGCTCGCCAACTATTCCGAAGGCAGCTTAGACGAGGACGAAGAAATCGTAAGTAAAACATTAGCAATTATTTACGCCGAGCAAGGCTATAGTGGAAAAGCCATCAAGATGCTCAAAAAATTAAGCTTGATTTTTCCAGAAAAAAGTAGTATTTTTGCCAGTCATATTGAAATGATAAAGAACGGAAAATATAATCAAATAAATTAGAAAAAAATGTTGACATTAGTAGTTGTATTAGTAGTTATCGCATGTATCATTTTGGCTTTCATCGTATTGATTCAGAACTCCAAAGGTGGTGGTTTGGCTTCCAACTTCGCAGCCTCCAACCAGATCATGGGTGTGAGAAAGACCACTGACTTTCTGGAAAAAGCCACTTGGGGACTTGCAGCTTTTGTCATGGTACTCTGCTTCGTATGCGCTTTCTTGGTAAAGAACGAGTACAAAGCCAACAATCCATATTCTGGTCCTCAGACCGAGCAAGTTGATGACAGCGCAGCTGAAGAATAACATTCGAAGACCATAAAATCAAAAAGAGGATTTCGATAATCCTCTTTTTTTTGTCGTAAAAATGAGCAAAAAAGATTGGTTATATTACTTATTATTAACATCTTCTGCCGTATTATGGGGCAGTTCATTCATTTTTACAAAACAATTGCTCAATGTAGCGGAACCCGTCACCATCATTTTCTCCCGCCTATTGATTGCGGGCTTTCTGTTTTTGCTGATTTGTCTTCTATTCTTCCGCAAAGACATGAAGATAGACCGCAGGGATATCCCCACTGTTTTCGCTTTCAGCTGTTTTGAGCCATTTTTCTATTTTATCTGCGAGACATACAGTCTCACCCATTGCGACGCCTCGGTGGTATCCATCATTGTGGCCACCATCCCCATTGCCACGGCGTTTCTCTCCATGTTTTATTTCAAAGAGAACTTCACGCGGCTCAACATGTTCGGCATTTTTGTGTCCTTCACAGGTATTTTCATCATGTTGTTTCCTGCCTTTCTGAACGCCACCATAAGCGCACTTGGGGTGGTACTGGCCTTCGGCGCGGTTTTGTCTTCCGTTGGCTATATGTTTTTCCTGCGGAAACTGCCCGAGAAATACAATCCCGTGATCATCATCACCTACCAGAATCTGATTGGCTTGGTATTGTTCACCCCGCTTCTGTTTCTCATCACCGACGCCCCCGAGATTCCTCATCAGATAACAGCACTTTTCAGCACCCCATACCTCTATTATCTGGTATCTTTGGCTATTTTATGCTCCGCCTTGGCCTTCATGTTCTACCTGCAGAGCATGCGTCATTTCGGGGTGGGCAAAGCCAACACCTTCACCAATCTCATCCCCATCGTCACCGCCATCTTGTCATTTTTCCTATTGAAAGAAGAATTCCCATTATATAAGATTCTTGGAATTATCATTGTCATCACAGGCATTTTCCTGGTGCAAAAGAGAACTTCGAAGGTGTGAGTCCAGGGGACAGTTGACAATTGACAATTGACAATTGACAATTGACAGTTGGAAGGGGGATGGCAAAGTGCGACACGGAAAAGAATTGTTTTCTTTTCATCTGGCTTGCGCAATTTCTCCGACTGTCATGCTTGTATTCCATGGAGAAGATGTGGGTTTTATGGGTGCAAAAGCACTAATTTTTTGTTTTCACTTGCTGTCCTAATTTTGGGGAGTATTATAACTCATCGGGTCCACACTCAGCCAGATGCTCAGGTCGCTGCTGTAATATCTTGCTCCAAAGTAGCTTAGACCTGTTTCCGTATCTTTTTCTTTGGCGGAGAAGGTGTGAATCGCCCACAAAAAACACAAATTGGCATAGCAAGAGTTTTCTCCATAGTTATGCGGAATCAGTAAGCAATATGTCTGGACTATGTTCATGGATGATTTTTGATTGGGTAATGGTACAAAAACACCATAAAACAATTTAATCTACTTGTTTGTATGTTTTTTTTGAGACAAATCCGATAGCACATAATTAATGCCTTTTATGTCTTCAGTGATTACAGGTGGCCCATTTTGAATGTCTGTTGACCTGTATCGTATCTTTTTACCATGATATCTGAATGTTATGTCGTAAGGTATTTCTGAAGTTCCTATAAGACCAGAATGTTTTGTTATATTTTTGATAGTAAGAAAATAAGTCTCATTTACTTTGACTATTTCTTTTGTTTGACATCTTTCGTTTTTGATAGAAATAATAGTGTATCTGTATAGGTGTGTGGTATCTTCGATATCAATGGCATAATATTTACTGTAATTCTGTATTCTTGTTACGACAAAAGGGGTTGAATGATTAAAATTATGTTGATATTCAACGGCTATTTTATCAAAATGTTGCGCAAGAATGGATTCCATCCATTTTTGCTTATCAAACGAGGTGTCATTATCTATTTGTTGCAAATAACGAGCAGTATCTGTTCCACTATTAACCTGTCCATTAGCATAGCCAAACAGTATCAACACCCCTATAACCAATATTAATTTCTTCATTCTATATATTTTTTTGGCGTAGGTTGTCTAGTCTGTAACTGGTCATAATCATACATCACACTGGTACCATTGCCATACACAACACTTTCTTTCAGCTCGAACTCATTGTATCTTATGTCATTTATATAAGGATACGGAGTGCCATTTTTCACCCCCTTCACCCGCTGCAGCATGCCGCCCTTGTTGTACTCATAATTCACCTCCTCCCCGTCGGGGTAAGTCATATTCTGTATTCTGAAGTTCGCTTCGCGCAAATTTGGCTGCGCCTCAGAAGAGAAAACTTGTTTTCTCTTCTGAGGCTTGCACAAATTTTCCAAGAGTCATACTCATATTCCATGGCGAAGGTGTAGGTTTTAGAGTTACAAAATTACAAATTATTCTTCATTCTGTTTTCTTTTTGTTTTTTTCATTTCCGCCTGTATCTGCTTGCCAGAGGCCTCCACCACCTTGCCGTTGATGTAGATGCTTACCCTGCGGGTGCTGCTCTTTGCCATAACTGTTGTTTTGGCAAGGTTGATCTATACGTCAAGCAACGGATGGAACAAAGAAATATCACAGACGAATGCAAGCTAATTAGTCTGCAGAGAGCTTTCCTTTTTTGCATACACATCTATCTTCTCACGTATAGTTTCAATAATTTCTTCACATTTTTCATCACTAAGATTGACTCCAAAATTGATATTTCGTCCTTTGTGACGCAGCAGCTGGATTCGTTCTTCGATTTTCCCTGAAATACTAAAGTGAACAAGTAATTGCTCATATTGAGAGAGTTCTAATAATCCAACATCCTTAACATTGCTCCACGGAATTTTTTTAGATTTACCAATAATTCGGCCCTTGTTGACTATATATAAAAAGTCTGCATCATACTGGATTATTTCTTCTCCTTTGACTTGCCATAACACCTCGCCTATAAAGTATAGAATGATAGGACAAAAGATTACACAACCTCCTATTAGCCACAATATTATTTCAAAATAATCAGTAACATTAAATCTATTATGATTTATAAGCGTGTGCTCTATATAATATGAGATGTAGGAAAATAAAAGGAAACAAACAAACGCTCCTAAAATAGACATAAACACTACCGATCTGCATTTCGGATGACTTCTTGATAATGTTTTCATATAAAACAAATGGGGACTTCTATTTTTAATATTTTCACGTTATACTTTCAGACATTGCGAAGTCCGCTAAACAAGATCTAAAAATACGACAGGGCAAAGTTACATATTATTTTTTGATTTTCAAGTGTTTATTGCATTTTTTTATTTTAAAATAGAGGATGATATTTTGCTGTTAATCAATATGTTGTGTATTTAGATTATGGATAATCGTTTGATGACAGACGGTCGCATATCTGAAACCCCTGACGGGGTAAACAGAGGAATATGACATATCATTGGCAGGCTGCTAGGCCTGCCGGGCTCGGTAGAAACGGAAGGTTACACCAAGAATTTATCGCAGGCCGTCAGGTCTGCGGGCAAAAAGCATGTATCATTCTCTGGAATTGAGCCCGCACACCTCTGGCGTGCGAAAAGAATGTATGGAGATACGGCATTTCTACCAACCCCTGCACTCCTGACGGAGTGCAACTTCCATCAATGCGAAACAATGCCACATTAGCTGATATGAAAAATTTAGGCGGTAGTCGTGAGTTACAAGACTAAAAGGGATAATTCTGTTATAAAATAAGGCTGCCGTAATACGACAGCCCTACAATATTATGATGTAATTCTGAATTTTGAATTCTAAATTTCTTTTAGTTCTTCAGCGCGGCGATTTCCTTGATGGCGGTGATGGCTGCGTCGATATCGGCTTCGGTGTTGAATGCACCGATACTCAGACGGACTGTACCGTGGATATCAATTGTACCAATACCCACATGCACCTTGGGAGCGCATTGCAAACCGGTACGGCAAGCGATATCATAGTCCACATCCAGCATAGTACCCACATCACCAGCTTCAAAGCCATTGATGTTGATGGACATCACAGGATTGTGGTTCTCGACTGATTCAGCGCAATACAAGGTAACACCCGGAATATCTTTGATGCCGAGGCGCAGTTTCTCCCACAGTTTCATTTCCTGAGCATGAATATTCTCAACACCTTTCTCCATCACCCATTTCACGCCCGCATGCAAACCGGCCACACCCAAAACGTTCAGGGTTCCGGCTTCCAAACGATAAGGATATTCATCCAAATGACCAGGATATGCGGAACGCACACCTGTGCCACCGAAGCGGGTATGTTTGATTTCAATGCCTTCACGCACATAGGAACCACCGATACCAGTGGGTCCCATCAAGCATTTATGGCCAGTAAAAGCATAGCAGTCAACACCATAGTTAATCATATCCATGGTATTGGCACCAGCGCCCTGGCTACCGTCCACCACAAAAATCAGACCGTGTTTCTTACAAATTTTACCGATTTCGGCAATGGGCTGCACAGTACCTATCACATTGGAGCACTGAGTACAAACCACAAATTTGGTATTCGGTTTGATAGCTTTCTCAATATCATCAGGATCCACATAGCCATGCTTGTCAAAAGGCACATAAGTAACGTCGATAATACCTCTTTCCTGCATTACATATAAAGGACGCAGAACTGAGTTATGCTCAAGCATAGTGGTAATCACATGAGCACCTTTTTCCACCAAACCTTGTATCAATATGTTTAAAGAATCCGTGGCATTATAACTGAAAGTCAAACGATTAGGGTCTTCACCACCGTTGAATAATTTCATGAGCATTTTACGAGTCTCCTCAACCATTTCGCCTGTTTCAATTGCAGCGTCAAAGCCCGAACGACCAGGACTTACACCATGGTCACGGTAAAAGCTGTTCATAAAATCATAAACCTCTACAGGCTTAGGGAAAGAAGTTGCAGAATTGTCTAAATATATCATATCTTTACCTTTTAAAATCGGTGCAAAGATACGAATTTTTTGTTAATAAAAGTTAATTCAGCAAAAAAAAGTACAGTAAATTATTAAACTCAAAATGTTTATTTCTTTTTGTTTGAAAGCAATATCTTGCAATAAGTTATTGTACTTTTGCATATCTATATTTAATAGGTATAAAAGCAAATTTGTCATCAAATTTAACAAAACAAACTATAACAAAAGACAGAAATGAAAAAGAAAGTTTTAATTTCAGGATTATTAGTAGTCGGCTTATTACTTTCCGGTTGTGTCACCAAGCAGAAATATGCCGAATTGGAAGACAGCTACAGAATTTGCTCCGACAACTTGGCCGTGTTGAACCAGGACAATATCAATACCGTCAACCAGAACAAACAATTGGAGCAGCAGGTGGAGCAGTTGAAAGCAAAAACCAAACAGCTTTCCGCTGACACTCTCACACTCAGCAAGAAACTGGCCCAATCCGAGAAAGACCTGGCCAAGGCCATCCGTGACTATGACGAACTGCTGAAACAATTTGCGGAGCTCAACATGAGCAACAATACTCAGGTGAACAAGCTGCTCAGCGACATTGAGAAAATCAAAGCCCAGCTGAACGAGCGCGAGGCAGAGATCAACCAGCAACGCGACGAGCTGAACTTAGCCACCATGGAACTGTCAGATAAGGAGGCTCGTTTGGGTGAACTGCAAAAGATTCTGGATCAGAAAGATGCAGAAGTCCGCAAACTGAAAGAAACCGTTTCAGCTGCCTTAAAAGGCTTTGAAGGTAGCGGTCTGAATGTTTATGAGAAAAATGGCAAAGTATATGTGTCCATGGAAGACAAACTGTTGTTCTCTTCTGGCAGCTGGGTTATCAATAGCGAAGGTATGCAAGCCATTTCCAAATTGGCAGAAGTGCTGGAAAAAGATGAGGATATTTCCGTGCTGATTGAAGGTCATACCGACAACGTGCCATACAAAGGTGCTGGTCAGGTGAAAGACAACTGGGATTTGAGCGTACTGCGTGCCACCGCTGTTGTCAAAGCCATCCTGAGCAACAAGAACATCGCTCCCTCACGTCTGTCCGCCTCTGGCAGAAGCGAATACTACCCCATCGACCCCAGCAACACTGCTGAGGCACGCGCCAAGAACCGTCGTACCGAAATCATTCTGACTCCGAAATTGGACGAACTGTTCCAGATTATCAATCAGAACTAAGTTCTCATGCAATTTACTGATATACTGCTTCATTGGTATGCAGACAACAAGCGTTCACTCCCTTGGCGGGGTGAACGCGATGTTTATAAGATATGGGTATCCGAAATCATTTTGCAGCAAACCCGTATCGTCCAAGGCTGGGAATATTACCTACGTTTCATCCAAACCTTCCCAACAGTTAAAGCTTTAGCCGAGGCCGAGGAGGAAGAGGTGTTGCGTGTATGGCAGGGATTAGGCTACTACTCGCGTGCCCGCAACCTGCACGCCGCCGCCAAAAAAGTCATGCAAGAGCACGGGGGAGTTTTTCCAAAGACATACGAACAAGTGCGCCAGCTCAAAGGCATAGGCGACTACACTGCCGCCGCCATCTGCTCTTTCGCTTACGGGCTACCCTACCCCGCTGTGGATGGCAATGTGTTGCGCATCATCAGCAGAGTTTCCGGCATCCACGACAATATCATGGAAGTCCGCACCAAGAAGCAAATCACCGAACTTTGCCACAAACTGATGAAAGGGGCTGACCCTGCGGATTTTAACCAAGCGCTCATGGATTTTGGTTCTTTACAGTGCACTCCCAAAAGTCCACAATGCGAGAGCTGTCCCCTGAAAAACGAATGCTACGCATACCAGCATGACGAAGTGGAAATGCTGCCTGTCAGTATCAAAAACCTACAAGTCAAGGACCGTTTTTTCCATTTCTTTGTATGCATTCAGGAAGGCCAGATCTTTATTGAAAAACGAGCGGAAGATGACATCTGGAAAGGCCTGTATCAGTTGCCCCTGAAAGAAACAAAGGAGAACAAACAACTGAAATACAGATTATTGTATCAGACAAAACATCAGTTAACACATCAGACTATCCACGCTTCCTTCTACGACATTCCTGACGCTAAAAAATTACCAGCCCCTGCCGGACAAAGGCTGACTATACCGCTAATCGAACTCGGCAATTATGCCTTCCCGCAACTCATTGTAAAATTCTTCAACAAAATATGAATTGTGCATTGTGAATTGTAAATTGTGCATTATGAAAAAGAAAATTCAACAAAAATACGATTTCCTGATTCCCTATTTTGAGGAACACATGCCTGTGGCGGAGCCCGAATTACAGTACACCAACAGCTATGAATTGTTAGTGGCTGTAGTACTTTCGGCACAATGCACCGACAAGCGAGTTAACATGGTCACTCCAGCTCTGTTCCAACATTATCCCAGTCCGTTCGACTTGGCAAAAGCTTCAGTAGAAGATATTTACGAGCACATCAAATCAGTCTCATATCCCAACAACAAAGCCAAGCATCTGAAAGGGCTGGCAGAAGCGTTGGTGGAGCGTTTCAATGGTGTTGTGCCCAACAACATGGAAGAGTTGCAAATGCTGCCAGGTGTAGGTCGCAAGACCGCCAACGTCATCCTGGCGGTCATCTTTGACAAACCTGCCTTTGCCGTGGACACACACGTGTTCCGGGTGGCTAACCGCATCGGCATTGTGGAGAATGCCGACACCCCGCTGAAGGTCGAGCAGCAGCTTACCGAGGCCTTCCCCGACGAGGTCATCCCCAAGGCTCACCACTGGCTCATCCTGCACGGCCGTTATGTCTGCCTCGCCCGCAAACCTAAATGCGAAGAGTGCGGGTTGACGGGGATTTGCGAGTATTACAAGGGGAAATAATAAAATGTGCTAATGTGCCAATGAATTAGCAAATTAGCAAATTAGCAAATTAGTTAATTAGCAAATTAAATTCAGAATTCAGAATTCAAAATTCAAAAAGATACATCATATATGAGATTTTTCAGGCAGTTTTTATTCAAGGCATTGACATTACTGGTATTTTTCCTGATGGCTTGGGCAGGTGTGGCAGTGGCACAGAATTGCGTCGTTTCAAGCAAAGTAACCGAAGAGAAAGGTGAGCCCATCCAGTATGCCTCTGTAGTGGTCAGCCAGGGAGGGAAAGACATTGCCGGCACCATCACCCAAGAAAACGGAGCGTTTTCCTTACAGGTCAAGGCATCCGACTCGCTCTATACCTTGCAGGTGTTCTTTGTGGGATATACATCCAAATCACTGACATTCAACGCTTCAAAGGAGAAAGTACAACTCCCCAACATCGTTTTAAGTCAAAACTCACAGACATTAGGCGAAGTGGCAGTAGAAGCCCAAGTCAACGGCAAGCGAAGCAGTGTGGAACGCACCAGTTTGAACCCGCAAGCCTATATGACCGAAATGACCGGTTCTGTAGCCGATATCTTGCGTTCATCCGCAGCGGTGAGCGTCAACCCTCAGGGACAAGTGTCCGTCCGTGGCAAAAAAAATGTGCTGCTTCTATTAGACGGAGTGCCCACCACCATGGAAGAGTTGTCGGCACTGTCGAGCTCCAATATCAAGAGCATCGATATCATCACCAACCCAGATGCAAGTTATGACGCGGAAGGCACTGGTGGCATCATCAATATCATCAGCCAAAAAGAAAAAGGCAAAGGTTTAAGCGGTCAGATAGGTGCCAACTATGGCTTCAACCATTTTGTAAATGGCAACATCGCCTTGCATTATGTAGCCAAAGGCTTTGCCCTGAATTTCAGCTATCAGACCAAATACGAAGACGACATCATCCATGGTAATCTATACCGAAAATTTGTACAATCCGGCAACAGTTTGGAGCAACAAGTTCGCTCTGCCAGAACCGTTTTCAACAACAACATCGCCTTAGGTGCCACCTTCCACATCAATTCCAAAAATAAACTCCAAGCCGATCTCCGGCTGAATATTCCCAGACTCAATACGAAGCAAGATTTTGACAATCTGTATCTTACAGAAGGTATCGAACGACAGGAGTACCGCAGTCGCAATGTATCGTGGAACCGCGAGAATATTGAAGGAGTGCTCTTTTACCAGCACATTATACAACCTAACAAGCTGTCCTTCTCCATCCGCAGCTCCATTTCCAAAATTTGGGGCCATCGTCCCTCCTACTACTTCCTGAACAGCGACAGCGTCAACAAATCCATATCCGGAGGAAGTCCGTTGCTCACCACCCATCAGTTGGATTTCAATATCAAGAAAAAATACGGGACTTGGGAAACGGGCGTGAAATTCTCCTATCGGCAGAACAACATCTACCATGATTTCTACAGTCGGGAAAATCAGCAATGGAACTATTCTCCCGCTTTCAGCAAAGACCTCGCCCACAGGGAATTCATTCCTGCTGCCTACGTACAGTTTTCCTCACCCAAAGGCAAGAAACTGTTCGGGAAAGCTGGCATCCGCATTGAATACTCGCAAGTCAAACTTAGCAGCGAAAAAGAAAACATCAAGCGGACCCAGCACCACCTCTTCATTACGCCCAGCTTGATGGGACAATATAAAATCAACGAACAACACAGTATATCCTTAGCATTTTCGCGACGTATCAGCCGACCGACTTATCCGCAGCTGAACCCGTATATGAGTATGCTCGACGCCACCACCTTCGAGCAAGGTAATCCCTATCTTCAGCCAGAAACATCTGAAAATGTGGAATTTAATTATCTTCTCAGCACAAAAATCGTCGATTTTTCAGCCAATTTATATTTCAATTACACTCATAACTATATCACAGAAATCACCATCCTGAAAGACAGTTTGTTGCTGCTGACTTATATCAACGGCTTGTCTGAGTTAAGAACCGGCTTGGACCTTCAGTTAACGATTCACCCCGCCAAATGGGTTGATATTGACTTGAATGCCAACACCTATTATGTCAGCGCAAAAGGCCAGTATGAGCAAATAGATTTGAGCAACAAAGGATGGGTCAACAGCAGCCTTATCGAGCTCAATTTCAAGCCTATCAAAGGGATGAATATCCAACTGCAATACAGTTTCACCACTCCCGAGTACTACCCACAATTCACGATACCATTCGCCCATGCGATGAATATTGGCATCAGCCAGAAATTTCTCAAAGGAAGTCTCACCGTTTCCGCCCTGTTGACCGATGTATTCAACACAAGCAAATGGAAAGCATTGTCTGACAATAGTGTCTATATCCTGCAGAATGACAGTTACCACAAAAGCCGTATGTTCTGGTTAGGCATCCGCTACAATTTCAACTCCTACCAAGGTTCAAAGCCGATGAAGAAAGCCGAGGAAGACCGCAGCAAAGTACATATTGGCCAATAAAATTTCACACTATCTGCATAACGTACAATATTTTTGTGTAACTTTGCAAGCTAAAATTTTGACAAACTACACAAATCAATATTAATCAAATACATTTCACTATGGAAGTAGCAAAAATCACTTCAAGTCAACAAGCTATGGACATGGAAGCCAGATATGGCGCCCATAACTATCATCCGCTTGGCGTTGTCATCGCCCGCGGTAAAGGTCCCTTCGTATGGGATGTGGAAGGCAAGAAATATTTCGATTTCCTGTCAGCTTATTCAGCAGTCAACCAAGGTCACTGCCACCCGAAGATCATCGACGCTATGATCGACCAGGCACAGAAAGTGACCCTGACCTCACGTGCATTCTATAATGACTGCCTCGGACCGTATGAAAAATATGTCACCGAGACTTTCGGCTACGACAAAGTGCTGCCTATGAACTCTGGCGCAGAAGCTGACGAAACAGCTTTGAAACTTTGCCGCCGTTGGGGTTACGACAAGAAAGGTCTGCCCGAAAATCAGGCCAAAATCATCGTTTGCGAAGGCAACTTCCACGGCCGTACCATCACCATCGTTTCTTTGTCCATCGACCCCGATGCATACAAAGGATTCGGTCCCTTCACCCCTGGCTTCATCAAAATCCCTTACAACGATGTTGACGCTTTAGCCAAGGCTCTGGAAGATCCCATGGTTTGCGGTTTCCTCGTTGAACCTATCCAGGGTGAAGCTGGTGTTTATGTACCAGATGATGGCTATTTGAAGAAATGCTATGACCTCTGCAAGGCTCACAACGTATTGTTCATCGCTGACGAGGTGCAGACCGGTATCGCCCGTACAGGTAAGATGCTGTGCTGCGACCACGAAGGCGTTCGTCCCGACATCCTGATCTTAGGTAAGGCTCTGTCTGGCGGTACTATGCCTGTGTCAGCAGTTTTGGCTGATGACGACATCATGCTGAACATCAAGCCCGGTGAGCACGGCTCAACCTTTGGTGGCAACCCCGTTGCCTGCCGTGTAGGTATCGCTGCTCTGGAAGTGGTGAAAGAAGAAAAATTAGCTGAACGCGCTGAATACCTTGGCAAGATTTTCCGCGAAGAAATGAGCAAGGTAAACAGCCCGATGATCCAGCAGGTGCGTGGTAAAGGTCTGTTGAACGCCGTCATCATCCGCCCGACCAATGGCAAAGAAGCTTGGGATGTATGCGTGAAGATGAAAGAGATGGGTGTTCTGGCCAAGCCGACTCACCAGCACATTATCCGTTTCGCTCCCCCATTGGTTATCAGCGAGGAAGAGCTGCGCGAAGCTATCGAAATCATCAAGAAAGCGATTTTGTCTTTCGAGTAATTTCGAATTGTATTCACAAAAAAAAGAGACGCGTTTGCGTCTCTTTTTTTTTATTCAATGGTTATCTTTTCAAGGCGGTACTCTCCATCATTCCTAAGGATGTAATAAACACCATCCTCCGCCGAATACATCAGTCTATTGAAATACTCATGGTTATGTTGATTAGCTATATACCTGGGATCTTTCAGAGTGGTAGTGGCGTTAAAAAGAATCGTGCTTGACAATTCTCCATTCTCTTCTATCTTTGACAATACCACTGAACACTGGTCAGGACGGTTATAGAACAAGCAGTGTACACTTCCGTTACCTTTGTAATTGCCCCGGTGATCATTATAAACCAAATAAGCATCTCCATCCCACTCGAAGGCATATACAGGATTAGATTCCCTCCATCGGCCCGAATCCTCACTGGTCACCGTCATTCTGGGATATATATGCATTTCCTGCACATTGCCATTCGGGGTAACTATCGCATAAAACATATTATGCGACAAAAAACCATAAATCGAGAATTGACCATATTCTCCTGTACTTCCCACAGCTACTCTTTTTCTCATTTCTCCGACAAACAAAAAATTGCCGTTGCGAAGTTTAATCATATCAAAAATATGAGGATAAAAATAGCCTTCTTCTTTGGCAAAGGATCCGTCATTATATTTTATTCCCTCATAGTCTTCCGACAACGTAATATCCTGGTCAACAAAATCCACCGCTCCATCAGGAGTAACCGTATAAGTTCTGATATTGCATTCAGGGTTTCCTTCTTTGCTCCTTATACCCACCAAAGACAAGCCTCCTTCGGAATTTAGAGACTGTTTGAAAGTGTAATATATATTTTCATCCAAATTTTCTATATAATCAAAAAATCCGTGCTCCGAACATACAAAAATACGAACAGCGGATGCCATTATTCTATCATATATAGAATTGGAATTAGCAACATATACCGTTCCATCCAAAGTCAAAGAAATATTATCCACTTGAAAACCTCTGTAACAGGATGTCACTTTTGAATCATGGAACAACAAATTTGCACCATTATCAAATACAGCCACATCAACCCGTTTCTCCGACTGCTTATTATCTGGGAAAGGCATTGACACAATGGCGAACTTGGATTTGTCTTCGTTAAAAACAGCACAAGTCTGGTAGGTTTCGTTCTTTTTCTCAACGGGGAAAGAGTATATCGTAGTAAAAACAAGTTTTTTGGGAACTTTCGCATCCAAGGGGAATGAAGCCTTTTGATATTCCATCATCTGAGTTTTTTTGTTCACCGCACACCTTACTACAGAAACTGAAGTCTTGTCATCATTCAGAAAAGCAATACGTCCTTCATAATCCTCATCCACTTCTTGTACAGTAATTTTACGAGTATGCTTATCATACTTGTAAATTTCAATGTCGTTATAGCCCATCCATAAATCCACTTCCATGGAATAAAAACGCATATAATCATCGTTGTCCTCCAAGACACAGGTGATAGCCCTGTCATTCATTTCCAATTCCGGGCCATTAGTGGTGGTGCTTTGAGCTTTTAAGACCAGAGGCATTACGGCGATAGCGACTGTCAATATTGCTAAAAGTCTTTTCATATTATGATATTTTAATAATTTACGCTATTATTCTCTTGAGGGCTTATTTCACCCAATACACCCAGTTGTCTTTGCGGGGTTTGGCTTCGGGATAGTCACCATCTACATAGCCGAGAATGCAGTTGCCGATACCCACATAATCGCCTTCAATGCCGAGGTCTTTCAGAATCTGTTGGCCTTCTTCGGATTCAAAAACCTCTTTGGCACGGTGAATCCAGCATGAGCCCAGACCTTTGGCATGGGCGGCAAGCATCAGGTTGCCCAGCACCAAACTGCCGTCTTCAATGTAGGTGTGCACATTTTTGTCAGCCAGCACCACCAGCACTACCGGGGCTCCGTAGAAAGGATCACCTTCCCGTCCCATCACCTGGGCGTTGAGCTGGCTCATGCGGTCGCGCATCTCACGGTTGGTCACCGCAATAATAATCGGGCTCTGACGGTTCATGCCCGTGGCGGCATAGGTTCCCGCTTTGCAGATTTCTTCAATCACCTCCATCGGAGGCATTTCATCAGTGTACTGACGTATGCTACGTCTGGTCAATAAATCTTCCATAGTTGTATTGATTTGAGGTTCTTCATTAACGGCCTCTGTCACAGCCGGTTCGTTTTGACAAGAAACAGCCAGCAGCAACATGCATGCGGCCAAGATAAAATTGTAAATTTTTTTCATAGTTTTTATTTTTCTGCAAAATTAATTTTTTTCAATTAAAAAAAGAAGCGGGTGCATGCTTCATACACCTGCTTCTTTGGGATTCAACAAGCCTATTATTTCTTCTTAAACAAAGAAATAACAAACAGCAGAACGATAGCGCCAATCACAGCGACGATGAGTTCCCACAATAAGCCAGCCTTCTGGATGTTCAGCAAGCTCATCAGCCAGCCGCCGATGAAACCACCGATGATACCGATAATAATGTTCCAAAGGAGACCGAAGCCGCCACCGCGCATAATTTGACCAGCCAACCAGCCAGCTACTGCACCTAATAACAAATAAAGGATAATGTTCATAGCGCTTGTATTTAAATTAAACATGATTTTACGATGCAAAGTTACATAAATTTCTTAAAAATCATACACTACAATAAAAATTTTACAACAATATTTTTACATATTAACATCTTTGTTTATTAAATAATTTTTCGTATATTTGCTACTTTGTAAAAAACAGCAAAGACTACAAGAAGAACATTATAAACATCTGATTAAAAATGATTTACAGAAAAATAAAACACTCACTACCCTTACTTTTTTGCGCATTCATGCTTCTTTTTTCTCCTTATTCAAGCATGACAGCGAAAGCTGAAGAAGAAGAATTCAACCCTGGGGAATATATTATGGGGCACATCACTGATGAACATGGCTGGCATATTACCACCTTCAACGACCACCACATTTCCATTCCCCTGCCTGTCATCTTATTTGACAACGGTCAATTAGTATGCTTTTCCTCAAGCAAGTTCCACCATGGCCACCAGGCATACAAGGGCTATGCCTTAGGATTTACTGAAGAGACCGACGGCTCTATCGTCAAATTGGGCGGCAATTATGCCGAATACACTGGAGAAATAGACTTTTCCACGATGCCTGCCATCGACCATGTATGCAAATTTGACATTTCTATCACCAAAAACGTATGTGCTTTATTGATATCCATCGCATTGCTGTGTTGGATATTCTTGTCGGTGGCCAAGAAATACAAAGATGGCCCGCTGAAAGCCCCCAAAGGCATGCAATCACTGCTGGAGCCTCTGATTCTGTTTATCCGCGACGATGTGGCGATTCCTTCCATTGGTGAAGACAAATACCAGAAATACTTCCCCTACCTGCTGACCTTGTTTTTCTTTATCCTGGTCAACAACCTGATGGGCCTGATTCCGATTTTCCCCGGTGGTGCCAACCTTACGGGCAATATCGCCGTAACTGCAGTATTGGCCATTATCACCTTCTTCATCACTAACATTTCTGGCAGCAAACACTATTGGAAAGACATTTTCAATGCACCGGGTGTGCCCTGGTGGCTGAAAATTCCTATTCCCCTTATGCCTATGGTAGAATTTATCGGTGTGTTCACTAAGCCCTTCGTGCTGATGATCCGACTTTTCGCCAACATCACGGCAGGTCACATCATTGTATTGGGTTTCATCGGACTGATTTTCATTTTCGGCACCATGTCGCCCGCTATCGGCTATGCGGTATCACCGGTATCCATCTTCTTCTATCTGTTCATGGGACTGTTGGAATTGCTGGTGGCCTTCATCCAAGCCTTTGTGTTCACCCTCTTGTCAGCCATTTATATCGGCATGGCAATAGAGGAGCCACACCATGAGAAATTAGCAAATTAGCAAATTAGTTAATGTGCCAATGAAAATAAAAATCAAGAACTAAGAACTGATAAAAAAACAAATTACCTCGGAGAGGTTAAATTTCAATAACCCCACATAAGCGAAGCGCAATGTGGGGGATATCAAATCAACAAACCACTTAAAACTAATCATTATGACTGGATTAACATTATTACAAGCAGCAATGGATTTGGCAGCTATCGGCAAAGTCGGTGCTGGCATTGGTGCAGGTTTGGCAGCTATCGGAGCTGGCGTTGGTATCGGTAACATCGGTAAAGGCGCTGTTGAATCCGTAGCCAGACAACCCGAAGCCAGTGGTGACATCAGAACCAACATGATTCTGACCGCCGCTTTCGTGGAAGGTGTCGCCCTGTTCGCCATCGTTGTATGCTTATTGTGCTTATTGATGAAATAAAGATGTAAGCGCAAAAACAAAAGGGAATCGTTGCGGTTGGCAGCCTTTCCCTTTTTCAACTGAAAACTGAAAGTTGAAAACTGAAAACAATTACACTACCCCGCCCTTCGGGCACCCCTTCTACAAGAAGGGGAATTTAAAATCAACAACTCAACATTCTAAACTCTTAATTCTTAACTCTTAGTTCTTAATTCATAGATAAAAATAACAACAAAAACAAACATAATGGTATTAGCAGCATCACTCATCACACCTTCTTTCGGTTTACTTTTCTGGACGCTTATTGGTTTCGGCATATTGGTATTCATCTTAGCCAAATTCGCTTGGCCTGTCATCACCAAAAGCATTGCCAAACGCGAGGAATACATTGAAACCCAGCTGGCAGAAGCTGAAAAAATCAAAAACGAGCTGGCCAACATGGAAAAGAAACACGACGAAATGATGGCCCAGACCAAGGCTGAGCGTGACAAAATACTGGCTGACGCCCGCAAAATCAGCGAGAGAATGTACGAAGAAGCCAAAATCAAAGCCAACGAAGAAGCTTCCGCATTGGTCGAAGATGCCAAGAAAGCCATCAATTTCGAGAAGATGAAGGCTATGACCGACATCAAGAACGAAATCGCCAACCTTTCAATTGACATTGCTGAAAAGCTGATACGCAAAGAGTTATCAGACAAAGATAAGCAAGAGCAATTGATTGAAGACTGGATGAAAGAAATTAATCTGAATTAGTATGACGATTAAAGAGATTGAGAGAGTTTTATTTCAAGAACAAGAATTAAAACTCACTGAAGAAGAACGAAAACAGATAGAAAAAAGCTATAATTTCCTGAATGACTTTGCCAAAGACAAGGTCATTTATGGTATTAATACAGGCTTCGGTCCCATGGCCCAGTACCGCATCAGCGACGAGGAACTGAATGCTTTGCAGTACAATATTGTGCGCAGCCATTCGACGGGTGCGGGCGAGCCATTTGACCCCATCTACGTACGTGCAGCCATGATGTCGCGCTTCACCACTTTTGTAAGTGGCAAATCCGGCATCCATCCTGACGTGATGCAGATGCTGTTAACCTTCATCAACAAAGGCATTTATCCAATAATTCCCCAGCACGGCAGCGTCGGTGCCAGCGGTGATCTGGTACAATTAGCACACATGTCTTTGGCCCTCATCGGTGAAGGGGAAGTATTCTACAAAGGCCAACGCCGTCCCACCGCAGAAGTTTTCAAAGAATTAGGTATCAGTCCTTTGAAATTGCATTTGCGTGACGGTCTCGCCTTGGTAAACGGCACCGCCATGATGACGGGTGTGGGAATAGTCAACTTACACCACGCTAAGCGACTGCTCAGTATCGCCACTTTGGTATCGGTAATGATCAATGAGATTGCCGCCTCCTACGATGATTTCATGGCCGCCGAACTGAATGAGCTGAAAAAACACAAGGGACAGACTCTCATCGCCCAAAAGATGAGAGAGTATGCCGCCGACAGCCAATGCATGCTCAAACGCGAAGTGGAGATGTACCATGCCCACGAGGAGAAAATCTTCAAGCACAAAGTGCAACCTTACTACTCACTGCGTTGTGTGCCCCAGATACTGGGTCCAATTTTCGACACTTTGGAATATACCGAAAAAACACTGGAAGAAGAATTCAACGCGGTAGATGACAATCCCATCGTGGACATCGACACCCAGACGGTATATCACGGGGGCAATTTCCACGGCGACTATATCTCCTTCGAGATGGACAAGCTGAAAATCGCCATGGTTAAACTGACAGTTCTCATGGAACGCCAGCTGAACTATATCTGTCACGACCGTATCAACGGCATACTACCACCTTTCTGCAACCTTGGACAGTTAGGACTCAACTACGGCATCCAGGCATTGCAGTTCACGGCCACTTCCACCACTGCGGAATCTCAGACTTTAGCTAACTCCATGTATGTGCACAGCATCCCCAACAACAACGACAACCAGGATGTGGTGAGCATGGGTACCAACTCCGCCATATTGGCCAAACGAGTCCTCGAGAACGCTTATCAGGTGATGGCTATTTATTTGATTGGCCTGGCCCAAGCGGTTGATTGCCTGAAAGTCAGCGACAAGATGGCGAGCAAGACAAAAGAGCTGTACCAAGCCATCCGCAATATCGTCCCAGCATTTATCGACGACACCCCGAAATATCAGGACATTGTCAATGTCATCAATTATCTGAAAGAATCACAAATAGAAATACTGTAATGAAATACGCCTTAGTAACTGGCGGTTCAAGAGGCATAGGACGCGCCATCTGCGTCAAGCTGTCCCAAATGGGCTGCCATGTGATTATCAACTATAACAGCAACCGTGAGGCTGCTCTTGAAACGCAACAGAAAGTGGAAGCCCTGGGAGGAAGTGCCGAATTGCTGCCTTTTGATGTGGCTGACGAGGAGCAGGTCAACGCTGCCTTAGACCGTTGGAATGACAAGCATCCCGATGAGACCATCTCCATCTTGGTCAACAATGCCGGCATCCGCCGTGATGGTTTGACAGTTTTTATGAGCAACGATGAATGGCAGGATGTGTTGAATACCAACCTCAACGGTTTCTTCTATCTTACCCGCCGTTTGGTGAAAGAAATGATGACCAAACGCTATGGCCGCATCATTAACATCGCCTCTCTGTCGGGCTTGAAAGGAATGCCTGGACAGCTCAACTACTCCGCCGCCAAGGCGGCCATGATAGGTGCCACCAAAGCGCTGGCCCAGGAAGTCGGTGCGCGCAAGATCACCGTCAACGCTGTAGCTCCGGGCTTTATTGCCACCGATATGACCAAGGAATTGGATGAGGCCAGCCTGAAAAAGATGATACCCGCAGGTCGCTTCGGCGAACCCGAAGAGGTCGCCGCTGTAGTGGGTTTCCTCGCCTCCGACGAAGCCGCCTACGTGAATGGTGAGGTGATTTCGGTGAATGGAGGGCTGTACAGTTAACAGTTAACAATTAACAATTAATAATTATCAATTATTAATTATCAATTAGCATGAGAAGAGTCGTAATCACTGGAATGGGAATATACTCCTGCTTGGGTAAGAATCTGGAGGAGGTACGCCAATCGTTATACGAGGGGAAATCGGGCATAGGCATTGACCCGATGCGTACCGAATACGGCTACCGCTCGCCACTTACCGGCATTGTAGAGCGTCCGCAGCTGAAAGGCTTGTTGGACCGCCGTTCCCGTATTTGCTTGGCTGAAGAGGGTGAATTTGCCTACATGGCCACTGCCGAGGCATTACGCAACGCAGGCATCGACATGGACTATCTGGCCGCCAACGAGGTAGGCATATTCTATGGCAACGACTCCTCCGCCAAGGCTGTCATCGACTCACACGAGACTACACTCCGCACCAAAGACACCACCTTAGTAGGTTCAGGAGCCATATTCCAATCGATGAACTCCACCGTCACGATGAACTTGTCCACTATTTTCAAGCTCAGGGGTGTCAACATGACCATCAGTGCGGCCTGTGCCAGTGGCTCTCACGCCATCGGTTTGGGCTTGATGTTCATCCGCCAGGGCTTGCAGGACATGGTGATTTGCGGGGGTTGCCAGGAAACCAACTACCTTTCCATGGGTAGTTTCGACGGCATCAGTGCCTTTTCCACCCGCATCAGCGACCCTACCAAGGCTTCCCGTCCTTTCGACCGAGACCGCGACGGCTTAGTGCCCAGTGGAGGTGCCGCTACAGTCATTTTAGAGGACTACGAACATGCGGTGAAACGTGGCGCAACCATCATTGCCGAAGTCATGGGTTATGGTTTCTCTTCCAATGGTGCCAACATTTCACAGCCCAGCGACCAAGGATCTGCCATTGCCATGGAACGTGCTATTAAAGACGCCGGTGTACAGACTCAAGATATCGACTATATCAACGCTCATGCCACCTCTACGGTGCAAGGCGACGCTTTCGAGGCCATGGCACTCGACCAGCTCTTCACCCCCTGCCATACGCCCATCAGCTCTACCAAAGGCATGACCGGACACGAATGCTGGATGGCTGGCGCCAGCGAGATTATATACTCCAATCTCATGATGCTCAATAATTTCATCGCCCCTAACCTCAACTTCGAGAACCCCGATGAATACTCCAAAAACCTGAATATCATCAATAAAACCATCGAGAAAAACATCGACATTTACTTGTCAAACTCCTTCGGTTTCGGTGGTACTAACAGTGCATTAGTAATCAAGAAAATCAAATAGAAATGACAAGAGAAGACATCATTAAAACCATCAACACCTTCTTGGTTGAAGAACTTGAAATTGATGAGGAATTATTGCAAGAAGATGCTCTGCTGAAGGAAAAACTCGGCATTGACAGTCTGGACTTTGTGGATATCGTCGTCATCGTAGAGCGTAATTTCGGCTTCAAAATCAAGCCCGAAGAGATGAAACCCATCAAGACTTTGGGACAGTTCTACGACTATATTGAAAACAAGGTTAATCAATAAACAAGATTAGAGCCGCCATAATATGACGGCTCCACATAGCCACACCACAATCGCAATGGCTGAGGAACGTCAATGGAAAGGCACCACCGGCGGTGGAAATTTCGGTCAGAAGGCATTATTTGTCATGCTGAAACGAATACCTGTCATCCTGCTCTACCCTGTACTTTATTTAGTAGTACCCTTTTATTTTTTCTTGGGACGCAAAGCCACAGAATCTGTAAAATTCTATCACAGAGAAATTTGGAAACAAGGAAAAATAAAAACCTTATGGCGCAGTTTTCTCAGCGAGCTCACTTTCGGCAAGGTGGTTTTGGATAAATTCGCAGTGCTTGCCGGCAATACCAAACAGTTTGACATCCGTT
This sequence comes from Bacteroidales bacterium, assembly GCA_016290295.1. Lineage (GTDB taxonomy): Bacteria > Bacteroidota > Bacteroidia > Bacteroidales > WCHB1-69 > RUG11690. The sequence continues at coordinate 92,990 of JAEETJ010000005.1, forward strand.
TTAACGATGAAGACCTACAAAATTTCAACACCTTGTTAGACCAAGACAAGGGTATCATTTTGGCGGGTTCTCATATCGGAAATTTCGAACTCTTAGGACAAACTTTGTCACAAGACAAGAAGCCTATCAGCTGTATCATTTACGGTGGAGAAAGTTCTAATTATCAAGCTCATAGAGACCAATCATTCGGCAAACAAAATGTCAAACTCATCCCTATTAGCAACGATATGTCGCATCTGTTTACTATCAAAGACGCCTTGGACAAAGGAGAGATTGTCGCCATTTTATGCGACCGTCATTTTGGTGGACGGAAAATCAAAAAATGCGAATTTTTAGGCAAGGAAGCCAATTTCCCAACGGGCATTTTCATCATGGCAGCCCAGATGGGAATTCCTGTCATATCCACTTTCATCATGAAAGGCAAGGGCACGCACTATACTGGTTATTTGAAGCACCTTCATATTAACGAAGAAGAAGAATCTGTCAGCAAGAAGACTGATGAGTTACTGAAAGCGTACGTTTCCTCTATCGAAAATATCTTGCACCAATACCCTCTCCAATGGTTCAACTATTACCCCTTCTGGGAAATGGATAAATAATTAAGATTCAAATAAATATCAAAAATATGGAATTAAATTCACCGCAAAAAGAAATCTACGGAAAAGAACAGCATTCTGTTCTTCGCGCACAGCGTTTGGCACAGGAAATCGCCTTTGGGCCTATCGTTTTCCAAGTGTCACGTCTGATGGTCAAATTCGGCATTTTCCAGTTGTTGGATGATCATAAAGAAGGACTAACCCTTGAGGAAATAGCAGAAAAAACAGGGATTTCTCTTTATGGTGTGAAAGTGTTGGTGGAGTCTTCTCTCACCATCGGAACTATACTGCTCAAAAAAGGCAAATTTCACTTGGCCAAGGCCGGTTGGTTCCTGCTGAACGACCAGATGGCACGGGTGAATATGGACTTCAACCACGATGTTAACTATCTGGGAATGTTTTATTTGGAGGAGACTATACTGAAAGGCAAGCCAGAGGGATTAAAGACACTTGGCGACTGGCCAACCATTTATGAAGGCTTATCCACACTTCCCAAGCAAGCCCAGAAAAGCTGGTTCGCTTTCGACCACTTTTATTCCGACAATTCCTTTGAGCAGGCTTTGCAAATTGTATTCGCAAGACAACCCAAAAATATCCTTGATGTGGGCGGCAACACTGGTCGCTGGGCCACTCAATGTGTCCATTACAACCCGGAAGTGAAAGTGACCATCATGGATCTGCCGCAACAGCTGGAGATGATGCGTCAGCAAACCCAGGGTATGGATGGTGCTGACCGTATCGACGGTTATGCAGGTAACCTGTTGGACCCCAACACCCAGCTACCCAAGGGCTATGACGTAATCTGGATGAGCCAGTTTTTGGATTGTTTCTCTGAAGAGGAAGTCGTCAGCATCCTTAAACGTGCGGCTCAGTCAATGGGTAAGAACAGCCGATTGTTCATCATGGAGACTTTCTGGGACAGACAAAACTTCGAAACCGCCTCGTACTGTCTGGCACAAATCAGTTTATACTTCTCCGCCATGGCCAATGGCAACAGCAAAATGTACTATTCCGGTGACATGATACGATGCATTGAAGAAGCCGGATTGAAGGTTGAAAAAATTCACGACAACCTTGGTTTAGCACACAGTATTGTGGAGTGCGGAACGCTGTAATTCACAATGTACTATTAACAATTAATAATTAACAATTAATAATTGATAGTTATTGAATTGTGGTCTTTTTTATTAAGATTTGCGTATCCACGAAGTGGGTGGAGTTTGTCATTACAAAATAAAAATATATACATATTTGTATGTCAGGAAAAATGCGTATCTTTGCAATTTTAATAAATTAGCAAAAGATGAATCCTGTCAATGCAAGATCATATATTCCACAGCAGCCGCCCATCGTTATGGTGGACAGCTTCTTGGAGTGTGATGAAGCAACGATAACCACTCTTTTTAAAATCCCCGAAGACCATATATTCGTGCAGAACGGTCAGCTGAGTGCTGCCGGCTTGATAGAGAATATTGCACAGACCTGTGCCACCCGTATCGGCTGGATAAACCGTGACAAGCCTGTTAAAATTGGAGTTATTGGAAGCATCAACAAACTGGAAATCAGTTTTTTCCCTCTTGCAGGAAAAACATTGGAGACCAGAGTTGACGTGTTATCGGAGGTTTTTGAAGCCACCATTGTGAAAGCAGAGATAAAATGTGAAGGAAAGACGGTGGCCCAGGGGGAGATGAAAGTGTTTGTGACAGAGCAAAATGTAGTGAGAGAAAGTGAAAAATAAATACAGCATATACCAAAAAGGCCACAGCATTATCAGTCCGTTGGCCCATGGCAGCTACGCCAACTTCGAAGCCATAATAGCAGGCAAAAGCCAATTGCAGTGTTATGAGCAGCGTTGGGGTATTCCAGAACCGTTTTTTGCTTCCCTTTTCCAGGATGAACATGATTTGAACGCTGTAGAGACATTGCATGAGACTTCTCTACATCAAATGGAGCCACAATACACCCGCTTTGAGAAATTAGCCATCAAAGCAGCGGAAGACGCTATCAAACAGGCAAATATTGATGCATCTAACGAGCGCGTTTTATTTATCCTGTCCACCACCAAGGGCAATGTCGAATTACTGGAACATCTTGGTTCATGCCACGACAACCGACCCTATCTTTGGTATTCTGCCCAACTGATTGCCAAATATTTCGGTAATCAGAACACCCCTATTGTTGCCAGCAACGCTTGCATTTCGGGTTGTGCAGCCCAGATCGCCGCATACAACATGCTGCAGTACAGCGATCAGTATGATTACGTGGTTGTGGTGGGAGCTGAAGTGCTGTCAAAATTCATCATCTCCGGTTTCCAGTCGTTCAAAGCATTGTCGCCAGAACGCTGCAAACCCTTTGACCAGAACCGTTGTGGACTGAATCTTGGGGAGGCAGGTGCTGCCATTGTTTATGCCCGCACCAAGACTCCAGAAGAACTGCCCGAACAGACCATCATCATGGAAGCAGGTGCCATCAACAACGATGCCAACCATATTTCAGGTCCCTCACGCACAGGCGAAGGTCTGCTGAAATCGATCCATAAAGTCACTGAAAACTTTGACACACAACGGATTGCCTTTATCAACACCCACGGCACCGCCACGTTGTACAACGACGACATGGAGTCGGTGGCCATCAACCGTGCCAGTCTGCAAGACATCCCTGTCAACAGTCTGAAGGGCTATTATGGACACACCTTAGGTGCCGCCGGCATCATGGAAGTCATCCTTTCCTCCATTGCCTTGCAAAAACGCATGGTCATCAAGAGCTTGGGAACCGAGCAAGCTGGCACCGCACAGCCGCTTAACGTGTGCATGGAAAACCATAAGATCCAAGGCGACGCTTTCTTGAAGCTCATCTCCGGCTTCGGTGGCAGCAATGCGGCAGTGCTGTTTTCCCTAAGACAGGGGTCAGGGGGCAGGAGTCAGGGGACAGTGATCAGAATTCACAATTCACAATTCACAATTCACAATTCAATTGTTTTGCCCCAAATAACCATAGGAGCACAAGGTATTGACGACCAGCTCGCGCAGTTATACCGCAACATCGGTATGAGCTATCCTAAGTTCTTCAAGATGGACAGACTTTGCAAAGCCGGTATCTTGGGAGCGGAGATGCTGCTGAAAGACTATGATTTCGACCACGAGAATGTCAAGGCCGACTGGGGTATTATCTTGATGAACAGTGCTTCGTCTCTTGACAATGACCGTCGTTATCAGGAGACCATTGCTGAAGACAACTACTACCCCAGCCCAGCGGTTTTCGTTTATACTTTGGCCAATATCGTGACAGGAGAAATTGCCATCCGCCACAAAATCGGAGGCGAATCGTCTTTCTATGTCATGCCTAAATTTGACCAGAATCTGATGGAGGAAGTCATTGGCCAGGCATTCACCACCAATCCCGAATTGACGCATATCATTTGTGGCTGGGTAGATGTGGACGGGGAGGAATGTAAAGTGAATATGAAGCTATATAAAAGAATTCAAAATTCAGAAATAAAACAATAAACATCTAAAAAATACAACATGGAAGAATTAATCTACAAATTAAAAGAAGAAATTATCGATGTATTGAATCTGGAAGGCATGAAGCCCGAAGACATTGACGAGAACGCTCCTTTATTTGGCGAAGGCCTCGGTTTGGACTCTATCGACGCATTGGAGTTGATAGTGCTGATGGAGAAGAACTACGGCATCAAGCTGAAAAATGCCAATGAGGGCAAGGAAATTTTCAAGTCCGTACGCGTGATGGCAGAATACATTAACGAACACAAAACGAAATAGTCAATGCCAAAGCTTGTAGTCACCGGTCTCGGCATTATCACAGCCATGGGTGCTGGCAAGGAAGCCACCGTTCAGCAATTGTTGAGCGGCAAAAGTGCTATTGGCGATCTGCAGATATTACAGACCAAGCATCATGAATTGCCTGCCGGTGAAGTGAAATATACCGACGAAGAACTGAAGCAGCTCATCGGGATGCCTCTTGAGCAGCTATGCAACCGCACCACCCTGCTGGCTCGTGTAGCCTTGAAGGAGGCCCTGACGGAAGCCCAGCTGAATGAGGATTTTCCCGACAAGGTGGCCTTTATTTCCGGCAACACCGTAGGAGGCATGGAGAAAAGTGAGCTTTATTACCATGACTTCAAAGAGAATAACAGCCGGAATGAGTATATCGGCATGCACGATTGCGGAGCCTGCACGGAAATGATTACCGAAGAGTACAAAGGGAAATTCATGCTGACCAGCACCATTTCCACTGCCTGCTCTTCAGCAGCCAATGCCGTCATTTTGGGGGCTAACCTCATCAAAGACGGCAGTGCTGACATCGCAGTGGTTGGCGGCACGGAATGTCTGTCGAAATTCCACCTCAACGGCTTCAACACGCTGATGATTTTGGATCAGGATATATGCAAACCATTTGATGCCCAGCGTAATGGCTTGAATTTAGGAGAAGGCGCCGCCTACCTTGTCATTGAGACAGAAGAGTCTGCCATTCGCCGTAATGTTCCCATACTGTGCGAACTGAGCGGCTACGGCAACAGTTGCGATGCCTTCCACCAGACAGCCACTTCACCACAAGGGGACGGTCCCTTCTTCGCCATGCAAAAAGCACTGAAAAGCAGTGGTCTGGATATCAAAGATATTGACTACATCAATGCTCACGGCACAGGTACTCCCAACAACGATGAATGTGAAGGGAATGCCATGATGCGTATTTTCGGAGACAAGATGCCGCCAATATCTTCCACCAAATCCTATACCGGTCATACGACCAGTGCTGCAGGAAGTGTGGAAAGCGTCATCAGCATTCTGTCTATCCTGCATCATTTCATCCCCGCCAACCTGAATTACCAACAGGCCATTGAGGGACATAACTTCAAGCCTGTTGCCGAGGTCATCAACAACGTGACCTTACACCATGTACTTACCAATTCCTTTGGTTTCGGAGGAAATGACTCGTCGTGTATTTTTTCCGCATATCAGAATACAGGGCACAGGAATCAGGGGTCAGTGGTCAGTGAGCAGATATCAGAAAATAGAATTCAAAATTCAGAATTCAAAATTCAAGAAGCAGAGGAGACTAATGCGTCTTCACGCATCAACGTCTCAACGTCTCAACGTCCGATATATATCCTGGCGGCTTCGCAGATTTCGAACCAAATGCCGCTGAGTGAGCAATGGTTTGAGCAGCCGTTATTTCCTACTGTTGCTAACAGTGATTCGCAAGAGGCGGATTACAGCAAATATATCAGTCCCATGGTTGCCCGCCGTATGGGCAAGCTCTTCAAGCGCGCCATCGCCACTGCAGTAGATGTGATGGATAAAGGAAAAATGGAGCAGGTGGATGCCATCATCACAGGCACTGGATTGGGATGCATTGAGCATACGGAGAAATTCCTGAATGCCATGCTCGACAACGACGAGGAATGTCTGCCTCCCACCCATTTCATGCAGTCCACCCACAACACCATCAGCTCGCAGATAGCCCTGCACCTGAAATGTCATGGTTACAACTGCACATATTCTCACCGAGGCACCTCTTTTGACAATAGCCTCCTCGACGCCCTTACCCAAATGCACCTTGGAGATATCCACAGTGCCATGGTATGCGGCCATGAGGAAATGACACCGGCCTACTTCGAAATGTTAGGCAAGATTGGCTACTGGAAAGAAGGCCAGTTCGATGAAAAAACATTGCGCCGGCACGACAGTATTGGTTCTTTTTCCGGCAGCTGCTCGGTCAACCTGCTGCTCAGCGATACCGCCAACGACGAAACAATGTGTGCAATTCAATCCATTGACTTGCTGTTCAAGCCCAGCCAACAACAGTTACAAGAGGCCTTACAACAGCGTTTAGCCCAGCTGAATATCAGCATTGAGGATATTTCAGCTGTGGTGATGGGCTTGAGTGGTGACCAGGCAAACGACGAAGTGTATTTGAACTTTGCCAGACAGAATTGTCCCGACACCCCTGTGGTTTGGTACAAGCACATCTTTGGCGAATCGTACTGTGCCTCCGCTTTTGGTGTCTATACCGCCGCTGTCATGCTGCAACGCCAGAATATCCCTGCCCATTTGATGTATTCCACTCCTCAGACTGCCATCAAGCCCAAGTATATTCTAGTTTACAATCATTTTCAGAATAAAGACCATTCACTTATACTTTTGTCATCATGTTCGTGTTAATCCTTTTAATCATCTTGCAGTCCATATTGCTAGTGGCCGCACAGTCGCTTTTGAAGATTTCCGTGCAGTTGTTTGGTGATTTCTCCTGGTCGTGGCAATACTTCAAAACCGTCTTCACGACCTGGCAATTCGCCGCCTCGGGTGCCTGTGCGTTGACAGCCATGCTGGTATGGATGTACGTGCTGAAACGCTATGAATTCAGTGTCGCCTACCCGCTGCTGTCAATCAGCTACATCATTGGGCTGTTGGCGGCCTACTTCATCTTCCATGAAGCCGTGCCCCTCACCCGATGGATTGGGGTTTGCATTGTGATGGTGGGAGTGTACCTTATAGTTAAGAGTTGAAAAAGATACCCTCGAAGAGGGTTTAATATCAATAGAAAAAACATACCCTCGTAGAGGGTTTAATATCAAAAAAATGTTGAAGACACATCGCACATCAATCATCATCATATTTTGCCTGTTTTCGGGTATGATGTACGCGCAGAGCAGCAAAGAGGTGGCGGTAACAGGGGCTCAACTCTCCCAGCTGACGCAAGCTATTAGCAAGGCTCATCAGCAAGTGAAGACCCTCAGTGCCAACTTCACCCAAGAAAAGACCTCTACCCTTTTCACTGAAAAAATGGTGCAAAAAGGTGTTTTCTGTTATCAGTCCCCAAAGCAATTACGCTGGGAATACAAATCACCCAAAGCACTCACATTGCTTTTTAACGATACAAAAGTGACTGTACTGACTGACAAGGGTGCCATCAACAATCCCAACAAGATGCTCAACGAAATGGGAAAGATGATCATCAACACCATCAATGGCACCAACATGAGCGACAACGACAATTTTGATATCAGCTATCTGAAGAATAACCAAGACGGAAGTTATATTGCCGTTCTCAACCCCACGAACAAAAAAATCAAAGCCAACTACAGTTCTATCAGAGTTATTCTGAACGGAAAAAATTATTTAGCGGAAAAGGTTATCCTGAACGAAAGCAACGGCGATGTGACCACCATCACCTTTTCCAACATGAAAATCAACACCACCCTTCCCGAAGGAATCTTCATCAAATAAATCATGCTGCTTCAAGATTTTTTCAAAATAATCAATACTGATATTGCTGACAGCTCAGCTCTTGTGGAGGTGGAGTTGAACCCTCAACATGCTATCTTCCAAGGCCATTTTCCTGGGCAGCCTATCACTCCTGGGGTTTGTGTAACCCAAATGGCAGTAGACATTTTCTCCCATATTCAGCAACAGGAATATACCCTAACCCAAGCCAAGAGCATCAAGTTCACTCATATTATCAAACCCAAGGAAAATCCTCGAGTGCATTATCAACTGAACTGGGAGCAAGTGGCTGAACAACAGTATCAAATGAAAGCGTTGGTGTACCATGAAGATACTACCTTCGCTAAGATCAACATCACAGTTGACAGTTTATAATTAACAATTAATAATTAACAGTTACGAATTCTAAATACACTACCCCGCCCTTCGGGCACCCTTTCTAAAAGAAGGGGAATTTAAACAACCCTTACTAACCGCAAATCATTAACCACTAACCACTAACCACTAATCACTAATCACTAACAATGAACGCAGAGGCTACGAAGTTGAGATTTAAGCAGGACGCTGTATGTATTGTTATACCGACGTATAACAATGGCAGGACTGTGGCTGATGTGGTTCGGAATGCGTTGGAATACTGTGAGGATATCATTGTGGTGAATGACGGTTCTACTGATAACACGGATGTCGAGATGAACGACCTTACGTCTCTGCAAAATGGCGTTACGGTAATCACCCACCCCGTCAACAAGGGCAAGGGCAAGGCATTGACCACAGGTTTCCATGCTGCTATGGAACGAGGTTTTCGCTATGCCGTCACGATGGATGCTGACGGACAGCATTACGCCTCTGACCTACCGGTTTTTGCTGAAGCATTGGCCACACATCCCGACATACTCATCGTGGGCAGTCGTCAGTTTGACCTCCCCAATATGCCGCAGAAGAACACTTTTGCCAACCGATTCTCCAACTTCTGGTTCACTGTTCAAACGGGAAAGAAACTACCTGACACACAAACAGGTTATAGACTTTATCCTTTAGATAAGATGGGGAAAATGAGACTTCTGTCCAGCCGTTACGAGGCAGAGCTGGCTCTGCTGGTCCGTTCCGCCTGGCGTGGCATCGACATTTTGCCCATCCCCATCAACGTGTATTATCCCCCAAAAGAGGAAAGGGTGTCACATTTTCGCCCGGGCTGGGACTTTTTCCGTATCAGCGTCCTCAACACTTTCTTTACCTTCGCCGCTATCCTATACGGGTACCCGGCAATGCTATATCACAACATCAAGAGAAAACGGAAAACTGATAATTAATAATTGATAATTGATAATTAATAGTTTTATAGATATATAACGAACAACCACTAAACATTAAACATTTGAATTTTGAACTTTGAATTCTAATCCCTAACCCCTATCCCCTATTCACTAATCACTCAATGAAAACCTTCTTCCTCAACATATACCGATATCTCAGGCAGCATCCCGTGGTGTTGTGGGGGGCGCTTGCGCTGCTCACCCTGCTGTGTGTACTCAGTGCTCTGAGAATCAACTTTGTGGAGGATATCAGCAGTTTTCTGCCCAATAACCAAGAGAACGAACGCATCAATTATGCTTACGAACATATTGGTGCCGCCAACAAAATCATGGTCTATGTCAGCCAGACTGGCCAAAATGAGGAAGAGGAAACAAATGCTGAAGAGACTGACAGCGAAAACATTGATTATGAATTGATTTGCAGTGCCGCTGACCGTTTTGCAGAGGTATTTCAAGATACCTCTGTAGAGACGTGCTACGGAGCGTCTCTACTATACCAGGTGGATCAGGAAAGAATCGATGAAATCACGGCCTTTGTTGTCGAAAACATGCCTTATTTTCTCACCGAGGAAGACTATAAGCGCATGGATACCCTGCTGACCGCTGAGCATATCAGCGAACAGTTAGCCAACAACAAACTTTTGCTGTCGTCTCCAGTGGCAACCTTACGGACCATTATACAGAAAGACCCCTTGTTTTTCTCAGCTAATATCTTACAATCGCTCAACAACTTCCGTCCCGACAATGGCTATCACGTGGAAGACGGCTACATTTTCAACAAAGAAGGGAACGAAGCGATTATCGTCATCACCTCCCCCTATCCTGTCAGTGAAACAAAAGACAATGCCAAGCTCATCCAGAAAATCAAGAGTACTGCCCACGAGGTAGAGGAAGAGTTCAAGCATCAGGTACATGTTCGCAGTTTCGGTGCCGCGGAAGTATCGATTACCAATGCCCAGCAAATCAAAAAAGACAGCTTCTTGGCCATCAGTTTATCACTATTGCTGATTGTGGCCATCCTGATATACTATTATCGCAATGCCCGCAGCATCTTGCTGATATTATTGTCCACTTTTGCTGGCGGACTGTTTGCGCTCGGCCTCATCGCCCTCATCAAGAATCCCGTATCGCTCATCGCCATTGGCGTGGCCTCCATTATCATTGGCATCGCCATCAACTACCCGATACATTTCCTTTCCCACTTCAAGAGGACTGATGACAAAGAACAGATTATCAAAGACATAGCAACACCCTTACTCACTGGAAACATCACCACGGTGGGTGCTTTCATCAGTTTGATGTTCATCAGTTCCACAGCCATGAAAGACTTAGGCTTGTTCGCTGCCCTCCTGCTGATAGGCACCATTCTTTTTGTGCTGATTTTCCTGCCACATCTGTTAGGAAAGCACTATCCCGGCAAAGACCGCCAATTAGCCTTCAAGTCCGCGGCCGAATTCAGACCGGAACGTCATATCCTGATTATGATAGCTGTTGTGGTGCTGACCATACTCTTCTATCATTTCAGCGGTCGCACCTCTTTCGACACCAACATGCACCATATCAACTACATGACGGAGGAACAGAAAGAGGCCTTCCAGCAACTGTTAGCGGAAAGTGATACCAACATAAGCACGGTATATTGCATTGCGGAAGGCAACACGCTGGACGAGGCATTAGAATACAATGAGAAAATTTTTGCAAAGACGCACGGCTGGGCGTCTTTACAACAGGTTAACGGTGTCGGTAATTTCATGCCATCCACTGCGACTCAACAAAAACGCCTTGAACGTTGGCATCAATTCTGGAAAGACAAAAAAGAGACCTTCTTCCAGAATTTAGACAAAGCCGCTGCGGAAAACGGCTTTTCACCTGCCGCCTTCCAACCTTGCAAAGACATTCTTGAGCAGGATTACGAAGTTCAAGATAATCAACATTTTAGCATCCTTAAAGAAGAATTAGCAGCCAATTATATTTCTGAAGAAGAGGGACATTGTTTAGTGTATAATTTGCTGAAAGTGGATAAAGATGATGCCGATAAAATTGAAATGATGTTCAACGATTTAGATGAGCACATTTTTTCCTTTACCGACAGCTCCATTGCTTCACGCTTAGTGGATGCTCTTTCCCAAGACTTTGATTATGTGCTCTTTATCTGCGGATTTATTGTTTTTGTTTTCCTGCTGATATCTTTCGGAAGATTAGAAATCAGCCTGATGGCCTTTATGCCTTTGATTATTGCCTGGATATGGATTTTAGGCATTATGGGCATTACGGGCATCCGCTTCAACATTGTCAACATCATCCTGGCTACCTTTATCTTCGGTATGGGCGACGACTATTCCATTTTCGTCACCGAAGGCTTATGCTACGAATACCGCTTCGGACGTCAGATGCTTTCGCAGTTCAAGAACTCCATCATCCTGTCGTCTTCCATCATGTTTATTGGCATTGGCATGCTGATTTTCGCCAAGCATCCCGCCATGAAATCCTTAGCCGAGGTCACGGTGGTGGGCATGTTCTCGGTGGTCTTAATGGCGTACATCATCCCGCCCTTCATCTTCAAGTGGCTGACCCATAAGAAAGGCAAGCTACGCAAGCAACCAGTTACCCTCATCGACTTCCTACGCACATTCGGGGTATTGATTGTATATGTCACTGGTTCCATTTTCTTAAGCATTTCCGCTTTCTTCATGTTGACCATAGGAGGCAAGACCAAAAAGCACAAAGAGCATTACCACAAGCTCTTACAGAATACCATGCGCTATGTTGCCTGGTGGATGCCGCAGGTTAGTTATCGGGTGGACAATCCCCATGGCGAGGACTTTTCCAAACCTGCAGTCATCGTTTGCAACCACCAGTCGCATTTCGACCTGATATACACACTGATGCTCTCCCCGAAAATCATTGCCATCACCAACGAATGGGCCTGGAATTTCCCGTTGTACCGTGGCATCTTACGGGGTGCCGACTTCCTTCCCGTCACCAATGGCATCGAGCAGAACATCTCCAGACTGAAAGAACTGACAGACCAGGGCTATTCGATACTGATATTCCCCGAAGGAACACGTTCTATAGACTGCTCCATTTTACGTTTCCACCAAGGAGCCTTCCACTTAGCCAACGAATTAGGCCTCGACATTCTGCCGATGGTGGTTCATGGCATCGGTCAATACTTCCCCAAAGGAGAATTTATGGCACGCAGCGGCAATGTGAGCATTAGCATTGAAGAACGCATTAATCCCAACAACGAGACCTATCGCAAAGGCAAGGAAAGCTTGGAGACTGCCCGACTCATGCGCAAATATTATAAGCAAAGATATGCTGAAATTTGCGAGAAAGAAGAGAATATCAACTATTTCAAAGATATCGTTTTACATAACTACATATACAAGAGTCGAGAAGTGGAGAAAGAATGCCGCCGACAGTTAAAGAACAGCGACAAACTGCAGCAATTCATGCAAACCATGCCCGCCGAAAGCGGCAAGTTACTCATCAAGCATTGCGGCCAAGGCGAATGGGCACTGATGTTGGCTTTGATCAAGAAGAACTGGCAAATTGATGCCTACGATGAGGACATTGACAAGATTGACACTGCCCGTCATTGCGTGATGGTTCCTGAGAATCTGCATTACTCAACTGATGAAATTGATGAGACAGGGTATGATTATGTTATTAATATAGGAGGGGAAGACGGGGAAGCGTGAAGACGGGGAGTGCTACGCAGGGGAGTCTCTTGCTACGCAATCGAGGGGAGTCTCGCATTACATGCTCGAGGGGAGTTTAAAAATTGTAGACCTTTTATACTTTAAAGACCTTAATAAAAAAATGAGCAACAGCAAATACGACACCATCATCATTGGCACAGGCTTGGGAGGCCTGGTTTGCGGCTATATGCTGGCCAAAGAAGGTCGTAAAGTGCTGTTGTTAGAGAAAAACGCCCAGATTGGGGGCTGCCTGCAGACCTTCCGCCGCTTCGGTGTGAAATTCGACACGGGCATGCACTATGTGGGAGGCTTGGACGAAGGTCAGATCCTGTACCAGTTCTTCGACCAACTGAATCTGCTGAAAGACGTGCGTCTCAGCCGCTTGGACAAGGAGGGTTTTGATCACTTCTCCATTGCGGGAAAAGAATACCTTTTCGCTGCCGGCTATGAGGGCTTTGTCGAAACCCTGAGCCAACAATTCCCAAGCTGTAAGCAAGACCTGCAGACCTATGTTCGCCGTATCCGAGAGATTGCCGAATCATCACCGCTGTACAACCTTGACAAAGCGGGAGACAGCAGCTATCTTGAATCACACTATCTGCATAGCAGCGTGAATGAATTGCTATCATCCATTACAGATAACAAACTATTACAGAATATTTTAGCTGGAAACTTACCGCTGTATGCAGGCGTAAAAGACAAAACACCAGCATACGTCTATGCCTTGATTAGCAACAGCTATATCCAAAGTGCATGGCGCATTGTCGGGGGCAGCGACAGCATTGCTCAATCGCTGGCCAACTCCATCCGCTCTTTCGGTGGAGAAATCCGAACTGGCAGTGAGGTAAGCAAAATACTGTGTGACAGCAACAAAGCCACCTCAGTACATCTGACAGACGGCGAAATCATCGAGGCTTATCATTTTATCAGCGACATTCACCCGCAAAAAGTTATCCAACTCATTGACAGCAAATTAATCAGACCGGTCTATCGGGAACGGGTGCAGCAGATGGAAAATACCGTGGGCAACTTCACGCTTTATCTGAAATTCAAGGAGAACAGAGTACCCTACCTCAATTACAACTACTATTACTACGCAGGAGAGGATGTTTGGGCATCCTATCACAGCCAACATGCTGAGCCACAAAGTTTTCTGTATATGCATCAATGTACGGAAGACGGACAGCAATATGCCCAAAGTGCGGAAATCATGGTTCCCATGGATTATCAAGAAGTAGCGAAATGGTCAGGAACGAGCACTGGGCAGAGAGGTTCAGAATATCAGGAATTCAAGCAAAAAAAGGCAGAACAAGTCCTGCACCTTTTAGAGCAATCATTCCCTGGCATAAACAGTTGCATTGAAAACTATGAAAGCTCCACTCCCCTCACCTACCGCGACTATACCGCTACTACCAACGGCTCTACCTACGGCATTTTGCATGACAAAAACGCGATGGAACAAACTCAGATTTCGCAACGCACCAAGATACCGAATTTGATATTGACGGGACAAAATATTCACTGGCACGGGATGTTAGGGGTAACGGTAAGTGCGATGCTGGCGAGCAGAGAGTTGACAGTTGACAATTGACAATTGACAATTAATAATTAATAGTTACGAATTCAAAATTCAAAATTCAGAAACTCCAATCACTAATCACTAACCACTAATCACTAACCATTAATCACTAACCACTAACCACTAACCACTAAATAAAGAATAATCAATTCAACAACTATATGAAACTTAAGTTAATTTACCCAAAATGGAAGAAGTTGCCGGGGCAGACCACATTCAATCTGCCGCCTCATGGACCAGTGGTTTTCGCGGCCACACTGCCGGAATATGTTGATGTTTCCTTCACTGATGAGAATGTTGAGGAAATTGACTGGGACGAGGAGTGCGATGTGGTGGCCATCTCGATGATGCTGACCACGCAAGTGAAACGAGGCTGGGCCATTGCCGACAAATACCGTGCCAAAGGCATTCCCGTGATGTTCGGTGGTATTTCCACCATGCTTCATGCGGAAGAGACGCTGCAACATGCCGACAGCATATTCTTAGGCGAGTCGGAAGGACGTCAGGAGCAGGTTTTCCAAGACTTACAGGATGGTAAACTCAAAAAGGTTTATAACTATATGGGTAAGCAACCCCCCATTGAGTTGGTAGGTCCCGCCCGCCGTGACCTGTACAAGCGTGAGCTATACAACCACAAGGGTGTGCAGATGGTGGACCTGTACCACGCTTCCCGTGGTTGCCGTTTCAGCTGTTATCCCTGTGCCGTTTCCTACCTCGGCGGCCGCTGTTTCCGTCCCCGTCCCATCGACAAGGCTATTGCAGACTTGGAAAGCATTGACAACAACCGTCTGTTCATCGTCGATAACTCATTGGCACAGAATAAACAGTGGGAAATGGATTTGTTCCGCGAAATGATACCGCTGAAGAAAAAATGGATCAGCCATACCATTGAAGACGACCCCGAAGTATTGGATTTGGCCGCACAAGCAGGTGCTTGGTACGTGTATCAGGCCGTTTACGACACCTCCGACTATATCAAAGAGCGTGTGAAACGCTATCACGACTATGGCATCGGCGTGGAAGGCACCATCCTCTTCGGCCTTGATAATCAAACTGAAGATGATATCCTTCGACTGATAGACTTCCTGCTGAAGATAGACTTGGATTTGGCAGAGTTTACCATCTTAGCCCCATTCCCACACACCAAAGCCTACGACGACCTCATGCGACAGGGACGAATCTTTGACCATGATTGGGATCATTACAACGCTGGTCAGGTAGTATATCAGCCCAAGCACATGAGTCCTGAAAGACTGCAAGAGCTCTATGAATATGCATGGAAGGCCTTCTATCAGGATGAAACACAAGAGGAAAAGATGTTCAAACTCTTTACCCAAGTAATGCTGCGTGAAATGGAAGACGGCACCTACCGTCCCCGCAACCGCAAACTCGCCAACAAGACCTTCGGCAAAGAGGTGGACAGAAGCAAGAGCCACTTTAATGAGTTCTAAGCAGTTGACAGTTGACAGTTGACAATTGACAATTGACAATTAACAATTAATAATTAATAGTTACGAATTCAAAATTCAAAAACCATAAACTCAAAACTCTAAACATTAACCTTCTAACCTAAAATAATTGGCACATTAGCACATTAACTAATTAGCACATTAACAACATGAGAGTTCC
The DNA here is from genome assembly GCA_016290295.1 of Bacteroidales bacterium. Classification (GTDB taxonomy): domain Bacteria; phylum Bacteroidota; class Bacteroidia; order Bacteroidales; family WCHB1-69; genus RUG11690. The sequence continues at coordinate 109,061 of JAEETJ010000005.1, forward strand.
CGAAAGATATTACGATGAGATCTTCAACTTCGCTGGACAGTGGGATATGCCCAGTGCCTGCGGTTTGAAAATCATCAACAAAAATGACAAAACATACGTCATTGTCACAGAATTATATCAGGATAATCCTGGCACCTCCGTCACCTACGCCGCCGAATCCCTGTTTCATCAAGTATGCGAGGCCAAGGGGCTGAAAGGCGACATCGTTTATATAGAATGCAATCCCGATACCAACTCCAAGCTTTCATTCTATGACGAGGAATATTTTGAAGTGACCTTCGAAGAAGGTAATCCACCGAAATATCGTCAATTAGACTCTATGGAAATACAAAGCATCTTAAACTGAAAAAAAACTTATAATCCATCAAATATCAATCTTTAAAAGAATTATCATGAAAAAATTATTATTAGTGGTATTGACCATCGGCTTGGCCGTTGCAGTACAAGCGCAAAAAGTGACAGGTGACATTTCCTGTCTCAAAGGACAAAGTCAAATCAACATTACATTTGATTACCAAGGAGTTACCTACGACGGTGACAGTGAGAGCAAATACCTGAAAAATGAGAATCTTGCCAAAGATTCCGAATGGAGAACTGCTTGGACCTCCACCTATCGCACCGAAAAATGGGAACCCAGACTCACAGAAGATATCAACAAAGAAATCGCAAAGAAAAAAATGGAGTGTGGTGATTTTCCAGAAGCCACCTACACCATCATTGTAAAGCTGGTGGACATTGATCCAGGCTCTTTTGCAGGTCCCATGTCTGTACCGGCAAAAATCACCGCCAATGCTTCCATTGTCAACACTGAAACCAACGAAGTGATGGCTACTATTGAGTTAAAGAAAATCGCTTACAATCCCTATTTCACAGCTCCAAGACCTGAATTAAGAGTTGCTGAAGCTTTCAGTTGCGTAGGAGAACTCATCGGTAAAAAACTTAGTAAAATCAAATAATGAGAAGACTATTTTTAATTCTCGTATGTATCATACTGGCTTTGGCGGTGGAGGCACAGCCAAAGCCCATCAAATTATGGGCGGATGTACAAGGCATGAAAAGTATGCCCAGCAAACTCTACATATATCCAGCCCCAAAGGAAAATAACACAGGCATCGCTGTAGTGGTCTGTCCCGGAGGAAGTTACAGTCATACCATGGGCATCGCCACCGAAGGCTTTGAGGTTGCCGAATGGCTCAACAGTCAGGGCATCAGTGCCTTTGTGCTCAAATACAGAGTTGGCTCCCAACTGTACCACCACCCCTCCATGATTCAAGATGCGCAATATGCCATGCATTATGTGAAGCAGCATGCAGCTGAATACGGCATCAATCCCGACAAAGTGGGTGCCATGGGTTTCTCCGCCGGCGGGCATTTGGTGACCATGATGGGTGCTTTCCACAAGGACAACTACATCCAGGATTTAGGCGTGGCCGACAACATTTCGCTCAAGCCCGCTTTTGTAGTACCCGTTTACCCAGTGGTATCCATGCAGGACAGCATAGCCCACAAACGCTCACGTCGCAACCTGCTGACACGCCACTACAACAAAGGCCAGCAAGACCATTTTTCCATGGAGCTGAGTATCCCCAAAGACATGCCGCCAGTATTCTTGGTCACCGCTGTTGACGACCCTGTGGTCATGTATCAAAACAGTGTGGTTTTGGACAAGGCCCTAACGAAAGCAGGCATCAAACACAAGTTTAAGCTCTATAAAACCGGCGGTCACGGATACGGCCTCAGCGAAACCATCGCCCCCGAAGCGGGACAGTGGAAGCATGAGTTTATCAAGTGGCTCAAAACAGTTATCAATTAACAGTTTACAATTAATAATTAATAGTTGATAATCATTAATTGCGACGAACAATCCTTCGGGCTTCCCTTCTAAAGAAGGAAAATTCAAAGTTCAAAATTCAAAGTTCAAAAAAGATATGATTTCAGAGATTGAATTTCAGCCGAAAGAGGTGATCAAAGCTTTTCAGGAAGAGAAAATGCAGCAGATGCTACAGTATTTGCAGCAGCATTCGCCTTACTACCAAAGGCTTTTTACGGAAAATCACATCAATATCGCTTCTATCAAAAAAATAGAAGACCTGCAACATATCCCTTTTACAGAAAAGAAGGACTTGCAGCTGCACAATATGGATTTTCTATGCGTGCCTAAGGAAAAAATCATCGACTACATCACCACCTCTGGAACGTTAGGAGACCCTGTGACCTTTGCCTGCACTGATGCAGACTTAGAGCGTCTGGCTTACAACGAAGCCATTTCTTTTGCCTGCGCAGGACTGAAGCCCGGCAATGTTCTGCAGTTGATGACCACCATGGACAAGCGCTTTATGGCAGGCTTGGCTTATTTCTTAGGATTGAGAAAATTAGGAGCAGGTGTCATCCGTGTCGGCAACGGTATTCCCGAACTGCAATGGGATACTATCCAGCGCATACAGCCCGACACCGTAATGTGTATCCCTTCCTTCATTCTTAAGTTGATAGAATATGCTGAAAATCATAATATTGACTACAAAAACTCCAGCATCAAACGCATTATCGGCATTGGCGAGGGCTTACGCGACCAGAACTTCAAGCTGAACGCATTGGGACAGCAAATCAAAGAGAAATGGGATGTGGAGTTGTATGCCACCTACTCTTCCACCGAGATGAGCACCACCTTCCCCGAATGCCAGTATTCATGCGGTGGACATCATCATCCGGAACTGATTATCGTAGAGATTATTGGCGAGGACGACAAGCCTGTTCCTGAAGGAGAAGTCGGCGAAGTAGTCATCACCACCTTGGGCGTGGAAGGCATGCCTTTGCTGCGTTTCCGCACGGGTGACATGGCCAGCATCCATACTGAGCCCTGCCGCTGTGGTCGCCATTCTTTCCGTATCAGCCCGATTGTAGGTCGCAAAAACCACATGATCAAATACAAGGGCACAACCCTCTACCCACCAGCTATTTCTGACGTGCTCAACAATACTGGCTATGTTGAGAACTATTACATCACGCTCAATACCAACCCTGCCACTGAAACCGATGAAGTCATTATTACAGTGGGAGTAAAAGAGGGTATTGATTTTGATGTCATCAAGGATTTGAAAGACCGTTTCCGTGCCAAGATACGCGTGGCACCAGACATCATTGTTGACGCAGCCGAGAATGTCCGCAAGAAAAACTTCCCCGCCATGAGCCGGAAGCCCATTACGTTTTTTGATAACCGAAAGAAATAGGCAGAAGGTGGGAGTTAATAGTTAATAGTTAATAGTTGATAATTGATAATTGATAGTTTCTACCTTGGTCTTCGGTTACTTCTTCTAAGAGAAGGAGAATTTAAAGTTAAACTTTGAATTATGAATTAATAATACGTATTTCCTATCCCCTAATCACTTCTACCTTCTACCTCCTACCTCCCAACTAATTACTGAGCACCAACCCCTAACCACTAAAAAATGGAGCAATTCGAATTCACCAGACCCTATAACGACAGCGAAATTCCTGCTGCGGTAGCTCGAGTGGCCGGAAATCCGTTCTTCGATAATATTGTCCACTACCTTTTCCCAAATCAAAACACGGAAGAGATACGGCAACAATTTCTGAAAGTGACGACCATCAAGGATTTCCAGCAGCAATATATGTTGCATGCCATCAACAGCATCCTGAGACAGACCAGTACAGGTTTGGAAAGTTCCGGGTTTGAGCAATTGGACAAGGAGCACAATTACATGTTTATTGCCAACCACCGAGATATACTTCTGGACGCTGCCATCCTTCAGATTTTGTTGGATAAAAACGGTCTGGATACCAGCGAAATAACCTTTGGCAGCAATCTGATGCAAGGAGGGCTGGTCATTGATATCGGCAAGATGAACAAGATGTTCCGCATAGTACGTGGCGGTTCCGTCCACGATTTCTACAAGAACTCCCTGGAGGTTTCGTCATACATGCGTTATGCTTTGTTAGAGAAAAAGCAGTCGGTATGGATTGCCCAGCGCAACGGGCGCACTAAAAACGGTGACGACCATACTGAAATCGCCGTCTTGAAAATGTTTTCCATCAGCAGTTCCAAACCTTTTATCGAGAACATGGGCGAACTGAACATCACACCCATAGTTATTTCCTACGAGTATGAGCCTTGTGACTTCCTCAAAACACAAGAGTTGTATATTTCTCAGTATCAGAGATACATAAAAGAGCCTGGGGAAGACCTCAACAGCATCATGAAAGGCATCAAGCAGCAAAAAGGAGGTATCAGCGTAAGTGTGGCACCCACTATCAGCATGGAGGAGCTGCAATATTGTGACAAATTCGAGAAAAACGAAAAATTCACCCAATTAGCCAAGCTGATTGACCAAAGGGTTTATTCACACTACAAACTTTGGAAAACCAACTACATTGCCTTTGACATGGTGGAAGGCGGTGAAAAATATGCTCATAAATACACTCCTGAAGAGAAAAAAGCCTTTGAGGAATACATGAACAAAGGACTTAGGTCGCTGGTAGGCGAAGCGGATGAACTGAGGAATATCTTCTTGAATATTTATGCGAATCCGGTGAGAAACAGTTTACAGTTAACAATTAACAATTATAAATTATAAATTATCAATTATTAATTGTTATGAGAGTTCCAACATTCTGAGAATCGGTCTTTTAGCCTTTTCTATGGTTTCCTCATCCAATAGCAGTTCCGGGGTTTCATCTTTGAGAGCCTGGTAGATATTTTCCAGATTGTTCATTTTCATGCTTCTGCATATACATGCTTCCTGATTATCAGCCGAATAGAAAATCTTATCAGGATTCTGTTTTTTCATTTCATGGAGGATACCATTTTCGGTAATCACCACAAACTCCTTATTTTCCGAAGCGGCCACATGCTTAAGCATGGCGGCAGTAGAGCCTACAAAATCAGCCAGTTCTAATACTTCCCTTTCACATTCAGGATGGGCGATAAGCTCAGCCTGCGGATATTGTTGTTTGAGTTTGTTCACCATAGAAGCGGACCAGCGGGCATGGACGCAGCAGTCGCCATCCCACAGCACCATCTGGCGACCTGTTTGTTGGTTGATGTAATCTCCCAGATTTCTGTCCGGCACAAACACGATCTTTTCATCTTCGGGCAAGGAATTGACAATTTTCAGCGCATTACCGGAAGTTACGATAATGTCGCTCATCGTCTTCACCGCAGCCGTGCAATTGATATAGGCCAGGATCTTATGATCGGGATAATCCTTCATAAACGCTGCCAATTCCTCCGCATCGCAGCCATCAGCCAAGGAGCAGCCGGCAGACATATCAGGAATCAGCACTTTCTTGCCTGGGTTCAAGATTTTGGCGGTTTCGGCCATAAAATGCACACCGGCAAACAAGATAATGTCGGCGTCGGTCTGGGCAGCCTTTTGTGATAGACCCAAGCTGTCGCCTACAAAATCGGCCACCTCTTGAACTTCAGGTAATGTGTAATAATGTGCCAGAATAATCGCATTCTTTTCTTTTTTTAGGGTTAAAACATCTTCTTTAGTGACCATGGTGTAAAGGTTTCAGGTTACAGGTTACAGGTTGCAGGTAACAGGTAGTAGGTAGTAGATGGTGGAGTCTCAGGCTACGCTTTCGAGGGGAGTGATGCTTCGCATCAAGGGGGAGTCTCACTTCGTTCGAGGGGAGTTTAATTATTCTCAGTTCTTAATTCTTAGTTCTTAATTTCATTGGCACATTAGCACATTGTCTCATTAGCACATTAACTAATTAACTAATTTGCTAATTAATAATACCCGTCTTCTTCGGGGGCGCAGAGCCAGATGATAAGATAAATCAGACCGCCGCCACCGACAATAAGTAAGAGACAGAGAAAGATAATCCTCACCACGGTAGAATCAACATTCAGGTATTTGGCGAGACCGCCACAAACACCGGCAATCATACAGTCGGTACGGCTTCTGGTTAATTTTTTGTATTCAGGCATGGTTCTAAAATTTATTTCGAGTGCAAAGATAGTGTTTTTTGTTGAAACCCTCATTATTTTTTCCTTTTTACGAAAAAGATTTTTTACTAACTTTGCAGAATATTATTCAGAAACTTAAAACGCAAAAATATGTACGACAACAACCACGGGCTGTATGTGGCCCATTGCGCCGACGGAGCGCTTGATATCAAAGGGAAAATGGCCAACCGCCACGGCCTTATCGCTGGCGCCACCGGTACCGGAAAAACCGTCACCCTGCAGGTGATGGCCGAGACTTTCTGCCAAGCAGGCGTGCCTTGTTTTATGGCCGACATGAAAGGCGACCTCTCCGGCATCAGCCAAAGCGGCAAAATGAGCGGCTTCATTGAAAAACGACTGCCCGAATTCGGCATCGAGAATCCGCAATTCCAAGCCTGCCCCGTGCGCTTTTATGACGTTTACGGCGAACAAGGACACCCCATCCGTGCCACCATCTCACAGATGGGCCCACTCTTGTTATCACGTTTACTCGGACTGAACGAAACTCAAGACGGTGTGCTGAATATTGTGTTCCGAGTCGCTGACGAATGTGACCTGCTGCTCGATGACCTGAAAGACCTGCGCTCTGTGCTCGACTACGTGTCGAAACATGCCAAAGATTACACCACCCAATACGGCAATGTATCCACAGCCTCTATAGGTGCCATCCAGCGTGCCCTGCTGCAACTCGAGAACCAAGGGGCCAACAAATTCTTCGGCGAGCCGAGTTTCGATATCTACGATTTTCTGCAAACCGAAGGCGGCAAGGGCGTGATGAGCGTCTTGGCTGCCGACAAGCTCATGCTGCAGCCGAAACTGTACAGTACCTTCCTGCTGTGGCTCATGTCGGAGCTCTACTCTACCCTGCCCGAAGTGGGCGACCTCGACATGCCTAAGTTAGTGTTCTTCTTCGACGAAGCACACACTCTCTTCGAGGACACCTCCAAGGCTATGACCGACAAAATCGAGCAAGTCATCAGATTAATCCGAAGCAAGGGTGTGGGTATTTATTTTGTCACCCAAAGTCCTACCGACATTCCCGAAACCATACTCGGACAATTGGGCAACCGCGTGCAACATGCCCTTCGTGCCTACACACCCAAAGACCAAAAAGCCGTACGCACCGCCGCCGACACTTTCAGAGCCAACCCAGCCTTCAAAACCGATGAGGCCATCATGAACCTCGAGACAGGCGAGGCTTTGGTCAGCTTCCTGGATGAAAAAGGAGCACCAAGCATCGTACAGCGTGCCAAAATACTGTTCCCGCTGTCACAAATCGGCGCCATCAGTGAAGGCCAGCGTTTGGACATCATCAAGCAAAGCCGTATATATGGCAAATACGACACTCCCGTTGACCGCGAGAGTGCTTTCGAGAAGCTGCTGAAAGAAGCGGAAGCAAGCAATGTGCCCGCCGTGGCAGATGAAGAAGATGATGATAATCTTCCCGCCGAAGAGAAAAACGAGAAAGGCGAAGCCATCAAGAAAAAAGGCAAAGGCTTCCTCTCCAAAGTGGTAAAAGCAGTGTTGACTGCCGCTACCGCTACCATCGCGACCTCTGTAGGCACCGCCGTCAGCAACAAGGTAACAGGCAAGAAGAGCAAATCGACCAAATCAACCACTGAGAAGATGGTGAAGAACACCACTTCCGCCGCTACCCGCACCATCACCCGCGAGCTGACGAGAGACATTCTCGGAAACCTGCTGAAGTAGGAGTTAGGGATTAGGGAATAGGAATTAGGAGATAGAATTCAAAATTCAATAGTCAACTGTAGGGCTGTCACATTGTGGCAGCCTTTTTTTTAACACCCACAAAGCCAGCGTTTTTGAAGAGGACTTTATTTCTGCGGATTTGCCAAAGCCAGAATCAAACCGAGGGCGACACCCAAGAGGGCAGCGAACAGCACCTGCAAATTCGGCGGCAGGATGAAGGTGATGGTATGGGCAGGATACCAGAACAAAGGAATAGTTTTCTTGAAGACCAAGCCCCACTGGACATCCCAGTTGATGCTATTCAACATGCGCTTCATATCCATAGGCTTCAGCAAACCAGCCACTGTACCGCCCGTCTCCAAAATGTGAATATCCGTGCATTTATGGAAGGTCATCATCACTGGTGCAAAGATGGTGTTCATGGCCACACTGACGCAAAAGGCGATACCCACCTTACCCCACGTAAGTGTAAGTGAATTGAACACATCCATCAATGAAGCATAGTCACAGGAGGCCACCTTGGACATGAAGAAAGGCGTTCCTGACTTGAAAATCATCATGGCCATGGTGATACACATGCCCAAGAATCCCCAGACCATCATGCGGGGCAGCACGCCGAAGCCTTTTTCGGTATAGACGCCCTTACGGATACGCAGGGCCAGCATTTCACCCAAAGTTGCCAAGATAGCGAATTTGAAGAACGCCATAATGAACGGATGAGTGGCCGTGGCATTGTTGAACCAAGCAAAGAAGCCCGTAGCAGGGATAAAGAAGGGCGTCAGCACTATCACAACACCCAAAATAAGCAACCAGTCTTGTTTTTTCATTTTTTCGAAGATATAAAATGCAAAAATACGATTAATTTTTTATCTTTGCAATTGAAAAATCAGAATAAAAATAATCAATTATAATTTATAGCAACATGAAGAAAAGAAGTCTCTTAACCCTGTTATTCAGCATCATTGTATTATTCTCATACGCCCAGGACGAAGAATTGGTGGGCGCCAACTGCACCTCTATCATGGTGGGCCGCAAGGCCTCGGCCGACGGTTCGGTCATCACCTCGCACACCTGCGACAGCAAATACCGCACCTGGGTGACCATGGAGCCCGCCGCCGACCACAAGGAGGGCACTATGCACAAGGTCTATAAAGGCACCATGCACACACAGACTCCCAACAGCATGGAAGGCATGGAGCTGGTGGGCGAGATTCCGGAAGTCGCTCATACCTACGCATATATGAACACTTCCTACCCCTGCATGAACGAGAAGCAATTAGCCATGGGCGAGAGCACTTTCTCCGGTCCCGACACGCTGGTGAACGAAAAGGGTATGTTTCTGATTGAGGAGCTGCAACGCATTGCCCTGCAACGCTGCGACAATGCCCGCGACGCTATCCTGCTGATTGGCCAACTCATCAAGGAGTACGGCTATGGCGACGGTGGCGAGTGCATCACCATAGCTGACAAGCGCGAAGTTTGGCAGATGGAGATTCTGGGCGAAGGTCCCGACAAAATCGGTGGCATCTGGGTGGCCCAGCGCGTGCCCGACGACGAGGTGGCCGTAAGCTGCAACGTGGCTCGCATCGGCAAAATCAACCGCAAAGACAAAGACCACTTCCTCGCCTCCGACAACATCGAAGCAGTGGCCAAAAAATATGGCTTATGGGATGGCAAAGGCGACTTCATCTGGTGGAAGGCTTTCCCCTCAAGCTATTCCGGCAAGAAGAACTTCAAAGAGCGTGAGTGGTACATTTTCAATGAGTTGAACCCCGACCTGCATCTGGACTTCAATGCTGACGAACTACCTTTCTCCATCAAGCCCGCCGAAAAAGTGGATGTACGCAAGGTGATGGAGCTGTTCCGCGCCAACTACGAAGGCTCCGAGCTGCTGGACCAGACTGCCCAGCTGAAGATTGAGCGCAAGCGCAAGCAGAAAGACGGCAGTACGCTCATCGACACCATCGTATGCCCCAACGCCAACCCCTGGATGGACGGCAACGAACGGGCCCTGTACAATGCCCTGAAGCCCGGCACTGTGACCTTCTACCGTGGCGTGGCCATGTCGTGGTGCTCCTACTCCACCATCATCCAGTGCCGCGAATGGCTGCCCGACGAAGTGGGTGGATTGTGCTGGTTCTCCTTGGAAAACCCGGGACAGAGCCCCCGTATTCCCATCTATGCCGGCGAGACCAAACTGCCGGCGGGCTTCAACATCTGCGGCCATTTCGGTTACAATGACAACGCTGTGCTGTGGCATTACCGCAAGGCCAACAAATTAGCCCAGGTAAGATGGGGCCGCACCAAAGACATTATGCTGAAGAGCATTATTCGCTATGAGGACAAGGCCTTTGAGGAACTGCCCGCATTGGAGGATAAGGCCGTAAAAATGCTCAAAGATGGAAAAAAGGATGAAGCTGTCACCTTGCTCAACCAATACACCTCTGACTTTGCTGGTGCCACCCGCCAAACCTGGCAGGAGCTGGAACATAAGTTCTGGGAGATGTTCTGGACAGGATTTTAAACAGGTTTCAGGTAGCAGGTAGCAGGTTACAGCAGGGACGCACTGCGTGCGTCCGTTATTACGCATATTATTTCCAGAAACGGGTTGTAATATCCACGGGGTTGCCGTTCTGGTTGCGGTAAAGTCGCTGGTTGGTGGTGCGGGATTTCAGGCCTCCCTTACCCGGCAGATACGGGCCTACTTTCACATAATCGAACTTCGAAAAATTCTGTGGCAGCTGCGTATTGCCGGAATACCAGGCCACTTTCAGGCGGCTTTTCTGGCGGACATAGGACGCTAACTGCTCCACGCCCTGCGGGTTGGCATCCCCTCCCATAAAACAGAAACAGGTGATCTGACGGCCATACTGCTTCAACAGCTTGTCGATTTCCTGCTCATTCAAGGCCATACCCTCATCATTGTGCAAATGCGGACTATGACAGCCCACACACCTATGCGGACAATTCGTGATGTTGACCGCCAAGGTCACCTCATCAGGAATCTCCTGGAAAACGATGTCGAAGTTGTAGTATTTCATATTAGATGGGAGGTAGAAGGTGGAAGGTAGAAGTTTTCAGAATTTCGTTGTGGAGGTATTTAAAGTAAGTTTCTTTGTTATTGTCATTATAATTCTTTTTATTTCATCTAGTAGATTGATTATAGGCAAGATTTCTTGTTCTGTAAAATACTTGAAATGAACACAGAGGATTAATTGCGTTTCCAACTCACATACAGAGCCATTGGCAATAAACAGAAACTGGATATACTCCTTTTTAGAATTTCTGCCAAAACCTTCCGCAATATTTGAAGGAATAGAGATGGCAGCTCTTCGCATCTGATCACTTAATGCATAGGTTTCTTCCTTAGGTAACTTTTTCACTATTTGGTACAAAGCTATTGTCATCTCCATAGCTTTCTGCCAAACAATCAAATCTTTATATGTATTAACCTTTGCCATCTATATTAAACACTACTACCTACTACCTACTACCTACTACCTACTACCTACTACCTACTACCTACTACCTTCTACCTACTACCTTCTACCTAATTACATATTCCCGTAATATCTTCTGCTGGCTTCCTCTTGGCGGGCTTGGGAGAAGCTGCTAACACGCTTCATGTAACCGATGACACGGGTCAGGTAGTCCACATTTTTGCTATGGCATTCGGGGCATTCGTGAAGATAACGCTTGTCGATATGACCGCAGTCGTTGCAAACCGTATTCGGAATGTTGAAAGTAAAGTAGTTGCAACCTTCCTGTGCAGCTATACGCAACAACTGACGATACTGAGCCTGTGACAAATGTTCTTCCAAATTGGCATGGAGAGCTGAACCACCTGTCAAATGGGAAATATAGCGGGAACCATGCAGTCTGAATTTGTCAATCAGGTTCAAGGATTCATCCTCTACCTTATAGAAATAGCTGTTGTAGCAGTCGCGAGGCACCTCATAGCCATCCTCGCGATCCCACTTGGCATGTTTCACGCCCACATTTTCGGCAGGAATCATTTCGCAGTTGAACATCAGTTCTTTAGTTCTATACTGATGATTATATTTCTCTATCAAGCCTAAGATTCCTTCAATAAAATGCTGATATTCTGGATTATCATTAATCGGAATACCCATATATTCAGCGGCTTCCACCAAACCATTGACACCTATGGTCAGATACTGGCGGTTGATAGCGATATAACCTGCATCGAACAAAGGCAGCATACCCTTGGTCTGCAAGTATTTAAGATTCTCATTATAAGCCGTTTGCACCTTATGCATCAAGTCAATCACCTCGCCCACGAACTGCAATTGAGGGATACTGTTTTTGTGTTCATACTGAATACAGCGGTTAATGTTGATGGTCAGCACGCTCTTGGAACCGGTTGAGACACCGCCCGCACCCAAAGTATAGCTAAAGCCGTTATCCTGAATCTCGTTACGCAGACGGCAGCAGCTACTCAGTGAGTCGGCATTGTCGCTGACATAAGTGAAGAACGAATGGCCGGCAGCATACATTTCGGCAGTGAAATCAGCATATTCGGTGTCCATGATATCGCCATCCTTGGACAGCAGGGCCATGGTTTCCACGGGGAAGGTCAAGACCGCACGGGTACGCTCAGCGTTGAACCAGCGCATAAAGCGTTTCTGCAGCCAGCTGAGAGACTCCCAAATGGGCTGGGTTGCGTCGGGGAAGCGGAACTCACCAAACAAGCTCTCAAAATAATAGCGGTCGTAATAGGCCACATTCCAGAACACCGACTGGAAGTTACGTGCACCCGTAGGCTGGTTGATGGAATACACCACCTGCTCGAAGCAGTCGGTAATCACCTTATCAATAGAACGTTGTTTAATTGACAGATCGACAATCTTATCCGTATTCAGATAATAATCATCCCCAAATTCCTTGCGGATAAAATAATCCATATACATCAGGAACTCAGGAGTAGCGCAGGCACCGCTCAACATGCTGGAGACCATGAACACCATATTGATGAAGCCACCACAATAGGACTTCAGGTTGGTGGGAGCCGAAGCATTGCCTCCGATGCTCTTGGTACCGCCCAGCAGCCAGGGGTACATGGTGATACTGGCACAATAATTGGCGATACTGGTTTCATCATTCTTATATATAAAATGATGATTTAATAAATACATATATTTATCAGCCACCTCTTTGCCATACATATCCTTAATCTTGTCGCACAACATACGGCGATTAAGACGGATAAAATTGGACTTGGGCAGTTCACCGATGAGGGTGGCAATATTTTTCTTCTCCACATTGGCGTTAGCGTCGTACTTGCTTCCGGTAGCGGCATTGGAGGCATTGCAATAATTGATGAGGAAGTCCAGTTTTTCTTTCACCTCACGATCTTCGTAATGACGCTGGCGATAAAGAATGTAGGATTTAGCCACTTCATAGTAGCGTTCCGCCATCAGGGCCACCTCCACCTGGTTTTGGATTTCCTCCACAGTAATACCATCATAAATCTTCAGGCGGCTCATCACATCGATCAGCACCTCTTGTGTGGCAAAACTATCCACCGAGAGAAACGCCTTAGAAATGGCATTTTTGATTTTGTCTGCGGAGAAAGGCTCCCGCTTGCCGTTCCTTTTAATAATATACAACTGGTCCATCATCGTATTGATAATAAGAATTTTAAAACCGCTCAGGGAGAAATGGCATGATTGCATCAGTTCTCAATTGCTCTTAATCCCGAAAGCATGAACACTGTGTTAAGGCAGGTCTTCTGGCTCGTCCCCATTTTCACGTCTTCCCAACCGAAAAGTCAGTGACTTGGTATGAAAATGCATTTTTTAGGACTTACAGCTACGGGTATAGCCGTTGATTTTCACAACGTTCCCTATTAATCTTGGCAGAACCCTAACGCTTGCAAAAATAAGACTTCATTTTGGATTTAAAAAGAAATAAGTCCAAAATTTATAAACATTCTTATCAACAAACAAATGAGAGATTATGCTAGACAATCCATGGATTAAGGAAATTTTTACAACATGGTTTCCATGCCAAATCGCATTTAAGTTCAACAAAAAAATGTATCTTTGCAAACGCAAGTGCAAAAACAAGGACAGAAATTGAAAAGTGGATATAATGACAGCAAAAAACAGAGCCGACCGGAATCGAACTTTGACCATTAGCAAGGAGGAAACAACTCATTTAGAGTCATTTATCAGTAATACCAAAGTCCTAAAAGGTCAGTTTCATGATGACTTGATTCTCAACGAGGATTTGTTCAACTGCATTGATTTTATCCCCAATGAATACTTTGATTTGATTATCATTGACCCGCCTTATAATCTTGACAAAAACTTCCATGGAAAGAAATTCTCTTCGATGGATGCCGAGACTTACGAGGACTATCTTCGCAGTTGGTTTTATAAGGTTTGTGACAAATTAAAAGCGGATGGTTCCTTGTATCTATGTGGTGACTGGAAATGTTCATCGTCCATGCAAAGAGTTATAGAAGAACGACTTACCGTTATCAACCGCATCACCTGGCAAAGGGAGAAAGGGCGTGGGGCCAAAGCCAATTGGAAAAACAGCATGGAGGACATCTGGTTTGCCGTCAAAGATCCTAAGCATTATTATTTTAATGTTGAGGCCGTCATGATAAGACGCAAAGTGTTGGCTCCCTATCGCGAAAATGGCAATCCCAAAGACTGGGAAGAGACCACTACTGGCAACTACCGAAACACCTGTCCTTCAAACTTTTGGGATGACATTAGTGTACCTTTCTGGTCGATGCCGGAGAACACCGACCACCCCACCCAGAAACCTGAAAAACTATATGCCAAGCTGATACTCGCTTCCAGCAAAGAAGGCGATAAGATTTTCGACCCGTTTGCAGGCAGCGGCACAACAGCAGTGGTGGCAAAAAAGCTGAATCGCCATTTCTGCACGGTGGAAATCAACAGAGAATACTGTCTGTGGACCGCCAAACGCTTGCTAATGGCCGAACAAGACACTGGCATTCAAGGCTATGCTGATGGAGTGTTTTGGGAAAGAAATAGCGGGAAGTGAGGATACAGGTTACAGGTTACAGGATTCAGGGGATAGGAGTTGACAGTTGAAAATTAAAAACTGAAAGTTTATAATTAGCGCATTAACTAATTTGCTAATTTGCTAATTAATTTGTATTTTTGCTCATTCAAAAAACCCTTTAAACCAAAATACTATGAGTTACAAAATTATCGATGTAGAAGGCATTGGCGATGTATACGCTGCCAAATTAACCGCTATTGGTATCAACACTGTTGAAGAACTGCTGGAAAAAGGCAAGAAACCCGCAGGTCGTGCCGAACTGGCCGAGAAGACTGGCATTTCTTCCAAACTGATTCTCACCTGGTGCAACCATGCCGACCTGATGCGCATCAATGGCGTTGGTCCTCAGTTCTCCGAATTACTGGAAGCTGCTGGTGTTGACACCGTGAAGGAATTCCGTCACCGTTCCGCCGAGAACTTATGTGCCAAGATGAACGAAATCAATGAAGCCAAACATTTGGTAGGCCGTGTTCCTGCTGTCACTGAATTGCAGAAAATGATTGACCAGGCCAAAGAAATGGAACCAATGATGGAATACTAAGAAACGGAAAGTTGAAAACTGAAAACTGAAAGTTATTTGGTTTCGATTATCTAAAAAGGAAGGGGCAGGTCTTGGGACTTGCCCTTTTTGTATTAGAGGATTTCGTCTAATACTTTCAGCACATGCTGGATTTTGTCCTCGAAGCAAATTTCCGCCTGGATTATTTGCAGAACAGGGTGTCCTTGCCACACTGCCAAGATGCGGTCATCCACATCGCGTGCCACTTCGACAGACTCGGAGCGGCACTTGTTGTTATATAGGGTATAGAAATCCTCCGCACCCTTGGCTGCGGTACAAATATGCAAAACGGCATCATAACGCTCGTTGCGCAACCGCTGTTCATCCATTCCGATATCGTCTTTGATATGCTGCCACACCTCAGAAGGCATGTAGGCGGCAGTATCCATGGTACCTCGATCACAAATCAGCAGGGCGGGCTTGCCGCAATTCTCCGCAATTCGCATCATGCTATCCTCCATCTGCAACTGGAATTGCAACTTAGATTCTTCTGTAATATACGATAGATGAGCGTCTTTAGTCAGAAAGTCGGCTCCGGCTTCGATGAACAGCGTGGCGGATTCCGGTAGCAAATAGACCGCATAGCCTTTCTCCTCAAACTTCTGTCTGATACGTTTCAGAATAGTTGATTTCCCTGCGCAGGGACCTCCGGTGAGTGCGATTCTTGTGACCATGCGTATTGCGTTTAGCGGTTATTTTGACATCAGTTTCTTGGCAAATTCGGTATTGGCGAAATGGCCTGGATGGCTGGCATAAATCTTTGCTTTCATAGGTTTGCCCAACAAATAAAGGTCTCCGACCAAATCCAGGAGTTTATGTCGTGCCGGCTCATTGGAATGATGCAACTCCACATTGTCCAGCACTCCATTTTCTGTAACTTTCAGATTTTTACGATTGAAGAAAGCACTCAGCTGATCCAAGACTTTCTGCTCCGGCATCTGGGCCACGAAAACGATGGCATTGTCCACATCGCCGCCCTTCACCAGATTATTGGCAATCAAGAATTGCAATTCATGCAGAAAGACAAAAGTCCTGCAATTGTAAATCTCCGGATAAAAACGGGTGATGTCGTTCAGTTCAGCTGTTTGGGTGGCCAACACCGCTGTTCCATAATCCACATCCACCTTCAGTTCAAAGCCATCGAAAGGCTCCACACGCAATTCTATCTGCTTTTCAGGAATAGAGAAAGTCATGGGTTCTTTCACCACAAAATACTCTCTTTCCTGCTGCTGCTCCACATAGCCAGCCTTTTGAAGTGCCTCCACATAAAAGCGGGCACTACCGTCTAAAATAGGTGTTTCTTCCGCATCGATATCCACAATAACATTGTCGATTTGAAGACCGGCAAGGGCCGCCATCAGATGTTCAATGGTGCGCACCTCAGCATCATTCTCTTTGATGGAAGTGCCACGGGAAGTGTCAAACACATTAGTGGCGAGGGCGTGAACTATCGGCTGTCCCAGCAGATCGATACGACGAAACAGCACACCTGTATTTTCGGGTGCAGGATTAAAAGTTACGGTTACATTTTTCCCAGTATGCAGGCCTCGGCCTGACAGGCTGACGGGGGTGGAGATGGTGTGGTTTTTCATGAGGTTACAGGTTTCAGTTAATAGGTTTAGTTGGGGGAGTTTCGCACTTCGTGCTCAAGGGGAGTCTCGCTTCGCTCAAGGGGAGTGCTACGCAGGGGAGTTTAATTAGCACATTAGCACATTAATAATTAGCACATTTACTAATTTACTAATTAACTAATTATCTAATTTGCTAATTTTTTGGAAGAGCTCGGGGAGTTTTTTGCGGTAGATTATGAGGCGACGTTCCTGGGTAATAGGAATGGCGGGACTACCGAGGTAGGCTTGTCCACCTTGCAGGGAGTTCGTCACGCCGGATTGGGCAGCCACGATGGTCTGGTCGCCAATGGTAATATGGCCAGCGACGCCCACCTGACCGGCAAAAATGCAATGCTTGCCGATTTTGGTAGAACCTGACACACCCGACTGAGCAGCAAAAGCACTACCCTCTCCCACTTCCACATTATGGGCAATCTGCACCAGATTATCAATTTTGGCATTCTTATGAATGATGGTTGAACCCATGGTGGCACGGTCGATGCAGGTATTGGCACCAATCTCCACATTGTCCTCGATTACCACATTGCCGATTTGCGGCACCTTGGTAAACTCGCCGTTTTGAGCAGCAAAGCCGAAGCCGTCGGCACCGATAACTGTGCCTGCGTGGATGATGCAATCGTTACCCACCACACACTCGGCATAGATTTTCACACCAGCGTTCAGCACCGTATCATGACCCACTTTCACATTGTCGCCGAGGCACACATGCGGGAAAATCTTGGTATTGTCGCCAACCACCACATTCTCGCCGATGCTGGCGAACTCGCCGATATAGACATTCTGTCCAATTTTAGCGGATTCAGCAACGCAAGCCATTTTGGAGATGCCCACTTTGCTGTTTTTCTTCATCTGGTTGTAGAAATCCAACAATTTAGCGAAGGCGAAATAAGAGTTCTCCACTCGCAGCAAGGTGCAGGGAACAGGCTTTTCGGGCACAAAATCGTTGTTGACTATAGCGGCGGTAGCCTTTGTTTCATAAATATAATGTGTGTATTTCGGATTGGCCAGGAAAGTCAGTCCTCCTTCAAAACCGGCTTCAATTTTGCAAACGGTTTTAATTTTTGCCTGAGCGTCACCCTCGATGGTAGCGGAAATGACTTCGGCAATTTGAGCAACAGTAAATTCCATAATTTTCAAGTTTAACATGCAAAATTACGATAATTTATGCAGTAGAATCCAATTAATCTTAACGGCATCTATTAAAAAAAGTTAATAAAAAACACAAAACACTGATTATCAGAAGCAAATAAAAAATCAAAAAAGATGGACTTGGGGTGCTTGTCGGAATGAAAAAAAGTTGTATCTTTGCAGCCGATTTCAGAAATGAACCAAACGGAAAGGTGGGTGAGTGGCTGAAACCAACAGTTTGCTAAACTGTCGTAGGGGTAACCCTACCGCGAGTTCGAATCTCGCCCTTTCCGCAAGCCAAAAAGCAACGTGTTAACGTTGCTTTTCTTGTTGGTTGCCACAGCTGGCCGCTTGCGGACATGCGAGAGGCAAACAGCAAAAAAATCTTGCGCAGCAAGGGCTTTTTGGCTTGCAAGGATGCCCGCGGCAGCGAAGAGATCTTCAATCTCGCCCATTTAAATGGTTGCCACCGCTGGCCGCTTGCGGACGCAAGAAGAGGCGAAAAACAAAAGAAAGACGCAACTTGGTTGCGTCTGGAAGTTCGAAGATGCAAGGACGCCCGCGGCAGCGAAGAGATCTTTAATCTCGCCCATCACAGTCTTCAGCACACGCCCGCGGCAGCGAAGAGATCTCCAATCTCGCCCACTTAAACAGTTGCCGCCGCCGACCACTTGCCCCCAATCTCGCCCTACATTGAGCACCTTCATTGACAGCTTACTAGCATAAGAATTTATTTTTTTACTTGGTTTTATTTTTTGAATTAAAAAAAACATGTATTTTTGTGGCAAAAATAAAAACAAAGTATTATGAAACGATTATTTACATTTTTTGCAGTGATAGCCGTTATGTTTATGACATCACATAACATGACTGCCCAGACCAACATTCCGCTTCCGAACAGCAGTTTTGAGAACTGGTCGAATGGCAGCGGCTATAGCGTCACGGTTTTGTTCTTTCCTTTACAGGTTTATAGCAGCTATACCTACCCTACCAATTGGTCGTATCCCTCCTATCCTGTGAATGAAAGCATCACCTATAACGGCATAAATGTCAATGTCAACACC
This sequence comes from Bacteroidales bacterium, assembly GCA_016290295.1. Taxonomy (GTDB): domain Bacteria; phylum Bacteroidota; class Bacteroidia; order Bacteroidales; family WCHB1-69; genus RUG11690. The sequence goes on from JAEETJ010000005.1 coordinate 128,189, forward strand.
AATCTGCCCTTGTTGAAGGTGTCGAATGAGACCTCAAGTGTTGCGGAAGGAAGCCACGCTCTCAAGATGCAGACTTTTATGCTTTCTGACATCATCAGTTCCACCGTATATAATCTTGCGGCATCAAACATAGATCCGCAGCTGACCAGCATGGTAATACCTACCATTTTATCCACTGGGGAGATTGACTTAGACCAGTTGCTGCCCATTTTGAGCACCCTTATGGTTAACATGTCCAGCATAGGACAGCTGATGTCCACCTTTGCCAATGACGATATCAATGATTACATTGACGGTGGTGTGGCCCTCAACGGACTTGTACCTGGTCGCCTTACTGGACAATACAAATATACCTCCGCCACCAGTGGTGACAATGGAGGTATCCTGATGTTAGGCACCAAATACAACAACACCACGCATCGACGTGATTTGGTTGGCGGTGGCTATACTACCTCATTGACAGATGTTTCAACCTATACCAATTTTGAAATTTTGTATCGTCCCTTAAGCGAAATCCTTCCCGCATACAGCTATAATGAACCCGACACAATCGCCATACTCTTATTCTCCTCCGCCAACAACAACCGTCAGCAAGGCTCTGCCTTGTACTTGGACAATTTGCAATTATGGGCTGCGGAACCTGAGATTCCTGTAGAAGATACCTGCGATGCGGTCACAAATCTTGTAATCGATTATGTAGATACCACCCTTGCCAGTCTGAGTTGGAACTATGACAGCAATCCAGACCATTGGGAAGCAGAATATGGCGTGCAGGGTTTTGCACACGGAAGCGGCAACTTGATTACCACCATCAACAACAGCATTATCCTATCAGCATTACAGCCAGACACCTACTATGATGTATATGTGCGTAGTGTATGCAACGACAGTCTTGCCAGCGAATGGTCATTCATCAGTCTCAAAACAGATACCCTTGTGCCACCTGTCATTCCGCCAGTACCTGACACTTGCGCTGATGTTATCGGACTGACCGTGGATTATGTGGACACCATCATTGCCAACATCAGTTGGACTTTTGATGAAAATCCCGACCATTGGGAAGTTGAATACGGCGAACAAGGATTCACACAAGGCAACGGTATTTCACAGAACACAAATAACACCAATATTACTTTATCAGACCTGCAACCTGACACCTATTATGACGTATATGTACGAAGCGCCTGTGAGGATGATATTTTCGGAGACTGGGCTATGGTGAGTTTCAAGACTGACACACTGATACCTCCTGTTATTCCTGATGATACCACTGGAGTAAATACTTTTGCCGCCCACAATATTCTATGCTACCCAAATCCCGCACATGGCAATTGCACCTTACAATTCAATGGGGAGCGTCCCACTAACGTTCAATTATATAGCATTGACGGCAAATTGCTCCAGAGTCTTGTTCCCGACAACGAAACTATCAATTTAACCTTGCCTTACAGCGGTATTTTCATGATTCGCTGCGAAACAGAAAAAGGTATTCTAACAAGAAAAATTGTCAGTTTCTAAAATATAGAATCAAAGCGTCAATAACTTATCACCATCGGTAGGATCAAGGGTGAAGACATTGTCATTGGAGACACGGATGACGAACAAGCCCTGTTTGTGGGCATGTTGCAGAGCTTCCCTGTCGTAATTGATAGCGGCAATCGCCAACAGTATCTTCTTATCGGCATATTCGGGACATACTTCCTTAAAGTTCTGCATCTGCGCCACAAAATGGTCAATATTTTTGCATGTACAGTTTGTTTTAACTTCTACAATAATCGCAATCTCATCATCCAACAGCAACAAGTCCACCTCCAGTTTCTTGTCCAAATCCTTTACATACTTATTGAAGTTCTTCCAGCAACGATTGATGTTATAGCCCCTATCCTGAAACATCCTCATAGCTGATGGCTCCATAAGGCCCTCTATTATATGGCCTGTCTGGGATGTGAAACTATTGGCCAACTCCGAAAGTTTTTTGCAAGTTTCTTTAACCTGCTCATCTGTTTTCTGCATTTTCCTTTCGGTTTCTAGCATTTGAAGGTTGGTTTCCTGAAATCTTTTGTCTGTTTCTTGAAACTTCCTGTCCGTTTCTTGAAACTTTCTGTCTGTTTCCTGAAACTTCCTGTCCGTCTCCCTAAACATTTCTTTCAACTCATCCCATGAAGGTACTCTCTTTACTGCTTTTTTTGTTAGTGTTTTCATCATCAACAAACATTTAATCTTTTCAAAATTCATGCCGCAAAAATACAAATAATTTTAATACAAAAACAATTTGTTGATAATTATTTCTTAAAACAAATAAAATTCCGTACGCCATATTGCTACAGCGTACGGAATAAAAAGCACTTGTTGTTCACAAGTTTGGAAAAAATTACTCTTTCACCACCTTGCGGACGCCTATCATGCGCTGGCCGTCAACAAGCTTGATGAAATAGACACTGGCAGCATACGGCGACAAGTCTATCTCGGTCGTCTCGCCCGTAACCTTCCATGTCTTCAGCCACTTACCATACATGTCGTACAGCTGGATCTCCGCTTTCGTTGTCAATACCGCATTATTCACACTCAGCTGTACATTGACCTTGTCGTTGGTCGGGTTCGGATACACATTCATCTCCATATTCATCAGGTAATCATTGATGCCCGTCACCGTCAGGTGCAAGGTCACGACACTGTCGCAACCGTCAGCAGTCTCAAGCACTATGGTGTAATCTCCAGACTGTACCGTTCCTGGCAGGAAGGTGGTGTCACCGTATGTAAACGGCAGGTCATCATCGCTGATGGTCAGGTAGTAATCAACTGTTACAGAATGGTTGAGCGACAGGTTCAAGGTCACAACCGAGTCACAGCCGGCGGCATTGGTCAGCGTGAAGGTCGGTGCATTAACATCGGACGTACTCTCATAGTACGTCACACCATCAATCCACAACAAGCTGTCGCAAGCCTCCTGCATATCAATACCTGTGGTACTGTGATTGACAGTCAGATGCAGGGTATCAACACTTGCGCAACCAGAAGCATTTGTGTACTCGTAGGTGTAGGTATCGGAAGTGGTGTAGGTCGTGCCATGCCACTCGTATACTTCACATACTATGGTGTCAAATACATTGTGTGTACCGTAGTTGACGGTCAGGTGCAGCGTATCAACACTTGCGCAACCATTGTTATTGGTATACTCGTAAATGTAGGTATCAGAAGTGGTGTAAGTCGTGCCATGCCACTCGTAAGCCTCACATACGGTGGTGTCGAACACATTGTGTGTACCATAGTTGACGGTCAGGTGCAAGGTGTCAACACTTGCGCAACCATTGTTATTGGTGTACTCGTAAGTGTAAGTGTCGGAGGTGGTATAGGTCGTGCCATGCCACTCGTATGCTTCACATACAATTGTGTCGATAACATTGTGCGTGCCGTAGTTGACAGTCAGATGCAGGGTATCAACACTTGGGCAACCAGAAGCATTTGTGTACTCGTAGGTGTAGGTATCGGAGGTGGTGTAGGTCGTGCCATGCCACTCGTATGCCTCACATACAGTGGTGTCGAATACATTGTGTGTGCCGTAGTTGACGGTCAAGTGCAGCGTATCAACACTTGCGCAACCATTGTTATTGGTATACTCGTAAGTGTAGGTATCGGAAGTGGTGTAAATCGTGCCATGCCACTCGTAAGCCTCACATACAGTAGTGTCGAACACATTGTGTGTGCCGTAGTTGACGGTTAGGTGCAAGGTGTCAACACTTGCGCAACCATCAGCATTAGTATACTCGTAAGTGTATGTGTCGGAGGTGGTGTAGATCGTGCCATGCCACTCGTATGCTTCACATACAATTGTGTCGATAACATTGTGCGTGCCGTAGTTGACAGTCAGATGCAGGGTATCAACACTTGCGCAACCAGAAGCATTAGTGTACTCGTAGGTGTAGGTATCGGAAGTGGTGTAGGTCGTGCCATGCCACTCGTATACTTCACATACTATGGTGTCAAATACATTGTGTGTGCCGTAGTTGACGGTCAAGTGCAGCGTATCAACACTTGCGCAACCATTGTTATTGGTGTACTCGTAAGTGTAGGTATCGGAGGTGGTGTAGGTCGTGCCGTGCCACTCGTATGCATCACATACAGTAGTGTCGAACACATTGTGCGTACCGTAGTTGACAGTCAAATGCAAGGTGTCAACACTTGCGCAACCATTGTTATTGGTGTACTCGTAAGTGTAAGTGTCGGAGGTGGTATAGGTCGTGCCATGCCACTCGTATGCTTCACATACGATTGTGTCGATAACATTGTGCGTGCCGTAGTTGACAGTCAGATGCAGGGTATCAACACTTGGGCAACCAGAAGCATTTGTGTACTCGTAGGTGTATGTATCGGAGGTGGTGTAGGTCGTGCCATGCCACTCGTATGCTTCACATACTATGGTGTCGAACACATTGTGTGTGCCGTAGTTGACGGTCAAGTGCAGCGTATCAACACTTGCGCAACCATTGTTATTGGTATACTCGTAAGTGTAGGTATCGGAAGTGGTGTAAATCGTGCCATGCCACTCGTATGCATCACATACAGTAGTGTCGAACACATTGTGTG